>CAYVQJ010000016.1:0-8514 GCA_964454165.1 uncultured Myxococcales bacterium | reverse complement strand
GGCGCAGTCGAGCGGAGGCCGCTTGGCGACAGCCATCGCGGCTCAGACTCGCGCGAAGCGCGCGCAGCGAGGCGCAGCCGAGCGGAGGCCGCTTGGCGACAGCCATCGCGGCTCAGGCGTCCCCGCTAGTCGAGCGAGGGGTCGAGCTCGCGGGCGTCGGTGGCGGTCTCGCGTCCCTGCAGGCGGGCGCGCTCGCGCTCGCGGCGCTGCCAGCTCTCGACGATGATGCGGCAGACCTCCTCGGGCGAGTCGGTCACGCTGAACATCCCGAGGTCCTTGCGGCCGATCAAGCCGCGCGACTTGACCTGCTTCTCCAGCCACTCGACGAGCCCCGCCCAGAAGTCGGTGCCGAACAGGATCACCGGGAAGTTCTTGATCTTGCCGGTCTGCTTGAGCGTCAAACACTCGAACATCTCGTCGAGCGTGCCGTAGCCTCCGGGCAGCCCGATGAACGCGCAGGCGTACTTCACGAACATCACCTTGCGCGCGAAGAAGTAGTCGAAGTGGATCACGGTGTCGGCGTGCTCGTTCGGCTTCTGCTCGAAGGGCAGCTTGATGTTGAGACCGATCGAGCGCCCGCCGCCGTCGCGCGCGCCGCGGTTGGCTGCCTCCATCGCGCCCGGCCCACCGCCCGTGATCACCGCGAAGCCGCTCTGCGCGACCAGCCGCCCGATCTCGTAGGCGCTCTGGTAGACCGGGCTGCCGGGCTTCACGCGCGCGCCGCCGAACATCGACACTGCCGGCCAGACCTGAGAGAGCGTCTCGAAGCCCTCGACGAACTCCGCCATGATGCGGAACACCGTCCAGGTGTCTTTGCCGTGGCGCGGGTTCATCCGGAGTGCGTATCGGAGCGCGCGGGCGCTGGATTGACGGGGCCGTCGCAGTCGGTGCAGTGGATCGAGACGCGGTGGCGCGAGTCGACCCTGGTGCCGGCCGGCGACGAGAACCGCAGGCGCAGCTCGCCGCGCGCCTCGCGCAGACGGCCGTTCGCGTCGAAGTCCGTCTCGCCGGTGTGATCGAGCTCGACGTCGCCGGCGAGCCCGTTGGCGACGTGCACGTCGTGGCGCGACAGGACGCCGCTCGCGCGCACGCGCACGCCGTCCGCCAGGGGCGCCTCGACGCGCTCGTAGCGCAGCGGGAAGTCGAAGCCGAACTGGTACTGCCCGAGCGCGGGCAGCGCCCGCGTGCCGCTCCAGCTCGCGGACGACTCGACGACTGGCAGGCACAGCAGCAGCCAGTCGAGCACCGGCACGTCGTAGATCAAGGCATCCCGTGCGT
Source organism: uncultured Myxococcales bacterium (assembly GCA_964454165.1). Lineage (GTDB taxonomy): Bacteria > Myxococcota_A > UBA9160 > SZUA-336 > SZUA-336 > CAYVQJ01. The sequence continues at coordinate 7,236 of CAYVQJ010000016.1, read as the reverse complement.
GCCAGGGCGTACCGACCACCTCGCCGTTCGAGCGCGCGATGAAGCTCGCGATCGGGCGCGCGAGCAGCGTCCGAAGTGTCGCTCCGCTGGGGCCGGGGTCCGTGGGCCCGAGCCGCTGCTCGGGATCGCGCGGCGAACGCGCGTAGAGGCCCTTCTCGCTGAGCGCGAACTCGCTCGCGACCTCGGGCGGACCTTCGACGCTGAGCCAGTAGCGCTCGAGGTGCAGCGCGATCTCGTGGCCAAACTCGCTCGGCACCGGATCCAGCTCGAGCCGGAACTCGGAAACGCGCCGCACCTTCACCGGCGTGCCGTCGATCGTGGTCTCGTCGACCGCCTCGAGCGAGAAGCGCTGCTCGCGCGCCTGGGCGAAGCCGTACGGCGGCACGACCGGCGCGCTCTCACACGCTGCGCCGACCAGCGCGAGCGCGAACCCCAGACCCGTCCGTGCCGCGACGGCTAGCGCCGAGCGGCCTCCGCTCACGCGCAGACGCGCTCGCTGCGCGCGCGCTTCGCGCGCTTGCCCGTCCGTGCCGCGACGGCTGTCGCCGAGCGGCCTTCGCTCGCGCGGACGCGCTCGCTGCGCGCGCGCTTCGCGCGCTTGCCTAGCCAAAGAACAGCTCCGCCAGCGCATACAGCTCCGGCGAGACGGTCTTGGGCGCGGTCACTGCCGCTTCGAGATCGACGGCCACGATCCGGTTCCCGGCCAGCGCGGCCATCTTGCCGAACTCGCCGCGCGCCACGAGCTCGCTCGCGAACACGCCGAAGCGCGTGGCGAGCACGCGGTCCCACGCCGTCGGTGTGCCGCCGCGCTGGACGTGTCCGAGCACCGTCACGCGCGTCTCGAACCCGGTCACCTCCTCGACGCGCCGCGCGAGCTGCTCGCCGATCCCGCCGAGCAGCTCGTGGCCGAACTCGTCGGTCTTCGAGGTGCGCGACGTAGCCAGGCCCTCGATGCGAGCGCCCTCCGAGACCACCAGGATGCTGAAGCTGCGGCCGAGCTCGGCGCGTGCGCGCACGTGGCTGGCGATCTGGTCCACGCTGGTCGGGCGCTCCGGCAGCGCGATCACGTCGGCGCCGCCCGCCAGCCCCGAGTAGAGCGCGATCCAGCCGGCGTGGCGGCCCATCACCTCGACGACCATCACGCGGTTGTGGCTCTCCGCCGTGGTGTGCAGGCGATCGATCGCCTCGGTCGCGGTCTGCACGGCGGTGTCGAAGCCGAAGGTGTAGTCCGTCGCCGACAGATCGTTGTCGATCGTCTTGGGCACGCCGACGATCGGGAGCCGCTCCTCGCGCCAGAGCCGCGCGGCGACACCGAGTGTGTCCTCGCCGCCGATCGCCACCAGCGCGTCGAGGCCGAAGCGCCGCCAATTCTCTTTCAGGCGATCGAGCTGGGCCGCGGCCTTGAAGGGATTCGTGCGCGAGGTGCGAAGGATCGTGCCGCCGCGCGGCAGGATGCCGCGCACGTCCTCGCGGCTGAGCTCGCGCGTGGCGCCCGACACCAGCCCGCGCCACCCCTCCAGGATCCCGAGCACGCGATCGCCGCGGCGCTCTGCGCAGCGTACGACGGCGCGGATCACCGCGTTCAGCCCCGGGCAGTCACCGCCGCCCGTGAGCACGCCGATCTGCATCGAGTCGAGTCTGGCCTATCCTGTGGCGCGCAGCCAGAGTCCGAGCACGCGTCTGGCCAGCGGCGTGAGGCGCGTGCGCAGGAACGCGTTCGCCACCGCCTTGATCGCCTCGGCCTGTGTCGGATACGGGTGGATCACCGACGCCAGCTTGCCGAGTCCGACACGCGCCACCATCGCCAGCGTGAGCTCCGAGAGCATCTCGCCGGCGTGGCGCGCCACGATCGTTCCGCCCAGGATCCGATCGCTGCCGCGCCGCACGTGCACGCGCGCGAAGCCCTCGGTCTCTCCGTCGAGCACGGCGCGGTTCACGCGCTCGAGCGGCACTGTGAAAGTCTGCACGTCGATGCCGCGCTCGCGCGCCTCGGACTCGTAGAGCCCGACATGCGCGATCTCCGGGTCGGTGTACGTGCACCAGGGCATCACCAGATCGGACACGCGCCCGCGGCCGAAGGGGAACAGCGCGTTGCGCACCACGAGCTTCGCCGCTGCATCCGCTGCGTGGGTGAATTTGTGCGCCATGCAGACGTCCCCTGCGGCGTAGATGCTCGCGTTGCTCGTGCGCAGGCGAGCGTCCACGCCCACGCCCTGCTTCGCGTCGAACTGCACGCCCACGCCCTCGAGCCCGAGACCCTCGACGTTGGGCGCGCGACCCGCCCCGATCAGGATCTCGTCGACCTCGAGCTGCTCGTGCGCGCCCGCGTGCGCGACCTCCAGCCGCTTGCCGCCCGCGCCCTTCGAGATCTTGCCGATCTTCGCGCCGAGCACGATCCGCACGCCGTCGCCTTCGAGCGCGCGCTGCACGCAGGCCGCGGCGTCGGGGTCCTCGCGGATCAGGATGCGCGGCATCACCTCGAGCAGCACCACCTGTGCGCCGAAGCGCGCCAGCGCCTGCGCCAGCTCGCAGCCGATCGGGCCCGCGCCGATCACCGCGATCCGGCGTGGCAGGGCCTCGAGGTCGAATACCGTCTCGTTGGTCAGGCAGCCGGCCTCGGCCAGGCCCGGGATCGGCGGCTGCGTGGCGCGTGCGCCCGTCGCGATCACGGCGCGCCGGAAGCGGAGCTTCGCGTCGCCGACCTCGACCATGCCTGCGCCCGCGAAGCGGCCGTGCCCGAAGAACACGTCCACGCCGAGCTCGCGCGCGTAGCGCGCCGCCGAGTCGTCGCGCGCGATCTCGGTCCGCACGCGCCGCATGCGCTCCATGGCGCGGCCGAAGTCGGGGCTGGCGCCGCCGACGCGCCAGCCGAGCGCCGCGGCGTCGCGTAGCTCGGCGGCTACGCGCGAGGCACGGATCAACGCCTTCGAAGGCACGCAGCCCACGTTCAGGCAATCGCCGCCCATGCGCTGCGACTCGACCAGCGCCACGCGCGCGCCCACGCCCGCGGCCACCGCCGCCGTGATCAGCCCCGCGGTTCCCCCGCCGAGCACGACCAGGTGATAGCGAGCCGCGGGCGTCGGATTCACCCAGCCGGGCGGATGCACGTGCTCGAGCAGCGCGCGGTTGTGGACGTCGTCCGGTCGCAGCGGCGGGATCGCGTGGGCTCGGGTCACGGCGTCTCCTCGGCGAGCGCGGCCGAGCCTAGCGTGCGGCCTCGGCGAGTGCGCCTGCGCAGCTCGATCCCGCCCCGGCTGTGCAGGCGAAGCAGTGGCTGGCGGTGGCGATCGGTGCGCCCTCGAGCTCGTCGAGGCGCTCCACGTCCCACACGCTGCGCGCGCCGCCGACGAACGGGAGCTCGAGCATCTGGTTGAAGTCGCAGTCGTAGAGCGCGCCGTCGTAGCCCACCGACACCAGCGAGCGGCACATCACCGCGGGCACCGCGTCGGCGTTGAAGTGATTGACGAGCAACGCCATGTAGGTCTCGGTGCGACCGTCGCGCGCGAGCTGGTCGGCGAACCGCTTGATCGGCTGGTTCGCGAGTGCGAAGAGCCGGTGGAAGCGGATCCCGAACACGGTTTCGAGCTCGTGCTTGTAACGCGCCTCGAGCTCGTCTTGTGCGGGCGGAAGGAACGGACCGAGCGGGTTGTAGACCAGATCGAGCTCGAGGGGCGAGTCGGGCAACCCGTAGCCGAGCGCGTTCAGCCGCCGCAGCGCCCGAATGCTGGCCTCGAAGACACCGCGGCCGCGCTGCTTCTCCACGTTCTCCTTCGAGTAACACGGCAGGGATGCGATCACGTCCACGCCGTGCGCGGCCAGGAACTCGGGAGTGTCCTGCTGCCCGGCTTCGAAGAGCACGGTCAGGTTGCAGCGATCGATCACGCGCCGGCCGAGAGCGCGCGCGCCGGCGACGAGGAACCTGAAGTGTTCGTTGAGCTCCGGCGCGCCGCCGGTCACGTCGAGCGTCGCGACCTGCGGGCTGGCGGCGAGCAGCTCGAGCACGCGCTCCGCGACCGGGCGCCCCATGCGCTCGGTGCGCTTCGGGCCCGCCTCGACGTGGCAGTGGTGGCAGGCCTGGTTGCAGCGCTTGCCCACGTTCACCTGAAGCGTCGTCACCGGTCCGCGGCGCAGCGCCCGCAGGCCGTGCGCAGCGAGGTGGCCACTGAAGCTCGGCGCAGTCATCTGCATCGAAGATGCCTTACGCGCCCGCTGCGGTTCGGGTTACCGGCGGCATCCGGCTAGACTTCCGCGATGCAGCCTTGGGCGCGAGCCTTCGCCCTGCTGCTCGCGATCGCGCTGGCGGCGCCGGCGGCGCGCGGGCAGCAGGATCCCCCGATCAAGGCCGACGAGGCGGAGCTGGCGCTCGGCTACCTGCTCGGCCGCTACCGCACGCCCGTCACCTGCACTCTCGCGGACGGCTCGATCGTGCAGCGCGAGGAGGCGATCGTGATCCGGCGTGCAGCTTCGCCGAGCCGGCGCCAGTCCGTGCGTGCGACGTTCTTCGGCGTCGATGCTCCCGGGGCGATCCGTTGCTACAACGTGGTCACGCCAGGCTTCCCGGACCGGCGCGGGAGCTTGACGCTCGGCTACCAGGGTCTCAAGCGCACGGACCTCGGGATGCATGACCTGCGGCTCGAGCTCAAGCGGGGCGCGCTCGATTACATCGTGGTCGAGGGGCGCCTGGAGATCCGTCCCTTCGCCGACGGCGAAACGCCGCGCACCGTCACCTTCCGGCCGGGCGATGCCGAGTTCTCGATCCGCCCGATCCCGCCCGCGTCGGACGGCCACCGACTGCTCGCGCCCCTCGTCGCCGCGACCGCGGGGGCGACGCGCCGGCCGCGGCAGTTCGAGTTCGAGCTGCGCGGCCCGGACGGCTTCGCGTGGAGCGGCTTCTACATCGAAGACACCGGCCGCGCGCGCTGACGCCCGATTTCAAGCCCCCGGCGCTGCGCGCCGATGAGGCGAGCGTGGCGGGGAGTGGCTCAGAGCGGCGCAGACTCAAGCGCTACACCAAGCGCGTCAACGTGCGCTTCGAAACCGCCACGCTCCGCGGCAACGGACGCGTCCGCAACATGCACAAGGAAGGGATGTTCGTCGCCAGCCACCTGCTGCCGGCGTCGCTCGAGCGCGTGCGGATCGTGATGGAGCTGCGCGACGGCCGCAAGATCGAGGTCGGCGGCAGCGTACGCTGGACCAGCGCCCAGATGCCCGCGCGCGCACCCGCCCCCGGCTTCGGCGTCCAGATCGAGAACGCCAGCCAGGACTACCTCGACTTCTTCGCCACCCTCCTCTTCGGCGGCTGATCCCGGCCCTGCGCGCCGGTCAGCGTTCCGCGGCCGCTCGGTTCGCATCAGCGGCGGATCCGTCCCGGCTGGAGGAAGCTGCGCGTCCGCTGCTGCCGCTCTGGGGGCTCAAGTTCGACCCCGGCAACTCGATAATCTTGACGTGATATAATCCGCGCCTTATCCTGCGGACGTGGTCGAGGTGGTTGCAGCCGCCGAGTTCGAGCGCTGGTACGCGGCCCTCGACGACGAGGAGGCCGAGAGCGTCAACGTGATCGTCGATCTGCTCGAGGGCCGCGGGGTGCGGCTCGGAGCGCCCTACTCGAGCGAGATCAAGGGGTCGAGGTACGGGCACATGCGCGAGCTGCGGATCCAGCACCAGGGCCGGCCCCTGCGGGTCTTCTACTGCTTCGACCCGCGTCGCTCTGCCGTGTTGCTGATCGGCGGCGACAAGACCGGCGACGGCCGGTTCTACGAGCGCATGGTCCCGCAGGCAGACCGGATCTACCAGGAGTACCTCGCCGATCTGGCGAGCGAGGAGCGGAAGCGATGAAGGCGAAGGCGTGGAAGGACATCCGTCGGAACCTCGGCCGCGAGGCGGAGGAGCGGATCGCGCGCCGCAAGAGCGAGGCGATCGTCGAGATGAACCTGCAGGAGCTGCGCACGGGCGTGGCCGGGCTCACGCAGCGGGATCTCGCTGACGTTATGCGGGTCACGCAGGCGGCGATCTCGCAGCTCGAGAGCCGCGAAGACGTGCTGCTCAGCAAGCTCGCCGAGTACGTGAAGGCGCTCGGCGGCGAGCTCGAGCTGGTCGCTCACTTCCCGGACCAAGACGTGCGCATCACGCAGTTCGAGGGCGTGAGGGAGAAGATCGGCATCGGCCGATGATCTCCGACGTTACCGGCCGCGCATCCTCGCAGGGTTGCACGCGGGCGCGACTCGCTCTGACACGCAGCGAAAGAGCGTTCTCCGCACGGTTCTCCGCATGGGCACAGAAGCGCGGCTACGGGATCAGCGCACAGCAGGCGACAGGGCGAGGAACGTCGCAGCGCCCCCTCTCGGCGCTGGCCTCGGCGAAGAAGCTCCCATCGGTGCTCACCGTTAGCCCGCTGTTTCCAGACGTGGCGAACGACCATGCGATGCAGGTGAGGTTGTTCGGCTCCTCCTGAGCTCCCGAGGCATCAACTACGCGTCCCGGAGTGCCGCCCGGTACGGGTGAAGGCCGCACCCACGCCCGTGGTCGCCCGGTGAGGTCGGGCACGGCGCTCGTCTCGAGCACTTCCAGGCTGTCGCACATGCGGCTGCCCGGGAGCTCGACTGCGCAGCCACGGCTCATCCCGAGCACGCCCGCATCGCCCGCGAACGTCGCGTTCGTGAACCCGACGAGCTGGAACCGGGGCGGCGGAGCGGTGATCACCGCGAGCGGGTCGTTCACGATCTGGACCTGCCTTGGCGGTTTGGGCTTCGGCTCAGCGGTCGCGACGATCGGACCCGCGAGGACAGCGAGGCCGGCGGCGGTGAAGACAGCGAGGGCGCGCATCGGGATCTCCCATCCCCACCCCTCGAACGCAGTCTACCGCCGCATCTCGAGGGTGGGCTCGTAGCAGCGGATCGCGACCGGCGACGCGGCCTCGCCTCAGCGCGAGCGTCCCGCGGCGAGCGAGAGCGCGAGGCCGGCGATGGTGATCGCGAACAGCATCCCGATCGTGATCGTGAGCGGGAGCTGCTCGAATGGGCCGTGGTCGGGCTGGTCGATGCGCTGCAAGTGCGAGAAGAAGCTGCCGTAGAACATCGCGCACGCGAAGCCCCAGCCGCCGGCGAGCGCGGGCAGGCCCTGGGCGACGCCAACCCGCAGCGTGCGGATCCCCCCGTAGAGCAGGAGCGCGACCGCGATGTAGTCGACGAGCCAGAAGGGCCAGTAGCCCCAGTCGCCCCAGTTCCGCGCGACCTCGGC
>CAYVQJ010000015.1:0-133941 GCA_964454165.1 uncultured Myxococcales bacterium | reverse complement strand
GGGCGGCCTGATCGTCGAGGGCACCGCCGGCAACACCGGCATCGGTCTCGCGCTCGTCGGAAACGCGCTCGGCTACCGCACACTGATCGTGATCCCGGAGACGCAGAGCCAGGAGAAGAAGGACGCGCTGCGCCTGTGCGGTGCCACCCTGCGCGAAGTTCCGGCGCTCCCGTTCAAGGACCCCGGCAACTACGTGAGGGTCGCCGAGCGCACAGCACAGGAGCTCGCCGCGAGCGAGCCACACGGCGTGGTGTACGCGAACCAGTGGGACAACCTCGCCAACCGCGAGGCGCACTACCGCGGCACGGGACCCGAGATCTGGCGGCAGACCGACGGGCGCGTGGACGGCTTCGTGTGCGCGATCGGCACCGGTGGCACGCTGGCGGGGACCGCCGCGTTCCTGCGGGAGCAGCGGCGCGACGTCGCGATCGCTGCGGCCGACCCGCTCGGCGCCTCGATGTACCACTGGTTCAAGCACGGCGAGCTGCGCAGCGAGGGCAGCTCGATCACGGAGGGCATCGGTCAGGGGCGCATCACCGGCAACCTCGCGGGGCTCTCGGTGGACCTGGCCTACCAGGTGCCCGACGAAGAGGCGTTGCCGGTGCTGTTCGAGCTGCTCTCCGAGGAGGGGCTGTGTCTCGGCGGCTCTTCCGGGATCAACGTCGCGGGCGCGATCCGCCTGGCGCGTGATCTCGGACCGGGCAAGACGATCGTGACGATCCTCGCGGACTCCGGCGCGCGCTATCAGTCCAAGCTCTGGAACCCTGCGTTCCTGCGCGCGAAGGGCTTGCCGGTCCCAACTTGGCTCGCGTAGCTGGCTACGCCCGCAGCGGGGCGATCTGGGCGGTGTCCAGGTACTCCTCGACACGCGTGACGCGGCCGGCGCGCACGCTGAAGACGATGCAGGCGGGGACCTCGAGCGGCTTGCCGTTCGGCGCCGTGCCGCGCAGCACGTGCTGCTGGACCCAGCCTTGCGGGGTGACGATGCGCGAGATCTCCTCGTAGCGCAGGTTGCGCACGTTCGCGGCGATCCACTCGAGCACGCGCAGGTTCTCGTCGACGCTCTGCGCCTTCTGGTCGAAGTTGTGCCAGATCACAGCGTCGGGGGCGTAGAGCTGGCGCAGCGCCGCGGCGTCGCCCTTCGGGATCGCGGCGAAGAAGCGGTCGGCCAGCTCCAGAGTCTCTCGCTCGGTCACTCTCGGGTCTCCTTCTTCGGGGCGAGCGCGCTGAGCACTTCGTCCGTATGCGCGCCCAGCGCGGGCGCGGGCTCGATACGAGGTTCGAAGTCGTCGAGCCGGATCGGGCAGCCGGGGAGCCAGACGTCGCCCCAGTCGGGGTGACGCTGCGGCACGATCATGCCGGTCTTGCGCAGGTGCTCGTTGGCGAGCAGCTCACCGGTGTCGAGCACCGCTCCGCAGGGAACGCCCGCCGACGAGAGCCGCGTCATTACGTCCAGCTTGGCGTGGCGACGCGTCCAGCTCGAGATGCTCTCGCGCAGCGCCGGGTCGTTGGCGTTGCGCAGCGACTGGCGCGCAAAGCGCGCGTCCTCGAGCAGGTCGGGCCGCTCGATCGCGGCGACCAGCGCCTGCCACTGCTCGGTGTTGGAGAGCAGGAGGTAGACCCAGTCGTTCGGACCGCCGGGAGCGCAGGGGAACAGGCCGCTCGGCGAGCTGTCCGGGTAGTCGGCGCCGCGGCGCTGCGCGGGCGCACCCGACACGTAGTGCTGCGTGAAGGCGGTGCGCATCGAGCTCACGACCACATCCTGCAGCGACACCTCGACCCGCCCGCCGCGCCCGGTGCGCGCGCGCCGGTGGAGCGCGGCGACGATGCCGAGCGCCAGGTGCATCCCCGCGGAGTGATCGGCGTTCGTGGGACCCATGCGCACCGGCGCTCGTCCGCTCTCGCCCGTGATCGAGATCGCCCCGCCGGTCGCCTGCGCGACCATGTCGAGCGACTTCCACTCGGACCACGGGCCGCCCGCGCGATAGCCGCGCACCGACGCGATCACAAGCCGCGGGAAGCGCCGCGTGAGCGCGTCCGCGCCGAGCCCGAGCCGCTCGAGCGTGCCGGGCGCGAAGTTCTCCGCCAGCACGTCGGCCGTCGCCAGCAGCGCGAGCAGCGCCTCGAGCCCGGCCGGCTCGCGCAGGTCGAGCACCACGCTGCGCTTGCTCTGATTGAAGAACAGGAAGAACGCGCTGACACGCTCGCGTGTCGCCCCGGCGAGATGTCGCCCCGGCTCCCCGCGCGGCGGCTCGATCTTGATCACGTCCGCGCCGAGCCACGCCAGCGCCTGCGTCGCGGTGGGCCCCGCCTCGAACTGCGTGAGATCGACGACGCGCACGTCGGAGAGCGGCAGGTTCATCTCGGCCCAGCCTACACGACCCGCCACTCCCCCCGACTACCCGCCCCGCTTGGACCGTGCCCGCGCCTGAGCCGCGAGCGCCACGCAGATGCGAAGGCGACCCCGTCGATCGACGTGATCACGTCGATGCGGAGAGGCGCGACGCCGATCTGGAAGATCAAACCGGGAAGGGCGAGGTCTGCTTCGGTGACGTCTCGCAACCGTGCGCCGAAGACGCCGAGGGCGCGAAGCACGCGGCCAGCGTTTCGCAGGGACGGTCGGACCCAGACGCCGAGGTCCTTCGTCGCGCGAACATGGCCATGAGCGGCGAGCGCATGCGCGCCGACCACGATGAAATCAACGCCCTCGGCGTTGAACGCGGCTAACAGATCTCTGAAGTCTCGGTTCACGGGACCCCCTTCGGCCCCACGCAAGACACGCTTCGGTCAGCGTCCAGACCGCCGCGATCCGCTCCGCGGGAGAATGCTGGGCCCAGTCTCGTTCCGGCGGGGACCCGGCTCGCCTGATACGAGCCCGGCCCGTCACCTTCCGCCTGCCGCGAGCGCGCACGACGGGCATTGTAGCTGCGCGGTTCAGCGTCATGGCGCGCTGCGCCGACGCCGCCGATAGACGCGCCGGAACGACCGCTCCGAGCCGCCCAGCCGTGCCAGTCGCCGCGAGCTCTCGAGCGAGATCAGAGCCTCGAGGCCCGCCTCGATCAACGCCTTCTTCGCCCGGATCCCACTCAGCTTCCGCGCGCGCTCGAGCAGGTCGTCGTCGAGGGTCAGCGTAGTCCGCATGCGTACGAGTTTGCACGGCTCGAGCGGATCACGCGATCCTACACCGCGCGCGAGTAGACGGGGGCGGCGGAGGGGGCGTCGGGGGTGAAGTAGGCGTCGAGCGCGGTGGCGATGGGGCGCAGGAACAAGCGGCCGAGCGCGGTCACCGTCCAGCCCTGCGGCGTGCGCTCGACGAGGCCGTCCGCCTCGAAGGGCGACAGGCGAGCGACGAAGTCGGGCAGCGCGGCCGCCTCGGCGGCGATCGCGCCCTGGCACAGCAGGCTCTGGATCAGCGCTTTGCGGCGCAGGTCGTCGTCGGACATGCGCCAGCCGCGCAGCGTGGGCAGGCTCGCCGCGGTGAGGCGCTCCTGCCACTCGGTGGGTCCGCGCACGGACTGTGCGTAGGCGTCGGAGAGCTCCGAGATCCCGCTCGGGCCGAGGCCGATCAGGTCCACGCCGGCGCGCGTGGTGTAGCCCATGAAGTTGCGGCGCAGGTCGCCGCGGTCCGCCGCCAGCGCGAGCTCGTCGCCCGGCAGCGCGAAGTGATCGAGGCCCAGGAAGCGATAGCCCGCTCGGGTCAGGCGCAAGACTGCGTGGCGGAAGATCGCGAGCCGCTCCTCCGGCGAAGGCAGGTCCTTGGTGTCGAAGCCGCGCTGCTGCTTCGCCACCCAGGTGACGTGCGCGTACGCGTAGAGCGCGATCCGGTCGGGGCGCAGGTCGATCACGGCGTCGAGCGTGCGGTCGAACGACGCGACTGTTTGGTAGGGCAGGCCGTAGATCAGGTCGAAGTTCACGCTGCGCACGCCAAGGTCACGCGCCGCGCGCACGAGCGTCTCGGTCTGCTCGCGCGACTGGATGCGGTGGATCGCGCGCTGGACCTCGGGCGAGAGGTCCTGCACGCCGAGGCTCACGCGCTCGAAGCCGTGCTCCGCGAGCACCTCGAGCTGGGCGCGCGTGGTGCCGCGGGGGTCGAGCTCGATCGAACGCTCGGCGCCGGCGGCGCGCGGGAACGCGTCGTCCACCAGCGCGACCAGGCGCGCGAGCTCGTGCGGCCGCAGGAAGCTCGGGCTCCCGCCGCCGAGCGCGAGCTGTACTCCCTGCAGCGTCCGCGGCAGCGCCCGCGCGATCGCCTCGACCTCGCGCCCCAGCGCATCCAGATACGGGCCCGCCACAGCATGATCCTGGGTGATCACGCGGTTGCAGGCGCAGAACGTGCACAGGCGCTCGCAGTACGGCACGTGCACGTACACCGAGAGCTGGTCGCCGCGGACGCGCGCCAGCGCCGCGCGGAACTCGGGCTCGCCGAAATCGTCGCGCCACACCGGCGCGGGCGGATAGCTGGTGTAGCGCGGCGCGCGGCGGTCGTAGCGCTCCACGAGCGCGCGCAGCCGCTCGGGATCGGGAAGCTGAAAGTCCACCGCGTCGCGGATTCGCAAGGGGCGTGCCCGCGGCGCCGAAGCAATCCGTCCCCCGCTGCTGCGGCGCGGAGCCACAGCCCCCGCACGGCAGAGGCTCTACGCCTCGCCCCGCAGGGCGCCGTACACGGCAAGTCAGGCGCGCATACCGCCCGCTTTGGCAATCGGGTGCAGCGAGTTGGTGGCGCTCGGGCGCGCGTTGGCGCGTTCGAACCACGCGGCCAGGTTCTTGTTGGCGGGATCGAGCTTCTGGCCCACGCCCGCCGCGAAATCGAGGAAGCAGTACAGGTGGATGTCGGCCAGCGTGAAGCGGTCGCCCGCGAACCACTGCCCGGTGAGGAGTCCGTCGAGCCAGCGCAGGTTCTTGCGCGCCGTCTCCTTCAGCCCCGCCGCCGCCTCGGGGATCACGTGCAGGCGGTCCTTGAACATCGCGAGCCCCTCGGCGAAGCGGAAACCGTTCGCCAGCGGCTCGCACACGTTCAGGTCGAGACGGCGCAGCCACATCCGCGTCTTCGCGCGCTCCTCGGCGTTGCGCCCGACCAGCGCGGGCTCGGGCTTCTTCTCCTCGAGGTACTCGCAGATCGCCGTGATCTCGGACAGGTAGCTGCCGTCGTCGAGCTGCAAACACGGCATCTGGCCGGCCGGGTTCTTCTGCTTGTGGGCGTCGCCGCGGTTGTCGCCCTTCATGATGTCCACCTGCTCCGAAGGAATTTGGATCCCTTTCTCGAGCATGAACATGCGCACGACGCGGGGGTTGGGTCCGAGCGAGTCGATGAACTTCACGTGAGGTCTCCTGGGTTAGGGGCGCACTTCGTAGTAGAGGTTCGCCGGGTCGTCGAAGTCGTGGGCGACGAAGCGCGTGAAGCCGGCTTCGGACGTCATGCGCTGCGCCACCTCGGGGTTGAAGCCGAGCGTACCGAGCCCCGCGCCGCCGGGCTCGGAGAGCGCCGACGACATGCAGGCCGAGACGGAGAAGCCGTAGAACATCGCGAGCATCGGGTTGCGCAGGTTCTCCTCGTAGCGCGGGCGGCTGCGGATGTCCTTGATCAGCCAGGTGCCGTCGGGCTTGACGCTGCGGCGGATGGCTCGGATCACCTCGCCCGGCCGCGTCATGTCGTGGAGGCAGTCGAAGGTGATCACGAGGTCGAAGTTCGGATCGCGCGGCAGCGACTCGCCGCCGGCGACGTGGAGCTCGACGTTGCGCAGGCCGGCCTCGCCGACCTTCTTGCGCGCTCGCTCGATCGCGTGGCCCGACGGGTCGTAGCCGTGGAAGTGCGAATGAGGGAAGGCCTTCGCCATCTCGAGCAGCGCCACGCCCGCGCCGCAGCCTACGTCGGCGGCGATCGCGCCGGCTTCGAGCTTCGCCCGCACGCCGTCGAGCGCGGGCAGGATGCGCGGCACCAGCGCCAGCCGCACCCACGGCCCGAGCATGCGCTCGGTGCGGTGCGCGGCGTTCGGACCGAGCTGCTGGTACGAGAGACCGAGGCCCGTCTTGAAGGCCTCCGCGAGCTTCCCTGCCACGTCGGGTGACGTGGGCTCGCTAAACGCTCCAGCCGCGAACGCGAGGCTGCCGGTCTCGTCGGCGAGCACCGCCGCGCCGACGGGCGAGAGCTCGAAGCGATCGGGCGCGTGGTAGCGCAGCAGCTTCGCCGCGCCCTGCCCGCGCAGCCACTCGAGCAGCCAGCGCTCGTGCAGGCCGGTCTTGGCGGCGAGCTCCGCGGCGGTCACGGGGCCCGCGCCGTCGAGCGCTTTGTACAGGCCGAGCCGATCGCCGAGGTGGATCATCAGCGACACCACCTCGCCCTGCTTGTAGCCCCACACGTTGAACGAGAAGGCGTTCACCTCGTCCCTGGAAAGCTCGGCTCGCGCGGTCGAATCACTCACGGCTCTTCTCCTTGCGGCGTCGGTCAGCGTCGAGCACCGCCTTTACGTCGAACGGTCGCTCGCTCCACGGCTCGTCCAGCACCCGGCCGTCACGCGCGACCCACAGGCGATCGTCGAACGGGGCGTCCGGTCACCTGGAAGAAGCCTCCCGTGTCGCGGTGCGGGCTCTGGAGCTGGAGCAGCGCGTTGTAGTCGAACGTCGTGCACCCCGGCTCGCCGATCTTGCGCGCGCGCTCGAGCAGGCGGTCGTACTCGGCGCCGATCTCGTCGAGCTCCGCAGCCGCGAACGGCTTCCCGAGCGAGAAGAACCCGCGCTTTGAGAAGGCGTCGCGCTGCTCGCTCGTGAGGGGCATCGGCCGGGCGATTCTATCCCGAGGGGTCGCCCCGCTGCGGGCCCGACGAACATTGTTCGCCCCAAACGAACGCCTGCTGGTCGGGCGAGCCTCCGGGCCGCCCCCAAGAAGGAGAACGAGGATGCGAACCCCGCCCTCTAGCCGCTGCCTGCCAGCCGCCTCCACTACCCGAGGCGCGCTCGCCGTCTGCGTCGCCGCGTCGCTCGTGCTGCTCGCTGCGCCTGCGATCGGCGGCAGCGGCGTGACCGAGCTCAACCAGGCGATCGCCCTTGCCGGGGGGCCCGGTGACGCCCCGGGGTTCCCCCTCTACATCCTGAGCCCCGGGAACTACCAGCTGACCAGCGACCTCGTCGTGACCGGGGGGATCACGGACCCCCCCGAGGCATCCACGTCTTGTCCTCCACTGCGCGGGTGATGGTGCTCGACTCGATCAGCGCCTCGAACGGCAACTACGGCTTGTTCGTGACGAGCGGGGAGGCGGTGGTGGCACCACGTCGCTCGAGGATGGCCACGCGACCGTAGGGACGGGCTCGATCCAGCATCTGGCTTGCGGGATGGTCTTCGGGGTCAGGATCTGTCCGCCGTGAACGACGAGCTAGCGCCCCGCGCCGAGGCCGCGGCGCTCGAGCTCGCGCTGCAGCCTGACCGCATCCGAGCTCTTGGGCGGCGTGAGCTTCTCGGGCGGGAGACGGCCGGCCTCGTCCTGGAACATCTTCACGCCGTCGTAGGTGATCCACTTCTCGGGAATCACCTCGAGGATCACGCGCAGCGGGGAATCGAGCCGGCCCTCGAACTTCGCCGCGCGCTCCGCGTCGGGGTAGAGCTTGCGCGCGAACTCGGGGTAGAACCAGGCGCGCGTCCCGGCGTCCTCATGCAGCACGCAGCGTCCCTTCGCGGTGACGCTCTTCCCGGTTCCGAGCCGCGTGCCGCTGCTCGTCACCACGATGGAGACGCGCGGATCGCGCCGTACCGCCTCGATCCGGTGGCGGTGCGCGCCGGCGGTGAGCCAGAAGCGCCCGTCCTGCCACAGGTACGACATGATCACGCCGACGGGCCAGCCGTCGCGCGTGCTCCAGTTGAAGGTGCACTCGGCGTTCTCGCGGAGCAGCGCCTCGCGCCCGGCGTCGTCGAGCCCGTACACCGACACCTGCTCGTAGTCGGAGAGGTTCGCGGTCATCGCCACGAGCCTACTACGCCTCCGGGTAGCATGGTCCAGCGCCGAGATCGCGGTGCGCCCCCGTGGTCGGCGACGCGTGGCAGGCGCTCTTCGGCGAGCATTGACCGATCGGCGGCGCCTGCACGAAGATCGCCGCATGCTGCATCGCAACAGGGATCCTCGCCGCCACGCCACGCTGGAATGAGCGGCGCGGATGGCGTCCGTCGTCGAGATCGAGCCGGGAAACGAGCGCGTGGTGCTGATCGTCGTGGCGCATGCCGACGACCTGGCGCTGTTTCTCGGCGGCACGGTGGCTCGCTGGAGCGAGGCCGGCTGGCGCGTCGTCGTGGTACGCGTGACCGACGATCGCTGGGATTCCGTTGCGCTCGACGAGGCCGCCACGCTCGAGGCGAACGCGCGCGAGCTGCGCGAGGCCTCGGCGATCCTGGGCGTGCACCAGCTCGTCGATCTCGGCTACCGCACCGACGTGCTCGCGGACGCGAGCGAGGTCGAGCTGCGCGAACACCTGATCCGCCAGGTGCGCAGCTGGCGCCCGTACGCGCTCGTGAGCTTCGACCCGTACAGCGGTGTCGGCGAGGACAACCAGGACCATCTGGTGGTCGCCCGCGCCGCCGACGAGTCGTTCTGGACCGCGCAGTTCGACAAACACCATCCGGCGCACTTCGCGCAGGGCCTCGCGCCGCACGGCGCGTTCGAGCGCTGGTACTTCGGGCGACCGGTTCGTGAGGTGACCGACGTCGTCGACATCTCCGGTACGCTGGAACGCAAGCTCGCGGCCGCCCGCGCCCATGTGACTCCGTTGCGCAACGCCGCCGAGCAGCTGCGGCTGCAGGCTCGCACCGGCGGCTGGCAGGTGCCGCTGCTCGACCAGGCGCGCGCTGGCGACCCCGGACCGCTCGCCGAGCTCCTGCTGCGCGGCGCCGCGGAACGCGCCGGCAAGCGGCACGGGCTGCGCGCGGCGGAGGAGTTCCGAGTCGTGCGCTTCGGCGGGCTCGCGGGTCTGCTGCAGACGCTCGGGCGGCGGGCGTGATCGAGGCCTCAGGCTTCCCGACCGTCTACGGCCGCGATCTCGTGACGGCTCTCGCGAGCGGCCTCGGCCGTTGGGTCGCGGTCACGCAGCCCGAGCCCTGGGCATGGGTCGCGCCGCGTCTCGGGCGCGCGCCGCTGCGGGTGGTGATGGCGGGCGACCTGCACCGCGCCGCGCTCGAGCGCCTGGTCGCGGAGCTACCGCCGCTCGACGCCGTGGTGGGGATCGGCGGCGGCTCGGCCATGGACACCGCGAAGTGGCTCCAGTGGCGCCTCGGGCTGCCGCTCTACCAGGTCCCGAGCTTGCCTTCGGTCGACGCGTGCTTCACGCGCGCGACGGCGCTGCGCGAGCGCGGCGGCGTCCGCTACGAGGGCGACGCGGTCCCCGAGCAGGTCCTGGTGGACCTCGACCTCGTCGCCTCGGCGCCGCCCGAGCTGGTGCGCGCGGGGATCGGCGACGTGCTTTCGTGTCACACCGCGCTCCACGACTGGGCGCTCGCCAGGAGGCGCGGTGTCGGACCGGAGTGGGACGACGAAGCCGCGGCCGCCGCGCGCGCCTATCTCGACGAGCTCGAGCAGCTCGCGCCGCTCCTGGCGGCTGGACGCGACGAGGGGATCGTGCGGCTGATGGAGTGTCTGCGCGACATCGGCTGGCGCTGCCACGCACTCGGGCACGCGCGCTTCGAGGAGGGCTCGGAGCACTTCTTCGCCTACGCGTTCGAAGAGGTGACCGGCTGCAGCCTGCTGCACGGCGAGCTCGTGACACTCGGGGTGCTGCTCATGTCCGCGCTGCAGCAGAACGACCCCGCGCGCGTCCGCGCCATCGTGGAAACCGCGCGCACGCGCTCTCGTCCCGACGCGCTCGACGTGCGCTGGGAGCAGATCGAGGCCAGCCTGCGCCGCCTGCCGTCCTTCGTGGTCGAGCAGGAGCTCTGGTACTCCTGCGCGAACGAGCTCTGCGTGGGACCGCGCGAGCTCGAGATCGCGCGGCGCGCGCTCTACGGCGTCTAGGTACGCTACCGGGCATGCGAGGGACTGCGTGGATCGGAGTGGGGGCGCTCCTCGCCGGCTGCGTCGCAGCCGGTCCGCAGGTTCCGCCCCGCTCCGGGCTCCCGGGACACGCAGTCGAATCCGCGCTGGTCGGCGACGTGACGGCGGACGCTGCGCTGCTCTGGGCGCGCGCGGCCGCGGCAGGCGCGGTGCGCGTGGAGCTGCGCGACGAAAGTGGCCGGCACGCGCTGGGCGCCGTCGGGCAGGCGGCGGCGGAGCGCGATCTGACCGTCAAGCTCGAGGTGCACGGACTCGAGCCGCGCACGCGCTACCGCTATCGCTTCGGAGGCTCCGATGCGCCGTGGAGCGGCGCGTTCGTGACCGCGCCGCGCGCGGACGATCCCGCGCCGGTGCGCTTCGTCTTCGGCGGCGACGTGGGTGGGCAGGATGCCTGCCGCGACGCCGAGACCGGTTACGCCATCTTCGACGAGATCGCCCGGCGCTCGCCCGACTTCTTCGTGGGTCTCGGCGACATGATCTACGCCGACTCGGGCTGCAGCGCGCGGGGCCAGTACGGCAACGCGCAGGTTCCGCTCGGCGTCACCTACGCGACCGACCTCGACGGCTTTCGCGCGCACTGGCGCTACAACCGCGAGGACGCGCCGTTCCAGCGTCTGATGGCGCAGACCTCCTACGTGGCGGTCTGGGACGATCACGAGACGCTGAACGACGCCGGCCCGCAGGACGACACGCGCGAGGAGGCGCCGTACGCCGCGGGCGCGCACCTGCTCCCCGTCGCGCTCCGGGCATTCATCGAGTACAACCCTGTGCCCGAGAGCGACGAGACTCCAGCGCGGCTGTATCGCGCGCTGCGCTGGGGCAAGCACCTGGAGCTGCTCGTGCTCGACACGCGCCAGTATCGCGACAGCGATCGCGCGCCCGACGCCGCGGACGCGCCCAAGACCATGCTGGGCCGCGAGCAGCGCGTGTGGCTCGAGCGCCGCCTGGTCGATTCCGATGCGACCTGGAAAGTCGTGGTGTCGAGCGTTCCGATCTCACTGCCGACGGGAAGCGCCCGCAAGGACGCGCGCGACGGCTGGGCGAGCCACGGCACCGAGACCGGCTACGAGCGCGAGCTTCGCGCCATCTTCGAGACGCTCGCGGCCGCGCGCGTGCGGAATCTGGTCTTCATCACCACAGACGTGCACTTCGGCGCGGTGTTCCGCTACCGGCCCCTCGAGGAGAGCCCAGAGCTCCAGCTGCTCGAGCTGGCGACGGGCCCGCTCTGGGCGGGTCTCTGGCGCACGGAGGTGTTCGACGAGACGTTCCACCCCGAACGCCTCGCACTCCACGCCGCGCTGAAGCCGCTCGAGGTCGCGACGCTCGACGAGGCGCGCCGCTGGTTCAACTTCGGCGCGCTCGAAATCGACACGGGCGGGCGCCTCGTCGCCGAGATCGTGGACGGCTACGGGAAGCCGGTCTTCCGCCTCGCGCTCGATCCGAAGTGAGAGCTACGGGCAGGTCGGCATCCCGTTGCCGATCGCGCTGCTGCCGCGCACTACGGCCGACCCGGTTGAGAGGATCCCGACCGAGCCGTTGCCGGAGGCGCTGCTCCCTAGGACGATCGATCCGGTCCCCGCGCTAATGCCCGTCGAGCCATTCGAATCCGAGAAGCTCTGGTCGACGACGGACGCGCTCGCGACCGTGATCCCGAGCACGCCGTTGTGGTGGGTACGCAAGCCGGTGATGTGTGCGAACGCGCCAGTCGTGATGCCGTGGATCCTGTTCGAGGTGGTGATGACCCGATCGACCCGGCAAGCGTTGCCCCTTTCGAAACCGTTCAGGTCGAGCGTCACGCCGTTGACGTTGGCAGCTACATTGATTCCGCCGACACGGGGAAGCCGGGCACGTCGCCGGGCGGCCAATCCCCTACACGGAGTGTTGTAACACGCGGACGCGCAGGGCGTCCCAGACGTCGCGGCCGAGGGCGATGTTGCCGCGGCCGCGGCCCAGGCTGATCGCGGGGTCGTCGCCGTGGAAGTCGCTGCCGCCGGTGGCGAGCAGCTCGAAGCGGTTCAGCTGGCCGCGAATGCGCTTGCGTTCCGACGGGCCGTGACTCGGGTGCGAGAGCTCGAGCGCGTCGAGGCCCTGTCTCACCAAGCGCGACACGAACGCGGCAAAGCCCCCCGGGGCATCCACGCCGATCGAGCGCAGTGGGTGCGCGAGCGAGGCGACCCCGCCGGCACTGTGCACCAGGGCGATCGCCTCCAACGCCGAGAGCTCGGCGGAGGGCACGAACGCCGGGCGGCCACGCCCGAGCCAGCGGTCGAACGCCGCGTTCACGTCGCGACAGTGGCCGGCAAGGACGAGCGCGCGCGCGACATGTGGGCGCCCGACGCTGCCCTTGCCCGCGATCGCCACGACGCTCTCCAGCGCGACGTCGACGCCCTGCGCCCGCAGCCGCCGCACGATCTCCGCACCGCGCTCGCGCCGGGCGGCGGCGAGGCCCTGGAGCCGCGCGCCGAAGCCGGAAGCTTCGGGATCCACGCCGAGCCCGAGCACGTGGAGCTGGCGCCGACCCGCTTCCTCGACCACCGAGATCTCGACGCCGGCGAGCACCTCGATCCCGAGCTCTCTCCCGCGCGCCTGCGCCGCTGCCACGCCCGCGACCGTGTCGTGATCCGTGAGCGCGAACGCGCTCACCCCGGCGCGCGCGGCTGCCTCGACCACCGCCTGTGGCTCGAGCACTCCGTCGGAAGCCGTCGAATGCACGTGCAGGTCGCAGAGGAAGGCGCTCACGCTCAGGGGCCGCACTCTTCGACGTATCCCAAAGCCTTGAGGCGCTCGCACTCGCTGCGGTCGAGCGTGGTGACTTGCGCCTCGCGCGACTGCGCCCGCGCGGCGCGCACGTGACGCTCGAGCTGCTGGTCGAGCGCACGCGCCTGGCCGAGCTGGCGGCGCGCGACGTTCTCGCGCTCCCGCGGGTCCGCCTTCACGTCGTAGAGCTCCTGCTCCTCGAGGCCGCGCGGGTTGCCCTTGTTCGCGCGCAAGAGCTTCCACTCGGCGCTGCGCAGCGCTTCGAGCTGATTGCCCTCGTGGTCCTCTTCGGCGAAGACGATGCGCTCGCGCTCGGGCTGGCGCAGCAGGTCGTCGCCCTGCATCGCCGGCGGCACCGGCGCGCCCAGAAAACTCAAAAGGGTGGGAGCGATGTCGATCGCGCGCACCTGCGAGTCCCAGCGCGGCCCCGAACCGCGCCGGCCCGCGGGCCAGCGGACGAGCAGGGGAATGCCGATCTGCTCGTCGTAGAGTGTCTGGCCATGCCACCAGCCGCCGTGGTCCTGGAACTCCTCGCCGTGGTCGGCAGTCACGACGACGAGCAAGTCGCGCCAGAGATCGCGCCGCTCGAGCTCGGCGGTGAGGTCGGCGAGGCGCGCGTCGAGGTAGTCGATCTCGCCGCGGTAGCGCCGGCGCAGCTCCGCTGCCTGCGACGGGTCGGGACGCGGTGTGGTTGCGCGCGCGACCGCCTGGCCGTCGTCGGGGTGCGTGAAGTACGGGTCGTGCGGCTCCATGTAGTGCAGGTACAGCAAGAAGCGCTCGGCCGCGTGCCGATCCAGCCACTCGACCGCGCGCGCGTTGACGACTTCGGCCGGCTGGTACGCCTGACCCGGGCGCACGCCGCGCACCACGCGCCCGTACACGCGCCGCGCGACCTCGTACAGCAGGCTGCGCGAGCTCGACTCCGCCAGCCCGAACAGGTAGTCGGGTGCCAGGTAGACGTACTCGTCGAAGCCCTGCTGGAAGTTGAAGCTCGGGGCCAGGTTCACGTTGGTGACGATGCCGCAGGTGGTGTAGCCGAAGGCCGCGAGCACCTCGGCCAGCGTGTCGACCGAGTCGGGAAGCTGCGACGGCTTGTGCAGCGCCTGGTGACTGCTCGGATAGAGCGAGGTCAGGAGCGAAGCGACCGCGGGCTTGGTCCACGACGCCTGCGCGAAGGCGCGGAATACCGTCCCCTCCGTGGCGATGCGGTCGAGCGTCGGCGTGCGCGTGTGCTTGCCGCCGTAGGCGGCAAGCTCGTCCGCGCGCAGCGTGTCGATCACCACGAACAGCACGTTGGGCGCGTCGCGCAGCGCGGGGGGCACGGGCTGGGCAGCGCGCGGGGCGTCGAGGACGCGCGGGCCCGCGACCGCGCCGAGCGCGCCTGCTCCCGCGACGAGCAGCGCGACCGCGACCAGCGCGGCGGGAGCACGCAGCAGCGCACGCAACGGCGTCGCGAGCGCGAGCCAGACCACGAACCAGAGCGCCGCCGCGGCGAGCAGCGCGCCGCCTGACACCCACAGGAGCTCCGCGAGCGGCGGCATGCGCTCGGCGTGCACGTCGCGGTACAGGAAGAAGAGCGCGGCCAGGCTGCCGAACGGCACGGTGCACGCGACCAGTCCGAGCGGTGGGATCGCGCGCGCAAGGAAGCGGCGCGGAAAGGGCAGGGCCGCGAGCAAAGCACCGCCGAGCGCGCCGAGCCCCGCGAACAGTGCGCCGTAGCCGAGCGGCGCGATCCAGAACACCTGCGTCTCGTCGGTCACCTTACCCTGCACGAGCAGGTAGAGCGCTTCCGCGAACCCGAGCAGCACGCCTGCGTACAGCCCGGCGGCCAGCCCGAGCCCCGCGCCCTGGCGCAGCCGCTGCGGGAGCAGATCGATTCCGACCAGCTCGAACGACGCCGGTGAGCGGCGCTGCGACGCCCGGCGCGCGCGTTGCCCCGCTTCCTCGTAGTCCACCTGCACGCCGTCCACGCGGGCGTAGCGCGGCCGGTACGACTCGCGGCGCGCCAGCCACGGGATCACGCCGAGCAGCGTGGGCGCCTCCGCGACCAGGAAGCCGAGCAGGCCCGAGGCCGCCGCGATCGCGAAGGTCATCTGGCTCTGCAGCAGGTAGCCCTGCGCCAGCTCGCGGATGCCCTCGCCGGCGATCGTGAAGGGGCTGATCACCGTCGCGAAGATCTGGATCGAGGAGGCGAACGTGACCTGCCAGAAGTTGGCCTGCTCCGACGTCACGCCGAGGGCGCGCGCGGTGAAGTAGTAGGTCGCGGCGGTGAAGAAGTGAGAGACGAGCGAGAGCGCCCAGGCCGCGAGCAGCAGCCGCTTGTGCTTGCCGTACGCGGAGGCTCCGTCCGCGATGCGCTCCAGCATTCCCGACAGCGTCGGCAGCGGCAGCCGGGAGAGCAGCCAGCGCACCAGCACCGGTCCCGGCCACAGGAACGCGAGCCCGATCGCCACCAGAGGCGACAGCGCGATCGGCACGCCGACCGCCGCGATCAAGGGCGCGTACTCGCCGAAGATCGAGACCCCGAGCGGGAGCGCGATCAGGAAGGCGCCGAAGATCCCCGAGATGCCGAGCAGCTTCTCGACGGCCGTCGCCGTCGAGACCTCGACGACGCGCCCGGAGAAGCGCGCGGCGTCGTAGAGCTTGTAGCCGTCGAGACCGAGCGTCGAGGGCAGGAACGTGCCGAGGAAGCGCCCGATGAAGAACGCGCCGATCACGTGGCGCGCGGGCAGCTCGATGCCCTGGCCGCGCAGCATCAAGAGCCAGCGCGTGATGCTCGCGGCGATCCCGACCAGCCGCACACCGGTCGCGACCAGCGAGAAGCCCACGAGCGTCCAGACGTCGAGCGTCGCGACCAGCTCGCCGAAGGTCTCCCACAGCGTGCGCCCGCCTTCCTGGTGCAGCAGCACCACCGCGAACGCGAGGCCGGTCAGCCAGAGCTTGAGTGCGAAGATCGAGCGGCTCTTCCACGCCGCCGGCGCGAAACGGGCGCAGAGCAGCCACAGCAGTGCGATCAGGGCGGCCTGGCCGATGATGAGGGACGCGCGCACGGGCGGAGTCTAACGGAGGCCTGCCGCCCAGCCGGCGAGTCGCTGGACGACCAGGCGCGAGATACGAGCCACTTCCGCTTCGCGCGCCCACTGCACCTGGCCGCTGGCGGCCTTTGCCTGCTGAAGCTGCCCGCGCGCGGCGCCTTCCTCGACGCACACCGCGAGTCGGCGCGACTCGAAGCGGAACAGCGCGGGGGCAGCGGCTGCGACGACAGCACTCGGATCGTGCAGCAAGGCGACGTGCTCGCCCTGGCTCTTGCGTTCGATCGACATCAGCGCGCGCATGGCTCGCTCCAGGCATCGGCCGGCGGCGCCGGCTCCGAAAGCCAGAGCGGGCAGGTCGCGCTCGGCCAGGCGCACCCGCGACGTGCAGTCGAGCGGGACGATCCGCAGCGCGACTCCCGCGTGCAAGAGCAGCGACAGCGCCGCCGGATCGGCCCAGGCGTTGAACTCGGCCAGCGGCGTCGCGTTGCCCGGACCGAGCGCGCCGCCCATCCAGACGATCTCGGCGCCGGCGAAGACAGCGGGCTCCTCGCGCGCCAGCTCCGCCAGGTTGGTCAGCGGACCGAGCGCGATCACCTGCGTGACGCCGCGCTCGAGCAGGCTCTGGCGCAGCACGTCGCGCGCCGCGGGCAGCGCGAGCGGGCGCACCTCGGGCAGCTCGATGCCCGCGCGCCCGTCGTCGCCGTGGACCTGCGCGGCGTGCACGGCGCTGAGTGCTATCGGAGCGGCGGCGCCCCGGCCGAGCGGTACGTCCACGCCGACCAGCGCGAGGAAGCGCCGCGCGTTGTCGGTGACCACGTCGAGCGAAACGTTGCCCGCGACGGTCGTCACGCCCAGGACCTCGAGCTCCGGCGACGCGAAGGCGAGCCCGAGCGCGATCAGGTCGTCGAGGCCGGGATCGGTGTCGATGTGGACCCGGATCCGACTCAAGGCGTCCCGTAACCGGCTTCCTCGAGCCGGCCTTCGACGATCAGGCGCCGGCGCCGCTGGTACTCCCCTTCGGACACCAGGCCTGCGCGCCGCGTGGCATCGAGCTGGTCGAGCGCGCGTAGCTGCGCGTCGCTCGCGCTCGCCGGCAGCGGAGACGGAGCGAGCTCCTCCTCTTCCTGCGTCTCCATCAGCACGGTGCGCCGGCGCGAGCGCCCGCTGCGCACGGTCAGGTCGAGCGGCTTGCGCCACTGGTCCGCGCGCCAGTCGACCTGCAGCCCGCGCGCCCCGGCCCCGGCCATCGAGATCCCGGTCACGAGCTTCCAGCCCGGCGTGCTGCTCGGGACCTCGCTGGGGAGGTCGTAGCCGCTCGTGCGCTGGTCGCGGTCGATCTGCTCCTCGATCGAGATGAACTCGAGCCAGAGCTGGCCGCTCGCGAGCCAGGCGCGGAACACCGTCACTCGATCGACGGTGAAGATCTGCAGCCGTCGGTCGCGCATGCGCGCGAGCGCCACGACCTCGTCGTCGGGCCCCGCCTTCGCGAACGCGGTGGCCAGCCCGTCCGCCAGCTCGTACACGTGGTCGGAGCGGATCGTCGGCCGGCGTTCGCCGGGCTTGGACTCGTGCGCGATCGCCGCGAGGATGTGCGCCAGGCGCACGCCCGCGACCTGGGCCGGCTGCTCGTAGCCGCGTGGGACCGGCTTGCCGTCCTCTAGCCGGTGCCGCAGCTCGACCTTGGCGATCTCCGTGTCGTAGACCGTCTCGCGCACGAGCTTGGGACCGCAGGCGGTGAGTGCGATCGCGACGGCGACGGGCGTCCAGGCTCGAGGCACAGCCAAAAAGTAGTCCCTTCCAACCTGTGATGCAGTGGCATTAGCATCGCGTCAGGAGGCCTGCAGACGTGGAGACAGCCCTCGACCGCATGCCGATCATCGACGTGGATTCGCACTTCACCGAGCCGCCGGACCTGTGGAGCTCGCGCGCGCCGGCGAAGCTCGCGGCCGTGGCCCCGCGCGTCGTTCGCGGCTCCGGCGGCAACGAGCTCTGGGTCGTCGCGGACGGTCAGCCGCTCTCGCCGCCCGGTCTTTGCGTGATCCGCCGGGACGGCCGCAAGGTCTACGGCACGTTCTCGCTGCCGCGCTTCGACGAGATGACGCCCGCCGCAAGCGAAGTCGGTGCTCGCCTGCGCGCGATGGACGAGCTCGGGTTGGCACTCCAGATCGTCTACCCGAACGTGCTCGGCTTCGCGGGCGCGTCGCTCCTGCGGGTGCAGGACCCGGCGCTGCGCGCGTTCTGTGTCAGCGCCTACAACGACGCGGTCGCCGAGATGCAGCGCGCGAGCGATGGGCGCCTGTTCCCGCAGGCACTGCTGCCGTTCTGGGACCTGCCCGCGGCGGTGCGCGAGCTCGAGCGCAGCCACGACGAGCTGGGCTTGGTCGGCTTCACCATGACCGACGCGCCGGAGAAGTGGGACTTGCCGAGCCTCTCGGATCCGCACTGGGATCCGCTCTGGGCGCGTGCGCAGGAGCGCGGGCTGCCGTGCAACTTCCACATCGGCTCGGGCGGCATCGGCGACGACGTGGTCTGGCGGGGCATGCGGCTCGATCACTCGATCGCGACGATCGCGGCCGTGCTGTTCCTCAACAACGGCCGCTGCATCGCCAATCTGATCTTCAGCGGGCTGCTCGACCGCTTCCCGAGCCAGAAGTTCGTCTCGGTCGAGAGCGGCATCGGCTGGATCCCGTTCCTGCTCGAAGCCTGCGAGTACCAGATGAACGAGAGCATCTCCGACGGTGGCAACATGAAGCTGCGTCCGACCGAGTACTTCCGGCGCCAGATCTACGCCTCGTTCTGGTTCGAGAAGCCGGACGCGCCCTGGGCGATCGAGCGCGTGGGCCGGGACAACGTGATGTTCGAGACCGACTTCCCGCACCCCACCTGTCTGTATCCCGATCCGCGCGGACAGCTCCGGCGCTCGCTCGCGGGAGTTGCGCCGGACCTGCAGCGCAAGGTGCTCTACGAGACGGCGGCGCGCGTGTACCAGCTCCCGCTGCCGAAGGCGCTCGTCTGATGGCCGGACTCGAGGGCGTGCGCGTGCTCGAGCTCGGCGCCGGAGTGGCGCCGGCCTTCGCGGGGAAGCTCCTGGCCGATCTCGGCGCCGACGTCTGGAAGCTCGAGGAGGCGGGCGGCGACCCGGCGCGCGCGCGTGGCCCGTTCCCCGGCGGCCGGCCCGATCCCGAGAAGAGCGGCCTGTTCCTCGCGCTCCACACCAACAAGCGCAGCGCGCGTACGACTCGCGCGCGACTGGAGCGAATGCTCGCGTGGGCCGACATCGTCGTGCACGACTTCCCGCGCGCAGCGATGGCCGAGCGCGGGCTCGACTGGGAGCGGCTGCGCGAGCAGCGACCGTCGCTGGTGCTCGCCTCGATCACGCCGTTCGGTCTCACCGGTCCGCGCGCGGACTGGCGCGCGACCGAGCTGGTCGTGGCCAACGCCGGTGGCTGGGCGTTCCTCTCGCCGGGGGCGTCGCGCTATCCCGACGCGCCGCCGCTCGAGGCCGCGGAGCGCCAGTGCGACCTGCAGGCCGGGCTCGCCGGCGCGATGACTGCGCTCGCCGCGTACGACCGCGCCCTCGCGACGGGAGCCGGCGAGCACGTGGATCTCTCGGCGCAGGCGTTCGTGGCCTCGGCGCTGGAGCAGGCCTTCTTCGCGTACACGTATCAGGGGCTCGTCGCGACGCGCCACGGTCACCGCGGCTTGCAGCCGTGGGGCATCTTCGAGTGCGCCGACGGGCCGATCTTTCTGTGCACGATCGAGCAGGACCAGTGGGAGCGGCTGGTCGCGCTGATGGGCAACCCGGAGTGGGCGCAGCTCGAGATCTTCGCCGACTTCCCGTCGCGGCTCGCCAACTGGGACGTGCTGCACGCGCAGCTCGGCGAGTGGATCGCCGGCTGGAAGGTCGCCGACCTCTACCGCGCGGGACAGGCGCGGCGCATCTGCTTCGCGCCGATCCACGATATGCGGGCGCTCGCCGAGCACGAGCAGCTCCGCGCGCGGGACTTCTTCGTGCCGGTCGAGCATCCGCGCGCGGGAAAGCTGGTGCACGCGGGCGCACCGTACCGGCTCACGCGCCCGTGGTGGCAGGTGCGGCGTCCCGCGCCGCTCTACGGCGAGCACGACGCGGAGAGCGATCGGCTCGAGCCCGCCGCTGCACCCTTGCGCACCGCCGCCGCACCCACGCGCCGGCTGCCGCTCGAGGGCGTGCGCGTCGCCGACTTCTCCTGGGTGTGGGCCGGTCCCTTCTGCACGCTGCAGCTCGCACACCTCGGCGCGGAGGTGATCAAGCTCGAGTCCGCGGCGCGCCCCGACCTCGGGCGTCGGCTCCCGATCCCGCCGGCGGGAATGGAGCCCGGGCTGAACCGCTCCGGCTATTTCAACCAGTGGGCGCAGGGCAAGCAGAGCGTGCTCGCGAACCTGGCCAATCCGGAGGGACTCGCGCTCGCGCGCCGCATTGCCCAGAGCTGCGACGTGGTCGTCGAGAACTTCGCCACCGGCGTGATGGACCGGATCGGGCTCGGCTACGACACGCTCCGCGCCAGCCGCCCCGATCTGATCTACGCCTCGATCTCCGGCTACGGGCAGACCGGGCCGCTGCGCGAATACATGGCGTACGGGCCGGCGATCGCGCCGCTCTCCGGGCTGGCGTCGCTCTCGGGGTACGCGGGCGGGCCGCCGAGCGAGATCGGGATCTCCTATGGCGATCCGAACGCCGGCATCCACGCGGCCGTCGCGATCTGCGCCGCGCTCGTCGCGCGTCGTCGCACGGGGGAAGGCCAGCGCATCGACGTAGCACTCTGGGATGCGATGGCGCACCTCTCGCCGGAAGCGTGGATGGAGCACGCGATGAACGGCGCGCAGCGCCCGCGCGACGGCAACCGCGATCGCCAGCTCTCACCGCATGACTGCTTCCGCTGCGCGGGCGAGGACGCATGGGTCGCGATCGCGTGCGCGACGGACGCGGAGTTCGCTGCGCTGTGCGGCGTGCTCGGCCTTCCGGCCCGCGCCAGCGATCCGCGCTTCGCGACCGCCGCCGCGCGCAAGCAAAACGAGGACGAGCTTTCGGCGTGGCTCACCGCGTGGACGCGCGCGCGCGACCGCTTCGAAATCGCTCACCTGCTCCAGGCGGCGGGCGTCCCCGCGTACCCGTCGATGTCCACCAAGGATCTCAGCGAGGATCCGCAGCTCGAGGCACGCGGCTTCTTCGCGCGCCTGCCGCATCCCGAGGTGGGCGTGCGCACGCACGCCGGCATTCCGTGGCTGCTCGCGGCCTCGCCGAACGGCGTGCGCGCCGCTGCGCCGCTGCTCGGCGCCGACACCGACGCCGTCCTGCGCGGCCTGCTCGGGCTCGACGCCGCGGAGATCGAGCGCCTGCGGCAGTCGGGCGCGCTCAGCTAACGGGATCGCAGCGCACGCGCCAGGCGAGCTGGAGCTGGCCCGCGAAGTCGTCGGCGGGCATGCGGAAGCAGGTGATCCCGCGCAGCACCTTCGGGAACAGGAACTCCTCGGCAATGCGCTGCATGAAGGCGTCTACGAGGTCGTGTGCGAGCTCGTCGAGCGGGAGCGGAGGGGTGCCCGCGCCACGCTCCCAGGTCACCAGATGCAGGTCGTAGCGCGGCGGCCAGGGCAGCGTCACCTCCAGCCGGGACTCGAGCGCGGCATGCTGGGCACCCGGCGCGGTCTCGGCCAGGCATGCCAGCGCGCGCAGAAGCAGCAAGTAGAGGCTCGAGTCGTGCTCGCTCTCGGTCACCCCGAGGATCGTGGCCTCGTCGCGGGAATCGACGGCCAGGAAGTCGAGGCCACTGCGCTCGGGGTCGCTGGCGTCGTGCACGGCTGCGAGCGGCGCCAGGCGGCTCGTAAGGCAGCGGAAGGCGATGGGGTCGCCTGCGATCTCGATCACGCGGCCCGGGTAGAAGTGCTCGAGCACGAG
Organism: uncultured Myxococcales bacterium; assembly: GCA_964454165.1. GTDB lineage: Bacteria > Myxococcota_A > UBA9160 > SZUA-336 > SZUA-336 > CAYVQJ01. The sequence continues at coordinate 112,192 of CAYVQJ010000015.1, read as the reverse complement.
CTCGTCGTCCGCGGGTGGCTTGGTCGCGATCGGCGCGCCCGTCGCGCGCGCGCTGGTCAGCTCGTCGACCGCACAGTAGGAGTCAACGAACTCGCCGACGAGCACCTCCGGATCACCGAGATAGTCGATGCACTCCGCGGTCTGCGCCGCCAGGTCGAGCTTGCGCGCGCGCTGGTAGCGCTGCCGCAGCTCGGTGCCGGGGAACTGGGTGCGCGGCGCGGGCACGTCGGCGGTATCGGTCCCGCCGGATCCGAAGTTGACCGCCGTCGCCGCCTAGAGTTGCGTGCGCCGGCGCTCGAGGGTACAGCGCGCTGCCGGCGCGCTCCAGCGTCGCGAGCAGCGCCTCCTGCTCTGCGGGCGACTTGCCCTGGAACAGGCCCGCCATGACCTCGGCCAGGAAGTTGGTCTTCGACTCGATCGTGGTGGTGCCCGCGCCGGGCTCGAGACCGCGTGGGCTCCGCCTACAGGAAGCGGATCCCGAGGAGACCGGGGAACAGGTTCTTGAACAGGGCTTCGAGCTTGTCGAGATCGGCCACGGTGGCTCCTTTCGCGGGTGCCGCCAGTGTAGGCTGTGCCGCGATGCGCAATCCGCTCGCGGTCGTGATCCTGGGTCTGTTCGCCGGCTGTGCCTCGACTCCTCCGCCGCCCGACGCCACCGTGCCGGTCGCGTGGGCCAGCGTGGCCGACGAGGAAGTTCCCGAGATCGTCACGCGCGACGCGGACGGCGACGTGCGCGAGACCAAGCTCTGGCTCGTGGTCGTGGACGGCGCCGGGTTCGTGCGCACCAGCGGCACGCGCTGGCTCGCGAACCTCGAGCGCGATCCGAACGCGGTGCTGCGGATCGGCGGCGCCGCTCACGCGCTCCGCGCCGAGCCGGTCACCGATCCCGCGCTCGCCGCGCGCATCGAAGCGGCCTTCCGCGCGAAGTACGGCTTCTCCGATCGCTTCACCGCGCTCATGCCGGGTGAGCCCACGCTGCTGCGGCTGGTCGAGCGACTCGCGCCCTGACGGGAACGCGCCGCGCGGCCTATACACTGGTCCCTCGCACCCAAGCCAAGGAGTCCCGCATGCCCCGTGAAGCCGTCATCGTCGAGAGCGTTCGCACCGGAATGACCAAGGCCCACCGCGGCTCGTTCAACCGCACCGAGCCGGCCGACTACCTGGCGCACACGCTGCGCGAAGTCGTCGCGCGCGCGAAGCTCGATCCCGCCGAGATCGAGGACGTGATCACCGGCTGCGGCCTGCCCGAGGGCTGTCAGGGCATGAACCTGTCGCGCATCGCCGCGCTGGCGGCGGGCTTCCCGAAGGAAGTGGCGGCGACGACGGTGAACCGCTTCTGCTCGTCCGGCTCGCAGGCCGTGATGATGGCCGCGCACGCCATCCTGCACGAAGGCGCGGAGGTCGCGATCGGCGCGGGCGTCGAGACGATCACGATGATGCAGGACGGCACGCAGAACACGAAGCGCCTGGTGAACGCTGCCGCGCGCGAGCGCTTCCCGGGGCTGTACCACCCGATGGGCGTGACCGCCGAGCTGGTCGCGTCGAAGTACAAGGTCTCGCGCGAGGATCAGGACCGCTACGCGCTGCAGAGTCAGCAGCGCTACGCGAAGGCCGTCGCCAACGGCTGGGTCGCCGAGGAGATCGCGCCGATGAAGGTGCGCCGCGCCGTGCAGAACAAGGGCGAGGAGCCGCGCGAGGAGGACGCCCTGGTCGACCGCGACGAGTGCAACCGCCCCGACACCACGCTCGAGGGCCTGGCCAAGCTCAAGCCGTCGTTCAACGAGAGCGGCAGCGTCACGGCCGGCAACGCCTCGCAGCTCTCCGACGGCGCGTCGGCCACGCTGCTCATGTCGGCGGAGCGCGCGAAGCGGGCGGGCCTGCGGCCGCTCGGCATCTACCGCGGCAGCGCCGTCGCGGGCTGCGGTCCCGAGGAGATGGGCATCGGACCGGTGTTCGCGGTGCCGAAGCTGCTCAAGCGCCACGGTCTCTCGATGAAAGACATCGACCTGGTCGAGCTGAACGAGGCGTTCGCCTCGCAACTCCTGTACTGCCAGCGCACGCTCGAGATTCCGAACGAGAAGCTCAACGCGACGGGCGGCTCGATCTCGATCGGTCACCCGTTCGGCATGACCGGCTCACGCCTGACGGGCCTGTTGCTGCGCCAGCTCCGGCGCGAGAAGAAGCGCTACGGGATCGTCACGATGTGCGTCGGCGGCGGCCAGGGCTTCGCCTCGCTGTTCGAGGCCTGCTAACGCCAGCTTCGGCACACGTCGCCTGACGGAGTACGCTCGGAAGCGGATGACGAGATCGGCCGAGTCTGAGGTCCGCGTGCTCGCGAAGCTGCGCGAGATCTGACTCTCTCTACCCGAAGCGTACGAGACGCGGACCTGGGGTCATCCCAACTTCCGCGCCGGCAAGAAGATCTTCGCGGCGTTCCACGAGACCGCGGGCGTGCCCTGCATCTGGGCGCGCGTCGACGAGCTCGAGCACGAAGTCCTCGCCGGCGACCCGCGCTTCCTGCCGTCGAAGCACGGTGGCCGGCGCTGGATCGCGGTGCGCGCCGATCGCCGCATCGACTGGAGGATGCTGCGAGAGCTCATGGCGGGCGCGTATCGGCTCGTCGCTCCGAAGCCACTCGTGCAAAAGCTCGACGCCCCACGCGTGCGCGCCCGTGGTCGCAAGAGCGCGTAGCCTCGGGCTTGACCGGAGCGTCCCAACTGTACGAGCATGGTCGAGAAGCGCGTAACGTCCGATCAACCAAGGTGGAACGCGCGAATGAAATATCTCGGCCGCAGTCTCGTGGTTGGAGTGGTGTCCATTCTCGGCGGGCTGCAGCTCGGTTCTGCGTCGGCTGCACCCGTGTTCTTCACCAGCCGTGCCGCATTCGACGCGGCAACCGGGCCGCAGACGATCATCACGTTCCAGAGCGTGGCGCCGCAGGAGCTGTGCCCGATCCAGGTCCTCCCCGTGCCGCCCTCCGTGGTCGCGCCTTGCACGTTCGCCATCGACGGGGTCAGCTTCGTGTCCACCCAGGGTACGCTGAACAGCAGCGGCTTCACCCTCCCGCGTCTGCGAATCGAGGATGCGAACATCAGCGTTCTGGATTCTCGCGCCATCATCGTCCCGAGTCCGCTTCCGTCCGCAGACGATGACTTCTACTTCGACGTAGCGGGCGCTACCGACTTCGTCGCGTTCGACATCTTCACCGGGGGCGTGTCGACGACCAACACCGTCGTCGTGACCGACATCGCCGCCAATCAGATCCAACAGACTTTCAGTCTGGGCTACCCCGGCGCGTTCTTCGGGGTCATCACGGACCTACCCATTCAAGACGTCTCTGTGTACTCGAGCTCCGCGAACTTCCACCTCGACAACGTCACCGTTCCAGAGCCGGGAAACCTCGTGCTCGCTACCGTCGGCGTGCTGGCCCTCGCTCTCGCACGGCGGGCGATTGTCACCCGGCAGTAGCTCAGGCGGGGTCGGCATCTCCGATCGCAAGCGCCAGCGGGAACCTAGAGCCGGGTCCCGAGCACGTGCTATTGCATCTGCGGCGCGCGACCGGTGAAGCTCGTGGCGACCCCCGACGGTGGCATGGATTGCCTCGCGTACGACTGGGACACCGGCGAGTTCTTGCGCAACCTGGATTACTTGACGCGGGTCGTCATGACTGTGGACCCGGAGACAGACTTCGTCACGCAGGAAGAGTTCGACGCGGCGGTCACGAGACTCCGCGGCCGCTGGTGGCGAGCGCGCGGAGCATCTCCGGGAGCGTCCAAGCGCTCTTGGATGAGTAGGCGACGACCAGGCTCATGGGCCAGCGGGGATTCTACGTCAGGGTCGCGAACGAACATTGTTCGCTCGAAACGAACGCCCTGTCCGTGGGGCCTCGTCGAATCGGAGCGAGTCCGGCCGGTCGAGAGGAGGCATGTCCGGTGAGAAGCAGGATGAGATTCGAGCGAGGAACGTGCCCTTAGACTCCCGCGCCGGAGCGACGCGTTTCGATCGCCTCTTCGTCGCCGCAGTCCCGCTGAAGCCGCCCGAGAACGGCGAGTTCTGGGCGTTCCATCTGGTCAACGACTCGACCGAGGCGATCGAGTCCGCGAGGCTGCTGGAAGTGGGGTACGAGTGGGGCGACTACGGAAGCGCCACAGCGCCCGGCCTGCGCTTCGGCGCGCTCGCTCCTGGAGCCTCGCTCGACATCTGGAGAGACGACGATGACGCAGCGGAGCTGCGGATGTGGCTCAAGCTCGTCGTCCGTGGAAGCTCCGGCGAGAGGATGATCATGGTGGAGTTCCCGAGGCTGTATCGAGCACCGCTCCAGCTGATCCCGATCATCGGGAAGGCCGGAGTCATCGGCGCCGAATCCTAGAGGCTACGTATCGCCCTGGTCGTGCGAGAGGCGGGTCGTACACGCGTCCATTCGAGGCTGTAGGATGCGAGGCATGAGGCGGGCCGAGTCCGAAGAGCTGGTGCTCGCGAGGCTGCGCGCGCGGCGCAGGGCGTAGGTAGAACGTGCAGGCGAGCGTCGAGCCCGAGCCCGTCCAGACGCAGCCGGCGCCCGCAGCGCGTGCCGCCGGCAAGAAGCTGCCGCTCGGCGTGAAGCTTGCCTACGGGCTCCCGGCGATCGCCGGGGCGGGCATGGCCATCCCGATCGCGATCCACATGACCAAGTTCTACTCCGACAACGTCGGCGTCGCGCTCGGCTTCATCGCACTGGGGCAGGCGTTCGCGCGCGCGTTCGACGCGATCAGCGATCCGCTGATGGGCTGGATCTCCGATCGCACGCGCACGCGCTGGGGACGCCGGCGCCCGTGGATCGCCCTCGGCGCGCCGCTCGCCGCGGGCTTCTTCGTGATGCTGTTCTCGCCGCCCGAAGGAATCGGACCGCTGGCGGGCGCTGCGTGGTTCGCGACGGCGATCTTCCTGTTCTTCGTGCTGAACACGATCTACGGCATCCCGCACTACGGGCTCGGCCCGGAGCTCACGAGCGACTACCACGAGCGCACCAGCCTGTTCGCGTGGCGCGACGGCGCCGCGCTGTTCGGCACCATGCTCGCCGCGGCCGGGCCGTCGATCCTCGCGGGCGCGCTGAAGCGGCGCGGGATGGAGGGCGCCGCGGCCGAACGCGCTGCGTTCTTCTGGTTCTCGCTCGTGATGGCTGTGCTCCTCGTCGGTCTCTACTGGTGGCTGGTGCTGCGCGTGCGCGAGAACCCGGACTACTACACGCGCCGCCCCAATCCCTTCGTCCCGGGCGTGCGCCGCGTGCTGCGCAATCGCCCGTTCCGCGTGCTGCTCGGCTGCTACCTGGCGAGCAGCGTGACGGGCGCGATCCCCGGCATCTTCCTGCCGTTCTACCTGCAGTACGTGCTCGGCCTCGAGAACTGGCTCGAGCGCACGGGCCCGCTGCTGCTGGTCTACTTCGGCTCGGGCTTCCTCTCGATCCCGCTGTGGCTGGCGCTGGCGCGCCGCTTCGGCAAGCGCGACGTCTGGGTCTGGCACTACGTGGTCGGCGCGTCGGCGTCGCTCTCGCTCTACTTCCTGCCCGTCGTGTTCCCCGGCGAGGCCGCGGTGCTGCCGCTCTACCTGATCCTCGTCTGGGCCGGAACCGGCTTCAGCTCGGGCCAGTTCCTGGCGCCGAGCATGCAGGCCGACGTGATCGACTACGACGAGCTCCACACCGGAAAGCGTCGCGAGGCGCAGTACGGCGCGCTGTGGGCGATGGCGACCAAGTTCGCGGTGATCCCGAGCGCGTCGATTCCGCTCGCGATCCTGGCGGCCGTGGGCTTCGAGCGGAACCAGGTCCAGTCCGAGACGGTGGTCTGGACGATTCGCGCGATCTACGGCCTCGCCCCTTCCTCGATGGCGCTGCTCGCGATGCTGCTCTCCATCCGCTTCCCGATGACCGAGGCCGTGCACCGCGCGGTGCAGGACGGGATCGACGCCCACCGCCGCGGCGAGAGCGCGCTCGACCCGCTCACTGGCCGCCGCCTGCTCCCGCCCTCGGAGCGCGCCGTCGGCGAGGACACGGGCTGGTTCCTCGATCACTTCACGCCGGGCGAGCTGCGACGCGCACTGGCGAGTGGCGCAGGCGTGCTGGGGCGCGACGCGTGGCGCTCCTTCGCGATCGCGGTCGCCGTCTGCCTGGGTGCGATCGGCGCCGCGGTCGGCAGCCTCGGGAATCTCGCGGGCGAGCCGGGCACGATCGCCGTGGTCGGCGTCCCGTTCGCAGGTCTCGCCCTCGCCGCCGCGCTGTTCCACGCGATCCGTGTGCGAGCCGCGGCGCGCGCGCGTCGCGAAGGGTTGGTCGATGCCGAGGTGCGCGCGCACCTCGACGGCGTCTGACGCTCGGGACTCGCGTCAGCGCGCGAGCGCCGCGATCTCCTGCGGCGAGAGGCCGAGCGCGCCGAGCACCTGCGAGTTGTGCTCGCCGAGGTGCGGCGCGCGCCGCGAGATGCGCCAGGGGCTGGCGGGCAGGTGATAGGGCGCGCCGGGGTACACGAAGCTGCGTCCGAGGTCGGGGTGCTCCACCGGCGTCGGGAAGCCGCGCTCCAGAAAATGCGGATCGTTCATGAGGTCCTCCGGAGCGTAGATTGCGCCGACCGGGATGTTGCGCCGCTGCGCGCCGACGAAGAAATCGTAGGCCGAGAGACGCCGGGCGATGAACGAGAGCGCTGCGCGACCGGCGCCGAAGATCGCGCGCAGCTCCTCGTCCTCGAGGACGCGCGACAGGTCGATGCGCTCGCGCGCCTGCCCCATCTCGAGCAGGAAGGCCTCGGGGAACGCGTCGACCAGGCCGAGCTCGACCAGCCAGGCGTGGACGGCGCCGAACTGCTCGGAGGTGCGCGGCGGCACTCCCGTGTTGGCGTGACGGCCGTCGGCGCAGCGCTCCTGCGTCTCCATCGTCGGCACGTGCGCGGCGTGGCGTCCGGTCTGGCGCTGCACCGTCCTGCGCGCGACGAGCCAGTCGTAGCTCGCGGCCTCGGTGGTCACGTTCGAGGCGGCGTGCAGGTTCACGTCGATCTGCTGGCCGCGCCCGCTCTTCTCGCGCGCCAGCCAGGCGACGAGAGCGGACATGACGGCGAAGTGGCAGCCGGTCTGGTAGCCCTGGTTGCCGCCGCCGCGCACCGGCGGGAGCGTGTGGTCGTCGTAGCCGCAGCTCCACGCCGGGCCCGCACCCGCGAGGAGCGTCAGGTCCGTCGCCTGCTCGTCGGCGCGCGGTCCCGAGCGGCCGAACGGCGTGAGCGAGAGCTGGATCAGGCGCTGGTTGGAGCGACACAGATCGGCGTAGTCGAGCCCGAGCCGCGCGAGCCGGCCCGGAGGCTCGCACTCGAGCAGGAAGTCCGTGCTCGCGACCAGCCGGCGGAAGGCGTCGCGCCCGGGCTCGGTCTCGAGGTCGAGCACGACGCCGAGCTTGCTCGTCGCGTAGTGCCACCAGTACAGACTGCGCTCCGGACCGGGCTGGTCCTCGAGGAAGGGCGGGTAGCGGCGCATGGCGTCGCCGCCGGGCGGCTCCACTGCGATCACCTCGGCGCCCATGTCGGCGAGGAGCTTGCCCGCGAAGGCGCCGATCTCGCTCGAGAGCTCGATCACACGCAGGCCGTCGAGCGCTCCAGGGCGCGCCTGAGCCGCGATGGCTGTCGCCAAGCGGCCTTCGCTCGGCGGAGGACCGCCTCGCTGCGCGCGCTTCGCGCTTGCCGCGTCGCTCATATCACGCCCTCGCGGCGCAGCTCGGCGAGCTCGGCGGGTGCGAGTCCGAGCAGCTCGCCGAACACGCGCTCGTTGTGCTCGCCGAGGCACGGTCCGCCGCGCGCGATCTCCCAGTCCGTCTCGGAGAAGTGCACGGGCAGGCCGTCCACGCGCACGTCGCCGATCGCGGTGTGCTTCACCGTCGGCCACAGGCCCCAGGCCGAGGTGTTCGGATCCTGGTCGATGCGCTCGCCGGGGCGCTGCACCGGGGTCGCGGGAACGCGCGCGCGCTGCAGCGCCGTGGCGGTGTCGCGTGCGTCGCGCGCGCGCGTCCACGCACCGAGCAGCCGCTCCAGCTCGTCCTGGTGCGCCAGGCGACCCCCGAGCTGTTCGAAGCGCGCGTCGCGTGTCCAGTCCGCGCCGACCACGCCAGCGAGCGCGTTCCAGTCCGCGTCGTCACGGCAGGCGATCGCGACCCACGCGTCCTCGCCCTGCGCGGGGAAGATCCCGTGCGGCGCCATCGGCGGCGTGTGGCTCCGGTTGGAGTGCGGCTGCCCGGGCCGCCGCGACGGGCGACCGTTCACGGTGTAGTCGAGGATCGCGGGGCCGTGCAGCGTGGCGCCCGCCTCGGTCGTCGCCAGATCGACCCACTGGCCTTCGCCCGTGCGCTCGCGATGCACGAGTGCCAGCAGGATCGCGATCGCCATGTAGTAGCCGCCGGTGTGGTCCATGTACGAGTAGCCCCAGCCGGCGGGCGGCTGCTCGGGCAGCCCCGATGTGAAGGTCAGCCCGCACACCGCCTGCACGATCGGACCCCAGGTCTTGAAGCTCTGGTACGGCCCACTGTGCCCGAAGCCGCAGCTCGACACGTAGACGATGTCGTCGCGCAGCGCGCGCAGCCCGGCGTAGCCGAAGCCGAGCCGCGCCATCACGCCGGCTGCGAAGTTCTCCGAGACCACGTCGGAGATCCGCACCAGCTCGCGGAACAGCTCTTTGCCTCGCGCGGTGCGCAGGTCGAGCGTGATCCCGAGCTTCTCGACGTTGTGGTTGTTGAACGCACCGCCGAGATCGATCCCGCGCCGCTCGTCCTTGTACGGCGGCATCCCGCGCAGGATGTCCCAGCGCCCCTGGTTGGTCGGATCCTCGATCCGAATCACCTGCGCCCCGAACGCCGCGAGAAAGCGCGTGGCCCCCGCCCCGGCGAGCTGCCCGGTCAGATCGCAGATCCGCAGATGCGACAACGCGCGGGGCGGCATGTCGCGGCCAGCGTATCAGAGCTCCCGCGGGCCGATCCCATCCACCATGCCCCAGCGCAGCGCGGTGGTCGCGTCGATGCGCGCACCGGTGAGCGCGAGGAACGCGGTGCGCTGGCGGCCGATGCGGCGGGGGAGGCTCACGCTGCCGCCGGCGCCGGGGACGAGGCCCATGCCGACTTCGGGGAGCATGAAGAAGGCGTCGGGCGCGGCGGAGACGTGGGCGGCGAAGGCGGGGAGCTCGATGCCGGCGCCGACGCATGCGCCGTGTACTGCCACACGCACGCGGTCGGCGCAGGCGGCGAGCAGGCGAGCGGGGCTGCGCGTGGTGCGGATGGCGTGTGCGGTCGCGGGATCGGGGAAGCTGCCGAACTCGTCGAGGTCGCCGCCGCTGCAGAAGGCGGCGCCGACACCGGAGAGCGTCACCTCGCGGATCGAGGCGTCGCTGGCGGCGAGCTCGAGCGCCTCGGCCAGAGCGTCGCGCATCTCTGCGGAGAAGGCGTTGCGCTTCTCGGGCCGGTTCAGCGCGAGCTGCAGGCGGTCGCCCTCGCGCCGCACCAGCACCGCGGGTCCGCGACCCTCGCGCAGCTTCGGAGGCGGCCGGCTGGCGCGCCACGCGGCGAACTCCGGTCCGGCCTGCAGTGTGGAGTACACGAGTGACTCGACGACCAGCCCGCCCGCGACATCGAGCCCCTCGGAGAGCCGCAGCAGCTGGACCAGTGCGAGCGACGCGAGGGGCGAGTGCTCGACTCCGGCGCGGATCTGCGCCAGCTCGGCGTCGGATGCCGCGACCACGTCGAAGCGGTCCGCCAGCGCGGCGCCTGCATGCGAAGGCGCGCGCGCGTGCAGCGCCAGCGTGACGCACGGCAGCTCTGCCAGCGCGGCGCGTGCCACGGCGAGCCGGTCGGCTCCGGCGTCGGCGGCGGTCGCCAGATCGACGACCAGCAGCGGCTCACCCGCGAGCGTGGCGAAGCGCTCGCGGGCTCCCGGCGCGCACAAGGCCTCGATCGCGCCGTCGAGCGCGAACGCGCTCCTCGGGCTGGCGGCCGGCGCCGCTACGACAGCGCCTTCTCGACCGCCGAGACCAGCTCCGGCGCCTCGGGCTCCGTGCGCGGACCGAAGCGCGCCAGCAGCTTCCCGTTCCGATCGACGAGGAACTTGGTGAAGTTCCACTTGATGTCGCCCGCGCCCTCGGGAGCCGCCTGCTCGGAGGTGAGCCAGCGGTAGAGCGGATGGCGCCCGTCTCCGTTCACCTCGATCTTCGAGAACAGCGGGAACGTGACTCCGTAGTTCCTGGTGCAGAACTCCTTGACCTCGACGTCGGTCCCCGGCTCCTGCGCGCCGAACTGGTTGCACGGGAAGCCGAGCACCTCGAGCCCGCGCTGGCCGTAGCTCTCGTACAGCTTCTGCAGCCCCGCGTAGTGCGGAGTGAGTCCGCAGCGCGAGGCCACGTTCACCACCAGCAGCGCCTTACCGCTCCAGCCGGAGAGCTCGCGCGTGTCACCGTCGATCGTCCTGGCCGAGAAGTCGTGAAAGGTCGTCATGGCTTCCTCATCGTGGGTTGGGAGTGCTCGGCGGCGAGCTCCGCGCGGAGCTGCCGCCGAAGAAGTTTCCCGGTCTCGTTGTAGGGGAGCTCTGCGCGGAACTCCACGCGCGCGGGCATGCGCGACGAGCGCAGTCGAGCGCGCACCCACTCCTGCAGCGCCTCGGTCGTCGCGGCCGCGCCCGGCTGCAAGGTGACGAAGGCCGCGACGGCCTCGCCCCACTGCTCGTCCGGCATCCCGACGACCGCGCACTCGGCGACGGCCGGGTGCTCGAGCAGCACCTCTTCGATCTCGCCGGGCGACAGGTTCTCGCCGCCGCGCACGATCACGTCGTCCACGCGGCCCTCGAGGAACAGGTAGCCGTCGGCGTCCATGAAGCCGCCATCGCGCGTCGGGAACCAACCCTCCGCCTCGACGCTGCTCGCGCGGCCGAGGTACTCGCCGGCGATCTGCTCGCCGCGCACGTACACCTCGCCGTGTTCCCCTGCGCCGAGCGCGCGCCCCTCGGGATCGCGGACCTGCACCTCCACGCTCGGGAGCGGCCGGCCGACCGAGACCAGACGCTGGCGCACGGCCGGGTCGCCGCTCGCCATCGCGGCGCGATGATCCTCGGGCCCGAGCACCGCGATCGTCGAGCTCGTCTCGGTGAGCCCGTAGGCGTTGGTGAAGTCGGTCGTCGGGAACGCGCGCATGGCGCGCTCGAGCACCGGCAGCCGCATCATGCCGCCGCCATACGAGATCGCGCGCAGGTTCGGCAGGTTCGCGGGCGCGTCGCCGAGAGCATCGAGGATGCGCGCGAGCATGGTCGGCACCACGAACGCGTGCGTCACGCGCTCCGCCCGCGCCACTTCGAGCCAGCTCTCGGCTCCGAACGACGGGAGCTGCACCACCCGGCGCCCGGCGTAGGTATTCGAGAGGACCGACGCGATGCCGGCGATGTGATACGGCGGCACGGAGACCAGCGCCGCCTCGTCCTCGCCCGCCCCGCCGAACTCGACGCTGCCCAGGATGTACGAGACCAGGTGCTTGTGCCGCAGCACGGCGGCCTTCGGGACGCCGGTGGTCCCGCTGGTGAAGAGCAGGATCGCGATCGCCTCGGGATCGGCCTCGAAGCTCGCCTCGACCTCCTTGTCGACCACGTGTCGCGCCAGGAACTCCTCGCGCGCGACTACCTTCGCGCCGGGCAGTCCGGCGAGCTCGCTCACGCGCTCCCCGCCGGTGACGAGCAGTGACGGCGCGATGCGCGCCGCGAGAGCCTCGAGCTCCGCGCCGGTCAGGCGGTAGTTGAGCGGCACGAACGGCACGCCCGCCCAGGCGCTGGCGTAGAGCCCGATCGGCAGCGCCAGGCTCGAAACGTCCAGCATCGCCAGCCGCGTCGCTCCGCTCTTGCCGACCTCCGCAGCGGCGCTCGCCGCCGCCGCGAACAGCTGCGCGAAGGTCAGCGACTTGCCGCCACTCGTCACGGCGACGCGGTCGCCGAACCCGGAGGCCGCCATCTCGAGCAGCGTGACGATGTTCACGGCGCTAGTCCGACGACGGCAGCTTCTTGGCTTCCTTCTGCTTCAACAGCACGCCGTTGGCCGCGAGCGTTCCGGCGCCACTCTTGGTGCACAGCACCTCGAGATCGCCGCCGTCGTTCACGTAGCGCTTGCCGAGGAGAGAGCCCGGGGTCGTGCCGGCCGGCTGAGGCGACGCCGGAGGCTTCTCGCTCGCCGCGAGCATCGCGCTGCCGCCGCAGGAGACCTCGACCTCGCCGCTCGGGGCGGCCACCACCATGACCTCGGTCGTACACACCGCGCTGCGTAGGCGCGCGCCGGCTTTGAGCGTGGGCATCTGCGGATCCTCCCGTGCTGACTCCCGGCCGTAGAGTACCAGCAGCGGGGCAAGCGCGAAGCGCGCGCAGCGAGCGCGTCGCGCGCGAGCGAAGGCCGCTCGGCGTCAGCCGTCGCGGCACGGACCCGTCCGTGAGGACGGCCGTACAATCCCCGGATGCTGCTCTCCGGGACCGGCGTCGCGAGCGACTACGCGGAGCGGCTGCTCGGCTCGCTCGGAGTGCCGGTCACCCGCGGCGCGGGCGTGCCCGACCCGGACCCGCTCGAGGACTGGGCGCGGAGCGGCGCGATGGAGCTGACCGGCCAGACCGAAGGCCCCGCCCTGCCGGCCCCGGCGGCGCTCGCGAGCTGCATGCGGGGAGCGGCGCGCGCGCTGTCGCTCGTGGCCGGGGGAGCGCTCGCGGAGCTCGACGCGCCCGCTCTCCTTGGCGAGCGAGCTGCCCTCCTCGGGCTCACGCGGCGCGGGACGATCGCGCCCGGTGGAGCGTGCCGGATGGTCCGGGCGCGCGAGGGCTGGCTCGCCCTCAACCTGGCGCGCGAGGAGGACATCGGGCTGCTGCCGGCGTGGCTCGGTGCCAGGTGCAGCGGGGACGCGTGGGACTTCGTCCGCGAGCGCGCGCGGGCCGCGTGCGCGGACGAGCTCGTGGAGCGCGGCCGCTTGCTCGGTCTGGCCGTCGCCCGGGCCGCGACGCCCGCAGCCGAGACGCCGCCGTGGTTTCGCGTCGCGCTGCAGGGGACTCCGCGCGCTGTGCGTGCGCGGCGCCCGCCGCTCGTCGTCGATCTCGCAGCACTCTGGGCGGGACCGCTCTGCGCGCAGCTGCTCGAGCGCGCGGGCGCGTCGGTCATCAAGGTCGAGAGCACGCGCCGCCCGGACGGAGCGCGCAGCGGGAACGCGGACTTCTACGACCTGCTGAACGCGGGCAAGCGCAGCGTCGCGCTCGACTTCTCGACGCTCGAGGGTCGAGCCTCACTGCTCCGCTTGCTCGAACGCGCCGATGTGGTGATCGAGAGCTCGCGCCCGCGCGCGCTGCGCCAGCTCGGGATCGACGCCGAGGCGTTGGTGCGGCGGGTTCCGGGGCTCACCTGGGTCAGCATCACCGGCTACGGGCGGCGCGAGCCCGAGGCCGGGTGGGTGGCGTTCGGCGACGACGCCGGTGTCGCCGCGGGTCTCGCGCTGGCGACGGCCGGTCCGGGGAACGAGCCGCTGTTCTGCGCGGACGCGGTCGCCGATCCGCTCACCGGGCTGCACGCCGCGCTCGCGGCGTGGGCGACGTGGCAGGCGGGCGGCGGCGCGCTGCTCGACCTGGCGCTGGCCGACGTCGCGGCGCACGTGCTCGGGACGACGCGGCGCCGGGATCCACCCGGCGTACACCCCATCGTGTCGAAGCCGCGCGCGCGCGCGGTCGAGCGCCGGGCAGCGCCGCTCGGCGAGCACACGCGCGAAGTCCTCGCGGAGCTCGCGGCCGCGTGCTGATCCGCGGCGCGCAGGTGAACGGCTGCGCGCCGCTCGACGTCCGCATCGCGAGCGGGCGGATCGCCGAGATCGGCCCGGGGCTGGCGCGCGCCGCGGGCGAGGAGCTCGTCGAGGCGCGCGGCGGAGCGCTGCTGCGCGGCTTGCACGACCACCACGTGCACCTGTTCTCCCTTGCCGCCGCGCTCGAGTCGGTGCGCTGCGGTCCCCCCGAGGTGCGCGATCGCCGCGCGCTCGCAGCGGCGCTCGGGCGCGCGCCCGCGGGCGCGTGGATCCGCGGCGTCGGTTACCACGAGTCCGTCGCGGGCGACCTCGATCGAGCGGCGCTCGACGCGCTCGCGCCGGAGCGGCCCGTGCGCCTGCAGCACCGGAGCGGCGCGCTCTGGATCCTGAACTCGCTCGCCCTGGCGCGGCTGCGCGCCGGCGACGCGGGCGAGGTGCCGGGCCTCGAGCGCGACCGCGACGGGCGCCCGACCGGTCGCCTGTACCGCCTGGACGGCTGGCTGCGCGAGCGCATCGGCGCGGGCGGCCTCCCCGATCTCGCGCCGGTCGGGCGGCTGCTCGCGAGTCATGGCGTCACGGGCGTGACCGACGCGACCGCGACCAACGGCGCAGCCGAGCTTCACGCGTTCGTGTCGGCGGTGGAGCGTGGCGCGCTGCCGCAGCGGCTGTGCGTGATGGGCCGGCACGAGCTGCCCGATCCCGAGCATCCGCGCGTCTCGCGAGGCGCGGTGAAGCTCGTGCTCGACGAGGAAGCGCTTCCCGAGCCCGGGGGGTTCGAGGACGACGTGCGCCGCGCGCACGCCGCCGGGCGCCCGCTGGCGGTCCACTGCGTGACGCGAGCCGAGCTGGTGTTCGCCCTCGAAGGGATCGCGGCCGCGGGCGCGCGACGCGGCGACCGGATCGAGCACGCCGCTGTCGCACCGCCGGAGCTGGTGGAGCGCATCGCCGAGCTCGGGCTCACGGTCGTCACGCAGCCGAATTTCGTGCGCGAGCGCGGCGACGCGTATGCGCTCGAGGTGGAGCCGCGCGACCGACCCTGGCTCTACCGCGCGCGCGCGTTTCTGGACGCGCAGGTGGAGCTCCTCGCGGGAAGCGACGCGCCGTTCGGCAGTCCGAATCCATGGCTCGCGGTCGAGTCCGCCGTCGCACGCACGAGCGAGTCGGGCGTCGCGCTCGGACGCGAGGAAGCTCTCGAAGCCGAGCGCGCGCTCGCGCTCTTCGCGCCCCCCGGGACGCAGCGCGACCTGCGCTCGCTCGCGGTCGGCGATCCCGCGGCGCTCTGTCTGCTCGCGCGCCCGTGGAACGCAGCACCCGTCTCCTCGGTCGAACGCGCGACAGCGATCTTCGCCGACTCCTGAGCGCCGTCCGCGACGGCCCGGCGACGCCTGGAGTGCGGCTTGTCGCGCATGGGAGAATGCCCGCATGGGGCTCTCACGGCTCACGCTCTGGCTTGCTCTGGCTACGCTCCCGGGCTGGAGCGCGGCCCAGACCTGGCAGCTCGAGTACGACGCCGCGGGGGGTGTCCTGCCGAGCGCCGAGGGGTGGTTTCACGTCGTGACCGATCCCCCGCCCGCCGATGGCTTGAACGAGGGTAACTACCTGGTGGCGCTCGGTGCCCTCACGCAGGGCAACACGGGCGGCCCGAACGCCGACGCAGCGAACCGGCAGAGGTACGAGATCGCGGCGACCGAGTTCGACTTCGACGCCGACGTGATCGTGGTCGACGCGCGGCTCCGGATCCTCGCGTCGACGCTGACTGCCCCGGGCAACTTCAATCCGCGCGCCGGCTTCGCCGTCTCGCTCGTGGACAAGGACCGAAGCAACCTCATCCTGTACGTGGGAGCGACCGGCCTCTTCCTGCGCGGCGGCGGCCCCACCACCTCGAGCCTGGTCAGCTTCGACACCACCGCTGCATTCGTGGACTATCGACTGCGGATCGATCGCCACGGCGCGAGCCTGCGCGTGAACGGCGCCGAGGTCGCGACCTTCGAACGCGACAGCTTCTGGGTCGATGGCAGTGCGAGCGTAGACCGAGTGATCTTCGGCGATCTGTCCACAGGTCACTCGAGCTCCTCGCAGCTCGAGCGCCTGAGCGTGGTCCGCTTCGAGCCACCGCCCGCCGAGGTGCGTGACTACCAGGTGGTCACGCTGTACAGCGCCAACGACAGCAGCGGCACCAAGAGTCTGACCGTCCCGTGCCCGGCCGGATCGAACGCGCTCTCGGGAGGGGTGAGCGCGATCGGCGCGGACGGGAGTGTGGGAGTCCGGGACAGCCGGCCCCAGGGCGCGCCGCTCGCCACGGCCTGGTACGGCGCCGCGCGCGAGCTCGTCGACACCAGCGCCGACTGGCAGCTTCGCGTGGATGCGATCTGCGGCGAGGTCACCGGCTACGAGGCGGTCGTGTCGGACGGACCGCTCTCCACCGACCCGGTTCCATTCGGGTCGCTGACCTGCAGTCCAGAGAAGACGACCTTCAGCGGCGGCGGGGGCATCATCGGCGCGGGCCTTCGCCAGTCACTCATCGCCAGCGGAATCAGGGCGCTCTTCGGCGAGCCCTACGAATGGGTGTCGGCCGCGCGGGACTTCGGGGCGGGTGCGACGTCCGCCGGCGCCTGGGGCGTCCGCGTCGCGACGATCTGCAGCGATGCGCCTGGATTCGAGATCGTGAGCAGCGCGTCCGCCGCGGACGCCACCTCGTCGAAGCAGGCCGTGGTCAACTGCCCGACCGGGAAGGTCCCGATCGGCGGCGGCGCCCGGATCATCGGCCACCAGAACCTCGATGCGGCCCTGCGCTTCAGCCGACCCAGGGACGGCGCCCCCGGGGCTCCGCCGGTCGGCTGGATCGCGGAGGGACAGGCGATCGCTTCCCTGTGGTCGATCGAGGTCGAGGCGGTCTGCGCGCCCATCGCCGACCCCACCGTGAGCAAGAACGGGCTGGTCGGGCGCTGGGAAGGCGAGTACGGCGCGTACGACTCCTGGGGGATCCGGCACGGCAGCCTCGAGAACGGCGTTGGCTTCGCGCCGGGAATCCTCGGTCAGGCGTTCGAGTTCGTGCCGCCCCTGCCGGAGGTGCTGGCCAAGCCGTGGGTGCGGATCCCGAGCGTGTATCCCGGAGAGATCTACCGGACCGTCGGGCCCCGATACCTGTATCCCGAGACATCCTTCACGACCGATGCATGGATCGTGACCGACACCCTTCAGCCCGCCGACTTCCCCGCCGTCGTGAATCTGTACGACTACGGCGGAATCGGCGCGAACGCGAACTGCTCCACGTGGCAGATCACGCTCACGGCCGAAGGCTTTCTCGTCGGCTCGGCCCGGTCCGCCGCGCAGGTGCAATGTGTCTCGGCGGTCGGGACGGGCAGCACCAACGTCGCGGACGGGCTGCCGCACCACGTCGCCGTGAGTCGGGACACGGACACCCGCAAGCTCTCCGTCTACCTCGACGGCGCTCTCGAAGTGCAGACCACGCTGACGACCGACGCGACGGATGGCCCGCTGTTCCCGGCCACCGCCGAAGGCGATCCGGTCGCGATCGGCGTCTGGCGCGAGGCCCAGACCGCGAACCTGATCCGCCCCTTCGACGGCTTGATCGACGACGTGAAGTACTACGATCGCGCGCTGACTCTGGAGGAGATCCAGGAGATCGCCGGCTGCGCCCTGCCGATCGTCCCGCGCGTGCTCAACCTCGACGCGAGCCGGTTCGGGCGGAAGCCCGGCGCGAACGGAGGGCTATGCGTCTTCCTGGAAGCCGGCACCTACAGCCTGACGCTCGTGAATCCGTCGCTCGCTGCGGCAGCGCGCCTGACCGCCTGGTCGCCCTCGGCCGCTGCGCCGTGGTCGACGGTCTACGTCGCGGATGGAGAGATCGACGGCGAAACGGTCGGCGGCTACCCGACCGGCTCGGCCACGCCCGTCGAGGCCTTCGACGACACGCTCACGCTGGAGACGTTCCTGTCGCTCGACGCCGATCAGCGCGTGTACTTCTCAGTCCTCGACCAGGCCGCGCTGGACAATCGAGGCGGTGTCTCGATCCGCGTCCTGCCGGTCCTGCCGGACACCGACGGCGACGGGACGGCCGACCAGGCCGATAACTGCCGCTTCCGGGCCAACCCGTCCCAAGCCGATGCGAACGCGAATGGCGCGGGCGACGCGTGCGAGTGCGGCGACGTCGACGGGCCCGCGAGCCAGCCCGACGGGCTCGTGGATGCGTTCGACGCTCCCGCCTTGCGCGACCACCTGGCGGCGATCCTCGAGCTTCCGCCGCCCGTGCGCGAGAAGTGCTCGGTGGTGCTCGGAGACGCCGACGGCTGCGAGATCGACGACTGGGCGCGCATCGTGCGCCTCGTCGCCGGAGACCCGCCGCTACTCGAACAGGGCTGCCGCGCCGCCGTCGGCGGACCGTGAGCGGAGCCGCAGGCCCGGCTGCGCCGGGCCGTCGCGGACGGACTGGCCCGAAGCCCCGGCGCTCCGATGTTAGGATGCGCCGCCCTCTGCCGGAGCCTCGGTGCCCACAGTAGACCTCGCCCACTTCATGCTCGGAGCCGCGCTGGTGATCGCGGCGACGCTGTTCGCGGCGCTCTGGCTGCCTCGGCTCTGTGTCGATCATCCGCGCGCGACGCTGTTCCTCGCGGGTGTGGTGACGCTCCTGGCCGCGGCGTACGTGGTGCGCCTCGATCCGCCCGGCTTCCGCATCGACCTCGATCCGTCGTCGGAGCCGCTGCTCGTGAACGGCGATCCCGGCAAGGACCACTACGAGCGCGCGCGGCTCGACTTCGGGGGAGACGACGTCTGCGTGATCGCCATGGAGACGGGCGACGTCTTCAGCAAGGAGGAGCTCTCGGCGCTCGATCGCGTCAGCGATCGGATCCGCCAGCTCCCGGGCGTGCGCGCGGCCGAGAGCCTCGTGAACGCGACGTCCTTCCGCTACGACCGCGACGCGGATTGGGTCGAGGTCGGGCCGTTCATCGACGAGATCCCGTCGGATCCCGCCGAGCTCCGGCGCCTGCGCGAGCGCGCGCTCTCCGACAAGCTGTTCGTGAAGACGCTGGTGTCGGCCGACGGTCGCACCGCCGCGATCAACGTGACCTTCGAGACGCTGACCGACCGCGAGTTCGTGGAGCGCGACCTCGACGGGCGCATCCTCGAGCTCCTCGCGGAGGAGAGCTCGCCCACTCGCCGCTTCTTCATCACCGGACGCCCGCACATCCGGGCGCAGGCGCACCACCTGATGGTGCGCGACCTGTGGCGCCTGATCCCGGTCGCGATCGTCGTCGCCGCGCTCTCCGTCGGGATCACGACCGGCTCGCTCCGCCACATGCTGATCCCGCTCGTGAACTGTCTGCTGGCGACGCTCTGGGCGTTCGGCGCGATGGCCGCGACCGGCAAGGACATGAACGTGATCACGCTCGTGGTCGGTCCCTGCTTGATCGTGATCGCGAGCGTGTACGGCGTGTACGTGGTCGAGGCGTACCACGAGGTCGCGTCCGAGGCCGGCGACGCGCGCACGGCGGCGGCGCGGGCGCTCGAGGCGACCCGCACGCCCGTCGTGATCTCGGGACTCACGGAGGTCGTCGGCTTCCTGGCGCAGCTCGCCAACGACATTCCGGCGACTACGGAGCTCGGCCTGTTCTGTGCCTTCGGCTTCGCCTGCGCCACCGTTCTCACGCTGACCGTCGCGCCGGCGTGGCTCGCGCTGCTGCCGCTCTTGCAGCGGAGCGGCGAGCAGCACGCGCCGGTCTACGCCGATCGCAACCGCGTGGCGGCCTGGCTCGGCGCCCGTCTGGACGACGCGCTGGGGCGGCTCTGGCGCGTCGAGGTGCGGCGTCCCGCGCTGTTCCTGTGGACGTGGGCAGCGGTCGCGCTGGTGGCTGCGTTCATGGTCCCGCGGATCGTGATCGACACCGACTATCTGACCTTCTTCGACCCCGAGTCGAGGGTGCGCACCGATTTCGACGCGGTGAACCGGCTGCTCTCCGGCACGGTGCCGATCTACGTGGTGTTCGAGGGCGAGACCGAGGGCGCCTTCCGCGAGCCTACCGCGCTGGCTGCGCTCGAGGGCATCGAGGCGCGGCTCGAGGCGATCCCAGGCGTGTCGCAGGTGAACTCGATGACCGACATCGTGCGAGCGCTGAACCGCGCGCTGGCAGAAGACGATCCCGCCGCCGAACGCATCCCCGACACGCGTCAGGCCCTGGCCGAGGTGATCTTCATGATCCCGAAGGACCGGCTGCGGCGCTTCGCGACCTCGGACCACAGCGACGCGAACCTGATCGTGCGCACCGCGACGATGGGCTCGGCGGGCGTGCGCGAGCTGGAGCGGCGCATCGAGGCTGAGCTCTCCGATCCCAGGCTGCCGCCCGGGATCCGCGCCTACGTCACGGGCAACACCGTGCTGATCAACCACAGCGCCGACGGGATCGCGGGCACGCAGCTCTGGAGCATCGGGCTCGCCTCGCTGACGATCTTCGCGCTGGTCCTCGGCGTGTTCCGGCAGTGGAAGATCAGCATCGTGGCGATGGTCCCGAACCTGCTGCCGGTGCTGCTCTTCTACGGGATGCTCGGCGCAGGGGCGGCGCCGCTCTCGGTCCCGACCAGCATGATCGGGACGATCGTGCTCGGCATCACCGTGGACGACACCGTGCACTTCCTGACGAGCTACCGGCGCGAGCGCGCCGCGGGCAAGGAGCCGGCCGACGCGACGCTGCGCTGCCTGCGCTTCGTCGGTCGCGCGATGGTGATCGCCTCGATCATGCTCACCGTCGGCTTCAACGTGATGAACCTGTCGGAGTTCGCGACGCTGCGGCAGTTCGGCTACCTGGCCGGCGCGACCCTCGCCGTCTGCCTGGTGACGGACCTCCTGCTCCTCCCCGCCCTCCTCGTCGCCTGGAAGGCCTAGGGCAAGCGCGCGAAGCGCGCGCGCAGCGAGTGCGTCCGCGCGAGCGGAGGCCGCTCGGCGACAGCCGTCGCGGCAAAGGGCAAGCGCGCGAAGCGCGCGCGCAGCGAGTGCGTCCGCGCGAGCGGAGGCCGCTCGGCGACAGCCGTCGCGGCCAAGACTTGTCTTACAGCTCAGAGTCGGCGGGGAGCGCGGTCGGCAGCTCGAGGCGGAACGGGTAGCGGAACGCCTGGTGGCCGCGCACGAGCTGGACCACCAGCGCCGTGGGCTGGCCGTACACGCGAAAGCGTAGCTCATGCGGACCGGAGCCGGCCGCGTGCGGCAGGGGAGTCGGCTCGACCGAGAGCTCGCGCCCATCGGCGCCGAAGGCGCGCGCGGAGAAGAAGCGCTCGAGCGGTCCCGTGAACTCGAGCACGAGGGCGTCGCGGCCTAGCTCCGACAGCGCGACCGAGATCCCGTCGGCCTGCGCGGCGGCGCCGGGCTCCACCGAAGGCAGCCGCAGCTCCGCCACGTCGCTCGGCAGGCGCAGCACCAGCTCGCCATCGAGCCCTGCGATGTCGGCCGCATCACCCGCGCGCGCCGGCGCAAGCGCTGCGCTCGCCTCGACGTGCTCGCGCCCGAAGCGGTGGCGCGGCTGCAGCCACGCGCTCCAGACCCCCGTGTCTCCGGCCGCGAGCACGCTCCCGTCGGCCAGCCGCAGATCGCGCAGGCCGAGCTCGAAGCCCGTCGCGTGATAGGTCAGGTTCGGGATCTTGGGCGCCAGCACCACGAGGCGCGGCGCCAGCGCGCCGTCGTCTGCGAGCGCATCGACGCCAATCGCGAACGGACCGGCCGCCGCGACCGCGAGCGCCGGTTGGTCCTTGGGCCAGACGCGACCCTGCAGCGCGCCGTACTGCTCCTGGTACTGGCGCGCGCTGAACTGGATGAACGACGACGACTCGACCTGGCGCGCCGGTCCGGCGGTCCCGGGGCGCGCCGAGTCGAACGCGAAGGTCCACGACGCGGCGTTCACCTCGAGCGCGAAGATGGCCTCGATCGACGCGAGCGCGCCGGCGTAGCTGCGCGCGCCGAGCGTCGCGTCGTCGGCCAGGAGCGGCGTCTCCCAGGCGGAGCGGGTCGCGAGCGGTCGCCGGTCGATGTTGCGCGCGCGCAGCTCGATCAGGCGCCGGGCGTCGCCGGTCACGCGATAGGAGAACGAGTGCGCTGTCACCGCGAGTAGCTCGACCGCCACGCCGTCGGCTTCGAGGAGCTGGCCGGCCTGCGCGGGCTCGGACCGCACGATCTGCGCGCGCACGGGCAGCTCGACGCTGATCGAGCCTTCGATCCGCTTCACGGCGTCGAGCCGCACGTCCGGGCGCAGCCGCACCGACTTCACCCCGCGCAGCCGCTCGGGCAGCGGCTCGCGCACGAGCGTCGCCGCGGCGCCGTTGCGCTCGGGGCCGCAGGGCTCGTCGCGCAGGAGCGACTCCTGGGCGTCGCCGGTCACCGCCGTGACGGCGAAGCGCGGCGAGGTGCGCGGCTCGGTCAGATTCGCGAGCGGCGGCCCGACGGCGCGCAGCGCGATCTCGAGCGGAGCGTCGGGTTCGAGCGCCCGCGAGACGCGCTCGATGCGGATCCCGAAGGGGCCGGCGATCGCGTCGGCGTCCTCGACCAGCGGCGACTCGGACCGGTAGCGCGGCAGGCGCGACAGCGGGAAGTCCTCGACCACGGGAAAGGGCCAGGTCTCGAGGACGTCCGCGTCGGCCGCCGATGCCGGAACGGGCTCGGG
Organism: uncultured Myxococcales bacterium; assembly: GCA_964454165.1. Taxonomy (GTDB): domain Bacteria; phylum Myxococcota_A; class UBA9160; order SZUA-336; family SZUA-336; genus CAYVQJ01. The sequence goes on along the minus strand of CAYVQJ010000015.1, from coordinate 89,740 downwards.
ATCCGGCTCGAGCGAGGCGAAGGTGAGCGCCTCGTCGGGCAGCGCCAGCAGGGAGGCGAGTGCTGTGTCGCTGCGCTCGCCAGACCCGCGCAGAGTGGCGCCGTCCGTCCCGAGCTCGAGCGCGTGCAGCCATGCAGCGAGGCCGGGCGCGTAGGAGTCCCAGCCGGGAGCTCCCCCGGCGCGGAAGGTGCTCCACTGGGACAGCAGCGCTCCGGCGGCGTCTGCGTCGCTCGCTTCGATCACGACGTCGGCGGCGAATCCTCCGCGCAGGCCGCGCCGGCGCAGCCGCAGGTCGAGCGCCGAGCTGCCGGCGAGCGTGCCGTCGAGTGCGGCGAGCAGCGCACGCGCGCCCGCGTGCTCGAGCGCATGCGTCTCGTGCGACGCGCGCAGCCGCACCTCGAGCAGTGGCGCGGCAGCGTCGGGCAGGAGCCAGTCGAGCGCAGAGGGCTCGGCTTCGGGCTCCGGCGCGGGCAGTGCGGCGAGCAGCGCCGGCAGCGCCTGCGCAGCGGCGAGCGCGATGCGGTTCTCGTGAAGGGCGACACCGAAGCGCGTCACCGCGCATGTGACCGGATCGGTCTCGGTGAGCTCGAGGACGCGTTCGCCCGCGGCGCGGCCCGCGGCGTCGCTGACCTCGAGCCCTGGCTGCTTGCGCAGCGCGGCCTCGACCGCGGCCGGGTCGAAGCGGCCGCTGAACACCGCGGCGACCCGCGGCTGCGCCGCGTCGCGCCCGAGCGCCAGCAGGAGCCGCGTCGCGTCGTGCTCGACGCCGAGCTCGGGCAAGCCCGCCGTGCGCAGCAGTGCATCGAGCACGCGCTCGAGCTCCGACTCCGCGCCCGCGTTCTGCTCGAGACTGCGCAGCTCCGCCAGGTCCGCCGCGGCGAGCACCAGGGGCGGGCTCCCCTGCAGCGCAGCCTCGGCGGCCTCGATCCCAGATACGTCGCCGTCTCGCGCGACGAGCTGCACGAGGCCGAGCCAGGAGAGCCCGGCGATCGCGAGCGCCGCCGCCGCCGCGAGGCCGATTGCACGCCAGCGTTGCACGCCCCCGCATCGGCCCGGGCGCGTCCCTCCTTGTGCGCCCCGTCACTCCTGCGTGCTGCCGCGAGCCTGAGTCAGGCCGAGGCGCTCGGTCGCGCCGAGACGTCGCGGTGCCAGCGCGCCAGGTTGCCGAGCGTCGGCGCGGGCGCGATCTCGACCATCTTCGCGAAGTCGATCGCGCACAAGGCCGAGATGTCCGCGATCGAGTAGCGCTCGCCGGCCAGGAACGGGCGCTTCTCCAGCGAGCGGTCGAGCAGCTCCAGGAACCAGTCGGCCCGCGCGCGGCCGGGCGCCACGTTCTCGGGGATCTGCTTCAGCACCGCCGCCGTGAGCGGCGAGCCGTGCGCCCACACCATGCCGATCGCGTTCAGGAGGCCGAGCTCGACGCGCCGGTTCCACATTTCGACCTCGGCGCACTCGCGCGCGCCCGAGCCGAAGAGTGCCGGCTCGGGTTGCAGCTCCTCGAAATAACGGCAGATCGCTACCGACTCCGCGATGTGGCTGCCGTCGTCGAGCTCGAGCACGGGGATCCCGCCCAGCGGGTTCCTCTCCAGGAACGGCGGCTGGCGGTTCGCGCGCTTCATGATGTCGATGGTCTCAACGGGAACCGCGAGGCCCTTCTCGGCGAGGAAGATCAGCACGCGGCGCGGGTTCGGCGCGCCAGGATAGCTGTAGAGCTTCATCTCAGGCTCCGTAGAGCTCGCGCGCCTGGCGCAGCAGCTCGGGTTGGAAATCGGGATGCGAGATCTCGACCAGGGCGCGCGCGCGCTGCTTCAGCGTCTTGCCGCGCAGCTCCGCGATTCCGCGCTCGGTCACCACGTAGTCGATGTAGGTGCGAGGTACGGTGACGGCGGCGCCCGGCCCGAGCACGGGGACGATGCGCGACACGCGCCGGTTCGTCGTGCTCGGGACCGAGCTCGACGGCAGCACGCTCACCGACTTGCCGCCGGGCGAGTACGCCCCTGCGATCATGAACACGGTCTGACCGCCGACGCCCGTGTACATGCGGTGATCCAGCGACTCCGCCGAGACCTGGCCGGTCAGGTCCACGACGAGCGCGTTGTTCACCGCGACGAAGTTCTCCTGCTGGATCAGGCGGCGCAGGTCGTCGGTGTAGCCGAAGTCGTAGAGCTCGAAGACCGGGTTCTCGTGCACCGAGAGCAGCTCCTCGCGGCTGAGCGCGACGAGCGCGCTGCCGACGACCTTGTAGCGGTGCCAGGTCTTGCGCGCGCCGGTCACGACGCCGCGCTTGACCAGGTCGGCGGTGCCGCCGGTGATCAGCTCGGTCTGGATCCCCAGGTCGTTCTTGTGCTCGAGATAGGGCGCGAGCGAGGCCGAGACGGTGCCGACGCCCATCTGCAGCGTGTCGCCGTCGTTCACGAGCTCGGAGGCGACCAGCGTGCAGATCACCTCGACGGCCTCGACCTCCTCGGCGCGCGGCTGCGGCGCGGCGAGCGCGCCGGTCGGGATCGTGCCCTCGCAGAAGAGATCGATCTCGTCGGCGTGGATGTAGTTCTCGCCCCCGGTGCGGATGAAGTCGGGCTGCACCTCGGCGATCACGAGTTTCGCGCGCTTCGACAGCGTGCCCGAGAGCCAGACGCCGGGGCCGAAGCTCGAGAAGCCGCGCTCGTCGGGCGGCGAAACGGGGACCAGGAACACGTCGGGGTCGGCTTCGAAGCCGGGCGGCAGCTCGTGGCTCTTCCAGATCCCGATCGGCAGGTACTCCATCTCGCCGGCGTGACAGGCGGCTCTGTTAGCCGGGGTTGCGTAGTTGTCGTGCAGCTCGAACACGCCCTTCATCCAGGGCTCGGTCCACGGCGCTCCGGATGCAGGGTGGTCGATCCGCACGCGCTCGATGGCGCCGGCCTTGCCGTACTCGCGCAGCGCACCGCACAGGGTGTGGGGCGTGCAGGTGTAGGGCGCGACGGCGACCGTGTTCCCCGACTTCACGCGCGTAACCGCCTGCTCGGCGGTGACCAGCTTCTCGCGCACCCGATCGCGCCAGTTCATTCAGGGCCTCCTCTTTGCCCATCATACGCCCGTATACTGCGCAGCCGTGACCACAGCGCTCGAGGGCATCCGCGTCGTCGACCTCGCGACCGAGCGCGCGGAGCTCTGCGGGCGGATCCTCGCGGACCTGGGCGCGGAGGTGATCAAGGTCGAGCCGCCGGGGGGCGCGGCGTCGCGCCGGCTGCCGCCGTTCGACGGCGACACGTCGCTGTGTTGGGCGGCGTACGCGCGCGGCAAGCGCAGCGTCGTGCTCGACCTCTCTGACCACGCCGACCACGCGCGGTTGCTGGACCTCGTCGCCAGCGCCGACGTGCTGGTCGAGTCGTTCGATCCCGGCGTGCTCGCGGCTCTCGGGCTCGGCTATCCGGTGCTGCGCGAGCGCAATCCGGGGCTCCTGTACGTGTCGGTGACGCCGTACGGGCAGGACGGCCCAGACGCAGGGACGCCCTCGACCGACCTCACGCTCGAGGCCGCGGGCGGGCTCGTCTCGCTGCAGGGTGACCGCGACCGGCCGCCGCTCCCGCTCGGCTTCCCGCAGGCGTCCCTGCACGCGGGCGCGCAGGCGGCGGCGGATTGCATCGTGGCGCTCTGCGAGCGCGAGCGCAGTGGTCTCGGGCAACACCTGGACGTGTCGATGCAGGCGGCGGTCGTCTGGACGCTGATGAACGCGACCGGCTACCCGCCGAACATCGGCTCGAATCCGCCGGGAACCTGCGAGTTCCGCATGGATCCTCCGCCCGAGATCCTGCCCGGGCTCTCGCTCCGGCTCGCGTTCCTGTGCGCGGACGGCAGCGGCGTGGTGAACTTCGGGCTGCCGAACATCGGCTGGAAGACCCTGCACCGAATGATGCGCTGGGCCGAGTCGCGCGGCGCGATCCCGGAGGAGCTGCGCGGCATCGACTGGCGCACCTGGGTGGGCGACGTGGTCGAGCAGAAGCTCCCGGTCGAGCGCGTGCGCGCGGCCATCGCGGCGTTGCTCGACTTCTTGCACGCGCGCACCAAGAGCGAGGTCCGCGCCTTCTCGCTCGAGAACGAGATCGTGCTCGCGCCGGTGCACACCGTCGCGGACGTGCGCGCGGATCCGCAGCTCGCGGCGCGCGAGTACTGGACGAAGGTCGGGGGGCGCACACACGCGGGGCCGTTCGCGCGGCTGTCCGCGACGCCGATCCGCTACGAGCGCGCGGCGCCGGCGCTCGGCGAAGGACAGGCGTTGCTCGACTCGCTCCGGCCGCGCGCGCATGCCGCGCCGCGCGCGTCGACGGCCGCCTTCGAGGGCCTGCGCGTCGCAGACTTCGCCTGGGTCGGCGTCGGCCCGATCATCAGCAAGGCGTTCGCGGACCAGGGCGCGATCGTCGTCAAGGTCGAGTCCGCCAATCGCCCCGACGTGCTGCGCCAGCTCCCGCCGTTCAAGGACGGCAAGCCCGGCTACGACCGCTCGCAGTTCCTGGCGAACTTCAACACCTCTAAGCTCTCGCTCTCGCTCGATCTCTCCACCGACGGCGGCCGCGCGCTCGCCCGGCGCCTGGCGCTCTGGGCCGACGTGGTCACCGACAGCTTCACGCCCGGGACGATGCAGAAGCTCGGCCTCGACTACGCGACGCTCGCGCGCGAGCGCCCCGATCTCGTCATGCTCTCGACCTGTCTGCGCGGACAGACCGGACCCGAGCGCACCTTCTCCGGCTTCGGCAATCAGGGCGCCGCGCTCGCCGGGCTGTACTCGATCACCGGCTGGCCGGACCGGCCGCCGTGCGGGCCGTGGGGCGCCTACACCGACTTCATCGCGCCGCGCTTCGGTGTCACCGCGCTCGCCGCCGCGCTCTTCCACCGCGCTCGCACCGGACGCGGACAGCACGTCGACCTGTCGCAGGTCGAGGCGGGGATCCACTTCCTGGAGCCGCTCGTGCTCGACTACGAAGCGAGCGGCCGCGTCGCCGGCCCGATCGGCCACGACTCGCCGCGCGCCTCTCCGCACGGCGTGTTCGCCTGCGCAGGGAAGGAGCGCTACGTCGCGCTCGCCGTCGAGTCCGCCGCGCAGTGGGAGGCGCTCGCCCGCGTCGTCGCGCCGCTCGCCGAGTTCTCGTTCGACGCGCGCCGCGCACAGAGCGAAGCGATCGCCGCGCGCCTCGGCGCGTGGTGCCGCGACCGCGACGCCGTAGCACTCGCGCGCGAGCTACAGCAGGCGGGCGTCCCCGCCGCAGTGGTGCAGCGCCCCTCCGACCTCTACGCCGACCGCCAGCTCGCGCACCGCGGCTTCTTCATCACGCTCGACCACCCCGAGATGGGCCCCACCCCTTACGACGGCCCCGTCACACACTTCTCGCGCACCCCGCCGCGCCTGCGCTCTCCGGCCCCGCTCCTCGGACAACACACCTACGAGGTCCTCTCAGGCCTGCTCGGCCTCACCGACGACGAGATCGCCGACCACGCCGCAGGCGGCGCGCTGACCTAGCTCCGCGCGCGAGCCATTCGCCGGCGCCTGAGCGCCGCACACGCAAGTCCGACACATGCGAGCGCGAGCGAGCTCGGCTCCGGCACCTGATAGAAGTCGACGGGCTCGGGGAATCCCGTTCTGTCTTCTGGCAGGCCGATGATGTATCCGAGACCGTCGACGCCGAGCGTTGCGTTCGCTCCAACGACGCGACCGAGGCGCCTCGGCGCGTTGATCCCCGTATTGAGTCCGCCGAGTTCGCCGACGGCGACGAGCAGGTACACGTTTCCGAGAAACGGTTCTACGCCAAACTCGTCGCCATCGAACCAAAGGCAGATCACGCCGTCAGCCCTGGTCTCCTCGCAGAACGGGTCCAGGGAGAACGAGACGGCGTCCAGGATGGCGACCCCGCCGCCCGCTGTTGCATCTCCATCTGTCTCGAAAGTCAGATCCCAGACGCTTGAGTCCCCGGGGACCGGGATCAACGCAAGCTCTGTTCCCGTTATCTTTCCGGGCGTCAGGTACGCGTAACTGGAGTTGGCGAACGGGCCGAAGCTCGTGATGGTCAGAACGCAGAGCCAAGCGAGGGAGCAGGGGCGCATCTGCGACCTCCAGCAAGAACGCTCGAGGCCTCGGTACAAGGCCCCAGAAGCGCGGGAATACTTCACCACGCCTGCAGGGTCCGGGCAACCGAGAACGGCACCTACTCGAGGTAGTTGGCACCGCGGAGGCGGCGGGACTTGGGGTTGATGCGGACGTGGACGACGGCGCGGCGGTCGGCGGCGAGGGCGCGCTCGAGGGCGGGGCGAACGCGGTGTCCGAGATGGCCGGTTCCCCCGGCACCCGGCTGGGCGTAAGCTGGAACCCCACTCCTCGGAGGACGTCGAGTGCCGGCGGGCATCAAGAAGCTCCGTTGCATCCAGCGGAGTGTGGGTCGCCACTGGGTGGCCGACGGATTCCCGGTCCGCACGCTCTTCGCCTACTCGAACCTCGGGCCGGTCATCGATCCGTTCCTGCTCCTGGACTACGCCGGGCCGATGGAATTCCCGCCGACGAGCGAGCGCCGTGGAGTCGGCGAGCACCCGCACCGGGGCTTCGAGACGGTGACCATCGTCTACGAGGGCGAGGTGGAGCACCGCGACTCGTCGGGAGGCGGTGGAACGATCGGCCCCGGCGACGTGCAGTGGATGACCGCGGCTTCGGGCCTGGTGCACGAGGAGTTCCACGGTCGCGACTTCGCTCGGCGCGGCGGCCGGTTCGAGATGGTGCAGCTCTGGGTGAACCTGCCGGCGAAGGACAAGACGGCGCCGCCACGCTACCAGGGCATTCTCGAGCAGCAGATCCCGAAGCTCCGCCTTCCCGGCGGCCGCGGGAGCGTGCGCGTGATCGCAGGCGAGTTCGCGGGCGCGAAGGGCCCGGCCACGACCTTCACGCCGATCCACGTGTGGGATCTGCGGCTCGCTGGTGGCCAGCCGACGGACCTGGCACTGCCCGACGGCTATACGACGGCGCTCGTGGTGCTCCGCGGCGCGCTCCGGGTCGAGGGCTCCGAGCCGATCCGCGACGCGGAGGTGGCGCTGTTCGACCGCGCGGGGGAGAGCATCCGGATCGACGACGCCGAGGACGCGACCGCGCTCCTCCTCTCCGGCGAGCCGATCGGCGAGCCCATCGTCGGTCAGGGTCCCTTCGTGATGAACCGCCCCGAGGAGATTCGCCAGGCAATTGCGGACTACCAGAGTGGCCGGATGGGCCACCTGGCTTGAGATGGACGACCCCCAAAGAGACGCTCAGAGGAGAACGCCATGGCCGAATTCAACAGGTGGATGATCGACCCCAAAGACGCCGTCATGCTGCTGATCGATCACCAGAGCGGGCTGTTCCAGCTTGTCAGAGACATCGACCTTCCGACGCTTCGCTCGCACGTGACCGCGCTGGCGAAGGTTGCCCGTCTCGCCAGGATCCCGACCTTCACGACGGCCTCGGTCCCCGACGGCCCGAACGGCCCGCTGATCCCCGAGATCCATCAGCACAACCCGGATGCGTGAAGGCCATCGAGAAGACGAAGCGCAGGACGCTGCTCATCGCCGGCACGCTCACGAGCGTCTGCATGTCGTTCCCGACACTCAGCGCGCTCGTCGCCGGCTACAAGGTCTTCACGATCGTCGACGCCTCCGGCAACTGGAGCAAGATGGCGACTGACCTGACGATCGCGCGCGTCGTTCAGGCAGGCGCGATGCCGATCGACACGTACGCCGTCCTCGCCGAGCTCATGAGCACCTGGAACCGCCGCGATGCGATGGACTTCGCGGCGGTCATGGTCGACCACATCGTTCCGCCGTACCGCGCGCTCATGGAGAGCTACGACAAGGCGCAGAGCGTTCAGAAGGTCGGGCGCGAGACCAAGTTGGACCGGATGCAGGAGGCGAAGGCCTAGCCCCTCACTCCAGGTAGTTTGCGCCGCGGAGGCGGCGGGACTTGGGGTTGATACGGACGTGGACGACGGCGGGGCGGTCGGCGGCGAGGGCGCGCTCGAGGGCGGGGCGGATCTCGTGGGGCTTCTCGACGTACTCCGCGTGGCCGTCCACCATCTCGGCGAGCTTCTCGTAGCGCGCGGGGAGCAGCGCGGCGATCTTCGGGGCGCCGGGCGGGAACATGTGGTCCTGGATCATGTGGCCGGCGATGCCTTCGTTGTTGGCGACGACGAAGACGACGTTGGCGCCGATGCGCGCGGCGGTCTCGACCTCGATCGCCGCGGCGCCGAACGCGTAGTCGCCGACGAGTGCTATGGACGTGCGGTCGGGGTGCGCCAGCTTGGCGCCGATCGCGTACGGCACGCCGGTCCCCATGCAGCCCGTGGTGCCCGCGTTCAGCAGTGAGCGGGCCCGGTAGCTCGGCACGAGCGCGCGGCCGATCCCCATGATCGTCTCGCCGTCGATCGACACGCTGGCGCCGCGCGGCAGCACGGCGCGTAGCTCGCGGACGAGGCGGTGCGGGTCGATCGGCACGGAGTCGTCGTCCATCGCGGCTGCAAGCTGCGCTTCGTTCTCGGCGCGCTGCTGCTGAAGCTCGCGCAGCCACGGCGTTCCGCGCGTGCGGAGCGTGCGGTTGCCGAGCGCGCGCGCGAGCTGCTCGGCGGCGGCGCGAGCGTCCGCGACGACGCCGATCTCCACGTTCGCCGCGCTGTACATCTCCTCGGCCACGACGTCGATCTGCGCGATGCGCACGCCTTCCCGGTAGCGGGGCGGCCGGCCGAACTGGAAGATCCAGTTGAAGCGGCCGCCGATCATCGCGACCGCGTCCGCGCCCCGCAGCGCGGCTCCGCGTGCCGCGTTCACGAAGTGCGCGTGGTCGTCGGGAATCGTGCCGCGCGCTGTGGGCGACGTGACATAGGGGATCCCGAGGTCGACGATGCGTTGGATCTCTGGACCCGCGTCTGCCCATGCCGCGCCCTTGCCCACGATCACGAGCGGCCGCTCGGCGCCGGCGAGCAGCTCGGCGATGCGGTCGATCGCGTTGGGATCGGCATGCGGCGCGCTCGTCTCCGGTGGCCGCGCGCGGAGACTCACGCGCTCCTCGGGGAGCTTCCGGCTCACGACCTGACCCGGGAAGTCCAGGTAGACCCCACCCGGGCGCCCGCTCACCGCCTTGCCGAGCGCGAGATACACGAGATCCGCGATCGACTCGGTCCGATCGACCTGTCGCGTCCACTTGCAGCCGGGCGCGGCGAACGCGAGCTGGTCCGCCTCCTGGAAGCCGCCGAAGCCGCGCATCGGTCCGTGCACCGACCCGCCGAGGACCACGAGCGGCATCGCGCTCTCGGTGGCGACGTGGAGCGGTGTCACCGCATTGGTCATCCCCGGTCCGGAGCCGACCACGCACACCCCGGGGCGCTTCGTGACGTAGCCCCACGCCATCGCCATGAACGCGGCCGACTCCTCGTGACGGCAGCCGACGACCTTCATGCCGAGCTCGGCCGCGCCCGCGAAGAGCTCGATCATCGGCCCCGCGACCACGCCGAAGAGCGTGTCCACCCCCGACGCGCGGAGCTGGCGCGCCGCGATCTGGCCCCCGTTCAGCTCGGCCACCGCTAGATCACCTCGGCGGCGCGCAGCGCGGCGATCTTGTCCCAGTCGTAGCCGAGCTCGAGCAGGATCTCCTCGGTGTGCTGGCCGTGCTCGGGCGCTGGGAGGCGCACGCTACCCGGGGTCTCGGACAACCGCACCGGCACGCCGAGCACCTGCGTCGTCCCATAGCTCGGGTGCTCGAAGTCCACGACGTAGTCGTTGGCGCGCACCTGCGGGTCGTCGGGCAGCTCGTCGAGCGAGTTCACGCGCGTGTAGATGAAGTCTCCCGGAGCCTCGTGCAGGATGCGCAGCCACTCGTCGCGCGGGCGCGTCGCGAACGCCTCGTCGAGCACCGCGACGACCTCGGCGGCGTGCTGCGCGCGCCCCGTGAGAGTGGAGAAGCGCTCGTCGTCGAGCAGCGCAGGGCGTCCGATCGCGTTGCAGAAGTCCTTCCAGTACCGGTCCGGCTGCAGCATGGCGAGTGCCAGCCAGCGCCCGTCGCCGCAGCAGTAGTGGTTCCAGAGCGGATTCCCCGCGCGCGCGCGGAACGAGCGCGGGATCTGGAAGCCCATCATGAGACGCGCCGAGACGTTCAGCCCCTGGAGCATCATCATGCTGCCCAGGTGGGAAGCGTCGACCTCCTGTCCGACACCGAGCCGCTCGCGCGCGATGAGCGCGGCGAGCACGCCGTAGGCGAGCATGACGGCGCCCATCTGATCGGCGACTCCGCCGGCGATGCCGAGCGGCGGCATGTCGGGCTCGCCCACCGCGGTCATGATCCCCGAGCGCGCGAGTCCAAGGTGATCGAACGAGGGCTCGCCCGAGTCGGGGCCCTCCGGCCCGTAACCGGTGGCGCTGGCGTAGATCAGCTTCGGGTTGTGCTCGCGCAGCGCGGCGTAGTCGATCCCGAGCCGGCCGGCGACGCCCTTCCTGAAGTTCTGCACGAACACGTCGGAGCGCCGCGCCAGTGCGTACACGATCTCGCGCGCCTCGGGCCGCTTCAGGTCGAGCGCCAGGCTCTTCTTGTTGCGGTTGTTCGCCTCGAAGTAGAAGTTCGGCCGCTTGGCGAGGTCGGCGCCGGACATGCGCAGCAGGCCGCGGCCGGGATCGCCGCCCGTGCGCTCCTCGAGCTTGATCACCTCGGCGCCGAGATCGCCGAGCATCGCCGTCGCGACGGGACCCTGCTGCCAGATCGTCCAGTCCAGCACCCGGATCCCGTCGAGCGGCATCGGCATGGCGCGTTCTATCCCTTCCAGGGGCGGCAGGTCGCGTCGGCCGCGATCAGCTTCTCGCCCTTCTGGTTGGCGGCGACGAGCTCGAGGTCCACGTGCGGCACTCCCCCCTCGTCGTACACGCGCACCACCTTGCCACTACACGTGAGCGTGTCGCCAGGCCAGATCCGCGAGGTGAAGCGGATCGCGTAGCGCCGGACCGAGGTGGCGCCGAACCACTCCGCCGGCAGCCGCGACAGCACGCCCGCCGTGAACATGCCCATGCCGAACACCGTGGGCAGGCCGGCCTTCTCAGCGAAGGTCTGGTCGTGGTGGATCGGATTGAAGTCCCCGCCGCCGCCGGCGTAGCGCACGAAGTGCGTGCGGTTCACGTCCGGCACCTGGAAGCTGCGCTCGTCGCCCACGCGCACCGAAGCGAACGGGCTCGCGCTCATGACACCACCCCCGCGGTCTGGATCAGCGTGTTGCGCACGCGCAGCACGAGCTGGCCGCTCTGGTCGCGGTACAGGAGCTCCGTCTCGATGAACCTCATCTTGCCGCCGCGCTTGCCGTCCTTCTCGTAGGACTTGGTCTCGCCGGGCTCGGCCCGCAGCACGTCCCCCGCGAAGATCGGCCGCTCGTAGACGAGCTCCTGGCCGCCGTGCAGCACGAAGCGCATGTCGAGGCCGGCGGCGCCCGCCCCGCCGCGGCCCGCCTTCCCGGGGAAGAAGGCCGAGGCCGACGAGAACGTGGGCGGCGCGACTACCGATGGCAGCCCGGCCGCGCGCGCGGCGTCCTCGTCGTGGTAGAGCGGGTTGTCGTCGAGGATCGAGTTGGCGAACTCGTGGATCTTGCCGCGCTCGATCGGGAACCCCGGGGGATGGATGTGAGCCATGGACGACCTCCGGGTTATGATCATACCCATGAAGCGATTCATCGATTGCAACGAGCTCGCCCGCGACCGGCGCTTCGTGCGCCAGGACAACGCCACGGTCACGATCCTGTCGAAGCTCCCCGACGACGTGGACACCGTCGTCGAGCTGCTCGACCGCTTCACGCCGCTGATCGAGGCCGCCTCGAAGGGGACCGCCGCCGAGCCGCTGTTCGAGGCCTACGGCCCTGGCTTCGGCCTGATCACCCTGAACGAGCCGCTGCGGCCCAACGATCCCGCCGTGAACACGCGCCTGCAGCAGCGCATGCACGGGATCTTCGTGGGCGAGCTGCAAGCTCTCGAAGGCGCCGCGCGCTCGGTCTGGGACTTTCCCGAGGCGCCGTGGGAGTTCAAGCTCAACATGGCGCGACAGGCGTGGGACGAGGCGCGCCACGTGCAGATCTACGAGAAGCTGCTCGAGCACGTGGGCGGGTACGCGGGCATGTTCCCCGAGTCCACGTTCCTGTTCGAGTGCGCCTGCTCCGACGACCCTGCGCTGCGCGTGACCGGCGTGAACCGCGCGCTCGAGGGTCTGGCCTGCGACGTCTTCAGGGACATGATCTCGTACGCGGAGAAGACGGGCGACGAGCTGATGCGCCAGGCGATCGACTTCGTGCTGGCCGACGAGCTCACGCACGTGCGCTTCGGCAGTGAGTGGGTGAAGGAGTTCACCAAGGACGATCCGGCGCGCTTCCAGCGCGCGCAGGAGTTTCGCCGCGAAGTGGACAAGCAGTTCAGCTTCGGCGGCTCGCGCTCGAACCGCGCGGACGCCACGATCCCGATCGCCTGGGACGACCGCCTGGAGGCGGGCTTCACCGAGGAGGAGCTGCAGGAGCTGGCGGAGCTGTCCGGCGGCGGCCCGTCGCGCGAGACGCTGCGCAAGGCGGCCGCGATCCTGATGGAACGCCACCTCGCCCGGCGCAAGGCCGCGGCCGCGGCGACGGCCTGATTCGATGCTCGAGCGCGAGATCGACCTCAAGACGGCAGACGGCGAGATGAATGCGTTCGTCGCGCATCCGGAGGAGGGGGGACCCTTCCCGCCGGTGCTCTTCTACATGGACGCTCCCGGCAAGCGCGAGGAGCTCCACGACATGGCGCGGCGCATCGCGACGGTCGGCTACTTCGTAGTGCTGCCGAACCTCTACTACCGGCGCACCCGCGAGTTCTCGATGGTGCGCAACGAAGAGGGCATGAAGCGCATGTTCGAGATGATGAGCCATCTCTCGAACACGCTGGTCGTGCGCGACACCGCCGCGCTGCTCGCGTTCGTCGACGCCGAGGAGCAGGCGCGGTCTGGACCCGTCGGCGCCGTGGGCTACTGCATGAGCGGGCCGTTCGTCCTCGCCGCCGCAGCGGCCTACCCGAAGCGCTTCGCCGCGACCGCCTCGATCTACGGCGCCCGGCTGATCAGCGACGCGCCCGACTCCGCGCACCTCTCTGCCGGGAAGATCGAGGGCGAGCTCTACCTGGCCTGCGCCGAGATCGACCGCTGGGCGCCGAAGGCGCAGATCGACGAGCTCGGCCGGATCCTGTCGAAGGCGCGCGTGAACCACCGCATCGAGTGGTATCCCGGCGCCGAGCACGGCTTCGCCTTCCCCCAGCGCGAGGGCATCTACCACAAGCCCTCGGCCGAGCGGCACTGGGAGCGCCTGTTCGCGCTGCTCGAGCGCAACCTGAAGCGCTAGCCGCCTTCACTCCTCCAGCCAGCGCTCTGCGGCGCGGCAGAACCGGTCGAAGTCTCCGAGGTTGTCGCTGAGCACGCGCAGCACCAGGTCGGGATCGATCCGCGCGTACTCGTGCACGAGCACATTCCGGAAGCGTGCCATCCGCACGAGCACGTCGCGGAGGTCGGGCTCGAGCAGGGCGGCTTCCCCGAGCACCTCGAAGGCCTCGGCGTACGTGCTCGGAGCCCGCAGCCTTCGGTCGGCGATGACGTGCGCCGCCACGTCCGCGCAGACCTCGATCGCGAGCTGGAGCGTGCGCTCGACGATCCGCTGCGTCTTCCAGTCCCGCTGGTAGCTGGCGCTGTCGATCGCCCTGTACTCGGACACTTCGCGCACGTAGCGTTCGAGGTCGCGGAGCTTGCGCCGGATCAGGTCGCGGTCAACCACCGCGTTGGCTCCGGCCCAGCGCGCGCGCTTCGAGCACGCGGAAGTCGAAGAACTTGCGCAGCTCCGCGGACTCGAAGCGCTGGCGCAGGAAGGGGTCGTGATCGACGAGCACGCGGCGAGAAAGCAGGCAGCGCCCGATCAGCGCCGTGGGTGCTGTGTTGAGCAGCACCACGTCGACCTCGTCCGTGCCGAGATGGTCGGTTGCGGACCCGATGGCCTCGAGCAGCCCTTCGGAGGGATCCGCTCCGGGCTCGAGGTAGACGGCCACGTCGACGTCGCTGAGCGGACCCAGCTCCCCCCGCGCGGCGCTCCCGAAGAGGTATGCGAACACGACCCCGCGACAGCGGCCGAGCGCCGGGCCGAGGCTTTCCAGGCGCTCGCGGACGTCGGGCGGCAGCGGCTTGCGCCGGATCACGCGCGGACACTAGCCCACCGTCACGAGGATCCGCACCGATCCGCAGGAAGGGCGCTACAGCCTGACGCTCGCGGTCCCCGCGACGCGCGTCTCGTTCGCCTCGTTGGTGATCGTGAGGTCGAGTGCCAGCGTGCGCGCCGCCGGGTCGAGGTCGGTGACCACGACGCGCACCGTCGGCTTCGAGTCCACGAGCACGGGCGCGCGGAAGATCGTGTCGATGTTCTCGATCTCGCAGCCCGGCGCGAAGGCGTGGATCGCGGCGACCAGCAGACCCTGACTCATGATCCCCGGGACGATCGCGCCGGGCAGACCTTCCTTGCGCGCCTGCTCGTGATCCACGAAGCGGCCGAAGGTGAGCTTTGACGCGCGCGTGAAGCGCTTGACGTTCTCCATGCTCACGTCGGGGCGCGTCTCGAGCTGGTCTCCGAGCGACATCTCCTCGATCGGCATCTCAGGTGTCCTTCGGATTGCGCACGACCATGCGCCAGTCCACGATCGACACCACGCGGTCGTCCTGGTTGGTGAACGTCATGCGGTGCACCAGGAAGAGCATCGAGCCCGAGCGCCCGGTCTTCTCGTAGACGTCGTGGATCTGGCTGTGGCCGACGAGGCGGTCGCCGGGTCGGATCGGCGCGAGCGGCTCCACGCGCTTGCCCGCGTCGAAAGGGAAGCCGCGCCGGAGCAGCGGCTGCAGCTCCTCGGGGAAGATCCTGCCGCCCGTGAATCCCGCGGTGAAGGTGTCGGGCGCGCGGAAATGCGGGTGTGCCGGGTCCAGGAAGCGCGGATCGGTCTCGCCGCACGCGCGCGCAAACTCGAGCGCCGCCTCGAGCCCGATCTCGAACTCCTTGGCGTCGAACTCCCGCCCGGCCCAGTCCGCTTTCAGCTTCGCAACGTCGATCTCCACTACATGTCTCCCAGCACCTGCACCGAGATGCGGCGCTCACGGGGCCCGTCCAGCTCGACGAGCATGATCCCCTGCCAACGCCCGAGCAAGAGCTTGCCGTGCTCGATCGCGAGCGTCTCCTGGGGGCCGAGGATCGCGGCCTTGATGTGCGCGTGCGCGTTGCCGTCGATCTTGTCGTGCAGCCAGCCCGCGCGCTCGGGGATCATGCGGTCGAGGGCGGTGAGCAGGTCCACGCCGATGTTCGGGTCGTCGTTCTCGTTCACCACGATCGCGGCGGTCGCGTGCAGCACCATCACGTGACACAGCCCGCGCTGCACACCAGCTGCGCGGACGATCTCTGCCACCGCCTCGGTGACGTCGAGGCAGGTCATGCGCTCGGAGGTCTTCACCGTGAAGCTCGGCACGATCGCTGGAGCCTAGGCGAGGTCTACGAGGAGCGCCGCGTGATCGCTGACCCCGCTGCGCCTGCCGCCTGCCCACCGATGCGAGACGTGCCGCAGTCGCGGGATCAGGGCGGGATTCGCGAACGCCTGATCGAGCCGGAAGCCGTTGTCGCCGTTGGGCGAGTACCAGGTGAACGCGCGCGCCCGGCCGCGCAGGCGGCGGAACGCGTCCGACCACCCCAGGCGTTCGATCGACTCGAGGAACGCACGCTCGCGCGGTCCGAAGCAGGGCACCTGCTCGTCGAGGCCCGGCCAGCCGCTGTTCGTGTCGCCGATCAGCATTGCGGGATCTCGGCGCCAGTGGCGCGCGACCGCGACGACCGCATCGTGGAAGGCGTACTTGCGCCCGGTGACCTTGTTCGGGACGTGCAACGCCCCGAGGCGCAGCGGCTCCGGGCTCTCGACGCGGACCGCGAGCCAGCGTGCCGGCTCGCGCGGCGCGGACCGGGTGCGGAGTGGGACGAGCCGCCAGCGCGACGCCACGAGGAGCGCGTTGCGGCCGGGTTCGTTCGCCGGACACGTCGCGTGCTGGTGGACCAACCCGAGCTGCGCCAGTCGCGCGGCGAGCTCCTGGCTCGGCGGCGTGCGCCGAAACTCGGAGAGCACCACCACGGACGGTTGCCAGTCCGCCAGATGGCGGGCGATCCGCCCGACGCGGGCGCCGCCGCCGGCCCGAATGTTCCATGCGACGAGCCGCATGCCTCAGATCCAGTCGAGTTCGCGGATCGCGACGCTGCCGGGAATCAGCGTGCCGAAGCGGTCGCCGGGCCAGCCGGCGCTGGTCACGTACCAGCGATCGGCGTCGGGATCCAGCAGGTACTCGGGGGCGTGCACCGGCAGGCGAGCGGCAACTTCCTGCTCGTCGCCGGTGTAGCTGCCAAAGTCGAAGGGGTTGTCCGAGCGAAACAGCAGCGTGTCGTGGTAGTCGGCGGGCCCGGCGCCGCTCGAGGTGTAGGTGATCGACAGCCAGTACGCGCCGGCGTGACGAAACACGAAGGGCGACTCGGTCGCCGCCCAGGGCGGCTGTTTCGGCGCCGTCAGCGCGGTGCGCAGGGCGAAGCGCACGAAGCGCCAGTCGAGCAGGTTCTCGGAGACGCACACGGCGACCGCCCCGGCGTGACCGCGCTTGCCCGTGGCGTAGAGCAGCCAGGTGTCGTCGTCCAGGCGCAGGATCATGCCGTCGCGCAGCACGCCTTCGAGCGGCGCGCCGACGAGAGAGCAGGGCGCCTGGTGCCAGTGCTCCAGGCGCGGGTCGTCGGACACCGCGGCGCGCAGGCGGTCCGGGCCGTACAGCATCACCCAGCGCTCGCCGTCGAACGCGACCGTCGGCGCCCAGGCGCGCGTGCCGAAGTCGCAGACGCGTCCGTGCTCCTTCCACGCTCCCCCCGCGAGCGACGTCCCCGATCCGTGGCAGAACCAGCGCTCGTTCTGCGGATCGATGTCGGGCGTGGGCTTGGTGATGCCGAAGACGTGCCAGCGCCCGTCGAGCGCGCGCACCACGCAGTGGTCGTTCACGTAGACGCCTGTGCGCGCGGGCGTGAACAGCGGCCGCCAGCTGCTTCCGCCGAGTCGCGGCGTGCGATGGTGATCTGGGCTCGACACGGTCCGATTCAGCGCACCGCAGTCGCGGCGGAATCGACGATTCGCGCGGCGAGTTCGACGGCGCGGGCCGAGTGCGCCGCCGAGAACGCCTGACCGGGCGTGCCGTCGTCGAGACCGTTCGGATAGCGCGTGGGCACGTAGAACAGGTCGAGCTCGCGCGCCGCGTCGAGGAGCGCCTCGAGCGTCTCGCTTCGAGGATCCAGACTCTGGATCAACGCGCGCACGGTGTGGCCGAGCACTGCTCGCGCGCCGCGCAGATAGTGCACGGCCTTCACGGCCTTCTCCGCCGCCTGCTGGGAGTGGAAGCACGCCGGCGCGTGATGACCTCCCGCCGCGGCGTGGCGCGCGTACGCGAGATCCTCGCGGGCGCTCGCGAGCCAGCGCAGGGCTTCAGCCCTAGGATCGCGCATAGATCGTGACCCCTTCCCGCGCGATCGCGTCGAAGACCCCGTAGCCGTCGCGCAGCCCGAGCTCGAACTCACCGGGTGTATACACGAGCAGATCGACTCCGAGCGGGAGCGCGTCGACGAGAGCGGCGAGTGCGCGGGGCCGCTCCACGCGCGGGAGCTCGGTCTCGAGCACGACGACGAGGTCGAGGTCGGAGAAGCCGTCCGCCGTGCCGCGCGCCCAGGAGCCGAATACCACCGCCCGCTCCGCGCCCGCTGCGCGGAGCGGGCCGGCCGCGAGCGCGGCGAGCTGCTCGAGCGAATGGCGGCGAGGCGCCTTGATCACGCTGACTTCGTCCGCCACGTCCGGGATCGTAGCGCTGCCCGCCTTACGGCAGGTGCTTGCGCATCGGGACAAAGCGGATCGAAAGGCCGCCGGGGAGTGGGTGCTCGATCGGCGGCTGCGCCTGGTAGCCGCACGCCTGGTAGAGCCGAACACCGGGAAGGGTCGCCATGAGCTCGGCGGACGCGAAGCCCGCCTTTCGTGCTTCCGCCTCGCACAGCTCGAGCGTCGTTCGGCCGAGGCCGCGCCGCGCCCAGTCTGGGTGGACGAAGAACGCGCGGACCCGCGCCGCGTCGCGCGCCGGGTCGAGCGCCTCGGGCTCGCGGTCCGCTCTGCCGTCTGCGCCGAAGAGCGTCTTGCGGAAGCTCCAGCCGCCGCACGCCACGAGGCGTTCATCCGCCTCGGCGACGAAGTAGGTGCCGTCGCGCACGAGCTGAGTGTCCACGCCTAGGGCGGAGCCGAGCGCGGCTTCGATCTGCTCAGGCAAGTAGTCGTCGCGGCTGAGACCCCGTGCCGACGCGGCGATCAGCCGCTCGATCCCGGGCACGTCCTCGAGCGTCGCCCTCCGGAATGGCGGCGCAGCCTCGAGCGCTCGCGCGAGCGTCGCCGAATCGGAGACCCAGCCGAACAGCGTCTGGATCGCCAGCAGTGACGCCTCGTGATTCGTCCGGGCGAAGTCCATCCCGATGGGCTCCGCGGTGCAATCGGAGAGGAGCACGCAGGAGTAGTCGCGGAACATGGCATCCCGGATCGTCGACTCGACGCAGATGCTCGTGGTGCATCCGGTCACGACCAGCCAGCGGATGCCCCGGCCCGAGAGGATCGCGTCCAGCTCAGTGCCGTGGAAGCCGCTGAAGCGGTTCTTGTAGAGCGCGAGATCGCCGGGCCGCGGCGCGAGCTCGTCGATCACGTCGGTGTTCCAGGTGTCGCGGACCAGGAGCCGACTCGGTCTCCCGTCGGGCGCGACGACTGCCTCTCCCACGGAGAAGGCCAGGTGGCGCTCGCGATTGGGCGAGCCGGGCGCTCCCAGGTCCGACAGATCCGGGCGGTAGCCCATCTTCAGGTAGATCACCGGAATGCCGGCATCGCGCATGGCGTCCAGGGCCCGGGCCGTGGGCGCGATGGCGCGGCGGATCAGCGAGACGTCGATTCCCGCGCGGTCGAACAGGCCGCCCTTCGAGGCGAAGTCGTTCTGCATGTCGATCACGAGCGCCGCGGCGCGCGCGGTGTCGAGCACGATCGGCGCTGGCCTAGCCTCGAGCTTCACGACGCGACCTGCGCTCGACATCGCCTGCATCCTACCAGCGGGCGGCGCATATAATCCGGGCGTGGCGCGACGCACCCGTGAGCGGATCGAAGATGTCGAGATTCCGGCCGACCTTGCCGTCGCGACCCGTGCGCGCGGCTGGCCCGACGGGCTGCTCGCGCGCGCGCTCGAGACGGGGATCGAGCCCGGGCGGATCTGGGGCTGGCTGAACTGGCGCGCGGCCGACGCGGCCGACATCGAGCGGCAGATCGCCTGGCACCAGCGGCTCACGACGGGCGACCTCCGCGCGCGCGAAGTCACTCTCGGCGATCACGACGCGTTCAGCGAGCTCTGGGCCAACTCACCCGAGGAGATCGGCGAGCTCGAGGTGACCACGCTGCGTGGGCCCAACGCCTTCGCGCAGTTCCAGCTCCAGGAGCGAGTGACGCTGCAGGCGATCGCCGACGGGAACGTGCTGGTCGCGTGCGTGGGCTGGGCGCGGCGCAACGTGCAGGTCGGAGGGCGGCGCGTGGCGGTGAGCTACGGCCAGGCGCTGCGCGTGCACAAGGACTACCGGCGCATGGGCCTCGGCGACGCGGTGCGCACGGTCGCGAACGCCGTGAACGGCATGCTGCCCGTGCTCACGCAGTACGACTACGCGCGAGCCGGGAACTTCGCCGTCGTGGGCTGGTGGGAGAAGTACAGCCCCGGCTTCTGGAAGGACGTGCCGCAGCGCGAGGGACAGGTGCCGGGGATTCCGGTCAGCGTCGCGCAGCTTCCGGCGCGCGCCGCCACGGGGTCCGGCGCCGGCGTGCGGCCGGCGCGGCGCGACGACCTGCCCGCGTGCGTCGAGCTCGTGAACCGCACGCACGAGGGGCAGGACCTGTTCCGCCCGTATAGCGCCGAGCGCCTGTCGGATCGGCTCGACGAGGGCTACTGGGGCGAGCGCGTGCTGTGGTTCCCGCACGTCTACGGCTGGGACGACTACTTCGTGCTCGAGTCCGGCGGGCGCGTGCGCGCCTGCGCCGGGCTCTGGGATCGGGGCCGCGACCAGCGCGATCGCTTCCGCAATCGCACGACCGGCGAAGAGCGTACGGTCTCGCACGCCGCCCTCATGGACTGGGGCTTCGAGGCGGGTGCCGAGGCGGCGATGCTCGAGCTGTGCGACTTCCTCGTCGGGCGCGCGCACGCGCTCGGTCGCACGTTCCTGCTGGTGCCGGCCGATCCGCTGCCCGAGCTCGCCAAACGCCTGGAAGCGTTCGGGCCCGTGCCCGAGACCCGCTACCTGCGCTGGCCGCTCAAGGATCCCGCGGTCACGCGCCCGTACACCGATCTCGCCTACTGGTAGAGGCGCTTTCTCACCAGCGCTTCGAGTCGCTCGGGCAGCGCAGCGTCGGTCAGGATCTCGCCGTGACACGGGACGAGCGTCGTGGGGCGTTCCTGTGCGATCCGCGCCAGCAGCCAGCTCGTGTACGCGGGAACGTCGCGCAGCAGCCAGCGGAAGCTCGTGCCGATGCGCAGCCCCGGTCCGATCCCGAGCGCGCGCACCAGCAGCCCCAGCGGCGAGAGCGAGACGCGCGAGAGGTTGAAGAAGCCGTCGCCGACGATCCAGGCGCGCCCGCGCGCGCCGGTCGCCGAGAGCCAGAGCTCGCCGTTCTTCGTGCCCGGCGGCACGAGCAGTGCGAGATCGGGCGGCAGCGCTTCGCGCAGTCGCGTTTCGTCGGCGACGCAAGCGCGCGAAGCGCGCGCGCAGCGAGGCGAAGCCGAGCGAAGGCCGCTCGGCGACAGCCGTCGCGGCACGGGCGGGTGCAAGCGCGCGTGCACGCGCGGCGCCGCGCTGGCTGTCGCGATGATCGCCGCGTCCGGGTAGGCGGCCGCGTACTCCTCGAGCCCGAGGTGGTGGTAGTGATTCGGCGCGACGAGCAGCGCGGGCGCGCCGAGCTTGCAGAGCGCCGCGTGCGCGTCCGGGCCGAGTCCCTTGATCGGGCTCAGCAGCCCGAGGCGACCGTCCGCGAGCCGGAACGCGACGGAACGCAGGGGCACACCGCCGCGGTCTCCGACCGCCTCCCAGAGCTGCTCGAACCCCGG
Organism: uncultured Myxococcales bacterium; assembly: GCA_964454165.1. Classification (GTDB taxonomy): domain Bacteria; phylum Myxococcota_A; class UBA9160; order SZUA-336; family SZUA-336; genus CAYVQJ01. Next base: position 68,523 of record CAYVQJ010000015.1, on the reverse strand, counting down.
GATCGCGCGCCACATTCGACTAGGATACGAGCACGATGCTCCTCCAGCGAACCTCCTTGGGTGTAGCGTTCGGGCTCGCGCTCCTGCTCGGCGCGTGCGGGCCGCTCGGGCCGCTCTCGGGCGGAGCGCTGCGCGGCGCGCTCACTACGAGCCCGGTGCCAGACTGGTCGTTCACCGCCGAGCACGACACCGTGCAGCTCGAGACCCACCCGGACGACCCCTACTCCGTGAACACCTGGTGCGTCGGCGTCGCCGACCGGCTCTACGTGCCCACGTCCATGATCCGCGGGCCGATGTCACCGGCGGAGCGCGAGTGGGTCAAGTACGCGACCGCCGACCCGCGTGTGCGCATCCGCATCGGCGACGCGCTCTACGAGCGCGAGGCGGTGCGGGTGACCGACGCCGTGGAGTACGGCGCCGCACGGGCAGCCCTCGCCAGCAAGTACGAGCTCGGCCCCGACGACCTCGACCCCGGGCGCGAGATCTGGATCTTCCGCCTCGACCCGCGCAGCAGCTAGCGCTCCGGCCGCCGCGCGTGACGCGCCCGACCCCGTATCCTGAGCTGAACGCGGTGCTAGACGAGTTCGCAGCGGGCCTGCAGAAGGTCCTGGCGGAGCGCTTCACAGCCGCGTACTTGCTCGGCTCCTGTGCGATCGGCGACTTCGACGTCCACAGCGACGTCGACTTTCTCGTCGTCACCGAAGACGAAGTGACCGACGACCGTCTGGTCGCGCTGCAGACGATGCACGCGCGGATCCACGACCTGGACTCCGACTGGGCGAGGCACCTCGACGGCTCGTACATCTCGAGGCGCGTGCTCCGATCCGGCGATCCGACGCGCTCTCCACTCCTGTATCTGGACAACGGCGCGCGCGAGCTGGTGCGCTCGCCGCACTGCAACACGCTGGTCGTGCGCTGGACAGCTCGCGAGCGCGGCATCGCCCTCGCGGGACCCGCTGCCGCGAGCCTGATCGATCCAGTGCCCGCCAGCGATCTGCGTCGAGAGGTCGCGGCGACCATGCGCGAGTGGGCTGCAGAGATCCGCTCAGATCCGAAGCAGATGAACAACCGCTGGTACCAGCCCTACGCGGTGCTCTCCTACTGCCGCATGCTGCACACGCTCGAGCACGGGACGATCGTCTCGAAGCCAGCCGCAGCGGCCTGGGCGGAGCGCGCGCTGGACCCGCGCTGGTCCGGCCTGATCCAGCGCGCGCTCGACCAGCGGCCGGATCCGTCGCTCCGGGTGCGGCAGCCCGCCGACCCCGCTGACTTCGAGCAAACGCTCGCCTTCATCGGCTACGCGCTCCGCTTCGCTCGCTAGAGGTTTACTCGCTCGTACGCCAGGCGAAGCGGCTCCGGCGACACCCGGATCAGGCCTTCGAACGCCCCGTCCATCTCCAGCACCAGAAAGACGGCGCCGGCGACCGACAGCGCGCAGACGAACAGGACCGCGATCACGGTCGCGTTCTGCGGGGCGAACAGCCCGAAGCTCGCGAACGTGACTGTGAGCCAGAACAGCAGAATCGAGAGAAACACGACCGGAACCGACGAGCCGCTGCCGACCAGCCCGCCCCAGCTCGCCTCCATTACGGCTTCCACCAGGTCGAGAGCCCGCGACCGGAGACGACTCTGCGCGTCGGTCGGCGGCGACAGCGCGGCAATCCGGTCTGTGATCGCCTCGAGGCCGTGGATCGCCAGGCTTGGATCGAGCTGGGCAGGCCGGGAGGCGCCTTCCGGCCAGGTCATCTCCAGCCGGTGCGCGAGGGTCTGCTTCAACGCGCCCCGGATCTCGCCGGTCTCGGGCCCGTAGCGCGCCAGCGCGCGATCGAGCAAGAGCACCTCCCTGGCGGTCTGCTTGACCGCAGCGTCCAGGGCGTCGAAGGAGCTCTTGGCCGACGCAGTCACCAGTCCGAGAATCAGCGCCGTCATCATGGCAATCAGCCCGATTCCGAGCTTCACGGTGTCCTGCGAGTCTGCATCGAGATGATGCCTGGGCAGCGCCTTGCGCAGCCGGATTCCGGCGAGCGCGCCTCCGAAAGTGCAGGCGAACACGACGGCGCCGACAGCGGTGGGATTCATGCTGCGGATCCTACCGGCTCCGGATCTTGGCAAGCAGGCGCAGGATCTCGAAGTACAGCCACACCAGCGTGACCAGCAAGCCGAACGCGGCGTACCACTCCATGTAGCGCGGCGCGCCAGCGCGGACGCCGGACTCGATGAAGTCGAAGTCGAGCACGAGGTTCGCGGCGGCGATCGCCACCACCACGACGCTGAAGCCGATCCCTACGGGACCCGCGTCGTGGATATACGGCACCGAGTAGCCGAAGAGACGCCCCACCAGGGAGATCAGGTACACCAGCGCGACGCCACCGGTCGCCGCGACGACGCCGAGCTTGAAGTTCTCCGACGGCCGGATCGCTCCCGAGGAGTAGGCGACGAGCAACGCGAAGAAGATGCCGAACGTGAGAGCGACGGCCGGGATGACGATCCCCGGGAACCGGCGGTCGAGCTGGGCCGAGATCGCGCCGAGCGCCAGACCCTCGACTGCCGCGTAGACCGGCCCGAGAAGCGGCGACCATTCCTTGCGGAAGGTCGTGAGCAGGGCGACGAGGAGCCCGGCGACGGAGCCCCCCAGCGCGTAGAGCCCGAGGGGAGCGGACGAGGCCTGGCTCCAGGGAATGCCGGCGCATGCGACCGTGATGGCGAGCAGGAATAGCGACTTGTTGACCGTTCCCTGGAGGGACATCCGGCCAGCGTCGCTCGCGACAGAGATACCCGAGAACGTGGTCGCGCCGAGTGCCGGATTGCCGGTTCGAAAGGCCAAGCGCTCTCTCCTCTAATTTGCGGCGTGGTTCGGGGCGGCCGAAATCACTCCGTCTCCGCGCGGAGCTGGCGGGCCATCACGTCGCGGACGGCGTCGCGAGGCTCGCGGCCCTCGTAGAGCACGCGGTAGACGGTCTCGGTGATCGGCATCTCGACGCCGCGCGTCTGCGCCAGCTCCCACGCCGACTTCGCGGTGCGCACGCCCTCGGCGACCTCGTGCAGGCCGGCGAGCACGTCGTCGAGGCGGCGGCCGCGGCCGATCTCGAAGCCGACGCGGCGGTTGCGCGACAGCTCGCCGGTGCAGGTCAACACCAGGTCGCCGAGGCCCGAGAGACCCAGGAAGGTCATCGGGTCCGCGCCGAGCGCCACGCCGAGGCGCGTGATCTCCGCGAGCCCGCGCGTGATCACCGCCGCGCGCGCGTTGTGACCGAGCTCCATGCCGTCCACTGCGCCCACGGCGATCGCGATCACGTTCTTGAGCGCGCCCCCGAGCTCGACGCCGATCACGTCGGTGGTCGAGTAACAGCGCAGGCGCGGCGAGGAGAGCAGGGTCTGCACCGCGATCGCGAAGCCGTCTGTGCGCGCGGCGACGCTCAGCGCCGTCGGGCGCCCTTCGGCGATCTCGCGCGCGAAGCTCGGCCCCGAGAGCGCCACGACGCGCTCGCGAGCGCCCGCACGCAGCACGTCTTCGAGAATCTGGTGCACCAACATGCCGGTGCCGACCTCGATCCCCTTCGAGGCCGACACCACGAGCGCGGTCTCTTCGAGCCACGCCGCGCCCTTGGACCAGACCTCGCGGACGCCGTGACTCGGCACCACCGAGAGCGCGATCTCGCGGTCCCGGAGCGCCTCCTCGAGCGACGCGGTCGCGCGCACACCTTCGGGCAGCCGGAACTCCGACAGGTAGCGCGGGTTGCGGCGGTGGCGGCGGATCGCTTCCACGAGCACGGGATCGCGCGCCCACAGCACCACGTCGTGCCCCGCCTCCGCGAGCAGGATCGCGAGGCAGGTCCCGAAGCTCCCCGCCCCGACGACGGCGGTGCGAACCGGGTTCTCGACGCTCACGGCTCGACTCTAGAGGCCGGCCCCCGCCGCCGACAGCCCTTCGAACGCTTCCTGGCCGGGGCGATGCTGGCGCGCGATCAGCGCCCGCTGCTCCGGAGTGCGGCTGCGCGGATGCGATCCCAGCCCGCGTCGCGGAACACGCGCTGGAGCCCACGGCCGCGGAAGGTCGCGTCGCGCAGTTTGAAGCCGGCTGTGCGTTGGCGCTGCTGCAGGACCAGGCGTAACCCGTCCTCGATCAGCGCACGCAGACTGGTGTGGTCCCGCGCGGCGACGCGCTTGGCCTCCGCGAGGAGCTGATCCGAAAGCACTACGGTCGTCTTCACACGGGAGTGTGTATCAGATGTGGCCCACCAGGACTGGGAGCTCCAGCCCGAGCGAGTCGGCGATCGCCACGATCCCCTCCGCGCTCAGCTCGAAGTCGAGCGCGCCACCTTCCGAGCGCCCGTGGCATGGAAGGTCGACGGTCACCGTTCGGATCGACCGGCAGGACTCCGCCAGGTCGCGCTCGCCCGCGCGGTCCAACGCCTCGAGGAAGCCGTCCCACGCCCGGAGGTTCGCAACCGCCCCGTGGACCAGAACCAACGTGTGCGAGGACGGCCCCTGTTCCGAAAGGTTCTCCTCGATCGCCCAGCGCACGCCGGCGCGTGCCAGAGTGGGGACCCTTCCAGCCGAGCCTGCGCAGAGCGGCGATGAGCTCGCGGCGGCTGGCCGGACGCCACGCCGGCATCAGCCGGCCTTCTTGACTTCTACCTTCGCGCCCCCGAGGCGGGGGACGGCGAGCCCGCGATAGATGCGGACCAGCACCCACTCTTCGACCACAGACGAGAGCTGGTCTCGGCAACCCTCTAGAGACGGCGCGGTGGCGATCACCCCCCGCAAGCCGGGGACCGTGGCGCAGAACGTTCCGTCCGACAGCTGGCTGTAGTGCGCGCGACGAAGCGCGCGATCGAGGTACTTCGAGATCATCTCGAGCTGCGACGATACCAGTCGCCACCCGGGGCTCGCCATTTTACCGACGAGCGTTGACAGCCCCCGGCGGCCCCGCCTAGCTTCCGGCCGGTTTTCGCGCCGGTTGGGCGCTCGACTGCGCGGGGAGCGGCATGTCGGAGTACGTGGGGCTCGGCTTCTTCATTCTGCTCGGGTCCGGCGTGGTCGCCCTGTTCTTGCTCGGCGCGACGCTTCTCGGCCCGAAGCTCAGCTTCCCCGAGAAGGACGAGCCGTTCGAGTGCGGCGAGCACCAGCTCGTCTCGCCCTACCAGCGCTTCAACGTGAAGTTCTACATGGTCGCCGTGTCGTTCATCATCTTCGACGTCGAGGTGGTGTTCCTCTACCCGTGGGCGGTCGCGTTCCGCGAGCTCGGCTGGTACGGCTTCGTGGCGATGCTGCCGTTCCTCGGCGCGATCGCGATCGCCCTCGCCTATGAATGGATGAAGGGCGGCCTGGAGTGGGACTAGTGCGGGCCGAGACGCGCCGGAAGATCGAGGAGCTGTTCCCGAAGTACCCGCAGAAGCGGGGCGCGCTCCTGCCCGCGATCCACCTGGTGCAGGCCGAGCAGGGGTACGTGGACGGGCCGCAGGCGGAAGAGCTGGCTCGCCTGTTCGAGATCGCGCCGGTCGAGGTCTGGGAAGTCCTGTCCTTCTACAACATGTTCTATACGGAGCCGCAGGGGCGCCACCACGCGTACGTCTGCACCAACCTGCCGTGCAGCCTGCGCGGTGGACGCACGCTGCTGGCGCAGCTCGAGGGCTGGCTCGGCGTGAACGCAGGCGGCACTACGGCCGACGGTCGCATCACGCTGGGACACGAGGAGTGCCTCGGGTCGTGCGGCACCGCTCCCGTAATGCGCATCGACGAGACGTATCACGAGAACCTCGACCTCGAGGGCGCCAAGCGCGCCCTCTCCGCGCTGAAGTAGCCATGCTCACCGCGCCGTTCGTCACCAACTACCTGTCGGAGCACTTCGCGGACGACGCATACCGCACGCTCGCGGGTTACGAGGCGACCGGCGGCTACAAGGCGCTCAAGAAGGCTCTGGGCATGGAGCCGGACGCGGTCGCCAACCTGGTCAAGGACTCGGGGCTGCGCGGCCGCGGCGGCGCCGGCTTCCTCGCCGGGCTCAAGTGGACGTTCATGCCGAAGCAGGCCGAGCTGAAGCTGATCGTCTGCAACGCGGACGAGTCCGAGCCGGGGTCGTTCAAGGACCGGCTGATCCTGGAGCGGGCGCCCCACCTCGTGCTCGAAGGCATCCTCTGCGGCGCGCACGCGATGGGAGCGAAGAAGACGTTCATCTACGTGCGCGGCGAGTACAACCACGCCGCCAACGTGCTGCAGGCCGCCGTCGACGAGCTCTACGAGGCCGGCCACCTCGGCAAGGGCATCTTCCGCAGGAAGGGCTTCGACCACGACGTGGTCGTGCACCGCGGCGCGGGCGCCTACATCTGCGGCGAAGAGACGGGGCTGCTCGAATCGCTCGAGGGCAAGAAGGGCATGCCGCGCAAGAAGCCGCCGTTCCCGGCGCAGTACGGCGCCTTCGGGCTGCCGACCACGGTCAACAACGTGGAGACCTTCGCGCACGTGCCGTTCATTCTGGAGCGCGGCGTCGAGTGGTTCCGCGGGATCGGCACCGAGAAGAGCCCCGGCACCACGCTGTTCGGCGTGTCGGGACACGTGCAGCGGCCGGGACTGTTCGAGCTGCCGCTCGGGACTCCGCTCCGTGAGGTGATCGGACACGCGGGGGGCGTGCGCGACGGGCGCGCGCTCAAAGCGGTGATCCCCGGCGGGATGTCCATGCCGGTGCTGCCGCCGTCGGACCTCGACGTGCCGATGGCCGAGGAGTTCCTGTCGCAGCGCGGCACGCATCTCGGCACCGGCGGCGTGATCGTGATGGACGAGACCACGTGCATGGTGCGCGTCGCATGCGTGATCGCCTGGTTCTTCCGCGACGAGTCGTGCGGCCAGTGCACGCAGTGTCGCGAGGGAACCGCCTGGGTCCACAAGATCTGCAAGAGAATCGAGTCGGGGCACGGCGTGGCGCGCGACCTGGAACTTCTTCGGGACGTGCCGGCGTACATGGAAGGTCAGACCATCTGCGCCTTCGCCGACGCCGCGGCGTGGCCGATCCAGGGGCTGCTGCGCCACTACCGCTCCGAGTTCGAGGCGCACATCGAGGGCAAGAAGTGCCCGCATCCCGCGAGCTTCGAGCTGTGAGGTCCTGATGCCGACGGTCGAGATCGACGGCGCGAAGTACCAGGTCGCGGACGGCCGCACGATCCTGCAGGCGCTCGACGACCTGGGCCTGCTCATGAACGGCGTGGACGTGCCGCACTACTGCTGGCACCCCAAGCTCTCGATCGACGGCTCGTGCCGGCTGTGTCAGGTCGAGATCGAGGGCATGCCCAAGCTCCAGATCGCCTGCAACACGGCGCTGCGCGACGGCATGGTGATCCGCACCAAGACCGAGAAGGTCGCGAAGGCGCGCCAGGGCGTGATGGAGCTCCTGCTGATCAACCATCCGCTCGACTGCCCGATCTGCGACCAGGCCGGCGAGTGCAAGCTGCAGGACTACGCGTTCGACTACGGAGTTCCCGAGTCGCGCACGCAGGAGCCGCGCCGGGCCGCGAAGAAGGCCGTCGATCTGGGTCCGACCATCGTGTTCGACCAGGAGCGCTGCATCCTGTGCCGGCGCTGCGTGCGCTTCTGCCGCGAGGTGCCGAAGACGGGCGAGCTGGGCGTGTTCGAGCGCGGCGACGAGTCACTACTCGAGGTCTTCCCCGGCAAGCAGCTCGACAATCCCTACTCGATGAACGTGGCCGACATCTGCCCCGTCGGCGCGCTCACCACCAAGGACTTCCGCTTCAAGATCCGCGTCTGGTTCCTGGACGACGCCGAGACCGTCTGCAATCAGTGCTCGAACGGCTGCAACGTCTTCGCGTCGCGCAATTCGAACAAGACCTACCGCTTCGTGCCGCGCCGGAACGACGCCGTGAACCAGACCTGGATGTGCGACCACGGCCGGCTGTCCTACAAGCTGGCTCTGCAGGGGCGCCTCGAGGAACCGCTGCTGCGCGGGCGGCCCGCGGGCTTCGACGACGTGATCGCTTCGGCGGGCGAGGCGATCCGGCAGGCGACCGCGTCGGGCGGGCGCATCGTCGGGGTAGCGTCGCCGTTCGCGGGCAACGAGGACCTGTTCGCGCTGCGCGAGCTGCTGCAGGCGCTTGGCGCCTGGCCCGGGCGCTTCGCGGTCCCGAAGGGTCCGGCCGACGCGCTGCTCATCAAGGCCGAGAAGGCGCCGAACGGCGAGGGCTGCCGCGCGCTCGGCTTCGTGGAGTCGTACGACTCGGTCGGGCCGGCGTCCGTGGCGATCGCACTCGGCCACGAGCTCGGCCCCGACGCCTTCCAGGGCGCGCAGACGCTCGTGCTCGTCGACACGCACGCCTCGCAGCTCTCCGAACGCGCGACGCACGTGCTGCCGGCGCGCTGGTTTCTGGAGAAGTCGGGCAGCTTCACCAGCCACGGGCGCCGCGTGCAGCGCTACGGCCCGGTGATCGAGCCGCGCTTCGAGGCGTACGACGAGGGCGAGGTCCTGCGGCGCCTCGGCGCAGCGGCGGGCGTGGAGGGACACGACGGCGTCTGGGAAGTGCGCGCGGTCTCGAAGCGTCTGTCCGAGAAGATCCCGGCGTTCGAGGGCATCTGGCTCGGCAGCCTCGACGACCAGGGAACGCTGCTGAAGTAACGATGGACGCGGTTCTCGTCGCCAAGAGCCTGTTCATCTTCCTGGTGATCGTCGGTCTGTTCGCGCCGCTCATGACCTGGGTCGAGCGCAAGCAGAGCGCCTTGATGCAGGACCGCGTCGGCGCCAACCGCGCGAGCATCTTCGGCTTCACGCTGCTCGGCCTGATCCACCCGTTGGCCGACGTGATCAAGATGATCACCAAGGAAGACACGATCCCGGCGGGCGCCAACCGCGTGATCCACCTGCTGTGCCCGTTCATCGCGACGGTGCCCGCGCTGATCGGCTTCGCGGTGATCCCGTACGGCGGCACTTACAACATCGCGGGTCGCGAGTTCACGCTGGTGGTCGCCGACCTCGACTACGGCGTGCTCTACATCTTCGCGATCGCCTCGATCGCGACCTACGGCACCGTCCTCGCGGGCTGGGCCGGCGCGAACAACTGGGGGATCCTCGGCTCGCTGCGCGCCTCGGCGCAGATGATCTCCTACGAGGTCGCGATGGGGATCTCGGTCGTCGGCGTCTTCATGCTTTACGAGACGCTCCGGCTGACCGACATCGGTGTGGCGCAGCAGCAGACGTTCCGGCTGCTCGGCTTCCTGGAGCACTTCGGCTGGGTCGCGCCCGGCAGCGCGCTCGTCGGCCTGATCACGATCCCGATGTGGGGGATCGTCCTGCAGCCAGTGGCTTTCGTGATCTTCCTGACCGCGCTCATGGCCGAGAACAAACGCGCGCCGTTCGACGTACCCGAGGGCGAGGCCGAGATCGTCGCCGGCTACTTCATCGAGTACAGCGGCATGAAGTTCGGCCTGTACTACATGGCCGAGTGGCTCCAGGTGGTGGTGATCTCGGGCCTGATCACCGCGATGTTCCTGGGCGGCTGGTCACTGCCATGGCTCTCCGACGCCACGCTGATCGGCGGGCTCAGCTCGGTGTTCGGGACCCACCTCGGCAACACGCTGGCGATGCTGGTGCACGTCGGGGTCTTCCTGGGCAAGGTCTGCTTCATGATCTGGTTCCAGCAGCTCATTCGCTGGAGCCTGCCGCGCTTCCGCTACGACCAGGTGATGAACCTGGGCTGGAAGGTGATGCTGCCGATCTCGCTGGCGAACATCGTGGTCACGGCGCTCGCGATCCTGTTGCTCGAGGACCTGGTGAGGTGACGCTCGAGCAGGCGCTGTTCTGGGCGTTCTCGCTCACGGCCCTCGGCGGCGCCGCGGGCGTGGTGCTGTCGCTGCGCAACGCGGTCGCGTCCGCGCTGTGGCTGGTGCTGGCGATGCTCGCGCTCGCCTGCCTGTTCGTGATGCTGCAGGCGCAGTTCATCGGGCTGATCCAGGTGATGGTCTACGCGGGCGCGATCGTGGTGCTGTTCCTGTTCGTGATCATGCTGCTCAACCTGCGCGGCGATCCGCTGGGTGCTGTGCAGCAGCCGTTCCTGAAGCTCGCGGCGATCGTGCTGGCGGCCGGCGCCGCCGTGCAGCTCGCGACGCTGATCGGCACGCTGCGGCTGCCCTGGGCCGCGGTCGCGCCCGAGTTCGGCGGCACGCGCGCGCTCGGGCTCGTGCTCTACACCGACTACCTGCTGCCGGTGCAGCTCGCGGGCGTGCTGCTGCTCGCCGGGATCGTCGGAGCGGTCGTGCTCGCCAAGCGGGACATCGACGGATGATCCAGCCCTACCACTACCAGGTCGTAGCCGCGCTCCTGTTCATGATCGGCGTGGTCGGCGTGCTCACGCGCCGCAACCTGATCGTGGTGTTCATGTGCATCGAGCTGATGCTCAACGCCGCGAACCTGTCGCTGGTCGCCTTCAGCCGGCAGTGGGCACACATGGGCGGCCAGATCTTCGCCTTCATGGTGATCGTGGTCGCAGCCACCGAGGTCGCCGTCGGCCTCGCGATCGTGATCAGCCTGGTGCGCAACCGCGACACCGTGAACGTCGAAGACACGAGCCTGCTCAAGTGGTAGAGAACGCCTCCCTGCGCTGGATCGTGTTCCTGCCGCTGGTCGCGGCGGTCGTGTCGGGCGCGTGGCTCGTCTACGTGCGCCGTGAGCTGCCACGCGCAGTCGTGATCGCGCTGGGCTGCGGCGCGCCGATCGCCTCGTTCGCGATCGCGCTGCGCGAGGTCTGGAACCTGGCGCTGCTCCCCGCCGGCGGACCGAACGCCTTCGTGGACAACCTGTATACCTGGATCGGCGCGCACCCGTTCCACGCCGAGCTCTCCTTCCTGCTCGACCCGCTCTCCGCGGTGATGGTGCTGGTGGTGACGGGCGTCGGCTCGCTGATCCACGTCTACTCCGTCGGCTACATGGACGACGACCACCGCGACGACAGCGGGTTCCAGCGCTTCTTCTGCTACCTGAACCTGTTCACCTTCTCGATGCTCGCGCTCGTGCTCGGCGACAACCTGCTCGTGCTCTTCGTCGGCTGGGAAGGCGTCGGGCTCTGCTCCTATCTGCTGATCGGGTTCTGGTTCCTGGAGGATCACAACGCGAAGTGCGGACAGAAGGCGTTCGTGGTCAACCGCATCGGCGACTTCGGCTTTCTGCTCGGGATCTTCCTGCTGTTCTGGGCGTTCGCGCAGGCGGGTCACCCGACAGTGGACTTCGCGGAGATGCGCGCGCAGATCGGCGCGATCGCGGAGCGCAGCGTCGAGCTCCCCGGGTGGCTCTCGTTCCTGCCGGCGTTCCCGACGTGGCAGCTCGCGACACTCGCGGGCCTGTGCTTGTTCGTCGGGGCCGTCGGGAAGTCGGCGCAGCTTCCGCTCTACGTCTGGCTGCCCGACGCGATGGCGGGCCCCACCCCGGTGTCCGCGCTGATCCATGCCGCGACCATGGTCACGGCGGGCGTGTACATGGTGTGTCGGCTCTCGTTCCTGTACGCGCACGCCGAGGGCGCGTTGGCGACGATCGCCTGGGTCGGCGGCCTCACCGCGCTGTTCGCCGCCACGATCGGGATCTGCCAGAAGGACATCAAGAAGGTGCTGGCGTACTCGACGGTCAGCCAGCTCGGCTACATGTTCCTCGCCGCCGGCTGCGCTGCGTACGGCGCCGCGATCTTCCACCTGATGACGCACGCCTTCTTCAAGGCTCTGCTCTTTCTCGGCGCAGGCTCGGTGATTCTCGGCCTGCACCATGAACAGGACACGGACCGGATGGGCGGCCTGCGCGCCGCCATGCCGTGGACGCACGCCACGTTCCTGGCGGGCGTGCTCGCGATCGCGGGCACTCCACTGTTCTCCGGCTTCTTCTCGAAGGACGAGATCCTGCTCGGCGTCTGGCTCGCGCACGACGTTCCCGGGCACCAGGCGCTCTGGGGGATCGGGCTGCTCACCGCCGCGATCACCTCCTTCTACATGTTCCGGCTCTACTTCCGGGTGTTCGCCGGCGAGCATCGCGGCGGTCGCGGCGCGCTGCACCGCGTGCACGAGTCGCCGAACTGGATCCTGCTGCCGCTGGTGGTGCTGGCCGTGTTCTCCGTCGTCGGCGGCTACTTCGGCCTGCCCGACGTCTACGGCGCCCTGATCGGGATCCCGAACTCGAACAGCCTGCACAACTTCCTGCAGCCGGTCGTGGGTGGTGCTGTGCACCACGTGGAGCCGGCGGCGGAGTTCGGGCTGGCTGCGCTCGCGGTCGGCGCGGCTCTTGCGGGCGCGGCGCTGGCGTGGCTCTGCTACGTGTCGCGCCCCGAGCTGCCGGGGCGGATCGCGGCGTCGCTGCGCCTGCTCTACACGCTGGTCTGGAACAAGTACTACGTGGACGAGATCTACGATGCGCTGATCGTACGGCCGCTCGTCGCGCTCTCGGATCGCGTGCTCTACCGCACCGTGGACGCGCGCCTGATCGACGGCGCCGGCGTGAATGGCATCGCACTCGTCGTGCGCGGGATCGCCGATCGTGGGCTCAAGTACCTGCAGACCGGCTACGTGCAGTCGTACCTGTTCGTGATGCTGGTCGGCGCGATCCTGATCGTCGGGCTGTTGCTCGGGGAGCACGGTTCGTGAGCTGGCTCGAGACGCACCTGCTCACCGCGCTGGTGTTCCTGCCGATCGCGACCGTGATCGCACTCACCGCGCTCGACGCCGTCGCGCGCGGCATCGGCCTGCGCCTCTCCGACGGCCTCTGGCGCGGCGCCAGCCTGGCGAGCTCGCTCGCGAGTCTCGGGCTCGCGCTCGAGCTCTGGGCGCGTTTCGATCCCACGGCGGGCGGCATGCAATTCGTCGAGCACGCCGCCTGGATCCCCGACTACGGCATCCACTACTACCTGGGCGTCGACGGGATCAGCCTGTTCCTGGTGGTGCTCACCGCGTTCCTGCTGCCGGTCACGCTGCTCGCCGCGTGGAACGAGATCGACGAGCGCGTGAAGCACTTCGTGTTCTTCATGCAGGCGCTGCAGACGGGCATGCTCGGCTCGTTCCTGTCGCTGAACCTGTTCCTCTTCTACATGTTCTGGGAGTTCACGCTGATCCCGATGTACTTCGTGATCGGCATGTGGGGCGGGCCGCGGCGGCTGTACGCCACGCTCAAGTTCTTCATCTACACGATGGTCGGCAGCCTGCCGATGCTCGTCGGCCTGCTCGTCGTGTACTACCTGCACTTCCAGCAGTTCGGCGTGCTCTCGTTCGACTACTACGCGGTCGGGGGCGTGCCGGGGATCCTCGACACGCTGATCCCGATCGACAGCGCGCCGTGGTGGCAGACGCAGACCTGGCTCTTCGCCGCGTTCGCGCTCGCCTTCGCGATCAAGGTGCCGATGTTCCCGTTCCACACCTGGCTCCCCGACGCGCACGTCGAGGCGCCCACGGCCGGCTCGGTGGTGCTGGCGGGAGTGCTGCTCAAGCTCGGCACCTACGGCTTCGTGCGCTACGCGATGCCGCTGTTTCCCGTGGCCGTCGTCGAGCTCGCGCCGATCGTCCTCGTGCTCTCCGTGGTCGGGATCGTCTACGGCGCGCTCGTGGCGATGGTGCAGAGCGACGTGAAGAAGCTCGTCGCGTACTCCTCGGTGTCGCACCTCGGCTTCGTGATGCTCGGGCTCTGGGCGCTGAACGCGCAGGGCATCCAGGGCGCGGTGCTGCAGATGGTGAACCACGGCATCTCGACCGGAGCGCTGTTCCTGCTGGTCGGCATGCTCTACGAGCGGCGCCACACGCGCGAGATCTCCGCGTTCGGTGGCCTGGCGCAGCGCATGCCCGCGTTCACCGCGTTCTTCCTGATCACGACGTTCAGCTCCGTCGGCCTGCCGCTCCTGAACGGGTTCGTCGGCGAGTTTCTGATCCTGCTCGGCGCGTTCGGGAGCGCGCCGTGGTTCACGGCCGTCGCGACGAGCGGCGTGGTGCTCGGTGCCGCGTACATGCTGTGGATGGTGCGGCGAGTCTTCTTCGGGCCGCTCGTGCACGAGGCGAACCGCGGGCTCTCCGACCTGGGCCTGCGCGAGGTCGTGATCGCCACGGCCATGGTGATCCCCATGCTGTGGATCGGCGTGTATCCGGCGAGCTTCCTGCGGCCGATGGATCGCGCCGTGGCGGAGCTCCTCGCGACGCTCGAGCGGCGCGGGGCGGATCTCGCGGCGTACGGCGGGCGGCCGCTGGCGTCGCTGCCGCCCGGCCCGAGCGGAGGGAACGGCGAGTGATGGAGCGACTCGACGTCGGCGCGCTGGCGCCGGCCATCGTGGTGGCGCTCGGCGCGGTGTTCCTGCCGCTCGCCGAGGTGATGCTCTCGCGCTGGAAGACCTTCCTGTCGCGGCCCGTGACCGAGTCGGCGATCGGAAGCGTGCTCTCGCTCTCGACCGCGGGCGTGCTGGGGGTGGCGCTGCTCCTCACCCTGGGCGCGTTCGGGGCCGGCACGCGCGTGTTCGACAGCGCGAATCCGACCGTGCTGATGGACGCGTTCGCCCACTTCCTGAACGCGGTGGTGCTGATCGGCGCTCTCCTCACCGTGCTGGTGTCGAACCGCTTCCTGGCGGCGCTCCGGATCAATCACGGCGAGTACTACGCGCTCGTGCTCGCTGCGGTGCTCGGGATGCTCGTGCTCACTTCGGCGGCGGACTTGCTGATCCTGTTCGTCGCCGTCGAGCTGATGAGCATTCCGCTCTACGTACTCGCCGGCTTCCGGCGCAGCTCGCTGCGCTCGAACGAGTCGGCGCTCAAGTACTTCCTGATCGGCTCGTTCGCGTCCGCGATCCTGCTCTACGGCTCGGCGCTGCTCTACGGCACGACCGGCACGCTCTCGCTCGCCGGGATCGGAGCGCGCTTCGACCCCGAGAACCCGGTGGCGGTGCTCGGCGCGGGGCTCGTGCTGATCGGCCTCGCCTTCAAGATCGCCTCGGTCCCGTTCCACCAATGGGCGCCCGACGTGTACGAGGGCGCCCCGACCACCGTCACCGCCTTCATGGCCACGACCGTGAAGGTGGCGGCGTTCGGCGCGCTGCTGCGCGTGCTCGGGCTGGCGCTCGCGCCGTCGAGCGCGCTCTTCTTCGGCGCGCTCTGGACGCTTGCGATCCTGACCATGACCGTGGGCAACGTCATGGCGATCATCCAGTCGAACACCAAGCGCATGCTCGCGTACTCGAGCATCGCCCACGCCGGGTACCTGCTCGTCGGTGTCGCTGCCGGCACGCGCTCCGGCTACGCGGCCGTGCTGTTCTACCTGCTCGTGTACACGTTCATGTCGATCGGCGCGTTCTCCGTGATCGCCATCCTGGCGCGGAGCGGCGAGGAGTCCGACCGCATCGACGACCTCTCGGGCCTGTCGTCGCGCAACCCGCTGCTCGCCGCGGTGATGGCGCTGTGCATGCTCTCACTCGCCGGCATTCCGCTCACCGCGGGCTTCATGGGCAAGTTCTACCTGTTCCGCGCCGCGGTCGAGCGAGCCCTCGCGGTGGGAGACTCGTGGCTGCTCTGGCTCGCGATCGCCGCCGTCGCCAACAGCGCGATCTCGCTGGTCTACTACCTGCGCATTCCCGTCGCGATGTACATGCGCGAGCCGCTTCGCGACGAGCCCCCGAGCCGCGAAGCCGGCCTCGAGCGCCTGGTCCTCGTCGTCTGCGCCGCCGCGGTCCTGCTGCTCGGCATCTGGCCCGAGAACCTCAACCTCCTGGTCGCCCGTGTGAACCTCCTGCAGTGGGCCACGATCGCCACCGCCTCGTTCGTCCCGTAGCGCTTCGCCGCCCTGCAAGGAGCTTCAGCTGCCGAGCCGTTGGGCAGCAGGAAGAAGCTAGGGTCAGGCCACTGGTGCTAGTTCGGCACGACACGGATCTCTGGAGCACCGAGCATCAGTTCGGTTGGCAGGCCGGGCTGATTCCGATCCCTGTTCGCATGACGGTGATCAGGCTCGGCGACGGGAAGCTCATCCTCCATTCGCCCGTCCCCATCTCCCCTGACATTCGAGATGAACTCGACGCGCTTGGCCGGGTCGGCTTCATCGTCGTTCCCGAGGCGCACGGGAGGTTCGCGGGTCAGGCTTCGCAGACGTACCCCTCTGCTCAGCTCCTGGCCGCTCCCAGCGCTCCGCGCAAGCGGAAGTCGCTCCCCTTTCACGCGTCGCTCGCAGATCAACCACCCGTCACGTGGGCCGGTCAAGTCGAGAGTCTCCTCGTGCGCGGTTTCCGGCTCCACGAGGTGGTTCTCTTCCACCGGTCGTCGCGGACCCTGGTGCTCACGGACCTGTGCTTCAACATCCAGTGCTCGTCATCCCGGGTTGCGCGCCTGTTCTTCCGGGCGAACGGCATGTGGCAACGCTTCGGGCCGAGCCGAATCATTCGCCAGATCGCGGTGTCAGATCGTGCGGTCCTCCAACGCTCGCTCGAGCACGTGCTGAGGTGGGACTTCGAGCGAATCGTTCCCGGGCACGGAGATGTCGTCGAACACGACGGGCCTGCCGTACTCCGCGCGGCATGGCTGAGCTAGCGCTTCGCCTGCCGCGTATCGCCGGTCACTGGGTAGCGCGAGGAACTATGCGCGCTTCCGTCTGCGGGCGGGTCGAACCCGAGTGCTCGCGACGTTCACAAGCACTCGTAGTGCCTCGTTCACAGCTTTCGCGCTCGGGAAGGCGTCCGCGATGTCGGGGTCGAGCAGCACAAGGTTCGTTCCTTCGGAGAAGCGGCGGTAGTACTTGCCACGCACGGCGCCCTTCAACTTCGACAGGTCGTATTCCCGGCGAATCCCGTTGGTTTTCCTAGCCGCTGCCTTCTTCATATTGTCGCCTCTTCGAACGAAACCCCATGCCGCCGAAGGTTGGCCGCTGCCTTCCTAGAATCCCACTCGAACTTCACCGGCTCAACCTAGGCGCGTCGCCGCCGCTCAACAAGCGGCTGCAGCTGACCGCGGTCGGGGCGTGGGGCGCGGGCGGCTGCCGGCCGTCGGTCGGTGCACCACCGCTAAGCGCTCGTGGGCGCGCGACCGGCGCGCGAGCGGGCGACGAGCGCACCGGCGCACGCGACGAGCGCGCACGAGCCCAGCATGGCGAGCGAGATGCTGGTCGCCTGGGCGAGGATGCCGAGCCC
This sequence comes from uncultured Myxococcales bacterium, assembly GCA_964454165.1. Classification (GTDB taxonomy): domain Bacteria; phylum Myxococcota_A; class UBA9160; order SZUA-336; family SZUA-336; genus CAYVQJ01. The sequence continues at coordinate 51,409 of CAYVQJ010000015.1, read as the reverse complement.
GATTCCGAGGGAGATCTCGCCGAAGTACTCGGCCTGGGAGAGGAAGGACTGCAGCGTCGCCCGCACGTCGCTGGTGGCGCGCCGGTTGACCCAGATCACGCTGACGCAACGGGTCACGGGCCACGCGATGCCCTCCACGAGCAATACGCCCGCCATGCCGGTAACGGCGTCGGGCGCGTGGGCGAGCACGATCAGGCCGAGTGCGCCGACGAAGCACGCCGTGGCGTAGAGGCGCCGGGCGACGCCCACGCCGTCGATGCGCGCCTCGACGATGCGCAGCGCGAGCGCGCCAACCGTCAGCGTGAGGATCCCGAGCGCCGTGAGCCAGACGATCGGATCGAGCTCCGCAGGGAAGCCGAGCTCGACGAGCCGCCTGGGGAACAGCCGACCGAAGCCTTCCGCGGCCCCGTTCACCAGGAGTGTCGCAGCGAGGACGAGCAGGATCTCGCGATCGCGGCGCGCGAGGGCGAACCCGCGCTGGAAGATCGACACCGACTCCCGCCAGCGGTTCTCGCGCGTCGGAGTGAAGTGATGTTCGCTGAACCGCACCACGACGAACAGCCCCAGCACCCACATCGCGAGAGCGGAGACCGCGATCGACGTGGCGAGATCCGTGGTCCAGGCGAGCGCGCCGAACCCGAGCATGCCGATGGCAGCTCCAACCTGCTGCCAGCGAGCGCTTGCAGTCAGCACGCTGGCGACGCGCTCGGGTCGGTCGAGCTCGTCGGTGAGCCACGCGACGTCGGCGCCGGTCGAGAACGTCCAGGCGAGGCCCCACAACATCTGCGTCGCGACGAGTGCCGGGAAGTCCGTGACGAGCCCGGTGACGAGCATGGAGGCACCCATCACGAGATGCGCGATCACGATCGACCACTTGCGGCTGAGCGTGTCGGCCATGACCCCGGTGGGGACCTCGAACGCCAGCGCCGTGACCCCCTGGGCGGTGCCAAGGAAAACGAGCTGGAACGGGTTCAGGTCCGCTTCGACCACGAGGTAGAGGCTGGTGACGAGCCAGTAGCCGCGGTGGAACGCGGCCCGCATACACGTCCACCGAATGAAGCTGGCGGCGACGTCGCGCTCGGGCATCGGCGAACGGTAGCTGTGTTTTCGTGACGACGTAGAATCGGCCTCAGCATGGCGCTGTTCGATGTCCGGTAGACAGCCTTCACTTCGGGAGATTCGCGTCGGCGACGCGACGATCGCCACATGGGAGTGGGACGGCGAAGGTCAGCCGATCCTTCTGGTGCACGCGGCCGGCCTGCATGGGCGCTGCTGGGATCGCGTCGCCGAAGCGCTCCCGGGTCGGCGCGTGCTCGCGGTCGACGTTCGAGGCCATGGTCGCAGCAGCCGCCTGCCGCCACCCTATCGCTGGGCGCATCTCGCGCACGACATCGCCCAGGTCGTCGAGCGCCTGGAACTCGAGCGGATCGTGGGCGTCGGGCACTCGATGGGCGGGCACCTGGTGGTGCGAGTCGCCGCGGCGCTTCCGTCTCGCTTCGATCGCCTGCTGCTGCTCGACCCCGCGATCGTCCCGCCGCCGATCATGGACATGCTCCTCGGCGCCGAGGACCAGATCCCGCACGTGCGGCGCCGGAACCGCTGGTCGTCCGCGAGCGAGATGGCTGCCCGGATCGGGGATCGCGGCGTGTTCGCGCGCTGGGACCGTCGCGTGCTCGACGACTACTGCCGCTACGGCTTGCGACCGTCTCCCGACGGGGAGTGGCTCGAGCTCGCCTGCTCGCCGGAAGTCGAAGGCGCCTGCTACGGCGGACAAGCCGATCCCGACATCTACGAGCGGGTGCGTTCGATCGAGCTCCCGGTCGCGATCGTGCGCGCGCGCACGCATCCGGAAGGGCGCTTCGTCCCGGACTTCTCCTACTCGCCCGCCTGGCCCGAGCTCGTCGCCCAATTCCGACACGCAACGGATGAGCATCTGCCCGAGGCCAACCACTTCTTCCCGATGGAGCAGCCCGATCTCGTGGCGGCGCGAATCGCGAGGTGCCTATGACTTCCTCGACATTCAACGCTGCGGACGGCGACGGATACGAGCGGCTGATGGGCCGCTGGAGCCGGCGGCTCGCCGTACCCTTCCTGGACTTCGTCGGCACCGCAAATTCTGAAGTCGTTCTCGATGTCGGCTGCGGCACCGGCTCTCTTGCCTTCGCCATGGCCCAGAGATGCGAGATCCGGCAGCTCCGCGGGATCGACTTCTCACCCGCCTACGTCGAACACGCGGCACGCCACAATCGCGATCCGCGGATCACCTTCGAGGTAGGAGACGCCTGCGCGCTGGCGTTTCCAGCTCATAGCTTCGACCGCGTGCTGTCACTGCTCGTGCTCCACTTCGTGCCGAAGGCGGAGCAGGCCATTGCGGAGATGCGGCGGGTCGCCCGGCCGGGGGCGGTCGTTGGCGCAGCCGTCTGGGACGCCCGCGGGGGCTTCGTCGCCAACCGGATCTTCTTCGATACGGCAGCAGCTCTGGACCCCAACGCGGTGGAGCGCCGGGCACGCAACTACACGCGCCCGATGACCCGCCCGGGAGAGCTGAAGCGCGCGTTCCTCGGCGCGGGCCTCACCGATGTCGTCGAGACGACGCTCTGCATCCGCATGGAGTTTGCCTCGTTCGCTGACTACTGGACGCCCTACGTCGGCAAGGACGGCAACAACGCCGCGTACATCGCCACGCTCGACGATGCCGAGCGAGCCAGACTTCGCGATGCCGTGCGGCTCGCGTACCTCGACGGAGAAGCCGATGGCCCGCGCTCCTACGCTGCCCTCGCCTGGGCGGTGAAGGGCATCGCGCCCCGCTAGCTTCGAGACCATGGCGATCACACTGCCACCCGAAGCGCACAAGCACGTGCTCGGGTCCATCAAGCGCTACGTGGCCGAGCACTTCGACGAGGACATCGGCGACCTGAAGGCCGGTCTGATGCTGGACTTCTTCCTCAAGGAGATCGCGCCTACGGTGTACAACCAGGCCGTCGCGGATGCCCGGGCATACTTCCAGGCGCGCGTCGGCGATCTCGAGGGCGTCTGCTTCGAGGAGGAGTTCACCTACTGGGTGGAGCCATCGGAGCCGCGCAAGCCCAGGCGTCGATGAGGTGATTCGAGGTAGACATGCTCTTCATGGTCATAGAGCGGTTCCGGGACGACGACATGGTTCCCATCTACAGGCGGGTGCGAGATGCCGGGCGCATGCTCCCCGAAGGGCTCCGGTACATCGAGAGCTGGGTCGAGCCCAACTTCAGCCGCTGCTTCCAGCTGATGGAGTGCGACGACCTCCGGCTGTTCCAGGAGTGGGCGCTCCAGTGGAGAGGTCTCGGCGTCACGTTCGAGATCGTGCCCGTGGTCCCCAGCAAGCAGACCCGCGAAGTCGTGGCGCCGCATCTCGACAAGCCATGACCACGACCCTTTACGGGACCGCCAGGTCGCGTGCCGCGCGCTCGATCGTGGCGTTGGAAGAGCTCGGTGTCGCCTACAAGCACGTTCCGCTGATTCCGCTTCCCGGATCCGAGGACCGCGAGCTCCTCCGGCGCCTCAACCCGAACTGCCACATCCCGGTTCTCGACGACGACGGCTTGATCGTCTGGGAGTCGATCGCGATCAACCTGTATCTGGGCGACAAGCACGGCGGGCCGCTCTGGCCGAAGCGCGTCGGAGACCGCGCGCTCGTCTACCAGTGGGGATTCTGGGTCCAGACCGAGATGGATCGGCCGGATTGGAACGCCGTGCGCCGCTCCGGCGACGAGGCGAGCATCCGTGCGACGACGGAGAGGAAGGTCGCGACGCTCGGAATCCTGGACAGGGCGTTGGCCGATCGGCCCTACCTGCTCGGCGACGCGTTCTCGTTCGCCGATCTGAACGTCGCCGCGTCGCTCAGCCAGCCGAACGAGGGCGGCAAGATCGACTGGCAACGCCTCGATCCGCGCGAGCTGGGCCTCGCCGCCCTGGGCGACTGGCTCGAGCGCTGCACCTCGCGCGACTCGTGGAAGCGCGTCGCCGCGTATCCTTGAGGCTTGGCGTCTCGGCGACATTGCTTGGCGGAATGGCGCAAGACTGCCGCCGCTCGAGCGCGCTACGGTGCGCCGACCAGCAAGGAGGCCACGGCATGGGAGGCGTTCACTTCGGAGAGCCCATCGACGCTCTGCTCGATCGCCTGCACGCGAGGAGCGTCGAGCAAGGCCAGGACCTCGGCTCGTACTTTGCGACGCGCGCCCGCGAAGGCACGCTGGACATGAACACCATGGACGAGCGAACCGAGCGCTACCTGTCCGACAAGCTCGTCGCGCTCGATCGCGACAAGGCGGAGCTGTGCTACCGGCTCTGCCGCGCGCTGCGTGCGAAGCGCGTGGTCGAGGCGGGGACCTCGTTCGGCGTCTCGACGCTCTACCTCGCCGCTGCCGTGCGCGACAGGCACCGAGCACGAGCCCGAGAAGGCGAAGGCCGCGCGCGCGCACTTCGCCGAAGCAGGCCTCGCGCCGTGGATCGACCTGCGCGAAGGCGACCTGCGCAAGACGCTCGATGGTCGTCGATGAACGCGAAGTAGTCGCGATAGGCTTCGCGAAACCCGGCGGTGTTGTCGCAGATCTAGGACTCGCCTTCCGTGTCGCTCGGGTGCTGCGGAAGAGCGTCGGTGATCGGGAACCACGCGGCCTTCTCTGCGACGTTGAAATGCGCCTGCGCGCGGTGGCCGGGATCCGCGTCGATGAGCCCCAGGCGGAGGCTCAGCCACTCCGGCCGCGCGACGCGACGCGCGTAGATCGGCGAGCCGCAGCGCCGGCAGAACGCCCGGAACTTGCCGGGCGACGACTCGTACTCGAGAACGGACTCGCGCCCGGACGTCCACTGGAGCTGCGCCACGCGCACCGGTGAGTTCGCGGTGAAGGCGGTCCCGCTCGCCCGCCGGCAGCTCGTGCAGTGGCAGTACGCGAACGCCCCGAGCTTGCCCTGGACCTCGAACCGAACGTCTCCGCACAGGCAGCGGCCGGTCATCAGAGCCCCGCGGCGGTCAGCTCGAGTGTGACTGCGGGGTCGCCGTCCTGCGGCTCACCGGGCGGCAGGCGCGCGGGATCGACGGCGTACTCCTCGGCGAGTCGCGTGCGCAGGGCGTCGGCGCGCGACGCGGCGAGCGCGCGCAGGCGCTCGGGCGGAACGGGGACTGACGCGATCCAGCGCTCGAGCGCCGAGCGGTCCTCGGCGGAGAGCTCGTCGTCGACGCCGCGAGCGCGCTCCTCGAGCGCGGCGCGCAGGCGGCGGCGCTGGAAGAACGACGAGTCCGGCAACGACGGCTCCTTGTCGCGCGCGATCGCCTCGCGCAGCATTTCCTCCGCGATGGGGAGCCGATCGGGCTCACCCGCGCGCCCGCGCAGCACGAGCGCGAGGACCGGTCGCGACGCGAGCAGGCCAGCGATCTGTTCCAGGCGCCCGGCTGCAGCATCGGTCAGCGCAGCCTCGCCCGGGATCGCCTCCAGCGGTGGGATGCCCATCTCCGCCGCGCCGCCGTCCGTCAGCCCGGCGAGGTCCGTGACGCTCCCGAGCGCCTTGAGCGGCGACGACATCGCGCCGACCAGCGCAGCCCTCAACGCCGAGAGCACGATCGCCCCCATGCCCGCGCGCGCGCCGCCCTCGTCGACGTCTACGGGAACGCTGAGCGTGATGTCGCCGCTCGGGTCGCGCAACAGCGCAAGCACGAGGTTGAGCGGCAAGCCCACTCCGGGCAGCACGCCCGAGCCGCCGCTCCCGACGCCGAGGCCATGGATCACGATCTCGCTCTTCGTCGTGAATGTGTCTGCGCGCGCGCGCACGCGCGTGTCGAGATTGAAGTCACCGCCCGCGATTTCGAGCCCCGCCAGCGAAGTCGCGTAGGGGTTGAAGCCCGGGATGGCCAGCTTGGCGAGCTCGACGCGGATCTCGCCCGTGCCCGCGACGAGCGCGCCGCGCAGGTCGAGCGTCGCGGCGTCGGGCCCGACCCAGCGCACGCGCAGGTCCTGCACGTCGCGTTCCGGCCAGCGCACCGCGCGCGCGCCGACCGCAACGCCACGCAGCTCGCCGCGATACTCCGGCTGCACCGAGCGATCGACGAAGTCCGCCCGCCCGGCGCGCACTTCGAGACTCGCGATCGAGATCGACGGCGGCGGGGCCGGAGGTTGGGGCTCGGTTGCAGCGGGCGGCGCCGGCTCCGCCGGAGCTTCTGCGCCCGCGGAGAGCTCCGCGAGCGACGTCGCGGGGAGCGTGAAGCGGAGCGCGGGCTCGTCCCACACCAGCGCGCGCAGGGCGATCTGAGGCGCGCCCGCCTCGGGCGCGAGCGGAATGCGCGTCTCGTCGAGGTCGACCTGCAGCGTCTTCCAGGCGACTGCGAGCTCCTCGCGCGGATCGCCGAGGTCCGCGCCCTCGAGTGCGATGGTGCCCGAGAGCGCGACCGCGCTGTGTGCCGCGTCCGTGAGCGGCGCCAGGCGCAGGGCGATGCGCAGGTCGCCGCGGCAAGTCGCGGCCCGCAGCCAGTCGGTCGGGCCCGGCGAGAGTGGCGCCAGGAGCGGCGGCAGCGCGAGGTCGCTCCAGCGCAGCGTGCCCTCGAAGACGATGGGGTCGATGCCAGTCTTGCCCTCGAGATCGATGCGTCCGCCGGCGATCTCGAGCGAGAGCCGCACGGGGAACGTCTCGTCGCGCGCGAGCGTCGCGTTCTCGGCGTCCAGCGCGAGAACGACGTCGAGCTCGGTCTGCTCCATCAGCAGACCGAACTCGGCGCGCTCGATCGCAATCCGGCGGATGCGATAGTCGGGAGAAGCTGTCGTCGCCGCTGGAGGCGCAGTCGGCGCCGGTGGCGCGACCGTCGTCGGCGCGGCTGCGAGTGCCGCCGCGGGAGCTGGACGACCAAGCGCAAGCTCGCGTTGCACCTTGAGCGTCGGCCGGCGGATGCCGACGCTGCCGAGCGAGATCCCCGTCTTGTCGAGCGCGAAGTCCCCGAGCGTGAGCTCCTCGAGCCCGAACGTCAGCAGGTCGCGCTCGCCCTTCCGCTCGTTCGCAAGCATGAGCTTCGCGCCGCGCAGCGCGAACTGGTCGATCGCGATCGGCACCGCGCCACCCTCCTCGGCTTCCGCGGGCGCAGCCGGCTCCGGCGGCGCCTCGGGCAACGGAGCGATCCGGCCGTCCGGCTCGCGCTCGACCCGGAGCGTGGGCTCGGCGAGCTCGACCTCGCGCAGCCGGATGCGCCCGCGCAGGAGATCGAGCCACGCGACGCGGACGTACACCTTGCCGAGCACGAGGAGCGCCGCCTCGGGCACGATCGTCGCGGTGTCGAGCGAGGTGCCCTTGCGGCCGACGCGCAGGTCCTCGAGCTGGACGCCGCCGAGCACGAGCCAGAGGTCGACGTCGCCGAGCTGCACCGGCAGCCGCAGCGCCTCCGAAGCCTGGCTCTCGATCAGGCGCTCCACGACGAGCGGCAGCCCCGCGCGCACAAGCAGCACCAGGGCCGCGAGCGCGACCCACAACCGCCGGTTCCGGAGCAGCGAACGAAGGCTCATGCGTCCTCTAACGACGTGCGAGCAGGTCGCGGATCTCGCGCAAGAGCACCTCCTGTGCGGGCGGCGCCGCCGGCGCGGCCTCCTCCTTCTTCTTGAAGCGGTTCACCTGGCGCACCAGCAGGAAGATCGCGAACGCCACGATGACGAAATCGAGCACGGTGTTGATGAACACGCCGTACTTGAGCAGCGGGGCGCCTGCCTTGACCGCTTCCTCGAGCGTGGCGTAGCTGGCTGCGCCCAGCGTGATGAACAGGTTCGAGAAGTTCACGCCGCCCATCAGGAGTCCGATCGGCGGCATGATCACGTCGTTGATGAGCGAGGTGACGATCTTCCCGAACGCGCCTCCGATGATCACGCCGATGGCCATGTCGAGCACGTTGCCGCGCATCGCAAAATCGCGGAATTCTTTGAGCACGTCTCCCTCCGGTTCTCGTGAGAGCCGGGATTCTAAACACGAAGCAGGGGCCTCGGTTAGAATTTATTGCGATGGCGGATGCGTCGGACCGTTCGATCTCCGCGTTCCTGCGCGAGGTCTACGACCAGTGGAGCCGCGACAACGCGATGTCGCAGGGCGCCGCGCTCGCCTACTACACGTTCTTCTCGATGGCGCCGCTGCTGGTGCTGGCGATCGCGATCGCGGGTTTGGCGTTCGGGCGCGCCGCGGCCGAGGGCCAGATCGTCCAGCAGATCGAGACCGCGATGGGCGCGGACGGCGCGCGCACGATCCAGGCCATGATCGCGCGCGCGAGCACGCCCGCAGCCGGGCTTACCGCCACGGCGATCAGCCTGGTCACCATGCTGCTCGGCGCCTCCGGCGTATTCGGACAGCTCCAGGCGTCGCTCGACCACATCTGGGGCGTAGCGGAGCGGACGGGGGGCGGGCTGCTCGGCTGGCTGCGCCGCCGGCTCGCCTCGTTCGGGATGGTCCTGGTGATCGGCTTTCTGCTGCTCGTGTCGCTGGTGCTCTCGGCCGGACTCTCCGGCGCACGCGAGCGGCTCGGCGAATACCTGCCCGCGAGCGCCAGCCTGCTGCCGCTCGTCGACTTCCTGATCCCATTCGCGGTGATCACGCTGATGTTCGCGATGATCTACAAGCTGCTGCCGTCCGCGAAGCTGCGCTGGGGCGACGTGTGGCTCGGTGCGGCGGTCACCTCGCTCTTGTTCTCCGTGGGCAAGACCGGGATCGGGGTCTATCTGGGTCGCGCAGGAGTGACGAGCGTATACGGCGCCGCTGGCTCGCTCGTGCTGGTGCTGATGTGGATCTACTACTCCGCGCAGATCCTGCTGCTCGGCGCCGAGTTCACCGAGGTCTACTCGCGCCGTTACGGCTCCAGGCTCGGCGAGCGCGCGAAGCCGCAGGAGAGCTGAAGGCCCGGGCGCGTCCGGTCGATGCAGGGTTCGGAGGTCCCCGCCATCGACGACGCGAAGATCCTGCTGCCGACCTTCATCGCGCTCTGCCTCGGCGCGCTGGTTGGGCTCGAGCGGCAGGTGACGCAGGAGGAGAGCCGCGGCGAGAAGGACCTGCCGGGCGTGCGCACCTTCGCCTTCACCGCCCTGGTCGGGGCGCTGTCGGTGCTGCTGGCGCGTGAGCTCGGCCCCGCCTTCGCCGTGGCGCTATTCGCCGCGAGCGCCACGTTCCTGGTGCTCCGCTATCACTACGACTCCGCGAAGCGGGGGGATCCGGGGTACACCACCGAGATCGCGAGCCTGTGCATGTTCGCGGTCGGCGCGCTGGCGCAGGCCGGCCACTTGCTGGTGGCGGCGATGATCACGATCGCCATGGTCGCGCTGCTGCGTTCGAAGCGGGTGCTGCACCGCGCGGGCGAGCTGCTCTCGCCGCAGGACATGCAGATCGGAATCCGCTTCCTGGTCATCAGCGGAATCGTGCTGCCGCTCCTGCCCGACGCCGCGCTCGATCCGTTTGGCGTGCTGCGCCCGCGCGACGTCTGGCGCATGGTGGTGTTGATCTCGGCGGTCTCGTTCGCGGGCTACGTGCTGTGGCGCCTGCGCGCGGGCGGCGAGAGCTATCTCGTGGCGGGAATCCTGGGCGGCCTGGTCTCGAGCACGGCGACGGCGCTCGCTTATGCACGGGCAGCGCGCGGAGTAGCCGGGGCGCGTCCCTTCGAGGCGCTGGTCGTACTGGCGTCGGGCATGGCGTGCATCCGCGTCGGCGCAGTCGTCGGGCTGGTGGCGCCCGAGCTTCTGCCCGGGGCTGCGCCAACCCTGCTCGCGATGTGCGCCGCCGCCTGTGCGCTCGCCTGGCTGCGCCACTGGGGCCGCGGCGGAGCGCACGAGATGCCCGAGTACGGCAACCCGCTCACGCTGCGGACTGCCCTCACGTTCGCGGCGCTCTACGGCGTCGTGCTGGTGACGGCGGCCGCGGCGCGCGAGCACGTATCGGACACCGCGACGTTCGGGGTCGCCGCGGCCGCGGGGCTGTTCGGGGCCGACGCGCCGGCGCTCTCGCTCGCGCGGCTGTCCCTGTCAGGAAGCCTGCCCATCGAGAGCGCGGGCCGCGGCATCGCGCTCGTCGCGATTGCGACGACGCTCGGCAAGGCGGCCATCGTCGCCAGGGTTGGACGCGGCCCCTTCGGCCGCCGCGTGGCGCCGACACTCTGCTGCGTCGCGCTCGTCGGCGCAGCGGCGCTCGCCTGGTCGTGGCCGCCGCGCGCCCCGGCGCCCGCGGCGCCCATCGAGGCGCCGGAGCAGGCGAGCACCGCTCTGCGGAAGTAGCTGCTCAGCGCGGATCGAGGCGGACGGGCGTCGCGCGCTCCGGCACCAGGAATGTTGCGCGCAGCGCAGCCTCCGAAATGCCGTACTTCTCCGCGACCGCGGCGTTCACACGGTCGCGCAGGGCCGGATCGTCGAGCGGAACCGCACGGAACGACGCCGTCGCGGCGCCGCGCGTGACCTCCACCTCTGGCTGCGCGCGCACGCGCAAGAGCCACGCCGTTTGCGGATTGCCCGTGCGCAGATAGGCGGCGCCGTCGACGTCCACCACCCAGAGCCGCGTCTCCTGGGCGGCCCCCGCGTCGTCCTGCGCGCGCAGCACGACCACCTCGCCGAGCTCCATGGACAGCCGCAGGGCGCCCGCCGCCAGGACCACCAGCCCGACGAGCGAGGCCAACACGATGCCGATCCGACGCATCACTCTCCTCCCTGGCTCCCCCGCAGCACGCGCACGTTGCCGCGCCGCAGGGTGACCTTCTCGGTGTCGAAGTACTCCATCAGCGGAACCGTGTGCTTCCGCGTCTGGCCGGTGAGCGTCTTGTACGCGGCCGGATCGATCTCGCGCTGCTGGCGCAGGAACGCGACGAGGCGCTCGCGCAGCGCTTCGACGGGCGGCCGGTCGAAGTACAGACCGCTCGCCACGCGCACGAGCCTGCCCTCGCGGGCCAGGTGCTCCGCCGCGGTTTGCAGCGCGCGCAGCTCGCAGCCGAGCTCGCGCGCGAGCGCGTCGAGCGCCGTCGGCGCCAGCGCCTCGGCGGCGAGCCGGGCGGCGAGCGCCGCGGCGAGCTCGGGATCCGCGGAGCGCGCGCGGTGCTGCGCCCGGCGGGCGCCGCTCGGTCCCGACTCGAGCTCGCGCCCCCGCCCTGCAGCGTCGAGCGCGGCCCGCAGCAGATCGTCGGGGATCGCGCGCGGCAGCCGGCTCGCGAGCGCGGCTGCGCCAACCCAGGCGTCCTCGGGCTTCTCGCGATGGTGCGCGTCTACGGCCTGCACGACCTGCCGCAGCAGCGCCGCGAACGGCTCGGGATGGACCCAGCGCTCGCCCACGCGCACGCCCGCCGCGCCCTGGACCGAGCGCAGCTCGCGCGCGAGCTCTGCCTCAGGGATGCCGAGCACACCCGCGCGCAGCACGCGCGCGGCGACCGCGGCGGCGCGATCGTCACCCGCAAGCACGCGGAGCTCCGCGTGGCGCTCTGCGCGCGAACGCCGACCTCGCGGAGGTGCGACGTCGACGATGCGGCCGCCGCCGACCGTCCAGCCGCCGTCCGGGAGCCGCCGGTACCCGCGCAGGATGAAGCGATCGCCTTCCACCGCGACCAGCGGCGTCGCGAAGCGCAGCTCACACAGCGCCGTGTCGCCCGGATCGAGCCGCGCGCGGTCGAGCAGCAGCACGCGCGCCGGACGTTCGCTGGTGCCCACGTGGAAGGTCAGCGTCGTGCCGCTGCGCAGGGGATTCGCGCCTGGCAGCAAGGAGAGCTCGACGCACACCCGCGGCCGGTAGGCGACGCGACCGGACGCCGCGACCACGCTGCCGCGCGGCGCCTGCGCCACGTCGATTCCCTGCAAGTTCACGGCGCAGCGCGAGCCGGGCAGGGCGCGCTTGGCGGCTTCGCCGTGCATCTGCACACCGCGCACGCGAGCGACGAGCGGCTCGGCCCCGCCCTCGGGCCAGACCTCCACGCCCTGTCCTTCCTCGAGCGGCGCGCCGCGCAGGGTGCCGGTCACGACGGTGCCAAAGCCGCGCATCGTGAACACGCGATCGACCGGGAGCCAGGCCGGCCCGTCGCGAAGCGTACGAGGAGGAGCGGTCGCCGCGAGAGTCTCGAGCGCGGCGAGCAGCTCGGGCACACCCTGTCCGCTGTGCGCGGAGACGCCGACCACGGGCGCGCCCGCCAGGCTCGTGCCGGCGAGCTCCTCCTCGACCTCGAGCCGGGCGATCTCCGCCAGGTCGGGCTCGACGGCGTCGAGCTTGGTGAGCGCCACCACGCCGCGCGACACCCCGAGCAGCCGGCAGATCGCCAGATGCTCGCGGCTCTGCGGCATGATGCCCTCGTCGGCCGCGACCACGAACAGCACCAGATCGATGCCCGTCGCGCCCGACACCATGGTGCGTACCAGCTTCTCGTGCCCGGGCACGTCCACGATCGAGAGCCGCAGGCCCGACGGCAGGTCGAGTGGCGCGAAGCCGAGCTCGATCGTGATCCCGCGCGCCTTCTCCTCGGGCAGCCGATCGCAGTCGACACCGGTGAGCGCCTTGACGAGCGAGGTCTTGCCGTGGTCGATGTGGCCTGCGGTGCCGAGGACGAGCCGGTCGGTCATCCGATCCGGTCGAAGCCGGTGTACTTCGCGAGCGCGGGCGGAATGCGGATCGAGCCGTCGGCCTGCTGGTGGTTCTCGAGCAGCGCGATCGGCCCGCGCGAGAGCGCAATCGCCGTGCCGTTCAGCATGTGCACGAAGCGCGGCTTGCCGCCCCCGGGGTCGCGGAAGCGGATGTCGAGCCGGCGCGCCTGGTAGTCGGTGCAGTTGGAGGCGCTCGTGACTTCACCGTACGCGCCGCCGTCGCGGCCGGGCATCCAGGCCTCGATGTCGTAGGTGCGCGCGGACTGAGTCGCAGCCTCGCCGCCACACAGGAGCATCACGCGGTACGGGATCTCCAGACCCTGGAAGATCTCTTCCTCCAGCGCGAGGATCTCCTGCTGCATGGCATCCGAGTGATCCGGGTGCGTGTACGCGAACAGCTCGACCTTGGTGAACTGGTGCACGCGGTAGAGCCCGCGCCCGTAGCGGCCCGCCGCGCCCGCCTCCATGCGGAAGCAGTGGGACAGCCCGCAGTAGCGGCGCGGGAGCGTGTCGGCCTCGAGGATCTCGCCGGCGTGCAATCCCGAGAGCGTGATCTCCGCGGTTCCGATCAGCGCGAGGTTCTCGCCCTCGATGGTGTAGATCTGCTTCTCCGGACCGCTCGGATTGAAGCCGGTGCCGGAGCAGATCTCGCGGCGCGCGAGGTCGGGCGTCTGGAAGAGCGTGAAGCCGCGCGCGCGCGCGCGATCGAGCGCGAAGCGCACCAGCGACGCCTCGAGCAGCACGCCCTCGTTGCGCAAGAAATAGAACTTCTGCCCCGTCGTCTTGGCGCCCGCCTCGAAGTCGATGATCCCGTGCTTCTCGGCGAGGGCCAGATGGTCGAGCGGCTCGAAGTCGAAGCGGCGCGGCTCGCCAGAGCGGCGCACTTCGAGGTTGTGCGCCTCGTCCGCGCCCTCCGGAACGTCGGGCCGCGTCATGTTCGGCAGTGCGCGCAGCAGCTCGTCGAGCCCGGCGGACACGCGCAGGACCTCCGCCTCGAGCCGCGGCTCGACCTCTTTGAGCGCCTTGCCGCGCGCGCGCTCCTCGTCGCTCGGCTTGCGGCCCTGCATGCTCGCCGCCAGGGCGTTGCGCTGCTGGCGCACGCCGTCGAGCTCGGTGGAGAGACCGCGTCGCTCGGCGTCGAGCGTCAAGAGCGCATCGAGATCGACCTTCGCGCCGCGCCGGCGCAGGTTCTCGCGGACGGCGTCCCGGTTCTCGCGGACCCAGCGCAGCTCGAGCATCGGCCGGATACTAGCGCGAGCCGAGATGCCGCACGAAGAACTCGACGCTGCGCACGAGCGCATCGAGGCGGTTCTCGCGCCGCGTGAAGCCGTGACCTTCGTCGGGGTACACCACGTACTGCACGTCGTGTCCACCCGCGCGCAGCCGCTCCACGACCAGGTCGCTCTCGGCCTTCGGCACGTTGGTGTCGTTGGCGCCCTGCAGCACCAGGAGCGGCGCGCGCACCCGGTCCAGCGCGTGGATCGGCGAGCGCTCGCGAAACAGCGCGGGATGCGTGCGCGGCGTGCCCATCTCGGTCTCGTACCAGGAGCCAAAGCGGTCGCGCGTGAGCTCGTAGTCGACGACGAGATCCGGCATGCCGAACATGTCGATCGCCGCGCGGAAGCGACCGGGCGCCGCGGTGATCGCGCGCAGCGTCAGGTAGCCGCCGTAGCTGCCGCCGGCGATGCCGACGCGCTCGGGGTCGATCTCACCCGCGGCAGCGAGCGCATCCACTGCGCCGAGCAGGTCCGCGAGGTCGCCGCCACCCCAGTCCATGTTGTTCAGATCGAGGAACTTGCGGCCGTAGCCCGCCGAGCCGCGAAAGTTCGGCGAGATCACCGCGAAGCCCGCCTCGGCCAACGCCTGGAAGGTGGGTGAGAAGTAGGCGCGGCTCTGGCTGTCGGGCCCGCCGTGGACCCAGACCACCGCCGGCGGCGGCGAGCCGAGCGGCTTCTGCAGCGGCCGCCAGAGCAGGATGTCGATGCGCACGCCGCCTGCGCTCCAGAACATGAGCAGGTCGGCGCGCGTGAGCGAGCGGGGCGCGACGCTGCCGAGGTCGGGCGGCAGAGCTGTGCTGCTGGCGCCGGTCGCGAGCTCGACCAGCGAGACGTCGTCGGGATGCCGCGAGGTCTCGCGCATCACGGCCGCGAAGTCGCCGGCGCGCGCGAGCGACAGATCCTCCACGACGCCGCCGTTCGCGAGCACCCGCGGGGACGCATCTCCCGCGCGGAGCCAGCCGACCTCGCTCTCGCCGCGCACGTTGCGCGAGACGAGGATCGCGCCGTCGTCTGCCACCGCCGCGGCCTCGACGTCCCACTCGGCGGGTCCGAAGAAGACGAAGGCGCCGCTCGAGAGATCGACGCGCGCGAGCTGCGCGAAGCCGGCGGGGTTGGTGGTGGCCACCAGCAGCTCGCCGGAGGGCAGGAAGTCGATGGGCCATGCGATCCCGTCCTTGCGCGGCGGAGGAATTCGTCGCACCGCGCCCGACTCGGCGTCGATCACGAGCAGCGGCCCGCGCTGGTCGTCGGGTGTCAGCGTCGCGACGAGCGCGCCGCCGTCGCGGCGCCAGCGCGGCGAGCGCAGGCCATTCACCTCGCGCGTGAGCTGGCGCACCTCGCGCGTCGCGAGGTCCATCAGGTGCAGATTGAACAAGAAGGGCTTGCCGGGGTCGGCGACGAATGCGAGCCGGCGCCCGTCGGGCGCGAACGTCGCAGCGTGCTCCGCGAGCCTGGTGTCGGTCAGCCGCTCCGCCTCGGCCGCCCCGCGCCGCAGCAGCCACAGGTCGGTGCGCTCGTCGCCGCCGCGGTCCATCTCGAACACCAGCGCGCTCGAGTCGGGCGCCCATGCCAGTCCGCCCACGCTCTCCCGCGCGCGCGTGCGCTGCAGCGGCTCGCCGGCGGCCTTGCCACCGGCCAGCGCGAGCGTCCACAGCTCGTACGCGCCGCTCCTGTCCGACACGAACGCCAGCTCGCGGCCGTCGGGCGCGAGCGCGATCTCGGACAGGTCGACGGCGGCGGAGAGCTCCTCCGCGGTCCATGCGCGCCGCGGCTCCGGCTCGCGGCGCGGCGCGGGGGAAGGTCGCGTGCACGCGACGATCGCGAGAAGCGGAAGGAGCAGGAGTGCGCGCAGCGACATGGCGAGCGCACACGATACACCGCGCCCGCTAGCGCTCGGCGCCAGCCGCGTAGCGCGCTGCGTACTCACGCTCCAGCGCGAGCACGCGCGCCCAGAACGGCCGCCGCGGCAGGCCGCGCAGCAGATCCTCGAGCACGCCGAGATGCGTGACGCGACCGAGCATGCTGATGCCCTTCTCCATCTCCTTGAACTTCTCGGGGGTTGGCTCGTCGGTGAGCCTGGTGTGCTGGAAGAACAGCTCCACCTTCCCGCCGACGCGAAGCTCCATCGGACCCGACGCGAACCAGCGTCCCCGGGCCTCCGACTCCGTGAGATGCGCCCAGACGCGTTCGATCGGACCGGGCAATACGCGCTCGAAGCGGACCGTACCCGGTGCCACGATGCTGCCATACTCGTTCATCGCTTCCTCCTCGCGGGCTTGCGCAGCTCGCGCTCCAACGCATCGAGCCGCGGCGCCCAGAACTGCCGCACGCGCGCGAGCCACGCGTCGATCTGTTCGAGGCCGGCGGGATCGAGGGAGTAGATCCTGCGCTGCGCGTCGGCCCGCACAGCCACCAGCCCCGCGTCGCGCAGCGCCCGGAGGTGCTGTGAGATCGCGGGACCGCTCACGTCGAACTCGAGGACGATCTCGCCGGCGGAGCGCTCGCGGCGGCCGAGCAGCTCCACGATCCTGCGGCGCGTCGGGTCGGCCAGCGCGGCGAACGTGAGCATGACCGCATAATGCGGCCGTTTCTTAAATAAGTAAAACCTTAATTACGCGACTCGATCCTGCGCGGGCGGCGCCTCGGCGGCGATCGCGCCCGCGGACGTCCACAGGTGCTGGGCGGCGTAGGCTCGCCACGGGCGCCAGCGTTCGGCGCGCGCGAGGAGCGCTGCCGCGCTGGGGCGCGCGCCGTCCGGGGCGCTGAGCGCGCGCTGCAATCCGACGTCCGCGGCGGGGAACGCGTCGGGCTCGCGCAGCGCGCGCAGCGCGATGTATTGCGCGGTCCACTCGCCGATCCCGGGAAGGGCGCGCAGCCGCGCCACCTTCGCGCCGAGATCGCCGTTGCGCTCGAACAAGCCGGCGTCGCTGGCCGCCGCGGCGGCCAGCCCGCGCAGCGCCGCCGCGCGCGACCGGGGCATGCCGAGCCGCGCGACGTCCGCCGAGGCGAGTCGCTCGGGTCGGGGGAACACCCGGACGAGGCCCGCGTCGGTGCCCGTCTCGAGCGGCTCTCCGTACGCCGCCACGAGCCTTTCGGCCAGGCGCCGCGCCCCGGCCACGGTGATCTGCTGGCCGAGCACGGCGCGCACCGCGAGCTCGAACGAGTCCCACGCCCCGGGCACGCGCAGGCCCGGCCGCGCGGCGACGAGCGGGGCGAGCGTCGGATCCTCGGCGAGCTGTGCCTCGATCACCGCGACGTCGCTCGAAAGGTCGAACAGGCGCTTGATGCGCGCGATGATTGCCGGCAGCGCGCGGACGTCCTCGAAGCGAATGGTCGCAGCGAGCGCGCTGCGCCGACGTAACGGCCGGACCTCGATCGAGCCATGCCGACCGCCGAGCTCGATCGTGCGCCGATAGCACCCGGCTTCGACCACCTCGACGCCGGGGATCGCGCGTGCGGACAGGAAGCCGATCATCGCCGGCCAGTCGTAGAGCCCCGCGTACGAGAGGGTGAGCGTAATGCCGGAATCCCCCACGGCGCCCGAGCTCGCCGCCGCGCGCCCATGGCGCAACGCCGACGGCGGCCGCCCGTACAGCCGGCGGAAGGTGTCGTTGAAGCGGCGCAGGCTGCCGAAGCCGGCGGCGAACGCCACGTCGACCATGCGCATGCGCGTCTCGTGGATGAGCTGCTTGGCCAGCAGCACGCGCCGCGTCTGCGCTACGGCGATCGGCGACGCGCCGAGATGCTTCTCGAACAGCCGCCGCAGCTGGCGTTCGCCGACCCCGAGGCGCAGCGCGAGCGCGCCCACGTCGGCGTCGGCGCCGTCGAGCGCGCCGCCGGCGACGAGCGCCAGCGCGCGAGAGACCGTGCGCGACGTGTCGAGCCCGCCGGCCAGCTCGGGCGAGCACTCGGGCCGACAGCGCAGGCACGGCCGGAAGCCCGCGGCCTGCGCGGCTGCCGCGCTCGCGTAAAACTCCACGTTCGAGAGCTTGGGAGCGCGCGCCGGGCAGATCGGCCGGCAGTAGATCCCGGTCGTGCGCACCGCAATGAAGAAGCGCCCGTCGAAGCGCGAGTCACGCGCCTGCATCGCGCGGTAGCAAACGTCGCGGTCGAGCCTCATCGTGTTCATCCTGACGCCGGTGGTGCCCTGCGGCTCGCCATTATCGGACGCCACCGTTAGAAACTACTCGAGCGGAGAGGTGGCCGAGCGGCCGAAGGCGGCGGTCTTGAAAACCGCAGGCCCCGCGAGGGGCCCGGGGGTTCGAATCCCTCCCTCTCCGCCACTCGCGCGGGGCCTTGTCGGCCGGCGCTCCGGTGGGCACCCTAGGCACCCGCAGGAGAGGTGGCCGAGAGGCCGAAGGCACAGGTTTGCTAAACCTGCATACGGGAAACTGTATCGAGGGTTCGAATCCCTCCCTCTCCGCCACCGCGCTGTAGCGGACGAATTTCTGATCGGAGAGATGACCGAGCGGTCGAAGGTGCGCGCCTGGAGAGCGCGTGTGCTCCAAAAGGGCACCGTGGGTTCGAATCCCACTCTCTCCGCCACGCCGCTGCCGGCGGCGCGTGGTAGGTTTGATCCAGTGGCGGCGAGGCGGCGCGACCAGGGGATCGATCCCGTGATCGAGGCCTACAAACGCGACGTAGACCGAACGCTGCTGGAAGAGAACCTGAAGCGCACCCCGGAGGAGCGCATCCGCCGCCTGGCCGCGCTCGCGAGGCAGGCCGAAGCCCTTCGCGGTGCCGCGCGCGAGGCGAAGCGACCCAGGTGACGGATTTCGAGGGTGTGCTGGGCCTGCTCGCGCGGTCCGGCGTGCGCTTCATCCTCGTCGGTGGAGTGGCCGCGACGGCGCATGGGTCCGCGCGGAGCACGCAGGACGTAGACGTGGTCTACGCGCGAGACCGGGAGAATCTGCAGCGCGTCGTCGACGCGCTCGGGCCCTACCGACCCTACCTTCGGGGCGCGCCGCCGGGCCTACCCTTCCAATGGGATGCGCGGACGCTGGAGCGCGGCCTGAACTTCACCCTCACCACAACGCTCGGGGACGTAGACCTGCTCGGCGAAATCACCGGGGGGGGGTCGTACGAGCAGCTCGTCGGCGACACGATCGAGCTCGAGCTGTTCGGCGGCAGCGTTCGCTGCCTCCGCCTCGAGAAGCTGATCGAGGTGAAGCGCGCTGCGGGTCGCCCCAAGGATTTCGAGGCGATCGCCGAGCTCGAGCTGTTGCGCGATCGCGATTAGCTGTTGACGCGGGCCATCAGCGCTTCGGGGTAGCGCAGGCCGGCCGCGGCGCCCGCGGGCAGCGCAGCGTCGATGCGCGCCTGATCGGCGGGTGTGAGTCGCACGTCGAGCGCGCCGGCGTTCTCCTCGAGATAGCGCCGCCGCTTGGTGCCGGGGATCGGCACGATGAACGGCGCGCGCGCCAGCAGCCACGCCAGCGCGAGCTGCGACGGCGTGCAGCCCTTCGCGCGCGCCAGCTCCTCGATGCGCGCGACCAGCGCCAGGTTCTTCGCGAAGTTCTCGCCCTGGAAGCGCGGCGAGAAGCGGCGGTAGTCGTCGGGGGCGAAGTCCTCGAAGCGCTTGATCTGACCGGTCAGGAAGCCGCGCCCGAGCGGGCTGTACGCCAGGAAGCCGATGCCGAGCTCGCGGCAGGCGTCGAGCACGCCCTCCTCGGGGTCGCGCGTCCAGAGCGAATACTCGGTCTGCACCGAGGCGAGCGGGTGGATCGCGTGCGCGCGGCGCAGCGTGGACGGGCTCGCCTCCGACAGGCCGATCGCGCGCACCTTGCCGGCGCGCACCAGGTCACCCATCGCACCCACGCTCTCCTCGATCGGCGTCTGCGGGTCCACGCGGTGGAGCTGGTACAGGTCGATCTGGTCGATGCCGAGCCGGCGCAGGCTGGCGTCGCAGGCGGAGCGGACGTACTCGGGGCGGCCGTTCAGGCCGGTGCGCGTGACGCCGCTGCTCGAGTCGCGCACGATGCCGCATTTGGTCGCGACCACGGCACGGTTGCGGCGATCCTTGATCGCGCGCCCGACCAGCTCCTCGTTCGTGAACGGCCCGTACATGTCCGCGGTATCGAGGAGGGTGACCTCGAGATCGAGCGCGCGGTGGATCGTCGCGATCGACTCCGCCTCGTCGCCGGGGCCGTAGAACTCGCTCATGCCCATGCAGCCGAGGCCGAGGGCGGGGACTTCGAGGGATCCGAGCTTGCGCTTTTCCATGCGCCCGAGCCTACACGGAAGCCGAGAGGCAGCGTCTACTCGTAGCCGTTGCGCTCCAGGCAGGCCTGGTACGCGGCGCGCGCCTGCTCCGACTTCTGGTTCTCCTCGTTGATCCCGTAGAGCGTTCCGGCGGCGGCGCCGACCAGGGCGCCGATCCCCGCGCCGCGGCCCACGCTGTGACGGCGGTCGACGACGGCGCCCGCGGCCGCGCCCACGCCGGCGCCGAGCACGCCCCCGATCACGCCGTCGCGCAGCACGCGCCCGTTGTCGCGCGACGCCGCGTAACGATTGCAGTCCTCCACCACGCGGGGCGGCGGCTCGCTCTCCCGGCGCGCCGCGCGGCTCTCCTGCTCCCGCGCGGCTTCGGGGCTCTCCCCGGGGTTGGCGCCGCCGCGCATCAGCACCGCCGACGCGCCGACGGCGAGCAGCATGCCGAAGCCGAACGTCGCAGCCATGACCGTATCCCGCATCGTGTTCCTCCCTCGGGGTCGGCCGGTTGCGCCGCCTCGGCACGAGCATAGCGAGCGCTCGAACCCCCAACGTGAGCCGTGCCACGCTCGCAGGCGAGCTGCTACATTGCCGGGCCGCCCGCTTGGCGGGCGGCGCGCGCCCATAGCTCAGATGGATAGAGCATCAGGTTGCGGACCTGGGGGTCGCAAGTTCGAGTCTTGCTGGGCGCGCCAGCTTTCCCCCTGAGCTCCGCGGCTGGGCCGTCAGGATCGGCGCGCGGGACGCTGCTCCGAGAACCAGACGTACGAGGCCTCGCGCGCCTGCTGGCACTCCGCCGCGGTCAGGCCCGTGAGCTCGGCGACTCGCGTCGCGAAGACGACCTCGGCGTCGTCCACGATCTGGTCCGCGTACACCACCTTCCAGACGAGGCCCGCGATCCGCTTGCGCTGCGCGGCGTCGTAGCGCTCCGTGAGCTGCGCCGCGAAGGAGCGCACGTCGCTCGCTTCGCGCCGCGCGCGCTCCGCTTCGACGAGCAGCGCCATGGCGGCCTCGCGCTCGAGCCGGAACTCGCGCTCGATCGCGTGCAGGATCGTGCTGCGCTCGCGCGACTCGCAATCGGCGTCTTGGAGCGCCGTCTCGAGCAGCAGCGCGACGGTGGCGACACGTAGCTCGAGATCCGCCGCCGCGTCCTGCGCGTCGTGAGCCAGGGCACCGCCCTGCAGGAACTCCCTCACGCGCTCGAAGATCGACACTGCGGCCCGCAGGATATCCGCCCCCCCCCGGAGCGCCCCGGCCGGGCCCGGGAAAGCCTGAGTGGCAGGTCGCCGCCTGTGCTAGGTTCTTCCGCGTAGGTCATCCGCTGTCCGGTACCTTCGGAGCCGTTTTTACCTCTAGGCTCGACTCGCCTGCAGGCCAAACCTTCTCTGTTCGGTGTCCCCAACGAGTGCCTACGCCGTTCGGTGTCAACGCGACACGCGTCGTGAGGTCCCGGCCGGGTTTGACGCTTCCAGAGATCGGTTACCGGACGTTCCGGTCCGATCCGGAACGAGTGGCGCGCGCTCCCGTCTGGGAGTCCGCGCGCAGAGGAAAATGAGCCTTGGGCAAGAAACTGTACGTCGGAAATCTACCGTTCAGCGCCACCGAAGATGAGCTGCGTAGGCTCTTCGAAGGTCAGGGCGCAGTCGCCTCGGTGAGCCTGATCAACGACCGTGAGACCGGACGCCCGCGTGGCTTCGGCTTCGTCGAGATGCAGGACGAGGCTGGAGCAACCAAGGCCGTGTCGGCGCTGAATGGGCGCGACATGGGCGGACGCAGCCTGAAAGTGAGCGAAGCCAACGACCGCAGCAGCGGCGGCGGCGGTGGCGGTGGCGGCCCGCGCGGCGGCGGCGGCGGCGGCGGCGGCGGCTACCGCGGTCGCTAATAGCTCCGAACCGTCGAATGCCCGGGCGGGACGCGGCTCTTGCGTCCCGCCCGGTGCCTCGGGAGATCAGCGTGGACGCAGTGCGTGCGGAACGACTCGGGCGCAAGTGGACGTGCTTCTCGTGTGGGGTCCGCTTCTACGACTTCGCCAAGCCGACCGCGGTCTGTCCGCGTTGCAGCAATGACCAGAGCAATGCGCCCCCGCCGACCGCGGCGACGCGCGCCAAGCCCAAGCGCAAGGCCGCGAAACCGAAGGTGAAGAAGAGCTACAGCTGGTAGCCGCGCGCGCCCTCAGAGGCGCGGCAGCACTTTGTCGGTGAACAGCTCGAACGAGCCGTGGGACAGCGGCGCGCAGAGCAGGTAGTCGAGCCCGATCTCCTCGCGCAGCCTGTGGATGCGTTCCGGTAGGCTGGCTGGCGTGCCCCAGAGGATCACGCCTCCCACGTAGCGCTCGATCGGATCGGGTGCCGCCGCGGGGATGAAGCCGCCCCCCGTCGGGGCAATGCCGCGCGCCGTGCCCGGATTCACGTACGAGCCCACGGTCCAGGCGGCGCCCTGCCGCGCGATCTCCTCCGCCTCGCGCTCGGTCTCGGCGACGGCGAGCAGGCGCGCGACCGGGATCTCGCGGCCCGCGAGGCTGTGGCCGTGCTTGCGCAGCTCTTCCGCGTAGAGCGTCCGCTTGCGCCCGATCTCGACGTCTGTCGAGTGCGGGTCCATCAGGATCGTGTGGCCGCGCTCCGCCGCCCAGCGGATCGCGTCGGGCGAGGTCGCGGCCATCCACACCGGCGGATGCGGCTGCTGGAGCGGCTTCGGCAGCACCTCGACGTCGTCGAACTGCCAGAAACGCCCGCGAAAGTTCAGGCGCTCGTTCCGCCAGGCGGCGAGCACGATCTCGACCGCCTCCTGGAAGCGCGCGCGGCTCTCCTCGACCGGGACGCCGAACGCCGCGAACTCCTTCGGGTCGAAGCCGCGACCCGCGCCCCAGTTCACGCGGCCGCCGGAGAGCATGTCGAGCAGCGCGATCTCCTCGGCGAGTCGCAGCGGATGGTAAAAGGGCGCGAGCGACACCGCGGTTCCGATGCGCAGATTCCGCGTGCGCGACGCCACGTGCATCGCCATCAGATGCACCGACGGACATACGCTGTACTCGCTGAAGTGATGCTCCGCGAGCCAGACGGCGTCGTAGCCAGTCTGGTCCATCACCTCGATGCGCTGGAGCGCGCGCGCGTACACGGTCTCGAGCGGCACGCGCCGTCCCGGCCAGGAGAAGAACTGCAGCACGCCGACCTTCATCGCGCGACGAGCCTACCACCGGGGCTCATTCCGGCGCGCCAGCCTTCCGAAGCGCGGCCTGCATGCGAGGCAGCGTGGCGGGCTGCGGCGGGATGATCTGCTCCAGAATCGAGATGCGGAAGTCTGGCGACAGCCGCATCAACTCCGCGATTCTCGCGCGCGCCTCGTCGAGCCGTCCCAGCTCCACCAGCGTGCAGGCGTGCAGGCGCACGCTGCTGGCATGTATTGGGTCCACTTGCAGCGCCAGCTCGCCCCAACGGAACGCTTCTTCGCAACGTGCCGCGGCGAAGTACACGAGCTGGTGGTGGAACGCGAACGTGGCGGGATCGGAGGGGGACGGCTCGAGCCGCCGAGAGCTCTCGAGCAGCGGCAGACCCTCCTCGGGACGGCCCGCTCGGGCGAACGCGTTGCCCAGCAGAAGCAGCGCGTCGACGGAGCTCGGGTTGAGGCGCACCGCTCGTTGGAGCGCGGGAAGGCCCTCGCCAAAGTCGCCCATGAGGGTCAGCGCCGTGCCGAGCGCGATCTGCGCCTGCCAGCTCTCGCCAGAAAGCTCGAGCACCCGTCGCGCGAGCGCGGCCAGTGCGGCCGGAGTGTGCCAGAGCTGCTCCGGCCACTGGTTGACGCCCGCGACGATCTGCGTGACCTGCAGGATACGCATGGCCTCGGCGCAGCCGGGGTCCAGCGCCAGCGCACGCGTGGAGAGCTCCGCGGCGCGTGCGTTGTCGTCGCGCGTATGGCGCGCGATGTGCGAGCGCGCGAGCAGCATCAACTCCCATGCGCCGAAGCTCGTCGGATCCTGGCCTCGGACGCGCTCGTGCTCCGCACGCATCACCTCGGGGTAGACCCGGGTCACCACTGCCTCGACGATCTCGTCCTGGATCGCGAACACGTCGGCGAGCTCGCGGTCGTAGCGCTCGGCCCAGAGGTGATGCCCCGAGCGCGCGTCGACGAGCTGCGCGGTGATGCGCACGCGCGAGCCGGCGCGGCGCACGCTGCCCTCGATCAGATACGCGACGCCGAGCTCCCGGCCGATCTGCTTCACGTCGACCGCGCGCCCCTTGTACGCGAACGCCGAGTTGCGCGCGATCACCGGGAAGTCGCGGCAGGTAGCGAGCCGCGTGATCAGGTCCTCGGCGATGCCGTCGCCGAGATACTCCTGGTCGGGATCTCCGCCGAGCGGAGCGAACGCGAGCACCGCGATCGCGGGCCGGCCGGAGAAGCCGGGCACCGGAGCCGCAGCGCCGCCCTCGCCCCCCGCCGCGACCGCGATCGCGCGCACCGGATGGGCCAGGTTCTTCAGCGCCTGAGTGCCGAGGTCGCTCGCGCGCAGCGCGAGCTTCCCGGCGAGCTGCTCGTGGAGTGTGCCAGAGATCACGACGCCGCCCGGAGCCGCCAGCGTCTGCAGCCGCGCGGCGACGTGGATCGCGTCGCCGAAGATCAGCTCGCCTTCCACGCGCACCTCACCCGCGTGCACGCCGATGCGCAGGCGGAGCCGCCGCTCGTCCGGCTGCGTTGCCTGCTGGGCGGCGCTCTCGCGCTGGATCGCGAGCGCTGCGCTCACGGCGTCGACGGCGCTCGAGAACTCCGCAAGGCAGTTGTCGCCGGTGAAGTCGACCAGCCGCCCGCGATGCTGGCGTACGACGCCCTCGACCACGCCCCGCACTCCGCGCACCGCGCGCACGGTCGCTTCCTCGTCGCTGGACATCGAGCGGCTGTAGCCCGCGACGTCCGCGTGCAGGATCGCCGCAAGGTGCCGCTCTACCGCGCCGGGGACGTCGTCGCTCGCCATCCTGTTGGAGTCTCGGCTCCAAACTATCAGAAGCGCCACCACCCGGTCGGGGCCCGCTCGGCCCTTGCTCATCGCGAGTCAGGGTGCTCGAATCTCGAACGATGCTGTGCCGCATTCAGCCCACGCAGGCGACGCTCGGGGCCGTGGTCAGCGGCGTTCGCCTCGCCGCCCTCGACGACGCCGACTGGCGGGCGATCGAAGCGGCGTTTCACGAGCACGCGGTGCTGATCTTCGCGGACCAGCACCTCGCCGCGGACGAGCAGGTGGCCTTCGGGCGGCGCTTCGGGCAGATCGAGTACATCGTTCCGAACCTCGACACTGTCCCGATCAGTAACCGCCGACGCGACGGGACACTGCTCTCCGACACCGAGCCCGCGATGCAGATCCTGCGCGGGAACGAGGGCTGGCATACCGACAGCTCCTACATGCCGCTCGCCGCGAAGGCCTCGGTCCTATCGGCCGAGGTGGTGCCGTCGCGCGGCGGCGAAACGGAGTGGGCCGACATGCGGGCTGCCTACGCGGCGCTCGACCCTGCGACGCGCGAGCGGATCGGCAAGCTCTCCGCGTTCCACTCGCTGAAGCACTCGCAAGCGCGGATCGGACAGACCGACACCGGCGGTTACGGCTACGGCTTCTCCGTCGAGAAGCCGCCGCTGCGGCCGCTCGTGAAGCTCCACCCGGTGACGGGTCGACCGTCGCTCTTCATCGGGCGCCACGCGTATGGCGTCCCTGGCCTCGCTTCGCAGGAGTCGGAACGCCTGCTCGATGACCTGGTCGAGTTCGCCTGCCAGCCGCCGCGCACCCATCGGCATGCGTGGAAGCCGGGCGACGTGGTGATCTGGGACAATCGCTGCGTGCTGCATCGCGCACGGCCGTGGGATCACGCGGAGCCGCGCGTCATGCACCACACGCGCATCGCGGGTGACCCCGCGACGGAGGCAGCGGCATGACGGCTCGTAAACGGACGCTCAACGACGCGTTCGGCGGCCAGCGGACGACACTGGAAGAGCAGCGCCGGATCTGGCTCGACGCGCTGCACGACGACGCGATCTGGGAGGGTCCGACGTTCGAGAGGCCCATCTGCGTGATCGGCCGCGAAGCCACGGGCCGCTTCATGGAGTTCCTGCTCAGCGTGGTGCCGCGCTTCTCGACGACACTCGTCGCGGCGTACCCGACCGGAGATCCCGACACGGTCATCATCGAGTCGCACGGCGGCGGCCCGACGGTCGAGGGCGGCCGCTACACCCAGCGCTACTTCTCGCAGATCACCACGAGAAACGGTCAGGCGTTCCGGATGCGTGAGTATTGCAACCCGTTCCAGACTTATCAGGCGTTCGGGAAGCTGCGCTGGGAGCAGGCAGTGGACGAGATCATGGCGAAGTACAACAAGCCGTGGCCCTCGTCGCAGGCGCCGGATCCGATCGCGCTGCCGCCGGTCCGGTAGCGCAACCGCGCATGCCGCCGACGATCGAGCTGCGGGTGAACGGCCGGCTGGAGCGGGTCGAGGTCGATCCCGCGACGCCGCTGCTCTACGTGCTGCGCAATGACCTCGGGCTGCGCGCCGCCAAGTTCGGCTGTGGGCTCGAGCAGTGCGGGGCCTGCACGGTGATCGTCGGAGGCGAGGCGCTGATGAGCTGCGCGCTTGCCGTGGGCCGCGTCGGCGCGCGCGAGGTGCTCACCGTCGAGGGGCTCGCGCAGGGCGACGAGCTGCATCCCGTGCAGCGCGCGTTCCTAGCCGAGAACGCGGCCCAGTGCGCGTACTGCGTGCCCGGGATCCTGATGGAGACGGTCGCGCTTCTCGCCTGGAACTCGTCGCCGAGCGAAGAGGAAATCCGCCGCGTGCTGCAGCCGCACCTGTGCCGCTGCGGCGCGCATCCGCGCATCCTGCGCGCGGTCCGCCGCGCGGCTCGCGAGGCCGTGACGTGAGCGCGCCGGAGCGCGGCCTCGCGGCGAGCCTCGAGCGCCAACCCGACCTCGACACCTGGATCCGCATCGAGCCCGACGGCACGGTCACGCTGCGCACGGGCAAGGTCGAGCTCGGGCAGGGGATCAAGACCGCGATCGCGCGGATCGGAGCCGAGGAGCTCGACGTGTCCCTGGATCGCGTGCGCGTCGAGTGCGCGGACACGGCACGTGGGCCGAATGAGTTCATGACCGTGGGCAGCATGTCGGTCGAGGACAGCGGCAGCGCCATGCGCCAGGTCGCCGCAGAGGCGCGCCAGTACCTGCTCGAGCTGGCCGCGCAGCGCCTCGGCGCGCCACTCTCGCAGCTCGAGGTGGACGATGGCACGGTGCGCGTGCGTGGCAGCGAGCGGCGCATCACCTACTGGGAGCTGCACGGCGGGCGCGACTTCGAGCGCCGCGTCACGGGCGAAGCGGTGCCGAAGGCACCCGAGCGTCACCGCATCGTCGGGCGCCCCGGCACGCGCATCGACCTGCGCGCGAAGCTCGTCGGCGGCGCGTTCCTGTCCGATCTCGCGCCCGAGGGCCTGCTGTTCGGTCGCGTGGTGCGCCCGCCTGGCTACGGCGCGCAGCTCGTCTCGCTCGACGAGAGCGAGGTGAGGGCGCTCCCCGGCGTCCGCGCCGTGGTGCGCGACGGGAGCTTCGTGGGCGTGGTAGCCGAGCGCGAAGAGCAGGCCGTACAGGCGCGCGAGCGCCTCGCCGCCGCGGCGCGTTGGGAGGAGAAGGAGACGCTCCCGGGTCACGAGCGCGCGCACGACGCGTTGCTCGCGAGCCCCCGCCGGAGCTTCCTGGTCCTCGACGGTACGCCGACCGACGCGCCGATCGAGCCGCACGTCACTCCCGCGGGAGCGGCCGCGACGCTCTCCGCGCGCTACTTGCGGCCGTACCAGATGCACGCCTCGATCGCGCCATCGTCTGCCCTGGCGCGGCTCGATGGCGACAGACTCACGGTGTGGAGTCACAGCCAGGGCGTGCACGTGCTCCGCCCGGCGCTCGCGCAGGTGCTCGGCATGCACGCGAAGCAGATCCGCGTGATCCACGCCGACGGCGCGGGCTGCTACGGACACAACGGCGCCGACGACGCTGCGCTCGACGCGGCGCTGCTGGCGCGCGCCGTCCCGGGCTCACCCGTGCTGGTGCAGTGGATGCGCGAGGACGAGCACGCCTGGGAGCCCTACGGCCCGGCGATGGTCGTCGATCTCCAGGCGAGCCTCGACGGCGCCGGGCGCGTCGTCGACTGGAGCCACGAGGTCGTGAGCCACACGCATCTGGGCCGCGCGATTCCGGCGCAGGGCAGCTCCAATCTGGTGGCGAGCTGGCACCGCGATCCGCCGCTGCCACGCACGCAGGCGGACGCGCGGATGGAGCCGCACGCGGGCATCCACCGCAACGCCGATCCGCTCTACGCCTTCGCGCGCAAGCGTGTGGTCAAGCACTTCGCGCGCGATCCCGCGCTACGCGTCTCGTCGACGCGCGGGCTCGGCGCCTACGCCAACGTGTTCGCGATCGAGTCGTTCATGGACGAGCTGGCGCTCGCGGCCGGGCGTGATCCCCTCGAGTTCCGGCTGGCGCATCTCGAGGACCCGCGCGCACGCGCCGTGCTCGAGACCGCAGCGGAGCGCGCTCGCTGGCGGCAACGCGCCGAGACTGGACGCGGGCAGGGACTCGCCTTCGCCCGCTACAAGAACGCCAAGTGCTACGCGGCGGTGGTCGTCGAGCTCGAAGTCGATCCCGCGAGCGGCGCCATCCGGCTGCTGCGCGCCGTGATTGCCGCCGACGCGGGCGAGATCGTCGATCCCGACGGGCTCACGAATCAGCTCGAAGGCGGCTTCGTGCAGTCGGCGAGCTGGACGCTGAAGGAGGAAGTGCGCTTCGACAGCCGGCGCATCCTCTCGCGCGACTGGGAGAGCTACCCGATCCTGAGCTTCACCGAGGTGCCGGAAGTGGAGACACACCTGCTCGATCGCCCCGGCGCGCCGTTCCTCGGCGCGGGCGAGGCCACGCAGGGCCCTACGCCCGCGGCGATCGCCAACGCAGTCGCGCACGCGACGGGCCTGCGCCTGCGCCGAATCCCGTTCACGCCCACGCGCGTGCGCGAAGCGCGAGGCGGCTAGCGCGACCCGCAACGCCCACGCAACTCAGGAGCGCCAGGGATCGTGTTACAGTCCAGCGCCGGCAGGGGTTTTCGCGCGGGCAGCGCCTGTTTCGGCTTAGCCTTCCCGGGCGGACCGCCCTGTCTTTGGCGCTGACATCAAGGGAGGGTCTCATGTCGCTTCGCCGCAAGCATCGGGCCGCGCGCCTCGCGCTCGTAGCGCTGGTTCTCGGTGCCGCATCCGCCGCCCAGTCCGCCCAAACCGTGCACCTCACGGTGACCGCGGCGGGCACGACCCTGCTCTGCGAGAGCACGCAGACCTCGATGGGTCGCGAGGACACGATCGAGGCATTCTCGTTCGGCGCCAACGTGTTCCGGCCACTGGATCCGGCGACCGGGCTTCCCGGGAACGACGTACACCGGCCGCTGCGCATCACCAAGCGCATCGACCGCTGCTCACCGCAGCTGATGAGGGCGCTCGTGAACGGCGAGCCTATCGCCGCGACGATTCGCTTCTTTCGTCCGAATCCGAGCGGCGACGGTACGACTCAGCAGTTCTACACGATCACGATCGCCAACGCGCTCGTCGTCGGGATCTCGACGCTCTCGCCCGACACACTTAGTCCCGCGAACCTTAGCCTGCCGCCGCTCGAGACGGTGAGCTTCGTCTACGGGCAGATCACCTGGACGCACACGGACGGCGGGGTCACATTCGGTCCCGTGGTTCCGTAGTAGTGCCTCACCTCGCGCTGGCGCTCCTGATCTGCCTGGCGTGCCCGGCCGCTGCACGCGCGGGCGCGGGTCTGCTCGTGCGCGGGGAGACGCTCACGAGCGGCGCGCTGGAGCCGTTCGCCGTGTTCGGCAACGGGCGAAGCGTCGAGATGCGGCGGCTCGCGCTGGCGCTCGGCGAGCTGGACTATCTGGACTCGGACCTGCTGATGCACGATCTCGACACGGGTCGCACCGTCGTCGTCGATGCCGACGTGGCCGGTCGCCGCCTCGTCTCGCTCGAGGCTCCCGGCTCGCTGCTCGGCGACCTGCTCCTGGAACCCGGAGCAGTGGTGCTGTTCGAGTCGAGCGGATCGCCCGATGCGCAGACGGCGGAGACGTTCTGGCGCTTCTCACCAGCGCAGGGTACGGCGACCTACCTGGCCGCGAACACCGATCTCACCGGGAACGAGAGCGATCTCGACGGCGACGGGATCCCGAACGCGAATGACAACTGCCCGCGCGCGGGAAACAGGGAGCAGTTGGACCGCGACCGCAACGGCCGGGGAGACGCCTGCGAGTGCGGCGACGTGGATGACGACGGTCGTGTCGATCGTCCCGATGTGGATCGCTATCGCGGGCGACTGGCCGATCCCGTGGGCAGGGCCTTCTCGCCCACGGGCGAGGCGAAGTGCGCGGTGATCGGTCCAGCCACGGAGTGCGAGATTCGCGCGGTCACGGTCATGCGTCGAGTGGTCATAGCTGCTCCACTTCCGCCCGGGATCGCGCAGGTGTGCAGAGCGGCGAAGGGGCCGTAGGCTCCGGCAGGCGCGCGCGGCGTGGTACAACGGAGCGTGCGCATCGGCATCTCGCTCCAGAGCGCCTACGCGGTGCGCGACGCCCGCGAGGGCGCGCGCTGGATGGTGGAGCGCGCACACGCGTCGCAGGCGGCCGAGCTCGACTCGCTCTTCGTCGGCGATCACCACGCGACGCCCGCGCCGTATTACCAGAACACGCCGATCCTCGGGCGCCTGCTCGCGGAGTGGGGTGCACGGCCGGCCGGCGCGCTCTACCTGCTTCCGCTCTGGCACCCGCTGCTCCTGGCCGAGCAGGTCGGCACGCTGGCGTCGATCGCGCGCGGGCGCTTCATCCTGCAGTGCGCGCTCGGCGGGGACGACGCACAGCTTGCGGCGTTCGGCGTCGAGTCGCGCGCACGCGTGTCGCGCTTCGAGGAGTCACTCGGCGTGCTGCGACGGCTATTCGCGGGAGAGACGGTGACGTCGGACGGTCACTGGCGCCTGCGCGAGGCGCGCGTTCGACCGACGCCGCCGGAACCCGTCGAGGTCTGGATCGGCGCCAGCGCGCGGCCCGCGATCGAGCGAGCTGCCCGGCTCGGCGAGGGCTGGCTCGCGGGACCGCACTTCGGCCTCGAGGTCGCGGCGCGCCAGATCGAGCTGTACCGCGACGCGTGCGCGAGTTGCGGGCGCCGCCCGACGGCGACCGCGATCCGGCGCGACGTCTACGTTGGCGCGGACGCCGCCGACGCGCGCTCGGTGCGCGAGGCGACCGCCGCGCGCGGCTACCGCGGCTTCCCGCCGGATGCGCCGATCTGCGGCGACGTCGAGCAGGTCGCGAAGTCCTTCTCCGACCTCGGCGCGCTCGGCTACACCGACGTGATCGTGCGCAGCCTGGCGCAGGACCAGGCGCGCGCGCTCGCTTCGATCGAGCGCCTGCCCGAGGTGCGCGGTTTGGTCTGACCGTGCCTTGGCCGCGAAGGCTGTCGCCGAGCGGCCTCCGCTCACGCGCGGACGCGTTCGCTGCGCGCGCGCTTCGCGTGCTTGCGACGCTCATGGCGCGGTGCGCCGAAGCAGGGCGGCGATGCTGAGGGCGATCGCGCACACGACAACGGAGAGCACGACCAGCGTGGCACGCTCGCCGATCGCGTCCGCCAGCAGGCCGACCGGCAGGCCCATCAGGCCGAAGCCGGCGAACGCGAGCATGGTGAGCGAGAACACGCGCCCGAAGTACGCGGGCTCGGTCGCGCGCACGATCACCGCGGCATTCAGCGACTGGAACCCGCCCATCCCGACACCTGCGAACAGCGTTGCGCCGATCGCCAGCTCGTAGCTTGGCGCGAGCGCGATCCCGAGCAGGCCCACCGCGAACACGAGCGGCAGCGCCAGAAACACCGGCAGGGCGAAGCGCGTGTCGGCCACGCGCGCCGCGACCAGGCTTGCGGCCAGCCCGCCGAGCGCGCTCGTGAAGAAGAAACGGCTGATCGCTTCCGACGACATGCCGAACGCGTGCTCGACCAGACCCGGGAGCGCGGTCACGTACGGGAAGCCCATCATGATCACCGAGACGAAGAACAGCACGAGCAGGCGCAGGCGCGGGTGGGAGTAGACGTAGCGGAAGCCGTCCCAGAGATCGGCGAACACGTGCGTCTCGTGCGCGTCCTCGCGCGCGATCGAACGCGGCAGCCAGGCGAGTGAGAGCGCGCCGATCGCGTACAGCACGCACATCGTCGCGTAGGCGCCGGCCGGGCCGGCCGGCGTGGCCAGGATCGCCCCGGCGAGGGCCGGGCCCAGGACCTGCGAGCCCGTGAGCGGGAGCTGATTCAGCGCAACCGCGTTGCCGCGCAGCGCCGTCGGCACCAGCTCGGCCGCCAGCGCCTGCCGCGCGGGTCCGAGGAACGAGATCGACACACCGAGCAGCAGCGAGCCGCCGGCGAGCAGCGGCAGGCGCATCGCGTCGAACGCGAGCAACAGTGCGAGGCATCCAAAGATCACCGACGTGGTCGCGAGCGAGAGCGCCACCACGCGGCGCTTCGGCCAGCGGTCCGCGCCCGCGCCGCCGATCGGCCCCAGCGCGAACATCGCGACGCCCTGCGCGAACACGACGGCGCCGACCGCGCGGTTGGTGCCCGCGAGCTCGAAGGCCACCACGCTCTGCACGATCGTCGCCATGAAGAACGGGATGTAGGACGCCCACGTCCCGAGCCACATCACGCGAAAGTCGCGCACCGCCAGCGCGGCGAAGGTGCCGCTCCTCCGCGCGACGGCGGCGGGCGCGGGCTCGCGCGCTTGCTCTGGGTTGTCCACCGGCTCGGCCGCGCCCTCGCCCTGCATCGGCAGCAGTATGTCAGGTCAGCGCGGCGTAGAAGGCGCGGAGGCAGCGGGCGAGGCGCTTGTCGCCGACGGTGCCCTGCTTCATCTGGTTCATCACGTAGGCGAGACTCACGCGGGCGTCGCAGTCGGCGAGGGCGAACGAGCCGCCGGCGCCGCCGTGACCGAAGGTGCGGGGGTTGGGAGAGAGCGGCAAGTCTTTGCTCACGAGCATGAAGCCGAGGCCCCAGCGCATGGGACCGAGCACCAGGTCCTTGCCGTAACACTGCTCGGTGATGGCCTGCGCCAGCGTGCGCTCGCTCATCACGCGCACGCCGTCGAGCGAGCCGCCGCAGGCGAGCGCGGCCATGGCGCGAGCCGCGCCGCGCGCGTTGGCCTGGCCGTTCGCGGCGGGCACCTCGGCGGCGCGCCACGCGCGCGTGTTCGCGGTGATCGCGCCGAGCGGCGGATTCCCGAGCGCGCGCTGGAGTGGCGTCGGATCCCCGCCGGCCGGGATGAGTGGCTCGGCCGGCAGCGACGGAATCATCTGCGCGACGCGCGGCTCCTCCGACACCGGCAGGCCGATCCAGAACTCGGCGCCGAGCGGCTGCGCGACCTCTTCGCGGAAGAACGCGCCGAGCGTGCGCCCGTCGATCCGGCGCAGCACTTCGCCGATCAGATGCCCGAAGGTGAGCGCGTGATAGCCGCTCCGCGTGCCGGGCTCCCAGAGCGGTGCCTGCTCGGCGAGGAGCCGCGTGGACTTCTCCCAGTCCAGGACGTCGCCGGGCGCCATCGGCGCCGACCAGCCGGCGAGACCGGACTGGTGCGACAGGAGCCAGCGCACGGGAATGCGCGCCTTGCCGTTCGCCGCGAACTCCGGCCAGTAGCGCGCCACCGGCGCGTCGAGGTCGAGCAACCCGCGATCGACGAGCACGTGACCGCAGAGCGCGGCCATGGCTTTCGTCGTGGACCAGACGTTCGCCAGCGTGTCGCGCTGCCACGGGCGCGTGCGCGCCGCGTCGGCGAAGCCGCCCCACAAGTCCACGACCAGCTCGCCGCCCTGCGTGGCCGCGAACGACGCGCCCACGTCGCCGTCCACCGCGAAGTTCTTGGCGAAGGCGTCCTTCACCTTCGCGAAGCGCGGCGCGCAGCTTCCCATGATCTCCATCTCGTTCTCCTTGCTACGGCTCGAGCCCGTCCAACAATACGACGTCCGCGTCGCCCTCCGCGACGGCCGCGAAGATGCTGCGCCCGTCCGACGACCACGACACACGCCGCGCGATGAACGCCGGCCGTACGCCGAAGTCCGTGAGCTGGCGCAGCGCGCCATTCTCCGTCGACACTGCCCAGACGTTCGTCGCGGGCCCGTCCGTCAGCAACACGGCGAGCCAGCGGCCGTCGGGGGAGATCACCGGGTGCATCAGCTGCCAGGATGGAAGGCGCCAGCCTGGAAGTGTCGCGAGCAGACGCGAGGGGCCGTCCTGGGGTCGCGCCATGCGGATCTCGTAGGCCGCGCGGCCGTACGCGCCGCCCTGGGGGACCTGGTCGTAGACGTAGTAGAGGGTGCCTCCGTCGGGGGACAGCGCGAGCGCCGACGCGTTTTCGGTGCGCACCACGACCGGCTCGCCGCCGTCCGGTGCGACCTTCATCAGCTGCGCGACGTTCTCGCGCAGCGCCCCCCGGTAGTACAGCCAGCGGCTATCGCTCGACCAGGTCGCCCATCCGCCTTGCTCCGCGATCATGCGGCGGTTGCCGCCGTCCGGGGCGATCAGCCACAAGGTCAAGCTCGAGCGCAGAGCGCTCGTCGGCATGTCGACGTTCCAGGGATCCGACTTCCGCAAGACGTACGCGATGTGCTTGCCATCCGGCGACCAGACCGGCACGCCGACGGAGACGTCGGGGTCGGTCTCCTGCGTGATCTGCCGGCTGTCGCCGCTGGCGACGTCCACCGCCCACAGGTTTGCGTGGCCGCCGGAGTCCCAGAGATAGACCAGCTCGCGGTCGCCCGGACCTGCGGACGGAGTCAGCAGGTGCCCGGTCTGGCGCGTCACGCGTTTCCCGCGCGCGACGTTCTCGCGGGGAGCGCCGTCGACGGGAAACCGCCAGAGGTCGAAGTCCATCCTCATGCGCGTCGCGACCACGCGCCCCGCTCGATCGACGTCCGGGTGCGTGTAGGAGGTCTCACCGAACGTGAGCTGACGCGCGCCCACGCCATCGAGCGGAACGCTCCAGAGGTTGTACGTGGGCAGGTACAAGAGCGAGCTTCCGCGCGCGGAGCTGTAGACGACCCCCGCGGAGTCCGGCAGCCAGCCGAACCCGTTGAGCGCACTGCCGTCGCGGGCGAGCGTTCGAGGCTCGCCGCCGCCGCTCGGCACGACCTGCAGGTCCCAGTCGAACACAAAGCCCCGCTGGAACGCGATCCAGCTCGAGTCGGGCGACCAACGCGGCTGCGCGTAGCCCAGGTTCGCGGGCAGCCGAGCCACCACCTCGGGGCTCGAGCCGTCGCGCCCGATCGTCGTGAGCTCGACGCTTCCGCCCTGAAGCCGAAGGAAGGCGACGCGACGTCCGTCAGGGCTGAAGTCCCCGGCGGTGAGGCTCTTCGCGATCGGGCGCGGTGATCCGCCTAGAGCGGGCAGCTCCCAGAGCGTTCCCTCGGCCTCTTCCGCGGGCGGCGTTGCGAAATAGATCAACGCGCTCGAGTCGGGCGACCAGCGCGGATACACGTGGTCGGAATCGTCCCGCGTGAGCTGCAGCGGCTTGCCACCCGCGAGGAGCCTTACCCAGAGCTGGCTCCGCCCGGTCGTGTCGGCGGAGAACGCGACGGATCTGCCGTCCGGCGAGAGCGCGGGAAACTCCTCCAGCCCCACGAAGTCAGTGAGTCGCTGTACCTGCACCGGGCGCGAGGCGCGCGTCGGCGCCCGGCTGCGGAGCCACCATTCGCTCGCGACGAGCGCCAGTGCCACGATCCCGAGCGTCGCCCAGAAGGAAGGCAGCCGGCGACGGGCCGGCGCTTCGGCTCGCTCGCTCGCGTCGTTCGCCCTGCCCGACCGCGCGTCCTCGAGTTCGAGGCGCGCATCGCCGGCGTCTCGCCAGCGGCGTGCCGTGTCGCGCTCGAGGCAGCGGCGCAGGAGAGTCTCGACGCGCGCGGGAAGAGCGCGCGGGAGCGCCGTCCAATCCGGGTCGCGCCCGAGCACGGCCGCGAGCACGTCCGACGTGGTCTCGCCCGCGAAGGCCCTGCGCCCGGTCAGCATCTCGTACAGCACGCAGCCGAGCGCCCAGACATCCGTGCGCCGGTCCACGGGACGCCCGCGCGCCTGCTCGGGGCTCATGTAGGCGGCCGAGCCGAGGATCACGCCTGCGCTGGTCGCGGTTTCCGCGAGCGTCGCGACGCCGTTCGACTCGTCCTGCGCCGCATCCGCGTGGAGCGCCTTGGCGAGGCCGAAGTCGATCAGCTTGACCACGCCGCCCGGCGTGAGCTTGACGTTCGCGGGCTTCAGGTCGCGGTGGATCACGCCGCGTTCGTGTGCGTACTCGAGCGCTTCGGCGATCTGCGCGCCGAGGCGCAGCGCCTCGTCGACGTCGAGCGGACCACGGGAGATGCGCTCGGTCAGGGTCGGGCCCAGGACGAGCTCGAGGACCAGCGCGCGCGTGGCTCCCGCGTCCTCGACGCCGTAGAGCGCAGCGATGTTCGGGTGGTTCAGTGAGGCCAGCAGGCGCGCCTCGCGCGCGAAGCGGGCCATGCGCTCGGCGTCGTGCGCAAACGCCGCGGGCAGGAGCTTCAGCGCGACATCGCGCCCGAGGCGCTCGTCTCGGGCGCGGTACACCTCGCCCATCGACCCCGCGCCGATCGGGGCGAGGACCGCGTACGGGCCGAGCTTGTCGCCTGGCTCCGGCAACTACTGCGGCGCGCCGCTGCCCTTCTGCGCCGGCTCGGTGCGCCTGTCGTAGAGCGCCTTGCGCAGCATCGGGCTCGTCGCGCCGGCGGGGATCTCGGTGAGCGGCTTCGACACGTACTCGGGCGTCACGCCCACGCGCTCGGCGATCGGTGCCAGCGCGTCCAGGTCGAAGCCATAGAGCTTCGCCGCGTTCTCGCCGAGCATCATGCGCGTCTCGACCGGATCGATGTCCGCGAAGGTGAGCCGCAGCGCCTCGCGCGTGTACGGGAACGTGCCCTCGTAGTGCGGGTAGTCGCTGCCCCAGCAGATGTGATCGACGCCGACCACGTCGCGGTCCTTGATCTCCGCCGGCGACGGGAAGCTCGCGCCGTACCAGCAGTTGCGCCTGGCGTAGAAGCTCGGCGGCTCCGGTAGCACGACCGAGCGCGAGTAGTCCATCTCGCCGATCATGCCGGCCTTCATTCCCATCCAGACGCGATCCATCTGCTCGAGCAGCGACGGCACCCAGCCCACGCCCGCCTCGGTCAGGATGTACCGGAGCCCGGGGAAGCGCTCGAACACGCCCGAGACGATGAGCTGCTTGAAGCCGCGCTGCGAGAAGAACGGCACCTCCAGGATCCAGAGCGGATCGGCGGCCGGATACGGGCCGTAGTCGGGCGAGCCGACGCCCGAGTGCTGGTTCATCACGATGCCCAGGTCCTGGATCACCGCCCAGAGCCGGTCGTAGTCCGGCGCGTAGAGCGGCTTGATGTGCTTCATGTCGTCGGGCGGGATCGGCAGCAGCACGCCGCCGCGCAGGCCGTGCTCCGCGATCCACTTCACGTCCTCGATCGCGTCGTCGACGTCGTTCAAGTGGACGAGACCGATGCCGGCGCGGCGCTCGGGGGCCTCCTGACACCACTCGGCGAGCCAACGGTTGTGCGCCTGGATCCCCGCGCGCCAATGTGGGTACTGCTCCGGCGTCGGCGGCCCCGAGATGTGGAACGCTCGCCGGTAGAACGGCGGGACGGTGTTGGGAAAGATGATCTCCGCGCACACGCCGTCGGCCTCCAGGTCCTTCATGCGCTGCACGGTGTCCCAGTTCTTCTCCTTCTTCTTGCCGATGTGCGACTGGGACGGGTTCTTGTACGCGTTGCGCCAGGCGTCGAACTCGTCCCGAAGACCTGGGTCCAGGTACTCGCGATAGGTCGCGAGGTTCGCGCCGGCGTGCGTGTCGGCGGTGATCGTGACGTAAGGGCGTTTCGGGTCGGCGGCCATCGAAGGCTCCTCTTAGGTTGAGCGAGCGAAAACGTATCATGCTCCGCCGAGGAGGAGACAGTGCCGGCCGGACCGTTCGCCCTCCTCCTCGGGTCGGTGCTCGTCTTCGGCCTGTCGCACTCCGCGTACTTCCTGCTGCCGAAGTACCTGGCGACGGAGCTCGGGGCGGGCGCGAGCGAGATCGGGGCGGTCAGCTCGGCCCCGTGGTTCGTCGTCGTCGCGCTCGCGCCCGCCGTCGGCGTCGCCGTCGACCGCTACGGCCGCAAGCGCATTGCGGTGTTCGGAGCGGGAGTGCTCGCGCTGACGTGCCTCGGCTTCCTGCGCGTGTCCGAGATCGGCCCGCTGCTCTACGCGCTGCGGCTGTTGCACGGTGTCGCGTTCGCCTGCTTCTTCGTGGCGACCTCGACGCTCGCTGCCGACCTCGCGCCGCCTGCGCGCATGGGTCAGGCGCTCGGCTGGTTCGGCGCGATGCTGGTGTCGACCAACGCGCTGGCGCCGGCGCTGGCCGAGTGGATCGCCGGGCAAGCGGGCTGGCACGCGGTGTTCGGGCTCACGGCGCTCTTCGCGTTCGCGGCACTGGTCTTCGTCACGCGCGTGCAGGACGCGCGGCCGACCCAGCTCGCGGGCGAGGCCACGGGGCTCCTCGCGACGGCGCGTCGTCCCGGACTACCCGCCGTGCTGGTCGCGAGCGCGCTCGCGGGCGTCACGTTCGGCGCGCTGTTCACGTTCTACCAGCCGTGGGCGCTCGAGCTCGGACACCAGAGCGTGAGCGGCTTTCTGGTCGGCTACTCGCTTGCGGCCGTCGGCGTGCGCACGGGCTTCGGCCATCTGGCGGACCGCAGCGGGCGCCGGCGCGTCGCGCTCGGCTCGCTCGTGCTGTATGCCGTCACCTCGTTCGCGATGGCGGAGCTCG
The DNA here is from genome assembly GCA_964454165.1 of uncultured Myxococcales bacterium. Classification (GTDB taxonomy): domain Bacteria; phylum Myxococcota_A; class UBA9160; order SZUA-336; family SZUA-336; genus CAYVQJ01. Next base: position 12,440 of record CAYVQJ010000015.1, on the reverse strand, counting down.
GCGCCATCGGTCTCTGGCCGATCGGGATCGCGCTCGGGCTATCGCACGGCCTGCTCTATCCCACGCTGAACGCGATGGCCGTAGAAGGCGTCGGCGACGACGCGCGCGGCAAGGTGATGGCGCTCTACAACGCCGCCTTCAATGTCGGCTTCTCCGGCGGGAGTCTCGCGCTCGGTCCGGTCGCGGAGGCGGCTGGGTATCCGGTCGTGTTCGGCGTGGCCGGCGTCGCCTGCCTGCTCGCGCTGCCGCTGCTGCGCTCGACCACTCCGCGTCCGGTGTGATACCAGACGGCGATGACGTCGGATGTCAAGACGCGCTTCGTCGACGCGAACGGCCTGCGCTTCGAGGTCGACGTGTGCGGCGACGGCGAGCGTCTGGCGCTTTGCCTGCACGGCTTCCCCGAGCACGCCTTCTCCTGGCGTCACCAGCTCCCAAGTCTCGCTCGGCTCGGGTATACGGCGTGGGCGCCGAACCTGCGCGGCTACGGCAACACCACGCGGCCGCCACGCGTACGGGACTACCGCATGGAGCATCTACTGGCCGACGTCGCCGGTCTGATCGACGCCGCGGGCAAGCGCTCCACGCTGCTCATCGGTCACGACTGGGGCGCCGGCATCGCCTGGATGTTCGCGATCCAGCGCATCCGGCCGCTCGAGCGCCTGTGCATCATGAACGTGCCGCACCCGGCGCTCTTCGGGCGGCGGCTGTTCCGCTCGCGCCAGCTCCTGCGCAGCTGGTACATTTTCTTCTTCCAGATCCCCGGGCTGCCCGAGTGGCTGCTCGGGCGCGACGGCGCGCGCGCGATCGGCGAGGCGTTCCGGCGCTCGGCCGTCGACAAGAGCCGCTTCCCGGACGAAGTGCTCGAGGTCTACCGCGCGAACGCGCGCCAGCCCGGTGCGTTGCGCGCGATGATCCACTACTACCGCGCGGCGCTGCGTTCGGCCGGCGCGTTGCGGGATCAGCGCGCGCTGATCGAGACCCCACTCGAGGTCCCCACGCTCATGCTCTGGGGCGAGCAGGACATCGCCCTCGGCAAGGACCTGACCTACGGCACCGAGCACTACGTGCGCGACCTCACGCTGCGCTATCTGCCCGACGTCTCACACTGGGTGCAGCAGGAAGCGCCCGAGACGGTGAACGAGATGCTCGAGGCGTGGCTCGTCGGGCGACCCGTCCCTTACGCAGGCCCGGGTGGCAAGCTGCTCTAGGCCGGAGGGCGCGATCCTCGCGGCCCGTGGCGGCTCCGAATCAGGAGTCCCGCCGCGGCGAGCGACGCCGCGAGGGCGAGTGCGCCGAGGCGGTCCAGCGCGGGGATCGCCGCGGCAGCCGGAAACGGCGACTCGGCCGACCACTCCGGCCCGGGCGGCGCTGCGCCGCCGAAGAAGATCACGCCGGTCGAGCCGGCGCCGGTGGCGTCCGCGACGGCGTTCCCCTGCGCTTCGTCGAAGTGCCAGAGCGCGGCGGTGCTGGCGTCGGGCGCGAACGGGAGGGCGGGGCGCGTGAAGTCCGCGCTGTAGCGCAGCGAGCGCGAGAGCCGGATCTCGTCGAGCCAGCCCGAGTAGTTGATCCCGGAGAAGCCGTGCTTCTCGGCGCCGAACACGAGGAAGGGATCGGAGCTCTCACAGCTCGAGGAGCCGCTGCCGCCGTCCGGGCTGCAGGAGTCCGCGGCCACGGCGCCCGCGGGATACGAGACGTCTCCGGAGGGGCCGTTCACCGGCTCGCTCGCATCGAGCACGCCATCGACCCAGATCCACATGCGGCCGTCCGAGACGCGGCGCTGCACCGCCACGTGATGCCAGACGAGGTCGCGCACGTCGCGCTGGCCGCACAGTGTGTACTCGTCCGCGTCGCTCGAGACGCCGAACGCGATGCGCCCGGCCAGCAGCGCGATGCCGTACTTGCGCCGCTGCCCGAAGCGGTCGCGGTCGAGCAGGATGTTGCCGTTGACCCAGGCCACCCCGGGGCCGCAGCTCTGTGACGGGTTCGGGTTCTCGGCGGTGCTCGCGCGGAGCCAGAACTCCACGGTGAAGTCGCCGGCGCCCACGTTCGCCGCCGAGGCCGGCAGCATCGGGACCTTCACGCGGTCGGGGAACACGAAGTTGTCGCCCGCCGAGCCGCCGTGCCCGCGAAAGCGCAGCGACGCCGCCGAAGCGCCGAGCGGGATCAGAAGCAGCAGCGCGACCAAGGCACGCACGACGTGCATTACGGTGCAGCTAGCCTAGACCTGCAGCGTCTTCCAGTGGCCGCGCCAGAAGCGCCAGCAGAGCAGGGCGGCCTTCGCCGCGTAGTCCAGCACCAGGGCGCTCCAGACCAGCTGGATCGACGCGCCGAGGACGAGCGCGGCCACGCACGCCGGGATCAGCCGACACACGAACAGCCCGAAGAACACCGTCGCCATCGGGAAGCGCGTGTCGCCTGCGCCGCGCAGCGCGCCGCCGAGGGTGAACTCGATCGCCATGAACGGCTGCACCGCGAACAGGATCCAGATGAAGTCGACGGTGAGCGCGACGACCTCGTCGTCGTCGATGAACCAGCGCGCGATCGGCTCGGCGAACGCGACCACGGCGATTCCGACTGCGGTCATGGACGCGATCGACCAGACCAGCGCGCGCCAGCCCGAGCGCGCGGCGCGCGCGGGGCTGCCCTCGCCGAGGTGCTGGCCCACGAGCGTCGCCGCCGCGCTCGCGAAGCCGTGCCCCGGCAGGAACGAGAGCGAGAGGATCTGCGCGCCGATGTTGTAGGCCGCGAACTCCGGCGTGCCGTAGCGGCTCATCAGGCGCATGAAGACGAGCAGTCCGCCGTGCCAGAGAGCGCCCTCGACGGTGGCCGGCCAGCCGATGCGCAGGATGCGGCGCCAGAGCGCGACGTCGGGCCGGAACGACACCGGCGTGGGCGCGAGCGCGAGCCGGCGTGCGCGCCAGAGCTGCCAGAACACGGCCACCTGGAACAGCATCGAGAGGCTCGACGCCATGCCCGCGCCGGCCACGCCGAGCTGCGGAAAGCCCCAGTGGCCGTAGATCAGCAGCCAGTTGAGTCCGACGTGCAGCACGTTGGCGAGCGCCCCGATCCAGAGCGGCGAGCGCACGTCGCCCGCTGCGCGCAGCGCCGCGGCGAACACGAAGGTGAGCGTGAACGGCACGTTCCCGGCGAGCAGCCAGAACACATACGCTTCTCCGTGTCGGACCACGCTCTCGTCGACGCCGTAGACCGAGATGCCGAGGCCCGCCCACGGCATGGGCAGCATCGTCAGCAACCCGAACAGCGTGCCGAGCCAGAGGCCCTGCTTCAGCGTGGCGTCCGCGGCCGCTTCGTCGCGCGCGCCGATCGAGCGCGCCACCAGCGCGACGAGCCCGGTCGAGACGGCCATCACCACGGACTGGATCAGCCAGTAGATCTGACCGCCTGCCGAGACCGCGGCGACCGCGTCGCGGCCGAGATCGCCGACCATCTTCACGTCGACCCAGCGCACGAGCGTCTGCAGCAGCGACGCCGCGATCGTCGGCCAGGCGAGCTGCCAGACGCCGAAGGTCTCGAGCGACGGCGCGAGCGGCTCCGCGAGCTCGTCGTGCAGCTCGACGAGGTCGGACGCGAGCTCTGCGCGGTCCTCGAGCACAGGCGGCGGCAGGCTTTGAGCCACGGGCGCGCCAGCCTACACCGCGCGCGGCGCTCGAGCTAATTCCATAGACCGGGCGCGGAGTTGGCGCTGGCGAATAGGACGAGGCGGGCGCGGGTCTGTACCGATGCGAGCCGCTCCGGATGCGATCAAGTCGCCGTCCGGGGTCGCCGAAGCGAAGCCCGAGAGGCGAAGCCCCCCCATGCAGACGCATCTCATCGCGTCCGCGCGTGCGGACGCAGCAACGCCCGAATTGCGCGTGGATCCGCGCCCGATCGAACAGTGGTTGCACTGGGAGGAGCGGGCGAATCTGATCGGCTTCCGCGTTGCCACCGCGCCGGTCGACGTCGCCGTCGCGTCGCTGCCTCTAGAACGGGTCTCGGTGCTGGTGGGGGCGCGGGCGCCCGCGGAGATCGTGCGGCGCTTCGTGCGCGACGGCCGCGTCCACTGGCCGAAGCACCCGCTCAACCGCGACACGAGCGTGGCCTTCCACGACGCTCCCGCCGGCGAGACCTGGCAGGCGCGCTACACATCGTCGCGTACGCTCGCGGTGCCGCTGGCCGGCGCGCCGCTGTTCTCGATCAAGCTGCCGACCGACCACCCGCACCCCGACTTCGTGCAGCCCGAGAAGACGCGGCTGCGCCAGGAGGTGTACGACGCGCTCGAGTTCGCCCGGCGCGTGGAGCGCGTCGACCGGCGGCTCGGCGCCGACGCGCGGCTCGTGGTGGTGCGCGAGGTGCTCGGGGTGCTGGCCCCGGACTCGGAGAGCGGCTTCCTGGTGCGCGACCTGCGGCCGCTGCAGGACGGCAACTACTGGCTGCCCGCCCTGTCGATCCCGTACAGCGGGCGAGAGATCGCGCGCTTGCACGGCGCGGACTTCGAGGAGTTCTGGGGGCACGCGTACGCAGAGGCGGTCGGCCGTACCAAGGCGCTGCTCTTCGCGCGTTACGGGCTGCAGTACGACACGCCCAACCCGCAGAACATTCTGCTCCAGCTCGATTTGCGGCTCCGGCCTACCGGCGTGGTCGCGCTGCGCGATCTAGGCGACAGCGAGCCGATCGTCGAGGACGACGCCGACGTGACGCGCCCGTGGCAGCGCCTGCGCGCCGACCTGGCGCCCGAGACGCGCAACTCGTTCTGGGCCTTCGACGAGGCCGACGACTGCCGCGTCGACACGGCCGTGATCGACGCCTGGTGCGACCGCCACGATCGCGCGTACTTCGCCGAGCTCGCGCGCTTCTTCGCGCTCCGCGACGTGCCCGCGACGCTCGCCGAAGCCAACTCCTTCCTGCGCTCCGCGGACGGCGAGCGCGCGATCGCCGCTTGCTTGGTCTCTACCCGCTCGACGCCGCGCGCCGCCTAGCGCTCGGGATCCCGGTCACTGCACGTAGTTCGCGTGGGGATTGGAGTCGGTCGCGATCGTCCCGCTGCCGATCACCGGCCCGGCCATATTTCCCGCGCCGATGACGTAGTTGAAGCCGTTACCCGAGGCCGAGTTGCGGATGAGCAGGTTGGAGGTGCCGGTGAGGCGGATCCCGGTCATGTTGTTAGTGGCGTTGTTTCCGTCGATCCGATTCCGGGTCCCAGCGACGTCGATCCCCGTGCCGGGCAGCGCTGCGCCCTGCCCGGAGCAGGTATTTCCGGCGACACGACTCTCGTTCAAGACGTAGATGCAACCCCCGGGGTTCGAGATGATGGTCGAGTCTACGACCGTCCCCAGATCGACGTAGATCCCAGCCTGGGTGTTGAAGCTGGCCGTGGCGTCTCTGACCGTGCTTCGGGACGCCAGGATCCCGAAGGAGGCGTTGCCCACCGCTCTGCACCCACTGATGCTGCCGGCGTATATGGAGATTCCCACACCGGAGTTTGCCTGAGCGATGGACCCGCGGACGCTACCGCCGACCGCGAGGATTCCGGCACTTCCGGGACCGGTGTTGAACTCTGCGAGACAGCCGTCGACCGACCCAGCGCTGTAGGCGGCGATTCCGTGTCCGCCGTTGGCCCGGGCGACGCTGTTCCGCACGACGCCCCTGTCCAGCGCGATCCCTCGCCCACCGTTCTCGCGCGCGTGCGCGCCCTCTACCAGAGCATCGGTCGCCAGCAGCAGGTCGATTCCGTCGCCGCCGAATTGCCGTACGGTGCCGTCTCGCACGGTCACGCTGCGGGTGTTCGCGTTGGTGACGAGGATCCCGTCGAGGGAGCCCGAAACGCCGGCGATCTCGAAGCCGTTGAGATCGAGAGTAACGCCAGGTCCGCCTGCCGGGACGGAGATCTCGATTCCGTTCACGCCGACAGCGCCGGTCAAATTGCTCGTGAGTCGGTAGCTCCCGGCTGCGCTGATGCTGACTGGCATGCCCGCACCGTCGTTGGGGAAGCAGCCGGAGGGCACGCACGCCTTGTTGATCTCCAGAACGCCGTCGATCGCGCGTGCGCTCGTCGGGGAAAGTGCGAGGAGGAGGCAGGTCAGAAGGGAGAAGCGCATGGGTGACCTCTTGCAGAACTCGAAGCATCATACGCCGCTTCGAGGGGATCAGGCGTGCAGCGCGGGGCGGCGCGCGGACCAGGGGCGCGCCTGCTCGAGCTGGGCGGCGACGCGCAGCAGCAGGTCTTCGCGACCCGGCGCGGCGACGAGCTGCACACCGACCGGAAGCCCGTCCGCGCTCGAGCCGAGCGGCAGTGAGATCGCAGGCTGACCGGTGGCGTTCCACGGCTCGACCAACGCCATGTGCGCAGCGAGGCGGTCGAGGAGAGCCCAGGGGCGCCCGGCCGTGGGCCAGAGTGTGTCGAGCGGAGCTGCCGGCTCGATCACAGTGGGCGTGAGCAAGAGGTCGAAGCCGCGCCACCACGAGCGCACGCGCGCGGCCCAGCCGCGCAGCCAGCGTTCGCACTCCACGTACTCCTCGGCGCGCAGCGGCGGCTCGTCCAGGTGCGCGATCGACCAGAGGAAGGGCTCGACGTCGTCCTCGTCGACCGGGCGGCCGAGCATGCGCTCGAGGTCGCGCAGGCACAGCCGGTACTCGACGGTCCAGATCGCGAGACCGCGCCAGGCGCGCTCCTCTTCGAAGAGGCTCGCCGGCGCGGCGAGCTCGACCCGGTGGCCAAGCTCCTCGAGCAAGCGCGCGACGGAGGTGGTCGTCTCGGCGCACGCCGGATGGAGCGGCAGCTTGGGCGCGCCTTCCAGCAGGCCGATGCGCAAGCTCCCGGGGTCGGCGCCGACTTGCGCGGCCCAGGAGTCTTCCGGCCGCGCGAGCGTCGCCGTGGCCGCCACGGCGTCTAGCAACGCCGCGGCGTCGCGTACGGACCGCGTGACCGCGAACTCGACGAAGGCGCGCGCGCCCGCTGCTTCGCGCGTGACTCTGCCGCGGGACGGCTTGAGTCCGACGAGTCCGCACCACGCGGCGGGGATCCGGATCGAGCCGGCGCCGTCGTTGGCGTGCGCGATCGGCACCAGGCCGGCCGCAACTGCCGCGCACGATCCCCCGGACGACCCACCGCTCGAGCGCTCGAGGTCCCAGGGGTTGTGCGTGGGCCCGAAGGCGAGCGGCTGCGTGGTGGACTGCAGCCCGAACTCCGGCGTGTTGGTCTTGCCGAGCGTCACCAGGCCCGCGGCGCGGAAGCGGCGCCCGAGCGCGCAGTCGCGCGGCGCGCGGTAGTCGGCCTCGCGCAGCGCCCGGTTGCCCGCCCAGTAGGGCTGGCCCGCCTGCATCGCGCCGACGTCCTTCAAGAGGAACGGCACGCCGCGAAAGGGCCCGTCCGGCAGCGCGGGTGACGCCGCGGCAGCGCGCGCCTCGTCGAAGAGCGGCGCGATGACCGCATTCAGTGTCGGGTTCCAGCGCTCGATCCGCGCGATCGCGGCAAGGACGAGCTCGAGCGGCGAGATCTCGCGCCTGCGCACGAGCTGCGCCTGCGCCATCGCGTCGAGACTCGCCAGCTCCTCGCCCATCCGTGTGTAGGTGGAGCGTAGGCGGGAAAAGGTGTCCCGGGGAGTGGCTGCGTGCGCGCGTTCAGGCTCGAGGGCGATCGCCCGTGAGCTCGGAGCTCGCCTCCCGGAGCACGCGCGCGGAGGTGCGCAGCCAGAGCGCCGCGAGGGCTGCACCGACCAGCGCGTCCGGCCAGGGGCTCCGGGTCGCGGCGACCGCGAGGGCCGCGACGAGCACAGCCAGGTTCGCGACGAGATCGTTGCGCGAGCACAGCCAGGTCGAGCGGAAGTTCAGGTTGTCGGCGCGGTGGCGGTACAGGAGCGCGAAGCAGGCCGAGTTCCCGGCCAGGGCGAGCGCGCCGATCCCACCGATGAACTCCGGATCGGGCACGCCGCCGAGCGCGAGCTTCGCGGCGGTGCCTGCGATCACGGCGAGACCGAGGACGCCCATCACGACGCCCTTCGCGGCAGCGACGCTCGCCTGGGCGCGGGCAGAGCGGCCGACCACGTACAGGCTGGCCCCGTAGACGAGCGAGTCGCCGAGCATGTCGAGTGAGTCGCCGAGGAGAGCGCTCGATCCCGCGAACAGGCCGCCGGCGGCCTCGATCGCGAAGAGCACGGCGTTGATCGCGAGAACGCTCTGCAACACGTGGCGGTGTCGCCTGGCGAGGTCGCGCAGCGTCTCGGAGTCGTCGCAGCAGGCGTCGGCCATGCGAGCTCCGAGTATGCAGCTCAGGGGATGCCGGCGCCCGGTACATCCACGCGCAGCGTCTCGACCTTTCCGCGCGACTTGCCCTGCGCCAGGTCCTCGAGCGTCGTCTCGGCGGTGAGCAGGAACAGCGTGCGCCGGTCGGGGCCGCCGAGGGCGCAGGCGACCGCGCGGCGGCCGGAGACGTCGATGCGCGCGGTGATCTCGCCCCCGTCGCGCACGCGCACGAACTCGTCCTGCCCGAAGCAGGAGGCCCACACGGCGTCCTCGGCGTCGATCGCGACGCCGTCGGGCGTGCGGCTGCCGAGCTCGGCGAAGCTGCGCCGGCCGCCGAGCGATCCGTCGGGTGCAACCTCGAACGCGGTGAGTCGCGAGCCGAAGCTCTCCGCCACGATCAGGCGGCGGCGATCCTGCGTGATCACTGTGCCGTTCGGAAACATCAGGTTCTCGGCGGCGATCCGCGTCTTTCCGTCCGGGTCGACGAGCACGAGGCACGTCGGCTTTGGCCTGGCTCCCCCGTTCATGTCGAAGCCGAAGTTGCCGACGTAGGCGCGGCCGAGATCGTCCACGACCATGTCGTTCGGGTCGCCCGCGACGAATGGTGCGAGGTCCGCGTGCAGCGCCAGGCCACCGGGATCGAGCCGCAGCAGCTTGCGGTCCGACATCGACACCACGAGCAGGCGGCCGTCGGGGAGCCAGCCGAGCCCGGACGGGCGGGCAGCGACGCGGGCGACGATCTCGCGGCGTCCGTCGAGATCGATCGCAAGCACGGTTCCGGCGTGCATGTCGGAGAGCCAGAGCCGTCCTGCGCGCCAGCGCGGCCCTTCCGGAAAGACCAGAGCGTCGATCAACATGCGCTCGGGAGTCAGTTGCTGCATTGCCCCTCCGTGCTCGCAGCCTACCATCGGCGCGATGGACGTAGAGCGGCTGCTCGCGCCGGAAGAGGAGATTGCCTTCCGCGTCGGGCCAGCGGAGGCCGGCGTCCGGCTCGATCGCGCGCTTGCCGCGCGCGTGACGTGGGCGTCGCGCAGCGAGGTCGCCGCGTGGATCCGCGCGGGGCGCGCTCGCGTCGCCGGCGCACCGGTGGAGCGCGCGAGTCGGCTGCTGCGCCCGGGCGAGCAGGTCGAGCTGCGCGTGTGCAAGACGCCGCGCGATCTCGGCGCGCCGATCGACGATCTGCTGGACCTCCCGATCGTAGAGCGTGGGGTGGACTTCATCGTCGTCGACAAGCCGCACGGGTTGCCGAGTCACCCCGGCGGCGGCGTGATCAAGCGCACGCTGCTCACTGCCGTCGCGGTCGCGCTGCGCGGCGAATACGAGGAGGGTGGGCCGTGGCTGCCGCACCGGCTCGATCGCGAGACCGCGGGCCTATGCGTGATCGCGCTGCGGCGGAGCGCCATGCAGCGCTTCTCGCAGGCCTTCGCGTGCGGGCTGATCCGGCGCTTCTATACCGCCCGTGTGCGTGGCCAGCTCCGCACCGCGCCAGATTGGATCGACCTGCGCTTCCCGCTGCGGGGGATCGGAGAGAAGCCGAAGCGCGTCGGCGTCGCGCCAGACGGCGCGCCTGCGCACACGCGCTTGCGAGTCGTCGCGAGCGACGACTCCTCCACACACGTGCGGCTCGAAGCGGTGACCGGTCGGCAGCATCAGCTCCGCGTGCACCTGGCGCACCTCGGCCACCCGATCGCCGGCGATCCGCTCTACGACCCCGCGGCGCGCGCAGGCGAGTCGCTCGAGCTCTGCGCCGACGAGCTCTGGCTCCCCGCCGACGTCGTTTGCGCTGCGGAGCCGCTCCGAGTCGTCAGGCCCGAGCCAGCTTCGCGACCAGCTCCAGCGCGTCGGGATCCGCCGCCGTGACCGTCAGCCCGGTCGCGCCCGAGTCCTGCCACTCGCGGAAGCGCTTCGCGATCCGGTCCGCGGACCCGACCAGCGCGCCCTCGTCGACGTACTCGTCGGGCACCGCTGCGATCGCCTCGTCGTAGCGCTTGGCCAGGTACAGCTCCTGGATGCGCTTCGCAGCGTCGGCGTAGCCGCGGCGCACCATCATGTCGTTGTGGAAGTTCTTGCTCTGGTGGCCCATGCCGCCGACGTAGAGCGCGACGTTCGGCTTCATCCGCGCGAGCGCGCCCTTCACGTCGTCGGTCGGGATCAGGCTGGTCATCGGCTGGATCTCGAAGTTCGCCCAAGACTTGCCGTTGCCGGCGCGGCGGAAGCCCTCCTCGAGCCACGGGCGATACGTCCTGGCGTTCGACGGCACGAAGCCGAGCGGCAGCCAGCCGTCGGCGATCTCCGCGGTGAGCTTCACGTTCGCCTCGGTGCCGGTGCCGAGCCAGATCGGCAGCTTCGGATTCGCGTGCAGGATCGACTTGAGCGGCTTGCCGATCCCGAGTGAGCCGGGCCCGGTGTAGGGCAGCGAGATCTCGCGACCCTGGTGGGTGACCGGCGCCTCGCGCGCCAGCACCTTGCGCATGATCGCGACGTAGTCGCGGATGCGCGCGTTCGGCTTGCCCCACGGCTGCCCGTACCAGCCCTCGACGATCTGCGGCCCCGAGACGCCGATCCCGCAGACCGCGCGGCCTTCGCCGGCCAGCGCGTCGAGCGTGCCGAACGCCATCGCCGCCGCCGCCGGCGTGCGCGCCGCGAGCTGGATCACCGCCGTGCCAAGTCGGATGCGCTGCGTCTTGGCGGCGAGATATGCCAGCGGCGTGAGCGCGTCCGAGCCGTACGCCTCCGCGGTCCAGACCGAGTCGAAGCCGAGCCGCTCCGCGAGCTGCACGCGCTCGACGGGAAGCACGAGCCGCGCACCCGAATAGCCGAGCATGAGTCCGAGCTTCATCGCGCCTCCCCGAGTCCGTGCATTAGTATGGACGCTCCAATGAGCAAGATCGATCCCGTGGACGCCTCGCGTTACTCGTTCGACATTCACCGAGATCTGTCGGTCTCCACCAGAGCGCGCAAGCCCGGCCCTCCGGAGCGGATCGACGGCATGACGGTGGGGATCGTGACGATGGCGGAGGACGCGCCCCATGGAGGAGAAGTTCACCCGGATGGGGACGAGATCCTCTACGTGATCTCGGGCAGGCTGCGCGTGACGGGTGACTCGGCGCCGAGCGCAGCGATCGAGCTGGGTCCGGGCGAAGCCTGCATCGTGCGCAAAGGCGAGTGGCACCGGGTGATTCTGATTGAGGCGGCCCAGCTGCTGCACATCACGCCGGGGCCGAATGGCGAGCATCGGCCGCGCCGACGCACGAGGTGAAGGGGCTCTAGCGCGTGAGCTCGAGCTCGACGCCTTGGGCGCCCGGCGACACGGGCTCCGTCAGCTCGGCGTGCGGCTCGCCGGGAGCCTTGCTCGATGCGTCGCCGTCGGCGTCGAGGCGCGCGGAGAGCAGGAGCGGGCCGTGCAGCGGCCGGCCTGCGATCATCGTATCGCCGGAGCCTAGCTCGAACGCGAGCGGGAATGGGCCCGACGGCAGGCGTTTCGCAGCGAGCGGTGGACCGCCGGCCGTGCTCCGCGCGACCAGGAACAGGACGGAGTCAGGCGGCGCGATGATGCCGTCGCGCAGGCGGATCACGCCGCGGATCGGCTCCGCGGACGGCGCGGCGGTCGCGGGCGCCGGACTCGGCGCCGAGGCGGATTCGCCACCGGCTCGCAGCACGAGCTCGACTCCGCTGGCGCCCGGCTCGAGCGGAGCGCCGAGCGCCGCCGACGGCGCACCGCTCTCGCGCGTCATCGCGTTGCCGTCGGAATCGAGACGCGCCGTGAGCCAGAGCGGGCCGGTCCAGGGCTGGCCCGCCAGCATCATGTCGTCCGGACCGAGCTCGAATTCGAGCGGGAAGCTCGTTGCGTCGACGCGCTCTACTGCGAGGGGCGGCCCGGCGGCGGCCGCGTCGCGACGTGCGATCAGGAACAGCACGCTGCCGGGCGCCGCGGTCACGCCGGGCCCAAGCTCCACGCGACCGCGGATCGGCGCACCGGACGCGGCGGCGGCAGGCGCGTCGCGCGGCGCTGCCGCCTGTGGCTGGGGTGTCTCGAGTCCCGGGATGCGCAGGGGACGCTCGAGGCGCGGCGGCTCGACCGCGGGTGCGACCCAGGGCGCCGTGCGCGAAGTCGGCAGGACGTGATTCGGTCCGGCGCAGTAATCGCCCAGCGCCTCGGACGAGGCATGCCCCAGGAAGATCGCACCGGCATGGCGAATGCG
>CAYVQJ010000014.1:0-134100 GCA_964454165.1 uncultured Myxococcales bacterium | reverse complement strand
CCGCGTGAAGCAGTTCGCGGTCTACTGCACGCCCGAGGTGTACGCGAAGTGGGACCTCGCGGTGCGCCTCGCTCGCCAGGTCTCTGGCGCGAGTCTCTCGCCCGCGGACTGCGCCGAGTCGATCGCGGCGGAAGTGCTCTCAGCGCTGCCGCTGGAGCCGCTCGCGGAGACTCCCGAACCCGATGCAGAGCACGAGCTGCCCTCCAGCGCTCCGGAGCCGCCTCTCGATCCCGCGCCACCCGACGGCGAGCTCAATGCGTTCACCGACGGTCTCGAGGACGCGGACGCCTTCGAGCTCGACGCGCGGCTGCGCGCCCTCGGCGCGCGGGAGCAGCGCCTCGACGCCGAAGTAGGTCCCCTCCTCGCGGCGATCTGGCGCACGTCCGCGCCGCGCCAGCTCGGCTACGCCAACCTCGACGACTACGCGCGCGAGCGGCTCGGGATGGACTCCACGCGGGCGCGTGCCCTCGTGCGGATCGAGCGCGCGGCACGCGTGTGCCCGGAGCTCGCCGAGGCGTACCGCGCGGGGACGCTCTCGCTGGTGCAGGCGCAGGTGCTCGTGCCGGTCGTGATCGCCGATGGCGAGGGGCGCTTCGCGGCGCGCTGGGTCGCGTGGGCAGAGCGCGTGACGGTGCGCCGCCTGCGCGACGACGCCGAGCGCGCGCTCTCGCTGCTCGAGACCGATCCCGAGACCTGGCGCGCGACCGGTGGGCTGCCGGGCGACGAATCCGGGACCGAGCGAGAAACCTGTGCGGTTCCCATCGCTCCGCAAGGCGATGTCGACCCGCAGGAACGCTGTCGCGTCGTGCTCTGGGTGCCGCCCGACGTCGATCAGCTCTTCCGCGCGGTGCACGCGAGCGTGCGGCTCTACCTGGAACGCAAGAGCGGGCGCCTCCCGAGCGCCGGCGAGGCGCTCGGCGCGATGTGCGACCACGTGTTCCTGGCCTGGGGCGCGCGCTCCGCGCACAAGGGCAGCGTGTTCGCGCGCGATGGCTGGCGCTGCGCGGTGCCGGGCTGCACGTCGATGCGCAACCTGCACGAGCACCACATCCAGTTCCGCTCGCAGGGCGGCACGAACCACCGCGACAACCGCATCACGCTCTGCGCCTTCCACCACCTGCGCGGCGTGCACCAGCGCTCCATCCGCATCACGGGCGTCGCGTCGGTCGGCTTGCGCTTCGAGATGCCGCTCGGGACGTTCCGAGCCGGCGACGTCAGGGTTTCCGCATCCGCTTGTGGCGCGCGTTCCACTGCTGTGCGTCGGTGACGTCGATCTTCACCGGCACCTTGTAGGGCGCGAGCTTCTCGCGACAGAAGGTGCGCAGGCGCTTCCTGAACTCGCGCGGGTCCTCGGGCTGCAGCAGGTTCACGCGGCAGGCGACGATCTGGCCGGTGACGGGGTGCGCCTCGCCGTGGACGGTCACGTCCCCGACGTTGTCGCAGGTCTGCACCACGCTCTCGACCTCGGCGGGGTACACCTTCTGCCCGCCGACGTTGATGATCTCGGAGCGGCGTCCCTTGATCAGGAACCACTCGCCGTCCTGCTCGACCTCGTCGCCGGTGTTCATCCAGCCGGCGGCGTCGAACGGGCTCGGCGCGTTCAGGTAGCCGAGCATGGCGGAGTGCGCCTTGATCCAGAGGATGCCCTCGCGCACTTGCGTCTCGAAGCCCTCGCCGCCGATCTTCACCCACAGGCTCTTGTTGTCCTTCGACTTGGAGCGCAGGATCCCGAGCTCCGAGAGCCCGTACGTCTGCTGCAACGTCACGTGCGGGATCGCGTCGGCCACGCGCCGCAGCGTGCTCTCCGGCATCGGCTCGGTGCCGTAGGTGACCAGGCGCAACGACGACAGGTCGTAGCGCTCGAGCGCGCCCGACAGGAGAAGCAGGTTCAGGAACGTCGGCGAGGTGGGCAGCAGCTCGACCCGATGCTTCGCGATCGCCTCGCACACCGTGTCGGGCGCGTGGTCGGGCACGGTCACCACGGTGCCGCCGTTCGAGAGCGTGTAGAACAGCGTATTGATGCCGCCGATGTGGTCGAGCAGCAGGAACGTGATCGCACGCAGCTTCTGCTTCTTCACGCGGAACTTGTCGAGCAGGTGCGCGAAGTCGTGGACCGCCCCCTTGCTCTTGCCCGTCGAGCCCGACGAGAACAGCACGAGCCCTGGCGCATGGCGCTGGCGCAGCACGTCCCAGAACGCGTGCCGGGCGACGCGGCCGGTGCGCTCGACCTCGTAGCTCTCGTCCTCGCGCAGCCGGATCGTCACGCCGACCTCGGCGATCTCGAGGAACTCATCGCGCTGCGGCGCCGACGCCAGCGTGAGCGGGACGCACAGGCTCTCGCGCCCGATCAGTGCCAGCAGGAGCGCCACGGCGCGCGGCGAGTAGTCGGCCTCGAGCGCCACGACCTCGCCAACGCCTAGCCCGTGTCGGTCGAGCTCCGCCTCCTGCCGGACGACCTCGTCGGCCAGCGCGCGGTACGAGCACGCGGCGCCGCGCCAGACCACCGCGGGATCGTCCCCGAACTCGCGCAGGCGATCCACCAGCCAGACGCTCATCCGGCACCTCCGAGGTAGATCACCTGGCCCGTGATGAAGTCGCTCGCCTGCGAGACGAGGAAGTCGACGACGTTCAGCACGTCTCGGAACTCGCCGAGCCGCGGGATCGCCAGCCGCTCGGTGATGCGCTTGATCGCGTCATCGGGGACGCCCGCGATCAGGTCCGTGCGGATCGGCGTGGGGCCGATCGCGTTCACGGTGATGCCGAAGCTCCCGAGCTCGCGCGCCAGCACGCGCGTGAGCTCCTCGACCGCGGCCTTCGACGCCGCGTACGCCGCCTCGCCAGCCAGGTGCAGCGGCACCGCGACCGTCGACAGGTTCACGACGCGCCCGAAGCGCCGCCGCCGCATCAGCTTGGCGGCCTCGCGCGTGACGATGAAGGCGCCTTCCACGTTCGTCGCGAAGATCCGGCGCAGCGTGGCCGTCGGCGTGAGCAGAAAGTGATTCATCGACGCGATGCCCGCGTTGTTGACCAGCACGTCGAGCCGGCCGTGCGCACGCCCGATGCCGCGCACCAGGTCGATCACGCCGTCCTCGTCCGCGACGTCGCAGCACACGTGCGTGTAGGCGCCGTCGAGCGGCGTGTCGAGCGGCTTGCGGCTACAGCCGACGACCGTGTAGCCGGCGGCGAGCAGGTGCTCGGCGAGCGCACGTCCGATCCCCGTGCGCGTGCCCGTCACCAGCGCGACGGGCGTCTCCGACGCCTCAGCCATTGCCGCGCAGGCACTCTTCGACGTAGTCGACCAGCGAGCCGAGCGTGCGGAAGGGGCTCGCTCGGCGCGACATGGCGCGCTCGTCCGCGAGCACGACGCGCAGGCCCTTCTCCTCCTCCAGCCGCTCCTCGATCTCCATCACCACCGACACCAGCCCGAGCGAGTCGAGCGGAGCGTCGCGGCCGAACAGCCGCGTGTCGGGGCCGAGGTCGCCCGGGATCGCCGCACCCCGCTCTTCCAGGGCGTCGATCACCGCCCGCCGCGCCAGCTCCGACAGCTCCTCCCGCGAAAGTCCCATCTCCGCATCTCCTTCGTCCTGCCCCACGCGGCCGCCCGACGACTTCATCGGCGAAGCGGCATCGGACAGGAGGATGTACCGCCGGCGCGCCGGGTTCCAGCCCCGCGCCCGGGCCGCCGACAGCGGACAGCGGCCTCGTTAGGCTTCGGGGCCGCGGGGGTGGCATGCGAACGGTAGCCGCGGTGGCGACGGTCCTCCTGGCACTCGGCCTCGATCTGGGCCTGGCGCTGCTCGGCGGCTACCGGCTGCGGAGCGACGCCTGGCTGCTGGTCGCTCTCGACGCGCTCGGCGCAGGGGCGGCCGCCTTGATCGTCCTGGGCGCGCTCTACGAGGGCGCCGCACGGCTGCACGCCTTCGCCTTCTTGCGCCACGCGCCGCGCGCGTGTGTGCTCGCCGCGGCCTGGGCGCCCGGGCTCGCGGTGCGCGTCCTGCGAGCGGACGGACCGGCGGCGCTCGCCGCGGACCTGGTGCTCGGCGCGGCGCTAGCCGTGGTGCTCGTGTACGAGGTCGTGCGGCGGCCACAACCACCGCGGCCTGCGTGGGTGCTGGCCGTAGCGTTCGTGTTTGCGACGGGGGTGAGCGTGCTGGCCGTTCGGCCCGTCGCACCCGCCGGAAAGCTCGCGGCGCTGGCCGCCGGCGGCGGCGCCGCCACCCCGGAAGCTCCGAATCTCCTGGTGATCGTCCTCGACACCGTGCGCGCGGATCACCTTGGCGCGTACGGCTACGCGCGCCAGACGACGCCCTTTCTCGACTCGTTCGCCGCGAGCGCGACGCTATTCGAGCGCGTGCTCTCGCCGTCGGCCTTCACACTGCCGTCCCACGCGACTCTCTTCACCGGCCTGTATCCCGCGACGCACGGCGCAGACACGAGTGACGACGCGTCGCTCCCCAGCCTGGAGCAGCTCGGACGCCTGGACGACAGCGCCCCCGCGCGCCCGCTCTCGCGCGACGCAGTCACACTCGCCGAGGTCGCGCGCGACGGCGGCCTCGAGACCGGCGCCGTCTGCGCGAACACGGCGTACCTGTATCGCTGGTACGGGCTCGATCAGGGCTTCGACAGCTACGTCGACACGCCCGGACAGGCGGTGCGACAGCGCCCGTTCGGGCTCAGCGTAAGCCAGCGCCTCGGCGGCTGGCGCATGCGGCGGCTGCTCGAGAGCAACGAGCGCTACTCCCTGCTCGCGTGGGAGGTGAACGACATGGCACTGCGCTGGCTCGAGCCGCGGCGCGAGCGCCGCTTCATGCTGTTCCTGAATTACATGGAGGCGCACGAGCCGTATCTGCCGCTGCCCGCGTGGCGCTACGCCTTCCCGCGCGCCTGGGAACGTCACGACTTCGATCGCGGCCCGATCCGCGAGCGCGCGCGCGCCATCCTGGCGGACGAGCGCGACCGCCTGGTCGACGCCTACGACGCGTCGCTGCTCTCGCTCGACCACGAGCTGCGCCTGCTCTTCGAACGCCTGGAAGAGTGGGGCCTGCTCGACCGGACGCTCGTCGTCGTGACCAGCGACCACGGCGAGAGCTTCGGCGAGCACAACGAGATCGGGCACTGCAACAACGTGTATCAGCCGGAGGTCCACGTGCCGCTGCTGGTGCGTGAGCCCGGCCAACTCGTCGGCCGACGCGTGCGCGAGCCGGCTCACCTGGTCGACGTGATGCCAACCCTGCTCGCGCGAGCACGGCTCCCGGCGCCGCCCGGGCTGCAGGGTGTCGACCTGTCTGGCGGGGAGCGCGTGCTTCCGCTGGTCGCGTTCATGGGGCGCTATCTCGACCTGGTCCGCAAGCACCCGCGCTTCTACGACCGCACGCACAGCGCAGTCCTCCGCGAGCGCTGGAAGCTCGTCTCACACTCGAGCGGCGAGCGCGAGCTGTACGATCTCGACGCCGACCCGGCAGAACGCGACGACCAGGCGGGCTCACAGCCCGAGATCGCGGCGCAGCTCGAAGCCGAGCTCGAGCGCTTCGAGCGCGAGGCGACCCCGCGCTTCGTCCGGGATGGAGCAGGCGTAGACCCGGAAGCCCTCGAGCGCCTCCGCCGGCTAGGCTACGCGGACTAGCCCCCGTCTTTCGCGCAGCGGAAGCCGACGCCGAACCAGCTCGACTCGGGCGGGTCGTAGCTGCGGCTCGTCGCGCGCGTGTAGCCGCGCTCTCCGGCGAAGGAGCCACCGCGCATCGCGCGATCGACTCTGCGCCCGGGCCAGGCGCCCTTGGGGTTGCTGGGCGCCGCGAAGGCGTAGGAGTCGGGGTGGTACCAGTCGGCGGTCCACTCCCAGGCGTTGCCCGCCATGTCGAGCGCGCCGTAGGGGCTCGCGCCCAGCGGGAACGAGCCGACCGGCGCGGTGTAGGCGAAGCCATCGTCGTGTGAGGGGTCGCGTCGCGCGCTCGGGATCGGGCAGCTCGCATCGCAGTAGTTCAGGCGCAGCGGATCGAACTCACTGCCCCAGGGCCAGCTGCGCCCGTCGCTGCCGCGCGCGGCCTTCTCCCACTCCGCATCGGTCGGGAGCCGCTTGCCCGCCCAGGCGCAGTACGCGTCGGCGTCGTGCCACGAGATCTGGACGACCGGGTGGTCGTCGCGAGCGTCGATGCTCGAGCCCTCGCCCGAGGGGTGGCGCCAGTTGGCGCCCGAAACCAGAGCCCAGCCGTCCGGGAGCCACACATGACCCTGCCCGGTCTGCTCCGGCACCGTGACGCGGCGCGCCTCGGCAACGAAGCGGCCGAACTCCGCGTTGGTCACCTCGGTGCGGTCGATCCAGAACGCGTCGAGCCAGACCTCACGCACGGGGTGCTCGTCGCCCGCCGCGTTGCCGAGCTTGTGCGCGAGCTGCGCCGGATCGAGCGAGCCGAACACGAAGGAGCCCTGCGTCACGTAGACCATGCCGTTCTCGACCTTGACCTCGCCCGCGGACTCTGCGAGCGAGCTGCGAGCGGCGGGCGAGAGTGCGAGGGCGGCCGCGGCGGGCAGGACGACGAGCGCGGCGAGCGCTGCGAGCCGGGGCCGCGCAAGACGCGCCGACACGACGCCGGCAAGGGCGGCGACGAGATAGGGCAGCCCCTCGCGCAGCACCGCGCCGAGTACGCGGCCCGCGCCCAGCGTTGGTTGGATGAGGCGCCCGCACACGAACGCCGCGAGCAGCGCAGCGGCACCGGCGACGAGCAGGAGACCCGCGCCGGCGCTCCGACGCCGCCACGAGCCGAGCGCCGCAAAGAACAGC
Source organism: uncultured Myxococcales bacterium (assembly GCA_964454165.1). Classification (GTDB taxonomy): domain Bacteria; phylum Myxococcota_A; class UBA9160; order SZUA-336; family SZUA-336; genus CAYVQJ01. The sequence continues at coordinate 127,322 of CAYVQJ010000014.1, read as the reverse complement.
CCCAGCGCCACTGCGAGCTGGAGCGCCAGCCAGAACTGCGCATCGAACATCCCGGGAGACGCTACGAACTGAAGCGGATCCTCCAGCAGCGCGACAGCTTCCCGAAGCGCAGCGCGCACTCGCTCCATCGCTCACCTCCGACAATCCGATAGCGTGCGTCTGCTACGTTGTCGCGCATGGCGGGGCCGTGGTCGCAGCGCGAGGCGGATGAATTCGAGCAACGCTACGCGGACGACGGCAAGGATGTCGCGCTGCGCGTGTACACGTCGCGCCTGATCGGACGCGATCCGAAGCTGGTGCTCCACGGCGGCGGCAATACCTCGGTGAAGTCGCGCGCGCGCGACCTGTACGGCGCCGAGATCGAAGTGATCCACGTCAAGGGCAGCGGCTGGGACCTCGAGTCGATCGAGCCGCCCGGTCTGCCGGCGCTGCGGCTCGACGAGCTGCGCCGTTTGCGCGCGCTGCCCGCGCTCGACGACGAGACCATGGCGGCCGAGCTTCGCCGCGCGCTGCTGCATCCGTCCCGCGCGCCCAACCCTTCGGTCGAGACGCTGCTCCACGCCTTCCTGCCGCACAAGTTCGTCGATCACTCGCACGCCGACGCGATCCTGGCGCTGACCAACCAGTCCGACGGCCGCGCCCGAATCCGCGCGCTGTTTGGCGAGCGGGTCGGCTTCGTGCCCTACGTCATGGCCGGCTTCGCGCTGGCCAAGCTCGCGGCCGAGATCTACGAGAAGGCGCCCGAAGTCGAGGGGCTCGTGCTCGAGAAGCACGGCCTGTTCAGCTTCGGCGAGGATGCGCGGACGAGCTACGAGCGCCACACCGGCCTGGTCGAGCGCGCGGAGGCGGTGATCGCCGAGCAGGTCGAGGGGCGGCGGCTGCTCGACGCGCGTCCGGTCGTCGCGCTGCGCGAGCCCGGCGACGTCGCTCCGATGGTGCGCGGTGCGCTGGCGGAGCCGAGCGGCGACCCCGATCGCCCGTGGCGGCGCTTCGTGCTCGAGCACAGGAGCTCCGATGAGATCCTGCACTTCGCCGCCGCCGACCAGGCCGCGGAGCTCTGCGCCGCGCCGCCGATCACGCCCGATCACGTGATCCGCACCAAGGGACGCTGGCTCCTGCTGCGCCAGCCGGCGTACGGCGACGAGGCCGCCCTGCGCGCGCAGCTCGACGCCGCCGTGGCGGCGTTCCGCGACGACTACCGCGCCTACTTCGCGCGGAACGCAGCGGGGCGCACGCCGGCGCCGACGCCGCTTGACCCGACGCCGCGCGTGGTCGTGCTCCCGGGCATCGGCCTGTTCGCCGCGGGCGAGACGCGGCGGGCGGCGCGCATCGCCGCGGACATCGCAGAGCACACGGTCGCCACCAAGATCCGCGCCGCGATGATCGGCCGCTACGACGGCATCTCCGAGGCGGAGCTATTCGAGATGGAGTACTGGACGCTCGAGCAGGCCAAGCTCGGCAAGCGCACGGCGCCGCCCCTCGAGGCGCAGACGCTGCTCGTGACCGGCGGAGCCGGCGCGATCGGCGAGGGCGTGGCGCGGCGCGCGCTCGCGGCCGGCGCCAACGTGGTGCTCGTCGATCTCGACGGCGACCGGCTCGAGGCGGTGCAGCAACGACTCGCGAGCCCGGACTGCGAGATCGTCGAGGCCGATGTGACGAGCGAGAACGAGATGCGCCGTGCCTTTCGCGAGGCGGCTGCGGCCTTCGGCGGCGTCGACGTCGTGGTCGCCAATGCCGGCATCGCCGTCACGGGCGCGCTGGCGGATCTCGAGCTCGCCGCGTTCCAGCGCGCCGTCGAAGTGAATCTGACCGGCGCGTTCCTGACGCTGCGCGAGGGCCTGCGCGCGCTGCGGCGTCAGGGCACGGGCGGAAACGTCGTGCTGATCTCGACCAAGAACGTCTTCGCGCCCGGAAAGCTCTTCGGCGCCTACAGCGCGTCGAAGGCGGGCGCGCACCAGCTCGGACGCGTTGCGGCGCTCGAGGGCGCGGAGCACGGCATCCGCGTGAACCTGCTCAACGCCGACGCCGTGTTCGGCAGCGCCGAGAACCCGAGCGGCCTCTGGGCGGAAGTCGGCCCCGAGCGCGCGGCGGCTCACGGCATCGAGCCGTCCGCCCTCCCCGACTTCTACCGCGAGCGCAACCTGCTCCACGCGCGCGTCGACGCGGACCACGTCGGCAACGCGGTCGTGTTCCTCGCCACGAACCAGACTCCCACTACCGGCGCCGTCATCCCCATCGACGGCGGCCTTCCCGAGGCATTCCCGCGCTAAGGTCCCTTCGGGGTGAACGGGATCTTCGTCTTCCTGGTGGTGGGGTCGGTGCTCGCGGCCGCGTTCGGCGGGCGCATGCCCGAGGTCTCGAGCGCGGCGCTCGAGGCCGCGAGGGGCGCGGGCGAGCTCGCGCTCGGTCTCGTCGGTCAGATGGCGCTCTGGCTCGGCTTCATGCGCGTCCTGCGCGACGGCGGTCTGCTCGTCGGGATCGCTCGCGCGATCGCGCCGCTCTTGCGCCGGCTCTTCCCGGACGTCCCCGCCGACCATCCGGCCATGGGCGCCATGCTGCTGAACCTCGCGGCCAACGTGCTCGGCCTCGGCAACGCCGCGACTCCCTTCGGCCTGAAGGCGATGCGCGAGCTCGACCGGCTGAACCCACACCGCGGCGTGGCGACGAACTCGATGGCGCTCTTCCTCGCGATCAACACGGCAGGCGTCGCGGTGCTGCCGCTCGGCGTGATCGCGGTGCGCGCGAGCCTCGGCTCGAGCAACGCCGGCGGCATCATCGCGCCGACGCTGCTGGCGACCGCGTGCGGCACGCTCTCGGCGATCGTCGCCGCGAAGCTCCTGGAGCGCCGCCCACGTTACGCGCCCGAGCGCGTGCGCGCCGAAGCGCCGGCCACGCGGTCGCCGGGCTCAGTCGGGGACGGGATCAGCGGCCTCGGCGAGGCGGAAGCGCTCGCCGAGAGCGCTCCGCCGCCGGCGCCGTGGTCGGCGGCCCTGCTCGGGGCCTTCGCGCTCGTGCTCGCGCTCGCGATCTGGCGCTTCGGGGCGCAGGCGCCGGCGGACGCCACGACCTGGTCGCTCACCCGCGACGTGCTCTCGACGTGGCTGCTACCGGTGCTGATGGCCGCGATCGCGCTCTTCGGGCTCGGCCGTCGCGTCCCGGTGTACGAGTCCTTCGTGCGCGGCGCGCGCGAGGGCTTCGAGATCGCGATCGCGATCATCCCGTTCCTGGTCGCGATCCTGGTCGCGATCGCGATGTTCCGCGGCTCGGGGCTGTTCGACCTGGTGGTGCGCGCGGTCGAGCCCGTGACCGGGCTCATCGGGTTCCCCCCCGAGGCGCTGCCGATGGCGCTGATCCGCCCGCTCTCGGGTAGCGGCGCCCTCGGCGTGATGACGGAGACCATGAGGACCTACGGCCCGGACTCGTTCGTGGGGTTCCTGGTCTCGGTGATCAACGGCAGCGTGGAGACTACGTTCTACGTGCTGGCCGTGTACTTCGGCAGCGTACAGGTGCGCGCCGGCCGCCACACCCTGGCCGCGTGTCTCTCGGCGGACTTCGTGGGCGTGGTGGCGGCCTACGCGTTCTCGAGGTTGTTCTGGTAGGGAGCGCGCGCTAACTGGAGTGACGTGGCGATGCAGGTGCAACGAATGGCGTGGCTCCTCGCGGCGCTCTGCGTCGCTGCGCCGGCCGCGCGCGCGGACTGGGTGGACGGCGAGCTGCGCGTCTTCGTGCGCAGCGGCGCCGGGATCGAATACCGGATCCTGCGCGCGCTCAAGGGCGGCGACGCGGTCACGCGCATCGGCGCGGAAGGCGAGTGGTCGCGCATCCGCGCCAGCGACGGTCTCGAGGGCTACGTCGAGACCGCCTACCTGTCGCGAGAGCTGCCGGCCGCGCTCGAGCTGCCGCGCGCGCGCGAGCGGCTGGCTGCGAGCGAGAAGCGGATTGCCGAGCTCGAGCAGAATCTGGCGGCGCAGGAGCAGAGCCTGGCCGAGCTCGAGTCCACGCGCGCGCGCGCGCTGGAGCTCGAGACCGAGAACGCGCGCCTGCTGGGAGGATCGCGCTGGCGCGAGCTGCTGACCGGCGCCGGCATCATCCTGGCGGGCCTCTTGATCGGCGCCGTGCTCCCGCGCGGCGGCGCGGCGCGCGCCCGTCGCCTCAAGCTGTAGGCGATGCCGGCGGATCGCTGGGACGAGCTGCTGCCGCGTGTGGAGCACGCGCTCGGGCTCGTGGAGCGGCTGCTCGAGCGCGAGGTCCCCGGCGCGCGCAACGGCGCGGAGCCGGCGCTCGCCTATCGCTGGCGGCGCGACACGCTGCTGCCGATCCACGCCGTCGGGCATTTCCCGCTCGAGGGTCTGCTCGGCGTCGAGCGCTCCGTCGCGCGCCTGCGCACGAACCTGACGGCGTTCGCGGGCGGCCGCGCCGCCCTCGACGCGCTGCTCTACGGGGAGCGCGGCACGGGGAAGTCGTCCGCGGTGCGCGGCTGCCTGCGCGAGCTGGCGCCGTCGGGACTGCGCCTCGTCGAGGTGCGCCGTGACGACCTGGCCGAGCTGCCGGCGATCTTCGGCGCGCTGCGCGGGCGCCCGGAGCGCTTCGCACTGGTGTGCGACGACCTCTCGTTCCGCGAGCACGACGACTCGTACAAGGAGCTCAAGTCGGCTCTCGACGGCGGGCTCGAGGCGCGGCCTGCCAACGTGCTGATCGTCGCCACGTCGAACCGGCGTCACCTGCTGGTCGAACGCGCCAGCGAGAATCTGGAGGCGCGCCTCGAGGGCGGGGAGCTGCACCCCGGCGAGACAGCCGAGGAGAAGCTCTCACTCTCCGACCGCTTCGGCCTGCTGCTTCCGTTCTTCGCCTTCGACCAGCCCACGTTCCTGCGCATCGTGGACTGGCACGCGCGCGACCTCGGGCTCGAGGGCGCGCTCGCGCGCGAGGAGCTGCACGCGCGCGCGCTGCGCTTCGCGCTGGAGCGCGCGTCGAGAAGCGGGCGCACGGGGCGTCAGGCCTGCATCGCGATCCTGCAGGAGCTCGGAGCAAGCACTTGAGCACCCCCGTGCTGGCCACGCTGCTGCTGGCCTGTCCCGACCGCAAGGGTCTGGTCGCGGCCATGGCGCGCCTCTTATACGAGCACGGCGCCAACATCCTGGCGGCGCAGCAGCACGCGGACCACCCGTCGGCGACGTTCTTCCAGCGCATCCACTTCGACACGGCCGAGCTCGACATCTCGCGCGACGCGCTCGAGGACCTGCTGCGTCTCGAGTGCGGCCGCTACGCCATGCGCTGGCGCATCGCTTACTCGGACCGGCGCAAGCGCATGGCGCTGTTCGTGTCGCGCTTCGAGCACTGCCTGTACGACCTGTTGATCCGCCACCGGCTGGGCGAGCTCGCCTGCGAGATTCCGCTGGTGATCTCGAACCACCCGGAGCTCGAGAGCGTCGCGGCGCAGTTCGGTGTCGCGTACCACGCGCTGCCGATCACGCGCGACAACAAGCGCGCGCAGGAAGAGAAAGCTCAGCTCCTGCTGGAGGAGCAGCGGATCGACCTGCTGGTGCTCGCCCGCTACATGCAGGTGCTGTCCGACGCCTTCGTGGCGCACTGGCCCGAGCGCATCATCAACATCCACCACGGCTTCCTGCCGGCGTTCTCGGGCGCCAAGCCCTACCACCAGGCGCTCGAGCGCGGCGTGAAGCTGATCGGCGCGACCGCGCACTACGCCACGAGCGAGCTCGACTGTGGGCCGATCATCGCGCAAGACGTCGAGGCCTGTACCCACCGCGACACGGTCGAGGACCTGGTGCGCAAAGGCCGCGACGTGGAGCGCGTGGTGCTCGCGCGCGCGGTGCGCTGGCACCTCGACGATCGGATCCTGGTCCACGGCCGCCGCACCGTCGTGTTCGCCTGAACGCTCTCCTGTGTAGAATGCACTCATGACTCAGGTGCGGCCACCCGACTTTCTCGCAGTCTACGCGCAGGTCCAGCCCGACAAGCCCGCCGCGATCGACGATCGCAAGGGCGGGGCGGTCGCGGCCTGGAGCTATGCGGAGCTCAACCGGCAGGCCAACCGCCTGGCCAACGCGATGCAGGGGCTCGGCGTGCGGCCGCGCGACAAGCTGGTCTGGTGCGGCCAGAACTCGCTCGGAGTGGTGCGCGTGATGCACGCCACGCGCAAGCTCGGCGCAACTGCGGTGCCGCTCAACTACCGGCTCTCACCCGAAGAGATGGCCTACGTGACGGACAACTGCGACGCCGTGGCGATCTACACCGATGCCGAGTTCGCCGACGCCTTCGCCAAGATCCGGAGCGAGATCCCGAAGGTGCGCCACGTGCTGGTGTTCGACGGTGCGCCCGCGCAGGGTCAGCTCGCGGTCGAGAAGCTGCTCGCCGACGGGAGCGATGCCGAGCCCGTGATCGAGCTCGCCGAGGCCGCCGGCACCATGATCTACACGTCGGGCACCACCGGGAAGCCCAAAGGCGCGCTGCGCAGCGGCGCGGGTGATCCCGAGCAGACGCGCCGCATGCTCGAGCTGATCGGCTATGGCCCGAGCGACGTGTACCTGACCTGCGGCCCGCTCTACCACTCCGGCCCGGGCGGCTTCATGGGGATCGCGGCCGCGCTCGGCAACACCGTCGTGGTGCAGCGCAAGTTCGATCCCGAGGACTGGCTGCGGCTCGTCGACCAGTACCGGGTCACCTCGACCTTCTCCGCACCGACCCCGATCCGCATGATCTGCAACCTGCCGGCCGAGGTGAAGGCGCGCTACGACCGCTCGAGCATGCGCGTGATGATCGCGAACGCAGCACCCTGGTCGTTCGCGCTCAAGCTCCAGTACCTGGCGGATTTCCCGGAGGAGTCGCTCTGGGAGGTGTACGGCTCCACCGAGCTCGGCGTGAACTGCATCCTCGAGCCGAAGGACCAGCGCAGGAAGCCCGGCTCGTGCGGCAAGCCCTCGCCGGGCGTCGAGATCGCGCTCTTCGACGACGCGGGCAACCGCGTCACCGAGCCGAACCAGCCGGGCGAGCTCGCGGTGCGCAGCAAGGGCGTGTTCTCGACCTACTACAAGGCGCAGGAGAAGTTCGACAGCAACCGCCGTGGCGACTTCCTGACCGTGGGCGACGTGGCGTACTTCGACGAGGAAGGCTTCTTCTTCATCTGCGACCGCAAGGCCGACATGGTGATCTCGGGCGGCATGAACATCTACCCGGCGGAGATCGAGTCCTCGCTCGAGCATCACCCGCAGATCTTCGACGTCGCGGTGATCGGCATCCCGAGCGAGCAGTGGGGCGAGAGCGTGCACGCGATCGTGGTGCCGGCGCCGGGGTCGGCCCTCACGGTCGACGACGTGATCGCGTACGCGCGCGAGCACCTGGCGAGCTACAAGATCCCGCGCTCGGTCAGCTTCGCCCCGGAGATCCCGCGCAACGCCTCGGGCAAGATCCTGAAGCGGGAGCTGCGCGCGCCGTTCTGGAAGGGACAGTCCCGGCAGGTGGGGTGAGGCATGGAGAAGCCCGCGCTCCTCGGAGGTCCGAAGGCCGTCACGCGGGCGTATCCGGTCTGGCCGCGCATGGACGAGGCGACCGTGCGCGAGGTGGTGCGCGTGCTCACGAGCGAGCCGCTCTGCCCCGTGGGCAACACGGGGATCCAGGGCGAGTTCGAGAACCGCTTCGCCGCGCTGCACGGGCGACGCTTCGCGCTCGCGACCAATGGCGGCACGGCGGCGCTCATGCTCTCGCTCCACGGCGCGGGTGTGCTGCCGGGCGACGAGGTGATCGTCTCGCCGTTCACCTGGGGCGCGTCGGTGTCGTGCGTGCTCATGAACGCGGCGATCCCGATCTTCGCGGACATCTCGGAGAAGACGTTCGCGCTCGACGCCGCGAGCGTGCGCGAGCGGATCACGGAGCGCACGCGCGCGATCGTGCTGGTGCACTTGTTCGGCCGGCCCGCCGACCTGGACGAGATCCTGGCCGTCGCCGCCGAGCACGACCTGCGCGTGATCGAGGACTGCGCGCAGGCGACGGGCGCGCTCTACCGAAACCGGCGCGTCGGCTCGTTCGGCGACTTCGGCGCGTGGAGCCTGCAGGCGTCGAAGAACCTGACCGGCGGCGAGGGCGGCATCCTGGTCTGCGACGACCGCCGCATGTACGAGCGCGCGATGAGCCTCGGGACCCACCCCGCGCGACTCGTCGCCGAGCTCGAGCTGCCGGAGTTCCGCGCGAAGATCGACTCGCTCGCCTTCAACTTCCGCATGCACACGGCGGCCGCTGCGATCGCGAACTGCCAGCTCCCGAGCCTGGACGGCTGGACCGAAGCGCGCGGCAAGAGCGCCGCATATCTGTACGAGCGCGTGAAGGAGCTGCCGTTCCTGCGCATCCCCGAGCCCGTGGACGAGCGCGCAGGCTCGCGCCATGCCTACTACCACGTCCCATTCTTCTACGTGCCCGGCGTGCTGCCGCTCGACCGCGACGCCTTCGTGCGCGCGCTCGAGGCCGAGGGCGTGCCGGCCGGCACGTACGTGAAGGTCCCGCTGCACCTGCGCCCGCGTCTGCAGAACCGCGACTGGATCGGCCGCGGCTTCCCGTGGTCGCTCGCCGAGAAGCCTCCCAGCTACGCGCGCGGCGACTGCCCGGTGGCGGAGCGCATCTGCGACACCGAGTGGCAGGTCAAGGCGAGCTTCCACGAGTTCGACCGCGACCTGCTCGACCAGATCGCCGCCGCGATCGCGAAGGTCGGCGCCTGCGCCGAAGGGCTATCCGAGCGCGCTCCTTTCCCTTAGAGATCAGTGCACCTTGCACCGACGCTAAATCATTTGTAAAATCAATATGTTGCGTCAGGTTCACACACACCAAGACGCCCACGACCGAACTCCTAGGTCCTCCAAGCGTTGAGTCGCCGTGCCAGCCGCTCGGGAAAACCTCGGTAGTCGCGCGCCCATCGTCGAAGCGCTGGTCGACATCAGGGCGACGTTGCCGTCGAGCGCGTCCGCGGACGTTCTACGCGTGCTCGGCGACCAAGTTCGCGGGACCCACCCGAAGGCCCGGCCGCGGAGTCGCTGGGAGGCCGTCTTCCAACTTCAGGGACCAGACCCCCGGAGCACGAAGGAACCGGTTACGACCGACGGTTGGATGTTCTATTCCGAAGACGAGAAGCAGGTCGTGCAGTTCCGCGTCGATGGTTACACGTTCAACCGCTTGGGTCCGTATTCGGAATGGGAAGATGTGAAAACGCAGGCCAGGCGCTACTGGTCAGTATTCGCGAGCGGCGCGTCACCGATGACGGTTACCCGGCTCGCGCTCCGTTACATCAATCGCCTGCGTCTCCCCGGCGGAAGCGACCTTGACGAGTACCTAACGGCGGCCCCCCGCGTTCCGCACAACCTTCCCCAGGTCTTGGCGAACTTCGTTCAGCGCATCGAGGTGCCCAAGCCTGAGATCGATGCGGTCGCCGTAATTACACAGGCGACTGAGCGCACCGACCTGGCTCACTCCGCCATTGTTCTCGACATCGACGTTTCACGCACCCTGGAGTTGTCGTCGGCAGACGACTCGATCTGGGATGTGTTTGATCTCCTGCGCGATTTCAAGAACGATGCTTTCTTCAGCAGCTTGACGCCCCGGTGCCTTGACTTGATCAAGGCTGGCGCGTCCTCGTAGAAAGGTACAAGTGGCGACCGCACTGGCGCTTCGCAGGCCGGAGATGCGACTCGAACATCTTACAGGACATGCCCTCGGCGAGGTCCGGCCGCTCTTTGCGCGTATCGAGGTTCAAGCTCGCATAGCGCAGGAGCGGTCGATCTCTTGGAATCCCTCCGCGGCGACTCGAGGGGAGCTCCTCGAACTGCTCGCGGTGTGCTCGAGTCCTGACTGGGACGGCTATGGCGCCGAGCCGGTCCTCACCGAGGCGATCCAGGAGGCTGCCGCCTTCCTCGCGGACATGCCGACGTCCATCGCACCACCAGAGGCGGTCGCCGAACCCGACGGCTGGGTAGGGTTGTCCTGGGACAACTCGGATGGAGATCGACTGGTCGTGAGCCTCGGAGGCGCGCGGAAACTCACGTTCGCCGCCATCTTCTCTGACGGCCGCAGGCTACGCGGTTCGGAGGTGTTCGTCCGTGAGATCCCAGTTCGACTTCTCGAGATTCTCGAAGGCCGCTTCTTGGTGGGTCGTCATGACCATCAGGCTAGGGCGCGTCCGCAGCCATGAGAGAGTGACGCGCTACCTCTTCTCGAAGGTCACAGCGAGAAATCTGTACAGCAACCTCCTACCGCGTCCGGGGTACACATCAACTTCCGTCTTCCGTACGGATCGACTTCTCGAGCCTGCAGTGTGGAAGCTCTCTCGATTTGCGAGGGGGTCGCGGAAGAGTTCGGTTAAGGGGCGACTCGACTTCCTGGCGTCCGATGCTGCAGACGCAGGGTTGAGGGTCGAGGCCGAGACCTCGACGCACTTTCGACACGCGCACGTTGTCGGATGGCCTGTCGACGAAAGGGACGCGTGGACCGAGATGGCCTTGGCGCTATCGACGAGGGTCAACCGCGTGGAGTCGCCCGAACCGTCGAGACAATGAACGGGCAGGCTGCGGCGCGGCAGGCCCTTCAGAGTCCGAGACGCTCGGCCAGCGCGAGCATGCGGCGGGCGCGTTCCAGGTGGGGGACGTCGACCATCTGGCCGCGGAAGGCGAAGGTCATGCGGCCGGCGCGGCGGTGCTCGTCGAAGGCGGCGACGAGCTCGCGGCTCTCGGCGATCTCGGCGGGCGACGGCGTGAACGCTTCGTTCACCACGGGGACCTGCGCCGGGTGGATCGTGATCTTGCCGGTGAAGCCCATCTGCGCGCCGGCGATGCTCTCGCGGCGCAGGCCTTCGGTGTCCTTGATGTCGACGAACACGGTGTCGAGCGGCTGCACGCGCGCGGCGCACGCGGCGAGCAGCGTCATGCTGCGCGCGTAGCGGAACACCTCGAGGTACTCGCCTTTGTCGTCGCGGTTGCGGCGCGCGCCGAGGGCTGCGGACAGATCCTCGGCGCCCCACGAGAGCGCGTCGACGCGTGGCGCGGCGCAGAGCTCACGGATCGCGAGCAGCCCCTCGGGCGTCTCGGTGCCGAGCACGAGCAGCTTCACGCTTCCGGCCGGATGCCCGTGGCGACGCTCCAGCTCGCCCACACTGCGATCGACCTCGAGCACGTCGGCTGCGCTGCGCACTTTCGGCACCAGGTAGGCGTCGGGCGGGTGCTGCATGGTGCCCTCGAGGTCCGCGCGGCCCCACGGCGTGTCGAGCGGGTTCATGCGCACGACGCGCTCCTGGCGGCCGAAGTCCACGTCGGCAAGCCAGCCGGCGACGATCTTGCGCGCCGAGTCCTTGTGCTCGGGGGTGACCGCGTCCTCGAGGTCGAGCACCAGCGCGTCGGCCTCGAGCCCGAGCGACTTCTGGAGCAGCTTCTCGTTCGCTCCCGGCACGAAGTGCGCGGAGCGGCGCACGCGCGGCGTCCCGCTCAAGCGCTCGGCCGCCCGAGCAGGAGGGCGTTTCGCGTGGCGCGGCAGACGACCTCGCCGCGCTGATTCACGCCGCGGTGCTCGAAGGTGACGATCCCCTGCCCTTGCCGGGACTGCGAGGGGCGCGTCGCCATCACCTCGGTCTGCGCGCGCAGCGTGTCGCCGAGGAACACCGGCTTGGGGAACGCGATCTTCTCGAAGCCCAGGTTGCCGACGGTGGTGCCGAGCGTGGTGTCGCCGACCGAGAGTCCGACCACGAGCCCGAGCGTGAAGATCGAGTTCACCAGGATTCGCCCGAACTCGGTCTGCCTGGCGAACTCCGCGTCGAGGTGGAGCGGCTGCGGGTTCATCGTCATCGTCGAGAACAGGAGGTTGTCGGTCTCGGTCACCGTGCGCGCGGGCTGGTGATCGAAGACCTGTCCGACCGCGAACTCGTCGAAGTACTTGCCGCCCATCCTCGTAGCGTAGACCGAAAGCACGAAGGGAGAGCCGGACAACCGCCGACTCCCCCTCCAGTGTTCTCTGTCGCGAGCTCTAGAAGTCGTCCATGCCTTCGCCCATGCCGCCGCCCATGCCGCCCATGCCGCCCATGCCGCCGCCGCCCCCGCCCGGGCCGCCCTTCTTGTCCTGCGGCTTCTCCGCGACCGCGGCCTCGGTCGTGAGCAGGAGGCCCGCAACGCTCGCCGCGTTCTGCAGCGCCACGCGCACGACCTTGGTGGGATCGATGATCCCGGCCTTCACCAGGTCGCAGTACTCCTCCGTCGCCGCGTTGAAGCCGAAGTCGCCGCTCTTCTCGCGCACGCGCGCCAGCGCGACGGCCGGCTCGACACCGGCGTTCGACGCGATCTGGCGCAGCGGCGCGGCGAGCGCCTGGCGCACGATGTCGACGCCGAGGGCCGAGTCGCCGGAGAGCTTCACGTCGTCGAGGCCCTTCTCGGCGCGCACCAGCGCCACGCCGCCGCCGCAAAGGATCCCTTCCTCGACGGCTGCGCGGGTCGCGTGCAGCGCGTCTTCGACGCGCGCCTTCTTCTCCTTCAGCTCGGCCTCGGTGGCCGCGCCGACACGGATCACCGCCACGCCGCCGGCCAGCTTCGCCAGTCGCTCCTGCAGCTTCTCGCGGTCGTAGTCGGAGGTGGTCTCCTCGACCTGCTTGCGGAGCTGGTTGCAGCGCCCCTCGATGTCGGCCTTCTTGCCGGCGCCGTCGATGAGCGTGGTGTTGTCGCGATCGATCACCACGCGCTTGGCGCGACCCATGTCTCCGAGCGCGACGCTCTCGAGCTTGATGCCGAGGTCCTCGGACAGCGCCTTGCCGCCGGTCAGGATCGCGATGTCGTCGAGCATGGCCTTGCGGCGGTCGCCGAAGCCGGGCGCCTTGACGGCCACGGCGTGCAGCGTGCCGCGCAGCTTGTTGACCACGAGCGTCGCGAGCGCCTCGCCCTCGACCTCCTCCGCGATGAGCAAGAGCGGCTTGCCGGAGCGCGCCACCGCCTCGAGCAGCGGGATCAGGTCGCGCATGCTGGCGATCTTCTTCTCGTGGATCAGGATGTACGGATCCTCGAGCACCGCCTCCATGCGCTCGGGGTCGGTCACGAAGTAGGGCGACAGGTAGCCGCGGTCGAAGCGCATGCCCTCGACCACGTCGAGCGTGGTCTCCATCACGCGCGATTCCTCGACGGTGATCACGCCTTCCTTGCCGACCTTCTCCATCGCGTCGGCGATCATCTCGCCGATCGCGGTGTCACCGTTGGAGCTCACGGTGCCGACCTGCGCGATGTCGGCGCGTCCGCGCACTTTGCGGCTCTGGCCCTCGAGGTGCTTGACCACCCCGGCGACCGACTTGTCGATGCCGCGCTTGAGCTCCATCGGGCTGGCGCCGGCTGCGACCAGCTTGAGCCCGGCGCTGAAGATCTCCTGCGCCAGCACGGTCGCGGTGGTGGTGCCGTCGCCGGCGACGTCGGAGGTCTTGGACGCGACCTCCTTCACCATCTGCGCACCGATGTTCTCGAACTTGTCCTCGAGCTCGACCGCCTTGGCGACGGTCACGCCGTCCTTGGTCGAGGTCGGCGCGCCCCAGGACTTCTCGATCAGCACGTTCCGGCCGCGCGGCCCGAGCGTGACTTTGACTGCGTTGGCCAGCGCGTCCACGCCGGCGCGGATGCGCGCGCGGACGGCGTCGTCGAACAGAATTTGCTTGGGGGGCATGGCGTTACTCCAGAATGGCGAGGACGTCGTCCTCGGAAACGATCAGGGTTTCTTCCCCGTCGATCTTGATCTCGTTGCCCGAGTACTTGGAGAAGAGCACGCGGTCGCCCTTCTGCACGGTCATCGCGACCAGGTTGCCCTTGTCGTCGCGCTTGCCGGGACCCACCGCGAGGATGGTGCCCTGTTGCGGCTTCTCCTTGGCGGTGTCGGGGATGATGATCCCCCCTGCGGTCTTCTGGTCCTCGTCGAGCCGCTTCACGATCAGGCGGTTGTGCAGCGGCCGGATCTTCTTCGCCATGTTTCCTCCTCTGGCTTGGCCGACCGACGCCCGGAGACGTGGTCTCGGGCCGGAGGGCGGGAGGAACGTATGAGTCCGACCGCGGGTGGTCAAGCGAAGCCGCAGCCGCCCGATGGGTTTCCAGGGAGGTCGAGGTTGGTCCGAGGTCTCGCGCGGGTCCTCTTGCTCGCGGCGCTCTTCCTGCCGGAGGGAGCGCTCGGGGCGGAGATCTTCCGGCCGCGCTACCGGGCGGCCGAGGACCTGGCGCCGGTCGCCGAGGGCATCCTCGGGCCGTCGGGCCTGGTGGTGGCCGACCCGGGTACAGGCTGGCTCGTGCTGCGGGGGGAGCCGGCCGCCGTCGCCGAGGCCCTCGCGACCCTGCAGCGGCTCGACGTCCGCCCGGCCAGCTACCGGGTCTCGACCACGCTCACCCGCATGCTGGACCTGGACCGGGCGGGCGTCTCGGTCTCCGGCTGGATCCGGGCTGGCGACGTGCGGATCGGGCGCGCTGGCCCGGTCCCCGCGGGGATCCGGATCGCGCCGCGAGGGCTGCTCTCGCAGGAGGAGTCGAGCTTCGCCGGCCAGGTCGCGGTGCTCGAGGGCAGCTCGGCCGAGATCTGGACGGGAACCGTCCATCCCGAGCGCCAGACCTTCCTGGACGCGCGGGGGGGGCGGGTGCGGGTCTACGAAACCGCCACGCTGGTGCCGGTCCAGACCGGGTTCCGCGTGCGCCCGCGTGGGCGTTCCGACGGCTCGATCGAGCTCGAGCTGGCGCCCGTGATCGCGGAGCGCAGCGAGGACGGCACGATCGTGCGCGCCGCCGCCACGAGCACGGTCGTGGTGCAACCCGGCGAGACGCTCGTGGTCGCGAGCGCGCACGAAGCGGGCACCGAGATCGCGATCGACCCGTTCGGGACGCTCGACCACCGCGAGGGTGCGAACGACACGGCGATGCTGGTGCGGGTCGATCGGGAGTAGCTCTGGGTCTCTGGTCTTATGGGTGGGTCCCTGCGCCCACCCGCTACGCTCGCCTGCGGCGCTTGCGGGGGCATCTGCCCCCGCGACTCCACGGTGCCGGCTCGCCGGCTACCGCCTCGCTGTCATCCGGTTCCGAGGAGGGCGCGGCCGATTACCTTGAGCTCCAGGATCGGCTTTACGCCCTCGAAGATCGGCAGGACGAGGGCGTCGACCACGTAGCGGCTGATGGCGTACTCCTCGGCGTAGCCCCAGCCGCCGTGCAGGAGCTGGCCTTCCTGCGTCACGGCGACCGCGACGTCGCACGCGAGCAGCTTCGCCTGGGCGGCGTAGGGCGCGGCGGCGCGCTCGTCGGCGTCCATCGCGCGCGCGGCGGCGTAGCTCGTCGCGCGCGCCGCGGCGAGCTGGCTCGCCATCCGGCCGAGCTTGTACTGGGTGAGCTGGTACTCCACGAGCTTCCGGCCGAACTGCGCGCGGTCCGCGACGTACTCCACGGTCTTCTCCAGCGCGGCCTGCGCCAGCCCGCAGGCGCGGCCTCCCGTCTGCAGCCGGCCCGCGGCAAAGCCGCCCATCTGCAGGTAGAAGCCCTTGCCCAGGCCTCCCTCCTCGCCGATCAGGTTCTCGGCCGGCACCCACCAGTCTTCGAAGCTCAGCGTGAAGGAGTGCATGCCGCGGTAGCCGGGCGTGGCATCGGCCTTGCCCGAGAGCTTGCCGCCGCCGGGCTGGACGAGCTCGAAGTGGTGCGCGCGCGTGCGCTCCTTGGGCACGACGAACAGCGACAAGCCGCGCGCGCCCTTCGCCGGATCGGGATCGGTGCGCAGCAGCACCGCGAGCAGGTCGGCACGCCCGGCGAAGGTGCACCAGGCCTTGGGACCGGTGATCGACCAGCCCCCAACACCGTCGCGTGTCGCCCGCTCGGCGCGGCACTTCACGCCGGCGGCGTCGCTGCCGATGCCCGGCTCGGTCACGCTGATCCCGACCATCAGCTCACCGCTCGCGATCTTCGGCAGCCACTGGCGTTTCTGCTTCTCGGTGCCTCCGGCGAGCAACGCCTTGGTCAGGATCTCGGGCCGCGTGATCAGCGAGCCGCCCGACGCCAGCGACGCGCGCGAGAGCTCCTCGGTCGTGATCACCATCGCGACGTTGCCCATCTCGCTGCCGCCGTAGGCCTCGGGCACGGAGAGCCCGAAGTACCCGAGCTCCGCCATCTTGGTGATGATTTCCTCGGGTACCGTCTCGTCGTTGCGGTGGATGCGCTCGGCGTGCGGCGCGATCTCGCTCTCGGCGAAGGCGCGCACGCTGTCGCGCACCAGCTCGAGCGACTCGTCGAGCGGGCAGTCGTTCCGGCCGCGGCGTTCGGCGACCGCGCGCCCGAGCGCGCGCACGCGGTCCTCGCGCAGCGCGTCGCGCACGAAGCTGCGCAGGGACGGGCCGGGCAGGTCGCCCTCGTCGAGGCCGTGCTCCGGGCCGTAGTCGCGCACCACGCGCTCGACCAGCGCGGCGGTCTCGCCCGCGAAGATGGTGGCGCACTCGCCATGGGGCGCGCCGGCCTCGCGCGCGTACTCGTGGAGGTCGCGCGCGGCGCGCAGGCGCGTCGCGACGTCGGCCAGGCGCTCCACCGCGACTTGCTGCTCGTCCACGTCGCGAGTGCGGGCGTGCGCGATCGCGCGCGCCCAGAGGGCGTCGAGCGCGTCGAGGATTTTTGCGAGGGAATCCGATGAAGGAGAGACGTCTGTGGAGGCGGCCATGCGGCTTTCTTACCGCAAACTTTTCCGACCGCGCAACGTTCGCTGGCAGCGGGCAGGCAGCTCCCTGCCGAACCGCCCGGATCGAGGCGCAGCGCGCGTGGCACGCCGATTGCTCCCCGAGCCCCGGGAGAGAGCCATGTCCAGACAACGCGCGCAGGCGGGAGTCACGCTGGTCGAGCTGGCCGTCGTGGTCGCTCTGATGGGCTTCCTCGCGGCGATGGCGGCGCCCAGTCTGTCGGCGTACTTCCGGCGCCAGGACGCGCGCAGCCAGGCGCAGTACGTCGCCGACGTGCTGTCGCAGGCGCGCGCACTCGCGATCCGGGAAGGCAATCCATACATGGTCTTGTTCGACCCGGTCGACGGCACCTTCCAGATCGTCGACGACGACGACGCCGACTTCCAGGTCGACGGCGGCGAGGTCACCAAAGACGTTCCCGTCCGCCAGCCCGGGATGAAGACCGACGTCAACGTGTGGCAGGCCGGCGCGCCCGCCGCGGATCCCGTGCCGGAGGACCCGGCCGCGTTCCCGGCGATCCCGTCCCCGGGCGTGACGTTCCCGGACGACGTGGTGCGCAGCCAGCCGGGGATCGCCTTCAATACCCAGGGCTTTCCGATCTCGCTGCCGGCTGCAATCGGGGGTCCGCCCGGCGCGCCGGGCAGCGGCCAGGGCAGCTACTACGTGACCGACAACGACCAGGTCGTGTACGCGGCGACGCTGCTGCCGCTCGGCAGCACCCGCGTGCGCATCTGGCGTCCGGCTCTCACGGACTGGTACTAGGAGGATGACGATGCGAGCTCGCCGTCGGGCGAACCAGGCAGCGCGCGAGTCCGGCTTCACCATGCTCGAGGTCGTGATCGCAATGGCGATCCTGGCCTCCGGACTGCTCGCAGTCGCCGCCGCGCAGCTCGCGGCGCTGCATCTGTCGTCGAAGTCGCGCAGCCTGATGGACGCGATCCACCTGGCGCAGACGCAGATGGAGACGTTTCACTCGCTGCCGCAGGTCAGCCTGCCGGTCACCGGGGCCGACGCCAGCAACCCGCTCGATCGCGACGGCAACGCGCTCGACCCGGCCGCGACGGACCAGACCCAGTTCAACCGCAGCTGGGTCGTCGAGCCGAACGTGCCGCTGATCGGCCTGACGCGCGTCACCGTGGACGTCACCTGGCTCGACAGCAAGCTCGGCCTGGTGCGGACCACCTCGCTGCAGTCGATGAAGGGGAACTGATGCGCGCCCGACGCCCGACGGTGGGCTACAGCCTGATCGAGCTCATGGTCGCGCTCGCCGTGCTCGGCATCCTGACCGCCCAGCTCTTCGTGGTGTTCAGCTCGCAGAAGCGCGCGTACGTCACGAACGAGCGCCTGCTCGACGTGCAGGAGGACGCGCGGCTGGTGATGGACCTGCTCACGACCGAGGCGCGCATGGCCGGCTACATGATGCCGCGCCGCTCCGGGATCTCGAGCATCGACGGCGGCAACGCCAATCCCGACGCGCTGTGCGTGTCGGACCCGAGCGTGATCGATGACGCCGACCCGAGCACCGAGAACGATCGCTACGATGGCGCCAGCGTCGCGGTGCTCGCGGCCGGTGGCGGCGATGTCACGTTGTTGTCGATCGCTGAGCTCGACATCGACGCCGACGCGGCCCCCGCCGTCGACTTCGTGGTTGACGCCGGCATCATCCTGGCCGACGGCACGCGCTCGCACTGCGCGCGCATCACCGATGTCGACGCGGCGACGGGCGAGATCGAGTTCACGCCGGCGATTCCGGTGCCGGCCGCCTGGACCGTCGGCTCGATCCGCGCCGCGCCCGCGATCGTGTACGAGGTCAGCGGCGGCGGCATCGGCCTCACGCGCAACTCGCTCATGCTCTCGGGCGAGGTCGAGGACCTGCAAGTGGAGTTCGGAGTCGACGTGAACGACGACGAGGTGATCGACTTCGCCGACGTCGCGGAGTGGCCGCTCGATGACCTGGACGGCGTCGACTCGGCCGAGGTGCGCTCCGTGCGGCTCACCGTCACCACGCGCACCACGCAGGACGATGTCGAGTACGCCGGACCCGGCCGCGCCGCGGCCGCGAATCGCGTGGCCGGCGGCGGCGACGGCTTCCGCCGGCGTCGCTTCGTCACCAGCGTGCTGCCGCGCAACCTGCTCTAGGAGGTCTGATGACCCGTCAAGAAAGTCCTCGGCGCGACCAGGCCGGCATGGCGCTGTTGATCGCGATCCTGATGCTGCTCATGATCAGCGCGATCGGCGTCGCCGCGATCGATCACTCGGGGGACGAGTCCGAGATCGCCGGCCACGAGCGCCGCACCATGACCACGTTCTACGCCGCGGACGCCGGCATCCAGTACGGCCGCACGCGCTTCTTCGCCAACCCGCCGAACCTCGACGAGTTCGAGCTCACGCTCGCCGACGGCACCACCTTCCGCAGCGGGACCAAGGACGACGGCGCCGCGACCGCGCTCGACGCGCCCGACCTCGGCGCGCCGCCCGACGGCTTCTCGATCAACGTCGGCGGCGCCGGCGGCTTCGTGAGCTCGAACCTGACGCTGAACGTGACCGCGGACGGCGGCGCCAGCTCGACCGTCGAGCTCGAGACGCGCCTCTCGCAGACCGTCTCGGGCTACGGCCGCTACTAGGGCCGCAGATCTTTCCGGTCCGCAACGTTTGCGGCGCCGGCGCGCGCAGCTCGGCGCGCAAGCCCGCGAACCTCCCTGTTCCTACTCCGGCACAGCGATTGCTCCTACCGATCGCGGGAGACCAAAACCGATGACGCTTCGCGCCTGCCTCTCGATCGCCCTCGTGCTGTGCCTGGCTTCGCCGCGCGCGCTGCGCGCAGACGACCTGGTGCTGCTCTCGACGTCACTGCCGCCGAACCTGATGTTCGTCTTCGACACGTCGGGCTCGATGGCTCACACGCTCTGGCACGAGGACTATCACGCTCAGGAGATCGATCCCGACGACGCGGGCGCCCTCACCGCGCTGCACCCGATCGACATCTTCTGGCCGAGCACGTGCGGCGTCCCCCTTGCGGGTCAGTCGGACAACTCGACCGGCCTCTGCCCCGGCTCCACGTACCTGGTCGGCAGCGCGGTCGACGGCGACACCGACCTGACGAACGACCCCTGCCCGGAGGCCGACGGCGGCAACTACTACAACGACGGCAACGTGACGCCGGGCTGCGGCGGGATCGTGCTGCCGGACTACAACTCGACCGACGAGACGCGCTGGGGCTGGAACTACCTGAACTGGCTGCTGCCGCGCCTGCTCGACGCCGATGCCTCGAACGACGAGTACCCGCAGGACGTGCGCGCCGACGCCGCGCGCGACGTCTTGTACGACACCATCGACAGCATCAACCCCAACGTGGTCGACGACCCGAGCGACTCGTCTCCCGCCTACACCGAGCGCGTGCGCTTCGGCCTGGCGCGCTACCGCACGGATGCGGCCGGCGGCTACGTGCTGCACGGAGTCGCGTCCGGCAACAAGGCCTCGATCCTGAGCTCGATCTCCTCCATCACGGTCAGCGGCAACACGCCGCTCTCCGAGACGCTCGTCGACGTCGGCCGCTACTTCGCCGGCACCCGCCTACTGTGCGACCTCGCCGACGGTACGCCGTGCTACGGCCGCTACAACCGCACGACCACCGGCGCCACGACCACGACCTGGTCGAGCGTGCCGCAGAGCCCCGTCGACCTGTCCTGCCGCAAGAACTTCGTGCTGTTCACGACCGACGGCAAGCCGACGGAGGACCAGCACGAGTCGGCCTACCAGGCCAACTTCGACGACATCATCGGCAACTACGACCTCGACGGAAACGAGTGCAACCCGGAGACCGGACCGCAGCCCAAGAGCTGCATCCAGGACCCCGACGACGGCCGCGACGACGGCGTCGTGTACGTCAGCACCGGCTCGGACTACATGAACGATGTCGCGAAGTACCTGTACGACTACGACATGTCGACCACGCTCACCGGGACACAGAACGTCTTCACCTACACGCTCGGCTTCACGCTGGATCACCCGCTGCTCTCGGAGACGGCCGCCGCTGGCCACGGGGAGTACTTCACCGCCAACTCAGCCGCGGGGCTCGCCGACCAGATCACCTCGGCGATTCTCGACATCATCGATCGGTCGAGCTCGTTCACGGCCGCGACGGTGCCGTCGAGCCGCACGACGTTTGGCGACGGCTTCTATGCCGCGTACTTCGAGCCGAGCTCGACGGAGCCGGTGTGGCAGGGTCACCTGGAGGCCTACCGCCTCTCCTCGACCGGCGAGGTGCTCGCCGCTAACGGCGATCCCGCGCTCGACCCGGCGACGGATCAGTTCGTCGACCCGCGCAACCCGTTCTGGAACGCCGGATCCGTGCTCGTGGACCCGAACTCGCCGGCGCGCAATCTCTACACCACGCTCTCGGGCGCGCGCGACGCGCTCTCGAACGCCAGCGAGACGGACTTCGGCCTGGTCGCCGGCGACGTGCCGCTCTACCCGAACTACCCCACCTCGGGCGTCGACGACACCACCGAGCTGACCACCGCGCTCAAGGGGTACCTGGCCGGGCAGGATGCGTTCGACGAGGACGCCGACGCGGACGCCAGCGAGCTGCGCGAGTGGGTGCTCGGCGACATCTTCCACTCGAACCCCTCGGTCGTCGGCCCGCCGGCGGCGTTCCTGGCCGCCGAGCAGGGCTACGGCAAGTCGACGACGAGCGAGCTGCCGTTCCGCAAGCAGTGGGCGGAGCGCGACCGCGTGATCTACGCGGGCGCCAACGACGGCATGCTCCACGCCTTCCACACCGGCGACTGGTTCGACGGCGACAACGCCGACACCAGCGAGGTCGAGGACGGCTACTACGACCTCGGCAGCGGTGAGGAGCTGTTCGGCTACGTGCCCGGGCTGCTGCTCGACGACGTCAAGTACGTGCCACGCAACACCAACCATACCCGCTACTTCGTCGACGGCAGCCCGATCGTCGCCGACGCCTGGCTCGGCGATCCCAACGACCCCAACGACGTGACCAAGACCCCGGACGAGTGGGCCACGGTGATGGTCACCGGCTTCCGCCAGGGTGGCGCCGGCTATCTCGCGCTCGACGTGACCAACCCCGACGCGACGACGTCGAGCGACCCGCACGGCCCGTATCCGAAGCTCTTGTGGGAGTTCACGCACGCCCAGCTCGGAGAGGCGTGGTCGGAGCCCGTGATCACACGCATCAAGACGACCGGCGCGACCGGGTCCGGTGACAAGTGCGGTGGGAACGACGGCGACGGCGACTGCCGCGAGCAGTGGGTCGCGATCCTCGGCGCCGGCTATGACGACACCGGAAACCCGAACCGTGCCGGCTTCGACAGCGCCGCGACGGTGAGCAAGGGGATCTACATGGTGGCGCTCGACACCGGCGCGCTGCTTTCCAGCGTGCTCTACGACCCGAACGCCAGCGACGCGCGGGCCTACATGTCCTACTCGGTCCCGAGCATGCCGGCGGTGCTCGACCTGGACTTCGACGGCTTTGCCGACGTGGTGTATGTCGGCGACCTGGGCGGCCAGCTCTGGAAGTGGGACATCCACGCGGTCGGCGAGGACTCGGACTCGGACAGCCTGCTCGACAACTGGACCTACGGCCGCTTCTTCTACGCAGGCAGCACCACCGTCGCCGGCACGCCCCGCTACCGGAGCATCTACTTCCCGGTGGCGGCGAGCTTCGTGGGCAACGAGCTGATCCTCGCCTTCGGCACCGGCGAGCGCGACGACCTGTTCTACGCCGGCTCGGCGACCGACGACGAGAACAACCGCTTCTATGTGATCCGCGACGACGAGCCCACCGGTGCCAGCGCGTTCGTAGCGTCGATGCATACCGAGTCGAACCTGTCGGACATCACCGGCGGCGACTCCGACACGGTCACCAACGACCAGGGCTTCTACTTCAAGCTCGTGGACTCGGAGAAGTTCGTGACCAACCAGCTCGTGTTCGCGGGCTTCGTGATCGCGGCGACCTACGTGCCCGATCTCTCGAGCTCGGACACCTGCGACCGGTCGGGCGACGCTCGGCTCTACGTCTTCGATGTGGAGTCCGGCCTCGGCTACTACTTCGACGCCGGTATCGTCACCGGACAGGGCGCGCGCTACACCACCGTCGGCTCGGGCGCGCCCACCGACCCACGGCTCTCGATCTCTATGACGGGCGAGCAGCTGTACATCCAGACGTCGACCGGTCAGGTCGTGCAGGTCGATCCCCCGGATCCGGGATCGCTCGCGCGCACGATCTACTGGCGCCACCTCTACTAGGCAGGAGAGAACCCGATGAGAGCGATGCGATGCTTTGCGGCTGCGTGCCTGCTCGCCCTGGTCCCCGCAGCCAGCGGCGCGGCTGGCTTCGACGGGCTGCGGCCTGATCCTCCCAACGCACCGAAGGCGCAGGCCGGTGAGATCCGGGCGTTCGATGCCGGAGCGCGCACGCTCCGCATCGGGGGCAACACCTTCCTGGTGCCGGCAGCGCTCGGCCTCGACTTCGACACGCTCGCGCTCGGGAGCGGCGCGATCGTCCGCTACCGCGAAGAGGGCGGACAGCTCGTCGCCATCGAGGTTCAGCTGCGAGAGGAATTCGGCGAGTAGGTCTTTGCCGCGACGGCTGTCGCCGAGCGGCCTCCGCTCGCGCGGACGCGCTCACTGCGCGCGCGCTCCGCGCGCTTGCCTTTGCCGCGCTGGCTGTCGCCAAGCGGCCTCCGCTCGCGCGGACGCGCTCACTGCGCGCGCGCTCCGCGCGCTTGCCTACTCCGGGTCCTTGACCTGCGCGAGTGCCCACAGCATGAACTCGCGGTACTCCGGCGAGGGCTCGTGAAGCTGAACGCCGAATCCAGCCACCGCGCTCGAGCCGGTGATGCCCTGGGTGGTCCAACGCACCTCCGCTCGCAGATCGACCAGCGTGCCGGTCGGCGAGCGGAACTGCACTGCGACTGCGGCCCCCGTACGCGGCAGCTCGCTCGCGAGCACGAAGACTCCGGCGCGCGACGCGTTGGCCAGGTGACCGAGGCTCTCGATTCCCTCCGCGACGAACCGCACGGGAATACGCAGCAGGCGAATGCGCTGGCGCGCCCGTGCGACTCGGCTCACGAGCGATAGAATCGGAGCCCCGCGACTCTCGCTTGAGATGCGCGGCGCTGGAGGTCGCGCGTGCGCATCGGCGACATGTACCGGGCGGGCCGCACGGTCTACTCGTTCGAGTTCTTCCCGCCGCACGGCCCCGTGGGCGTGGCGACCCTGCTGCGCACGCTCGACGAGCTGCGGAGCCTGGAGCCCGACTTCGTCTCGGTCACCTATCCGCTCGACCGCGCGCGCCGGCGTCTGACGCTCGAGCTGGTCGTGCGGATCAAACGCGAGCTCGGGCTCGAGGCGATGGCGCACCTGACGTGCGCCGACGCGACGGGCGCAGAGCTTCGCGCCATCCTCGAAGGGCTGCGTGCCGACGGCATCGAGAACGTGCTGGCGTTGCGCGGCGATCCGCCGCCGCCCGACAAGATCGCCGTGCCGCGCGCGGAGTGGCTGCCGCACGGCGCCGACCTCGCGGCGCTCGCGCGCTCGCTGTCCTTGTGCGTCGGCGGCGCCGCCCACCCGGAGGTCCATCCGCAGGCGACCGACGCCGAGAGCGATCTGCGCTACTTGCGCGAGAAGGTGCAGGCGGGTTGCGAGTTCCTGATCACCAACTTCTTCTTCACGAACGAGCTCTACTTCCGCTTCGTCGAGCGTGCGGCGGCGGCCGGCGTGCGGGCGCCGATCGTGCCCGGGATCATGCCGGTGTCGAGCGTCTCCGGCATCCGCAGGATGGCCGAGCTCAACGGTGCGGAGCTGCCGGCGGAGCTCGCGACACGACTCGGGCGCGTCGACGGCGACGACAAGGCCGTCGAAGAGGTGGGCACTGAGTGGGCGCTCGCGCAGTGTCAAGAGCTGGTTCGCCGGGGAGTCCCCGGAATCCACTTTTACACGCTGAACCGCTCCACGGCCACGCGTCGCATCCTGTCGCGCCTGCGCAAGGGTTGACTCAAGCGGGCGCGTCGCGGCGCCGATCAGTGCGCGAGCGAAGGGAGCAGATGTCCGACGACGACGCCCCCAAGAGCGACGCCACGGCGCCGCCGAAGCAGCCAGCGCCGCCGGTCGACGACCGCGACTACAAACGCGCCGGCGACCGCGCGCGCGTGCGCTTCCGGGCGGAGTATCGCGCGCGGGGCGTCGACGGCTCCGGCTTCGTGCGCAACATCTCGCACAGCGGCGCGTTGATCGACCCGGCCGAGCCGCCGCTCCTGGCCGGCGGAACGCTGAAGCTGCGCTTCTCGTTCTTCGAGGACTCGCTGCCCGTCGAGGTGAAGGCCGAAGTCGTGCGCGAGACCAAGACGGGCTTCGGGGTGCGCTTCACCGAGATGGACCCGCGCCTGCGCGGCATCATCAAGCAGGCAATCTCTCGCGCGCGCAGCCTGCGCATGCCCGGCGATGACGAAGACGACGAGGAGCGCACGCTCCTCGACTTCGTCACTGGGAAAACGCGCGCTTCTTGAGCTCGCGCACGTAGGCGGAGAGCTGGGGGTCGGCGGAGATCAGCTCGTTGACCTCGGAGTCGAACTCGGCGGCCGAGGTCTCGAGCCCGGACGCGTCGAACGGCACGCCGCCGATGCGAGTCACCTGCGAGAGCAGCGCGAGCGCGCCGCGCGCGTTAGGCGAGAGCGAGACGTAGTGCGGCAGGCTCGCCCACAGGCTGATCGCCAGCACGCCCTCGCGCCGCAGCGCGTCGGCCAGCACGCCCAGGATCCCGGTCGGGCCCTCGTACGTTGACGGGCGGAAGCCGAGGCTCGCCGCGAGCTCCGGGTCGGTGGCCGAGCCGTTGACCTGGATCGGCTGCGAATAGATCACGTCGGCCAGGAAGGCGCCGAGCAGGAACACGCGCCGCGTGGCGGTGCGCCGCACCAGCTCGAGCAGCGACCGGCAGTATGCGCGCCAGCGCAGGTGCGGCTCGATGCCGAGGCCCAGCACCAGGTCGTCGCGTCCACCGCTCATGCGCACGCCGAAGAACTCGTGGTTGGGCCAGAGCACGCTGCGGCCCGCTGGCCCCTGGCGCACGTGCGGTCGCACCACCGTGAAGTCGAAGAACTCCTCGGTATCGATGCAGGCGAGTGCGTGCGTGTCGAGCTGCTCGAGCAAGTAACGCACGGCGCCGGTCGCGGCTTCGCCAGCGTCGTTCCAGCCGGCGTAGGCGAGGATCATCGTCGGTGCGCGGAGGTCCGGCGTCCCGTGAAAGCGCAGCGGATCCTCGTCCGACACGCGGAAAGCTTTGCACAATCGCAACGGCGCTGCACGGCGACGGCGCGTCAGCGAGGCGTGTGTTCTCCGCCGCTGTCGGTCTCGCTGCTCGGTCGCGCCAGCCCGGAGCGCGACAGCCCCGTCACGCAGTTGCGGCCCGCGTCCTTCGACGCGTACAGCGCGCGGTCCGCTGCGCCGAGCAGGCTCTCGGGCGTGAGCGGCGCGGGCATCTCCTCCGTCGACGCCACGCCCAGACTGGCCGTGACGGACGCGCGGCTGCCGCGCACCTCGAAGCCGTGCGCCTCGATCGACTGGCGCATGCGCTCCGCGACCAGCAGCGCGGCCTTGAGCGGCGTGTCGGTGAGCAAGAGCGCGAACTCCTCGCCGCCGTAGCGAGTCACGATGTCGGAGCGGCGAGCCGATTCGTGCAGGTCCTGCGCGACTCCCTGCAGCACGATGTCGCCGAACAGGTGACCCCACGAGTCGTTCACCAGCTTGAAGTGATCGATGTCCGCGAGCACCACCGAGAGCGGGCGCCCATAGCGCTGCGCCACGTTGACCTCGGCCTCGAGGCGCCGGTCGAGGTACGCGCGGTTCCAAAGACCGGTCAGCCCATCGAGGAACGACTGCTGCTCGAGCATGTCCTGCAGGCGCTTGGTGCGCAGCGCCGCGCGCACGCGCGCGCGCAGCTCCACTTCGTCGAACGGCTTGGTCACGTAGTCGACCGCGCCGAGGTCGAGGCCGCGCACCTTGGACTCGGTGCCGGTCGTCCCGGTCAGAAAGATCACGGGGACGCTGCGCGTGGCCGGGTGCTCCTTGAGCCGGCGGCACACCTCGTAGCCGTCGAGACCCGGCAGGTCGATGTCGAGCAAGATCAGGTCCGGCGGCTCGGCGTAGGCGCGCTCGAGCGCGCGCTGCCCCTCGTACTCGCTCGTGACCTCGAGCCCCTCCTGACGCAGCCGCACGCGGACGAGCTTGTGGATGAAGTCGCTGTCGTCGACCACGAGCACGCGATTGGGGTTGCTCACCTTCGGGTTCAATCGCCCTCCGGCGCGACCACCGCACGCAGGGCTTCCGTCAGCAACACGAGCCGTTCCTTCACGCGCGTTTCGTCGGCGCCCTGCCGCAGGCAGGACTCGAGGGCCGCGGCGAGCTCGGTGATCAGCGGGAAGCCGTAGCCTCCACCCGCTCCCTTGAGCTGGTGTGCTATGCGCTGCACCTCGGCCGACTGCTGCGACGCGAGCAGCCCCTCGAGCTCGGCTGCGCGCGCTGGCAGGCCGGCGGCGAACTCCCGCACGAGATCCCGCATGTCGGGATCGTCCTGGTACTGGCTGCGCAGCGGCTGCATCTCGCCCTTCTCGGCCGATGGGACTGGAGCGTCGTCCGACGGACACACCCCACCCTGCCCTTCCAGATCGGCCCGAAGCGCACCCGGGTTGACCGGCAGGCCGGCGGCAGGCTGCGCGCATGCCGGCTCTGGCGCGCGCGGCGCGTTCTGGCGCCGTCTGCTACCCCCTTTGGCCGTGCGTTCTCACGAGGTGTTCGCTCGCATGACGGCAGAGCGCGCCGAAGCGCTGCTGGCCGACATGAAGCAGATCGCCCCGGGAGCGAGCGCGATCGCCCTCGCCGCGGCCGCGCAGGGGTTCCGGCTGCGCCCACAGTTCCTGCGCGGTCAGCCGCGCAAGCGCCAGGCCGAGTGGATGCGCAAGTCCCTATCCCGGCCGGCGGCGGCTCCGGTGGCCGAGGAAGTCCTCGCGGAGTACTTCCTGTCCGGCCGCAAGCCGCTCCTGGTCGAGCTGCTCGACGCGCTCGGCATCGAACACGAGGACGGGGCGCTTCGAGAGGCGTCGCCGGCGTGCCCGGCCGCCGCCGAGCTCGAGCTCGCACTCGCCAAGTTCCGCGGCGGCGGCGAGCCCGAGCTGCGCGAGCTCCTGCTCGCGGCGTTCGCGGCGCAGAGCGCAATCGAATGGCCGGTGCTCGAGGTGCAGCTCGCGAGCGTGCTAGGAATCACACTTCCGTGAGGCTCAGCTACTTTAGCCTCGCGACAACCGCCCGCAGATGCGGGCACGAGGAGGGGCTCTCGCATGCGTAAGGTTCTGGTGTCCTTCGTTCTGCTCAGTGCAATGGCGTGTGGCCAGCCGACGACGACGACGTCGTCGAGCTCGGAAGGTTCGGCCGACGTCGCGTCGGGCCAGGAGGCCGCCCCCGCCGCGGGGGAGCAGGATCAGGCTGCTGGCTCGGAGGCCGAGAAGCTCGAGGACGAGCAGACGGAGGAGTGAGCGTCCGCGCGGACCGCGACCTGCTCCGCTCGGGCCTGGTCGAAGACCTGAATCGGCTGGCCTGCCCGGCGGAGCAGGAGCGGTTCTCCGCGGATCCCGCGCGCGCGCGAGACGCCCTCGACCGGCTGCGCTTTCTCGACGCGAGCGAGCTTCCCCGCTACCACGCGCGCGGCGCGCTCACGCGCCGCGAACGCGACCTGATCGAGCAGTTCTTCGCCTTCGCGCGCGACCGGCTGACGCCGATCCCGCGCGACCTCGACCCTGTCGTCTTCACCCGCGCCCACCCGGGCTGGCAGTCGGTGCGCGAGCGCGCGTTCGAGCTTTTGGCCGCGCTCGACGCATTCGTCGACATCGGTGTCCCCGGCTGGGGCCACCAGTTCAGGAGCTAGGGGCCGATGGAGCTCGGGCTGCGCGGCAAGGGTGTGATCGTGACCGGCGGGAGCCGCGGCATCGGACGCTCGATTTGCCTGGCATTCGCGCGCGAGCGCGCCCACGTCGCCCTGTGCGCGCGGCAGAACGCGCCGCTCGAGCGCACCGCCTCGGAGCTGCGGGCCTTCGGCATCAAGGTTCACGCCGCGAGCTGCGACGTGGCGAGCGAGTCTGGGCTGGAGACGTTTCTGGATGACGCGCGCAAGGTACTCGGCGGCGTGCACGTGCTGGTCAACAACGCGAGCGGTTTCGGCTACGGCGACGACGAGGCGAGCTGGCGCTCGGCGATCGAGATCGATCTCCTGGCGAGCGTGCGCGCGAGCCGGCGCGTCGCGCCCTGGATCGAAGCCGGCGGTGGCGGCGCGATCGTCCACGTCTCTTCGACGCTCGGTGGGCTCGAGGCCGACCATCCCGCCCCGCCCGCCTACGCGACGCTGAAAGGCGCGCTCGTCAGCCACTCCAAGCTGCTCGCGCTGGCGCTCGCGGAGAAGCGGATCCGCGTCAACTGCATCGCTCCGGGCTCGATCGATTTTCCCGGCGGCGTCTGGGAGTCGATCCGCGCCTCGTCCGAGGCCAGCTACCAGCGCGTGCTGGCGAGCATCCCCTGGAAGCGCATGGGCACGCCCGAGGAGGTCGCCAACGCGGTGGTGTTCCTCGCGTCCGACGCCGCGAGCTGGATCACCGGGACCGTGCTCGCCGTCGACGGCGGCCAGCACAAAGGCAACCTCTGACGGCCTCGGCTGCGCGCGCGTAGCGCTTGCCTTGGCCGCGCTGGCTGTCGCCAAGCGGCCTTCGCTCGGCCGGACGGCCTCGCTGCGCGCGCTTCGCGCTTGCTAGTCGTCGTCCTCGCCGTCGTAGCCGTCGGCGCCGGGCTGATCGAGCGCGTCATCGACGCGGTCCTCCGACTTGTCCCACGCGCGCTGGAACGCGTGCGCCGCGCGGTCGGTGACCGGCCGGCCGGCGCTCTCGTCCTCCGCGACACCCGCGGGCTCGCTCGCGAAGAAGCCGAACGCTCCGCCGAATGCGTGGTCGACGCCCTCGAGGTAGACCGTCAGCCCGACCCAGGCGCCGATCACGATCGCCAGGATCCCAAAGACCTTCCCCATCGCTTCTCGCATCGGCCATTGGATGCACCAACCTGAGGACGCGACCGTCTTTGCCGCGATGGCTTGCGCCAAGCGGCCTCCGCTCGGCCGGACGGCCTCGCTGCGCGCGCGTAGCGCTTGCTCACGCTAGGCCGTACTTGCGCAGGCGATGCCGCAGCGCGCCGCGGCTGATCGCGAGCTCGCGCGCCACGCGCGACACGTTCCAGCGATGGCTGGCGAGCAGGGCCTCGTAGCGCTCGCGCTCGCACTCCTCGAAGCGCTCGCGCGGAGCGCAGCCGTCGCAGGCCTCGTCGAGCGCCTGCTCGACACGCTCGAGCGTGACCGCCGGGTCGGCGTCGCACAGGATGCCGAGGCGCTCGATCGTGTTCTCGAGCTCGCGCACGTTTCCGGGCCACGCGTGCGCCGAGAGCCGCGCCAGAGCGGTCTCTGTCCAGTCGAGCCGCAGGCCTCTGCGCCCGGCGAGCGTGCGCGCCAGCAGAGGCACGTCGCTGCGGCGCTCGCGCAGCGCGGGAACCCGCAGCGGAAACACCGCGAGCCGGTGGTACAGGTCGTCGCGAAAATCGCCCGCCTCGCGCATGCGGCGCAGGTCGCGGTTGGTGGCCGCGATCACGCGTACGTCGACGCGCACCGGCTCCGCGCCACCGACGCGCTCGAACTCGCGCTCTTGCAGCGCACGCAGCAGCTTCGCCTGCGTCGACGGCGGCGCCTCGCCGATCTCGTCGAGGAAGAGCGTGCCGCCGTGCGCCCGCTCGAAGCGCCCGACGCTGCGCGCGAGAGCGCCGGTGAAGGCCCCCCGCTCGTGGCCGAACAGCTCGCTCTCGAGCAGTCCCTCGGAGAGCGCGCAGCACGACACCGCCACGAAGGGGCCGCCCGCGCGCCGCGACAGCACGTGGACCCGACGCGCGACCAGCTCCTTACCGACTCCGGACTCGCCCACGACCAGGACCGACGCGTCCCGCCGCGCCACCTGCGCGACGCGCGCGCGCAGCTCCGTCATCGAGACGTGCTCGCCCACCAGCTCGTCGCCGCGCCCCGGCCACGCGAGCGCAGCGGTTACGACCTCGCCCCCCCGATCCATGAGGCGATCATGCGGCGCGTGCGCGCCGCCGGCGGCCGCGTTCGGCCGCTCCACGCGTTCACAGGCCTTGGGCCGCGATGGCTGTCGCCAAGCGGCCTCCGCTCGGGCGGACGACCTCGCTGCGCGCGCTTCGCGCTTTGCGCTAAGGCTGGCCGTGGCGCTCGGCACCCCGTTGGATGTCGCGCGAGGTGCGGTCGCGGACGTACTCGGTGATCGGCACGCGTACGCCTCTCGGCCGCGCCTGGCGCCGCACCGGCTCGGCCGGCTGCTCGTCAGCCTGCTCGGCCTGCGCAAGCTCCTCGTCCGGCGCCTCCGCGGGCGCGGAGAGCCCGGAAAGCCCCTGGGTCCAGAGCTTCATCCCTAGCCAGAGCGTCGCCAGGATCAGCGCGATTCCCAAGAGTCGACTCACGCCGGACTCCTTCCCAACGGAAGGATCGTCGGGTGAGAGCGCCAACCTTAGCGGCGATGGCTGTCGCCAAGCCACCTCCGCTCGCGCGATGCGCACTCGCTGCGCGCGCGCAGCACTTGCCTTAGCGGCGATGGCTGTCGCCAAGCCACCTCCGCTCGCGCGATGCGCACTCGCTGCGCGCGCGCAGCACTTGCCTAGCTGTAGCGCCCTTCGAGCCAGCGCACGATGTCGGTGGATTCGTGCAGCCAGCGCGCAGCGGCGGCCTCTTCGATGCGAAGACACGGCACGGTGGCGCGACCGGTGGCTTCGACCAGCTCCGCCCGACGCCGCGGATCGCGCTGGATGTCGCGCAGCTCGACTTCGAGGGCGAGCCGCCCCAGCACGCTGCGCACCCGCGAGCAGAACGGACACCCCTCGAAGTGGTACAGCGCCAGGCCTTCGACGCGCCGCGGTTCCTCCATCGCGCTGCCAGCATACCGCCTGAGCCGCGATGGCTGTCGCCAAGCGGCCTGCGCTCGGGCGAGGCGCCCTCGCTGCGCGCGCTTCGCGCTTGCGTGTTGCCTCACCCTGCGGCGTCTGATATCGAGGCCGCGCGCCCGCCCCGCGGGCGCGGCCGGCGCCGCAGGGAGGGCCCATGCGCTTCTACGAGTACGAGTCCAAGCAGCTCTTCGCGCGCCACGGCGTCCCGCTCCCCAAGGGTTCGCGCGTCGCGAAGACAGCGGACGAGGCGCAGGCCATCGCTCGCGAGATCGCAGGACCCGTCGTGCTGAAGTCGCAGGTGCTCTCGGGCGGGCGCATGAAGGCGGGCGGCGTGCTGTTCGCCGACGATCCCGCGGCCGCGCGCACGGCCGCGGCGACGATCCTCGCGCTCGAGATCAACGGCCACACGCCGCGCGGCGTGCTGGTCGAGGGCCGCCAGCCGATCGCGCAGGAGTACTACCTGGGCGTCACCTGGGACGGGATCGCCAAGCTGCCCGTGATGATCCTCTCCGACATGGGCGGGATCGACGTCGAAGAGGTCGCCGAGAAGCACCCCGAGCACATCGCGCGCCAGCACTTCTCGACGCTGCTGCCGTTCTCGGAGTTCCGCGCCAAGCAGCTCGTGGCGCAGCTCGCGATCGGCGGTGCGGACCTCGGCCGCATCACGCGCGTGGCGGCGGCGCTCGCCGGGATCTTCACGCGCTACGGGCTCACGCTCGCCGAGATCAACCCGCTGGCGAAGCTCGCGGACGGCTCGTTCATCGCCCTCGACGGCCACGTCGACATGGAGGCCGAGGCGCGCGACGCGAACGCCGCGCTGCTCCGCGAGCTCGGGATCGGCGACGACGAGACGCGCCAGGCGCGCGCGCCCACCGCGTTCGAGCTGCGCGGCGCCGAGATCGACGGCGCAGACCACCGCGGCGTGGCGGGCAACGTCACCGAGTTCGACGGCGAGCTCGGGCTGGTGATCGGCGCGGGTGGCGGCTCGCTCACGCTGTTCGACGCAGTGCGCGCGCACGGCGGCAAGCCGGCGAACTACTGCGAGATCGGCGGCAACCCGAGCGTCTCGAAAACCTGCGAGCTGACCAAGCTGATCCTGTCGAAGCCCGGTGTCCGAAAGATCGCGGTGATGATGAACGTGGTTTCGAACACGCGCGTCGACATGGTCGCGCGCGGCGTGATCAAGGGCGTCGTCGAGTCGGGCTACGACCCCGGCGAGAAGATCGCGATCTTCCGCATCCCCGGCTCCTGGGAAGGCGAGGGCGAGAAGCTGCTCGAGAAGTACGGCGTGGAGCACTGCGACCGCAGCGTCTCGATGCACCAGGCCGCCGGGCGGGCCGTGGCCAAGATGAAGCGCGCCTGATGTCGATCCTGATCTCGAAGGACACCAGCTTCATCGTGCAGGGGATCACCGGCCGCGAGGCCGTGAGCATGACCCGCGAGTGCCTCGACTACGGCTCGAAGATCGTCGGCGGCGTGACTCCCGGGCGCAGCGGGCGCGACGTGTACGGCGTGCCGGTCTACGACACGGTGCGCCAGATCACCGCGAAGACGCGCGTGGACGCGTCGGTGATCGTGGTGCCGCCCGCGTTCACGCGCGACGCCGTGTTCGAGGCGATCGAAGCGGGGATCAAGCTCATGGTCGTGATCACCGAACGCATCCCGCGCTTCGAGGTCGCGCAGATGGTGGAGTACGCGCGCATGAGCAGCGCGCGCATCATCGGGCCGAACTGCCTCGGCATGCTCTCGCCGGGCGAGGCGAAGGTCGGCGGGCTCGGCGGCCGCGCGGTCGACGCGCGCAAAGCCTTCAGCAAGGGACCGGTCGGCGTGATGTCGCGCTCGGGCGGCATGACCACCGAGATCTGCAACACGCTCACCGCCGCGGGGCTCGGGCAGTCCACGGCGGTGTCGATCGGCGGCGACGCCATCATCGGCTCGAGCTACGCCGAGCTCATGCCGCTGTTCGAGGCCGATCCCGAGACGAAGGCCGTCGCGATCTACTCGGAGCCCGGCGGGCGCATGGAGGCGGACCTCGCGCGCTGGGTCATGGCGAACCACTCGCGCCTGCCCGTAGTCGCGTTCATGGCCGGGCGCTTCATGGACACGATGCCGGGCATGCGCTTCGGTCACGCCGGGACGATCGTCGAGGGTCGCGCCGACACCACGGCCGAGAAAATCGCGCGCATGCGCGACGCGGGGATCGCGGTGGCGGAGCGCATCGAGGACATCCCCGATCTGGTCGAGCGCGGCCTCGCCGAACGAGCTGCGCGCTAGCGGAGGCTCCGGGAATGGCGCTGTTCATCGCGGTCCAGGTCGATCCGGCGCTCGCGGGCGACGCCGCCCTCGCGCGCAAGCTCGCCGAGGTATGTCCGGTCGACATCTTCGCGCTGGGAGCCGGCGGGAGGCTCGAGGTCGTCGAGAGGAACCTGGACGAGTGCACGCTGTGCGAGCTCTGCCTCGCGGTCGGCAAGCCCGGCCAGGTGCAGGTCCGCAAGCTCTACGACGGCGGCAAGGTGCTCGAACGCTCCAGTTGACCTTCTTGGCCGCGATGGCTGTCGCCAAGCGGCCTTCGCTCGGGCGAAGCGCCCTCGCTGCGCGCGCGCTTCGCGCGCTTGCGGTCCGCGCTCGGTCTTGGGTCAGCCTCCTGGCCGAGCCGCGATGGTGCCGACGAAGAGGGGCCTCGCCGAGCCGGCGTCCCAGAACTCGATGTCGAGCGCGCCGTCGGGTGCGGGCACCAGCGCCGCGAAGCCGTAGCCGGTGCGCTCGCCGCCGCGCGCACCGCTCGAGCCGAACACCAGCCGGTGTCGGTACGCCGGCAGCGCGCGCTCGAGGCCGAGCAGGCGCGCCAGCCGGTTCGCGAACAGCAAGTCGAGGCCGAAGCGCTGCACCTGTGAGCGCTTCGCTCCGGAGCCCGAGATCACCTGCACCGGCGCTCCGGGATGCTCGATCTCGACGAGCTGGGCGCTGTGGTCGTGCCCGGCCACGACGAGATCGACCGGCGCGTCTTCGAGCGCGCGGTAGACGTCGCGCCGCCACGCGCGGTTTCCGAAGTTCCACACGTCCTGCGGCCCCACGAAGCCGACGAGCAGCCGCGAGAGCGGCCAGGTGAGCGGGAGCAGCACGGTCTTCGCGAGCGGATACAGGTCCTTGGCGAGCCCCATCGCGCCCGCGCCGCCGTGCGAGCCATAGGTCTCGAGCGGGTGGTGCGCCGCCACGGCGATCCAGCCACCCGGCCGCTCGCGCCGCAGACGCGCGACCTCCGCGCGCAACGTCACCAGCGCAGCCTCGCGGTACCCGCCTTCGCGCAGCATGATCTCGCTGTCGATCACCACGAACGCGAGCGCGCCCGCGTCGATGACCGCCACGGCGGGAGCGTCGAGCCCGCAGCCGCGCGAGAGGTAGCGCCAGCGCGGCGCCGCGGCGGGGATCAGCCGGCAGGCGTTCGCCGTGGAGTCGGGATCGCCGTAGTGATCGTGGTTGCCCGCGATCGCGATCAGCGGGTGCGAGCCGAGCGCGCGCCGGAAGGGACCGAGCACCGATTCGAGCTGCGCCTCCGGCGTGCCGGGGTCGTCGCAGCGCCGACGCGAGGTCTTGCCGTCGCACGTGCCGAGCAGGCCGAAGCCGTAGAACACGTCGCCGAGCACGAGCACCGGCGCCCCAGGCGCATTCTCGAGCCGCGCCGCGATGCGCCTGGCGAGCGCGTCGCCGCCCGCATGCGGGTCGCCGATGTCGCCCACGATCACGGCCGCCGCTGGATCGCCCGCGTACAGCCGGGTCGGCGCGTTCCGCGCCACGTAGGTGTCGTCGATCGACGGCGCGAACGTGGCGCAGCCCGCCAGCAGCGCCGCGCCGGCGAGCGCCACGCGCCTCAACGTGGATCCATGCGGAAGACCCAGGTCTCCGGCAGCTGCTCGGGGTTGGCCGGTAGCGGGCGCTGGTACTTCGCGGCGACGCCGAGGCGCACTCGATCGAGCTCGGCCGGGTCGGTCACGCGTACCGCGCGCCGGAGATACAGCTTGCCGTCGATCGCCACGACGACGCGCGGGTCCTCGAGCGCGTTGCGCACCCACGTCTTGCCGCGCGGATTGCGCGCGGGCACGTAGAGGCGGTCGCCCTCTCCCCAGACGATCGTCGTGACCGAGTGCGGGTACTCCGGGCGCCTCTCCACCGCCGCGAACGGGCTCTGCGCCGCCACCGACCAGTCGCTGACCGGCTCGACGATCAGCTCGCCGCGCAGCGGCCCGCCCGGCAGCCGCTGGATCGGCCCGCACGCGCCGCCCACGACCCACGCGAGCGCCGCAATGAGGGCGCGCGACCTCACGCGAGCATCTCGCGCGCCAGGGCAGTCACGCGCTCCACCGTGAAGCCGAAGTGAGTGGCTAGCGCCTTCCACGGCGCCGACGCGCCGAAGCCCGTCATCCCGTGGAAGCGATCCAGCGGTCCGACGAGCGGCGCGAGTCCGAGCGGAACGCCCGCTTCGACGACCAGGCGCGGCACGCCCGGCGGCAGCACGGACTCGCGCCACGCCGTGTCCTGCGCCAGGAACACCTCGAGGGAAGGCAGTGACACCGCGCGCACGCGCCGGCCCTCCGCCGCCAACGCGCGCGCAGCGTCGACCGCGAGCGCAGTCTCGGATCCGCTGCCGACGACGACCAGCTCGGGCGCACCGCCGCGCTCGGGAATCGCGACCCAGCCGCCGCGCGCGGCTCCGGCTTCGACGCCGTCTGCGTCGAGTACTGGAACGGCCTGGCGCGTGAGCACGAGCGCGCTCGGCCCCGCGCGGTTCGCGAGCGCCGCGCGCCAGGCGACGGCGGTCTCGCGCGCATCACCGGGACGCCACACCACCAGGTTCGGAATCGCCCGCAGCGCGGCGAGGTGCTCGACCGGCTGGTGCGTCGGACCGTCCTCGCCCACGAAGATCGAGTCGTGCGTGAACACGTAGACGACGGGCACGCCCATCAGCGCGGCGAGCCGCAGCGACGGGCGCATGTAGTCGCTGAAGACGAGGAAGGTGCCTACGTACGGTCGCAGCCCGCGGTGCAGCGCGATGCCACTGGCGATCGCGGCCATGCCGTGCTCGCGCACGCCGAAGTGCAGGTTGCGCCCGTCGAACTTGCCGCGCTCGACGCTGCCGCCGTCCTTGATCGTCGTCAGGTTCGAGCCCGCCAGGTCGGCGGAGCCTCCGACGAGCGACGGCAGCGCGGGCGCGATCGCGTTGATCACGCGCCCGGACGCCTGGCGCGTGGCCAGCGGCTTCTCGCCGCGAAAGTCGGGGATGCGTGCTGCGAGGTCGTCCGGGAGCGCAGCCTCGAAGTGCGCCTGCCAGAGCCGGGCGACCCGCTCGTCGCGCAGCGCGCGCGCCCGGCGCGACTCCCAGGCGAGGCGCTGCTCGCGGCCGCGCTCGGCGTTGGCGCGGAACGCCTCGCCCGCGCCCGGCGGAAGCTCGAACGGCGGGAGCGTCCAGCCCAGGTTCTGGCGTGTCAACTCGACGGCGTCGTCCGGGATGTGGCCGTGCGCCGCGGCGGTGTCGACGGCCGGCGAGCCGAAGCCGATGTGCGTGCGGCACACCACGAGGTGCGGGCGCGCCTCGGACTGCTGGGCCGCGGCGAGCGCGTGCCGCACGGCCTGCATGTCGTGGCCGTCGACGCGCTGCACGTCCCAGCCGTACGCCTGGAAGCGCGCGCTCACTTCCTCGGAGAAGGCCAGGTCCGTGGCGCCGTCGATGGTGACGCGGTTGTCGTCGTACAGCACGATCAGGCGGCCGAGGCCAAGATGTCCGGCGAGGGACGCCGCCTCCGAGGCGACGCCTTCCATCATGTCGCCGTCGCTCGCGAGCACGTAGCTGCGATGGTCGACCAGCTCCGAGCCGAAGCGCGCGGCGAGCATGCGCTCCGCGATCGCCATACCGACCGCGTTGCCGAACCCCTGCCCGAGTGGGCCGGTCGTCGTCTCGACGCCGGGGGTGTGTCCGTACTCGGGATGGCCTGGCGTAGCCGAGCCGAGCTGGCGGAAGCGCCGGATTTCGTCCAGCGACAGCGCGTAGCCCGACAGGTGCAGCAGCCCGTACAGGAGCATCGAGCCGTGTCCGCCCGACAGCACGAAGCGGTCGCGATCGGGCCAGGCGGGATCGCTCGGGTCGTGCCGCAGCACACTGCCGAACAGCACCACGCCGAGGTCCGCGCAGCCGAGCGGGAGCCCGACGTGGCCGATGCCCGCCTGACGAACCGCGTCGACGGTAAGGATCCGCAACGTCTTGGCCGCCAGCGCGGCCTCGGGGGAGAGTGCGCTCACCCTTCGCTCTCCTGGCACCTGAGTGGTCCCCATTATCTACGCGCGCCTCGGGCGGGCAAGGGCTCGCACTGGGCAGCTCAACTGGAGCGGCGGTCCGGCCGATTTCGCAGCGAGGCCGTCATGTTTCCGGCCGGCGAGTCCATCGATGAACGCTCTCGAAAGCCGCCTGCTCGCGTCTCCTTCGCTGCCGACCCTGCCCCGGGTCGCACAGCGCGTGCTCGAGCTGGCGCGGCGCGACGACGCCGACCTCGGCGAGCTGGCGCGCGCGATCGGCACCGACCCGGCACTCGCCACCAAGCTCCTGCGCCTGATCAACTCGCCCATGTACCGGATGACGCGCGAGGTGACGTCGCTGCGAGACGCAGCGCTCTACCTCGGCATGAACGCGGTCAAGAGCGTGGCGCTGTCGTTCTCGCTGATTCACAAGCTGCGCGGGGGCGGCGACGGCTCCACGCTGCTCGATGCGCTGTGGCGCGCGTCGCTCTTGAACGCGCTTGCCGCCCGCAGATTGGCCCGCGAGGTCGGCGGCTGGGACCCCGAGGAGGCGTTCCTGGTCGGGCTGATCGCCGACAGCGGGGTGCTCGTGCTGCTCAAGGGTGTCGACGGCTACGCAGGGCTCGTCTCGCGCTTCCTGGCGGGTGAGCGCGACCTGCTCGAGCTGGAGCGCGCCGAGCTCGAGACGGACCACGTGCGCATCGCCTGGCTGCTGCTCGAGAAGTGGGGCTTCCCCGAGAGCACGCGGGCGCTGGTCGCGGCCCATCACCATCCGGATTCCGTCGCGCTGGACGCCGCCGCTCACAAGCGCGCGCACGTGCTGTCCGTGGCCTGGCTCTGTACGCGCGCGCTGTCGGTGCGCGGCTTCGCGGTCGAAACCGCGACCCTCGACGCGCGCGTGGCGTCCGCGCTCGGCATCCCGAAGGCGCGCGCGCTCGAGCTGGTGGCGGAGCTTCCGGGCGAGCTGCGCGAGGCCGCGGCCTTCTTCGACATCGCCCTCGAGGACCAGCTCGGCTTCCCGGAGCTGCTCGAAGAGGCGAACAGTCGCCTCGCGGACTCCGCACTGGCGTCGGACCGCGAGAGCACCGAGCTCGCGGCGGCGGCGAGCGCTGAGCTGGAGGAACGCACGCGCGAGCTGTCGCCGGCGCTCGAGTACGACGCCGCGACGAGCATGATCTGCGAGAACTCGTTCCAGGCGCTCGTCGAGGCGCACCAGCTGCGCGCGCGGCGCCGTCACGCTCCGCTCTCCGTGCTGGTGTTCGAAGTCGCGGGCCTGAAGGACGTGGCGAGCGAGCGCGGCGCCGCCGCGTTGAACGAGCTGCTCGCACAGGTGGGCGCACGCACGCTCGCGGCGCTGCGCCCCACCGATCCGTCGGGCCGCGTCGGCGGCGATCGCATCGGCGCCCTCCTCGTGGGCTGCTCCCGCGACGCAGCGTTCGCGGCCGCGGAGCGCCTGCGCGTCGCGCTGGAACGAGTGCCGGTGCCGCTGCGCGGCGGCGAGCTCCAGCTAGGCGTGACGATCGGCGTGGCGGGCCTGCGCGGCGACGAGGTCGGCGACGAGCGCAATCTGCTGTCGGCGGCGCTCGCCGCGCTCGACCGCGCGCGCGAAAGCGCCGAGCCGATCTCGCTCTAGGCCCGTGCCGCGACGGCTATCGCCGAGCGGCCTTCGCTCGCGCGCGGACGCGCTCGCTGCGCGCGCGCTTCGCGCGCTTGCCTTCGCCGCGACGGCTATCGCCGAGCGGCCTTCGCTCGCGCGCGGACGCGCTCGCTGCGCGCGTGCTTCGCGCGCTTGCTACCCGTCCCTTCGGTCGCGCTCCTGGCTGCGCGAGCTCACCCCAGACAAGATCGCCAGCGCCGCGTCGTGGAGCAGGGCGTTGCTCGACACCAGGCTGCGGCCGTAGAGCGTGCGCTCGCCGCCGAGCGTCGTCGCCTTGCCGCCGGCCTCCTCCACGATCACGAGCAGCGGGCCGACGTCCCACGGCTGCATGATCGGGTCGATCGCAACCTCGCCTGCACCTTCCGCGACGAGCACGTGCTGGTAGAAGTCGCCGAAGCCGCGCTGGCGCTGGCTGCGCTGCAAGAGCTCGAGGATGCCGGGAACCCGGCGCGGCACCTCGACGCCGCCGATACTGCCGTGGAAGACTTGCGCGCGCGAGACGTCGGAAATGCCCGACACGCGCAGCCGCCGGCGCCCACACCACGCCCCCGCCCCGCGCGCCGCAGTCCAGCGCGTGTGCAACGCCGGCGCGCTCACGACGCCAGCCACGATCTCGCCGCCCTCCTCCAGCGCGAGCAGCGTCGCGAACACCGGGATGCCGCGCGCGAAGTTCGCGGTCGCGTCGATCGGATCGATGATCAGGCGCGTCGATCCGCGCGCAACGTCCTCTCCCTGCTCTTCCCCGAAGACGCCGATCTCCGGGTGGTGCGCGGCGACCAGCCGGCGCGCCTCTTCCTCCACGCGCAGATCGGCTTCGGTCAGGAGCGAGCGGTCCGGCTTCTCCTCCACGCGCAGATCCTGGGCGCGGAAGCGCTCGAGCGCGATCGGGTCGGTCCGATCCGCGATCTCGAGCAGGAACGCGAGCCACGCCTGCGGATCCACCCCTGGAAGCGTGACCCAAGCCTGATGCGGACCGCAAGCGCTCCGCGCGCGCAGCGAGCGCCGCCTCGGGCGCGAGCGGAGGCCGCTTGGCGACAGCCATCGCGGCTCAGACCCGCAAGCGCTCCGCGCGCGCAGCGAGCGAAGCCGCAGGCCCGGCTTCGCCGGGCCGTCGCGGCCGGACTAGCCGGGCCGTCGCGGCCGGGCTGCCACGCGGCTAACGCGGCGGACGGCGGCGAGCGAAAGCTCGAAGCCCGCGGCATCGCACACTGCGTAGCGCTCGGGCCGCGACGAGGTCACCGGCTCGTACAGCACCCGTCCGTCCGCCACGCGCAGCACTCTCACCACCGCGACCTCGTCGTCGGTGTGAACCCGCACCGTTCTCCCGCTGCGCACGGCCTCGAGGAGCTCTACGAGCACGTCCACGGGTCAGACACTGACCGACGAGCGGCCTCCCCCGCAAGCGCCCCGGGCGCATTCAGTATCCTGCGCGACCAGATGCTTCGCACGAGCGTAGGGGTCTTGCTGGCTTCGCTCGCGACCGCTGCCGGGGCGGTCGAGCTCCCGGACGAGGGTGACTGCCCGCCCTATCCGGTCGCCCCGGGCGGCGAGGAGCCCGCCACCGAGGACGTAGTCCCGCCCGCGTTCCGCCCTGGCGATCTCCTCGGTCTCGACGGGGTAGACAAGCTCGCGCGATACCTGCCGGCCGAGATCTGGGAGCGACGCGACAGCTTCTTTTTCGAGGGCATGCGCATGGAGATCGGGCCGTGTCATCGGCGCTATCCGACCTCGAAGCGCTTCGAGGCAGCCAGCGACGCGGGAGCCGGGCAGGCGAGCGTGGACCCGAGCGGGAGCCTGCGCGGCTGGACCGGAACCGGCCTGCCGTTTCGGCTGCAGGACATCTCCGACGCCGCACCCGACGCTGGCGCGCGCTGGGCCTGGACCTACCGCTACCGCTTTGTCGGCGCCGGCTTTCGCGGCGCGTTCCGGATCCTGCACGTGCAAAAGCGCGGCCGCAGCATCGAGACCTACGAGGGCGAGATTTTCTATCTGCCCGTCCGCGAGGGGGACAACCGCTTCGCCGCCGGCGGGCGCTTCCGCAAGCCCGAGATCTCGCGTGGCCTCGCGTGGCGCCAGTTCCGCCCGGTGACTTCGGACGAGGACCCCGCCCGCTCCGACGAGATCTTCGTGTGGATGCCCGAGGAGCGCCGCGTGCGGCGCGCTCCTCCCACCTCCGTCGATGGGCTGTACATGCCGAGCTACACCCGCGCCAACGTGCCCGGCTCGGGCAGGCTGCTGCTTCCCCAGGACGCCAACATCTCCACCCCGGACAGCAGCATCAGCGTCTCCGAGAACTGGCGCCGCGGCTTCACGGGGCTGTTGCTGCGCCCGAACGCCTACACGTGGTCGCTCGTCGAGGCGCGCGATCTGATCGCGCCGATCAACTCGACGCGCTTCGGCTTCCCCGCCGCGGACGAGCGCTCGTACGGGCCGAGCGGCCTGTCCGTC
The DNA here is from genome assembly GCA_964454165.1 of uncultured Myxococcales bacterium. Lineage (GTDB taxonomy): Bacteria > Myxococcota_A > UBA9160 > SZUA-336 > SZUA-336 > CAYVQJ01. Next base: position 85,185 of record CAYVQJ010000014.1, on the reverse strand, counting down.
GCCTCCGACCGCTGGGAGATTCGGCGGGCAGTCCTCGTCGAGGGGCTCGCGCGCTCGCAGGAGGTTCCGACGTCGCGCGTGCGCCTTTGGCTGGACGCAGAGACCGCCCAGCCGCTCTACTGGATCACGAGCCGAGCCAAGGGCGCGATCGACGAGGTCGGAATCTTCGTGGGGCGCTACTCGGGCGACGACCCGCTCGCGCCGCGGCCCGACGGCGAGGGCTCCGGGGTGATCCTGCCCGCGGCACAGAGCATGTGGCAGGCCGGCGGCGAGAGCTGGCTGCGCGAGTCGTACGAGCTGCGCACCGATCCGCCGACGGACAAGGAGCGCTCGAGCTTCACCTCGACCCAGGAGCTACAGCGCAAGGGGCGCTAGCAAGCGCGCGAAGCGCGCGCGCAGCACGCGAAGCGTGCGTAGCCGCTTGGCGACAGCCATCGCGGCTCGGGCAAGCGCGCGAAGCGCGCGCGCAGCACGCGAAGCGTGCGTAGGCCGCTTGGCGACAGCCATCGCGGCTCGGACTAGCGCTAGCTGAAAGCTGCGAACAGCTCCTCGAAGGCCTTGAGCTGGTTCCCGACCGCCGAGGACGGCACCAGGATCGGCGTCGAGACTCCGGCCGCGCGCCATGCCTCCACGCCGTCGCGCACCTGGCTCGCGGTCCCGAACAGCGTGGTGTCGGCGAGCCAGCGCTCGGAGAGCAACTCCGGTACGCGCTCGCGCTGTCCGCTGGCGAGCGCCTTCTCGACCGCCTGCATCTCCTCCGTATACCCGGCTTCCTTCCAGTAGTTGCGGTAGTTCGGCAGCAGCGCGTAGCCGCTGAGCGTGCGGCGATTCACGGCGAGCGCGGCGGCGCGGTCGTCGGAAATACAGGTCGGGATCATGTTCCCCACGAACAGCCCGGGATCGCCACGGCGCGCCGCCGCCAGCGCGGAGAGCGACGCGGGCATGTGGGTACGCGCGGCGTTGGCGAACACCACGCCGGCTCCGAGCTCGCCCGCGAGCGCGACCATGCGCTCGCGCAGCGCGGCGATCACGAGCGGCGGCAGCTCGCCGACCCGCGGCTCGGCGCGCACCTGCTCGACGAACCGGCGCATGTCTGCGAGCGGACGTCCCACGCTGACTCCGAGTCGCTGATGCGCCGGGCCGTGACTCACGCCGATCCCGAAGCGAAAGCGACCCCCGGACAGCTCGTGAATGAATGCCGCGGACTGCGCGAAGTCCGAGGGGTGGCGTGTGTACAGGTTGGCGATCGCGGTCCCGAACGGGATGCGCTCCGTCGCGAAAGCGAGTGCCTCGCACAGCCCCATGCCGTCGCCGAAGCTGGCGCAGTAGATCCCGGAGAAACCCCGGCGCTCGATCTCGCGCGCGAGGTCCAAGGTGGCGCGCCGGCGCCCCGGCACCGCGGCCAGCGCTACCGCGGGAAGATCCCCTGCCATCCGCCCCTCCTTCGCTTACGCCTCGACCTCCTGGATCGCCGGCAGGCGGGATCGGGGTGGGGCGCCCGCGCAGTCTATCAGGAGCCTCGGGTCCGTCCGGCCCCAGCAGCTCTAGGAAGCGCACTGCCCACTCCGCGGGCGGCCCGCGTTCCAAAAGAGGAAGCGCCGGTTCGAGAGCTGCGTGTGGCTTGCCGGTGAAGAGGCTCCGAAGGGCAAGGATTTCCCGCTTTCAACGTGACACCGATCACGTGTTTCTGGTACCAGTAGTCGGCAGGGGGGTTGCGGGAAGGCTTCGCAACGTCTGGTTCTCGTGCGGTGTTTTCCGCCGGAGCCGGCCGTTGGGTTCGAGCCATGGGGGCAGTTCGCCACCCACGGGTGTGATCTACGGCACCGGTCTTGCTCGATGCGGACGCGGGGAGGGCAGCGGGGTTGGGCATGCGGGTTGCGGTCATCGGCGGCGGTATCGCTGGCCTCGCCAGCGGTCACTACGTGCTGAAGGCCCGGCACCAGCCCGTCGTCTTCGAAGCCTCCGGCGAGACCGGTGGCTCGGCCCTGCCGTTCCTCCACGAAGGCGTCCGCCTCGGCCGCTTTCCGCAGCTCGTGCAAGACAACGACAGCGCGCTGATCGGGCTGATGGCGGAGCACGAGGCCCTCGGTCGGCTCGCCTGGCGCGCGGCCCCCACGAGCTTCATTTCCGGCGGCCGCACGCATTCGCTCCACTCCGGAACCGATCTGCTCCGCTTCGGCGCGCTGGCGCCGCTCGATCGGCTGCGCACCGCGTGGGCGACGTTCCGCGCCACACGCCTGCAGCGCTTCGGGCTCGACCTCGACGGCGTCCCGGCGCGCGAGTGGCTCACCGAGCTGTTCGGCGAGCGGGTGTACCAGCGCCTGTGGGCGCCGTACCTGCGCGCCAAGTTCGGCGACGCCGGTGACTCGATCCCGGCGTACTGGGTCTACGAGCGCATGAACCGCGAGAAGAACGGCCGGCGCGAGGTGAAGGGCGCCCTGCGCGGCGGCTTCGACTGGTTCGCGAGCGAGCTCGCCAGCTCGCTCCAGAAGCGCGGAGCCGAGATCCGAACTCTCTCGCCGGTCACTGCGATCGACGTGCAGGGCGCCGGCGTCGCGCTCGAGGTCGACGGCCGCACCGAGTACTTCGACGCGGCGATCTCGACCCTGCGCCTGCCCGAGCTCGCCAAGCTCGCGCGCGGCCGCGTCGCTGCGCAGCTCGTCGATCCCGGCCTCGAGTACCAGAGCCTGCTGTCCGCCGTCGTGGTCGCGAAGAGTGCTTTGCACGCGAGCTTTTGGACCGTGATCGCCGACGAGGAGCTCTGGTTCCAGGGCGTCTGCGAGGAGACGCACGTCACGCCGCCGGAATGGTGCGGCGGGCGCCACGTCTCGCACCTGTTGCGCTACACGCGCTACGGCAGCGAGGATTGGCGGCTGCCCGACGAGCAAGTTCGCGCCCGCGCGCGCGCCGCCCTCGCCAGCGCCTTCCCCGCGTTCGACCCGAGCCAGCTCGAGGCGATCCACGTGCTCCGCCAGCGCGACGTCCAGCCCGTCTGGCCGCTCGGCTACCTGGAGCGGCGACCGCGGCCGCGCGTAGGCGACACGCGCGTCTATCTGTGCTGCGACGAGCTCGCCTACCCGCGGATCCAGACGAGCCCGAACACGAACATCACCCTGGCACGCGAAACCGTTTTCAAGCTGAAAGGAGACTCCTGACGTGTCTGACCTCCACCGTGTTGCTCTTCCTTCGGATGCTGACGCCTCCGGCCGTGACTTTGGTGAGCCCGAGCTGTCTCTGCTGCACGAGGTGCTGCGCTCCGGAACGCTGAACTGCACCAAGGGCTCTCAGGTCAAGGCGTTCGAGCAGGAGTTCGCCGCCCGCTACGCGATGCCGCATTGCCGCGCCGTCACTTCCGGCACGTCGGCCTGTCACACCGCGATGGCCGCGCTCGGCCTCGAGCCCGGCGACGAGGTGATCACCACGCCGGTCACCGACATGGGGGCGATCTCGGGGATCCTGTACGTAGGCGCGATCCCGGCTTTCGCCGACGTCGACCCGATCACGCTCAACGTGACACCCGAGACCGTGGCCGCGCGCATCACGCCGCGCACGCGCGCGATCGTCGCGACGCACCTGTTCGGCAACCCCTGCGACATCAAGGGCATCCTCGCAGTGGCCGCCCGCCACGGGCTGCCGGTCGTCGAGGACGTCGCGCAGGCGTTCCTGGCGACGCTGGACGGCGAGCTCACCGGCACCTTCGGCGCGATCGGCGCCTTCTCGCTGCAGCAGGGCAAGCACATGACGACCGGCGAGGGCGGCATGGTGCTCACGCGCGATCCGAAGCTCGCGCGCCACATGACGTTGTTTTCCGACAAAGCCTGGGGCTACGGCGATCCGAATCCGGATCACTACTTCCTGGCGCCCAACTACCGCATGACCGAGCTGCAGGGCGCCGTCGCGCGCGCGCAGCTCAAGAAGGTCGACGGGGTGGTGGCGCGCCGGCAGGCGACCGCCAAGCGCCTGACCGACCTGCTGGAAGGTACGCCCGGCCTCGTCCTGCCCGCCGCCGCGCGGAACGCGACGCACGTCTACTGGAAGTACCCGCTGATCGTCGATCCGTCCGTGCTCAAGGGAGGCGCCGACGCGCTGGGCCGCGAGCTCAAGCAGCGCGGCGTCTGGTGCGCACCGCGCTACATCGTCAAGCCCGCATTCGAGTGCGAGGTGATCCGCGAGCAGCGCACGTTCGGCACCAGCCGCTGGCCGTACTCGCTGCGCGACGCCAACCCCGGCACGCTGCCGACGCTCGCGAAGGCCGACTTCCCGGGCACCTACCACGGCCTGGCGACGGTGGTCGTGCTGCCGTGGAACGAGCAGTACACCGACGAGCACGTCGAGTTCATCGCGCGCGCCACTGAGGAGGCGGTGTCATGCCTGCAGTAAGCGAGAAGAAGCTCGCGATCATCGGTCTGGGGCGGATCGCGGCGTCGTACCGCGACGTGCTGCCCGAGCTGCCGGAAGTCAGCCTCGTCGCAGCGGTCGAGCCGCACGTGGAGCGCGCCGACGCAGCGCGGGCAGCGGGGCTCCTGACCTTCCCGACGCTCGCGGCGCTGTTCGACGCCGGCGTGCGCCCGGACGTCGCAATCGTGTGCACGCCGCCGGCGAGCCACCTCGAGGTGGTCGAGCCGCTGCTGCACGCGGGAGTCGACCTGCTGGTCGAGAAGCCGCTCGCGCCGATCCCGGCGGAGGCGGAGCGCATCGAGAAGACCGCGGCGCGGCTCGGCCGCACCGTGATCACGGCCGCGAAGTTCCGCGTGACCGAGTCGCTGCGCTGTGCGCGCCGGCTGGTCGAGGCGGGTGCTGTCGGGCGCCTGGCGCGGATCGAGAACGTGTTCTCGGGCAAGCTCGACCCGAACGCCGGCTGGCACGGCGATCCCGCCATCTCCGGCGGCGGCGTGTGGATGGACAACGGTCCGCACGCGCTCGACGTGGTCGAGACGCTCGCGGGGGCCGTCTCGCGCATCCGCATGCTGGACGAGAAGCGCGTGCAGGGCGGCGCGGTCGAGGACGAGATCGTGGTCGAGGTCGAGCACCACGACGGGCTGGTCTCGCAGATCACGCTGTCCTGGAACCGCCAGATCCCGGCGCCGATCGCGCGCCTGGTCGGCACCGACGGCGAGCTGCTCATCGGCTGGGCGCAGACGGTGCTGCGCGACGCGGCCGGCGAGCGCGTGGTGGCCGGCGGCTACGACAAGCGCGGCGCTTTCAAGGCCCTGATCGAGGGCTTCCTGCGCCGCCGCCACAAGCACGAGGAGCCCGATCACGGCGCGCGCGCGGTCGCGCTGATTCACGCCGGGTACCGCAGCCTGAACTCTGGACGCTGGGAGACGCTCTGATGCCGAAGTCGATGCCGAAGGTGACCGTGGTGTTCCCCGCCTACAACGAGGCCGGCGCGATCGTGCGCGTGCTGCGCGAAGCGCACGAGCTGCTCGCGAAGGCGCACTTCGAGGACCACGAGCTGATCGTGGTCGATGACGGCAGCAAGGACGACACCGTGAAGGTCGTGCGCGCCGCGGCACAGGAGCTGCCGGTGACGCTGCTCGAGCACGGCAGCAACCGCGGCCTCGGTGGCGCGCTCTCGACCGGGATGTGCGCTGCGGCGCGCTCGTCGCGTCCGGACGACATCGTGCTGACGACCGAGTCGGACGGCACGCAGCCGACGAGCAAGCTGGTGGAGCTGGCGCAGGCGATCGCTGCCGGCGCGGACTTCGCCGTGGCGACCCCGCTTTTCGGCGAGGGCTTCGCGGGCGTGCCGCTCTACCGCCGCGTGCTCTCGCGCGGCGCCAACCTGCTCTACTCGACGCTGTTCCCGGTTCGCGGCCTGCACGACTACACCAACCTGGTGCGCGGCTTCCGCGCCTCGCTCTTGCAGCGGGCGATTGCCGCGTGGGGCGAGGACCGCTTCATCGACAAACGCGGCTTCGAGGCCGTGCCCGACATTCTGCTGAAGCTGCGCCGCTTCAAGCCGAAGGTCGCCGAGGTCGGGCTCAAGATCGACTTCACGCAGAGCGAGCGTGACTCGTCGATGGACGTGCTGCGCACGATCCGCCGCAGCCTCGTGCTGTGCCTGCGCCATCTGTTCGGTGCCGAGCGGCCGCGGGCGGAGGTGCGCTCGTGATCGAAGTACTACTCGGGCTCGGAACTCGCCCCGAAGCCGTGAAGATGGCGCCGCTGGTGCTGGCGCTGCGCGCGGATCCGAGCTTCCGCGTGACCGTGCTCTCCACCAGCCAGCACGCCGACGCCATCAAGCCGATCCTGCAGGCCTTCGACATCAAGCCCGACATCGAGCTGTCGCCGGCGCCCAACGACGGGTCCGGCGAGGCCGTGCAGGCGTCGTCGCGCCTCTCGACGCTCGCCGCGCACATCCTGCGCGAGAGCGACGCGATCATGGCGAGCCGGCGGCCCGACGTGGTGCTCGTGCAGGGCGACACCACCAGCGCGTTCGCGCTTGCGCTCGCCGCCTTCCACCGCGGCATCGCGGCCGGCCACGTCGAGGCGGGGCTGCGCTCGGACGACCGGCGCGCGCCGTTCCCGGAAGAGGTGAATCGCCGCTTCATCACCAACATCGCCGACCTGCACTTCGCGCCGACCCGTCATGCCGCGCAGCGCCTGCTCGCCGAGGGGGTCGCGCCCGAGACCGTCTTCACCGTCGGCAATCCAGTGGTCGACGCCGTGCTGTTCATGGCGAAGCAGCTCGGCATCACGCGCGAGAAGCGCTCGCGTCTGAACGGCCATCGCCGCGTGCTGGTCACCGCGCACCGGCGCGAGAACTGGGCGGAGCTGCGCGGGATCGCGCGCGCGATGGGCGAGATCCACGACGCGCTTCCCGACGTCGAGCTGTTGCTGCCGGTGCACCCCAACCCGGCGGTGAAGCAGGCGCTGACCGAGGCGCTCTCCGGCTACCCGCGGATCGTGCTGACCGGGCCGCTCGACTACGCCGACTTCCTGCGCGAGATGGCGACGAGCGATCTGATTCTCTCGGACTCCGGCGGCGTGCAGGAAGAGGCTCCCCTGTTCGGCACTCCTGTGCTCGTGATGCGCAACCGCACCGAGCGGCCCGAGGCGCTGGGCACCGGCCTGGTCGAGCTGGTCGGCCCGGACCCGGACCGGATCGTCCCGCGCGCGCTCGAGCTGCTCTGCGGTCCGGCCAGCGAGCCGCCCTCGCTGGAGGGGTACCCATTCGGGGCGGGCAACGCGGCGCAGCAGATCGCCCGAGTGCTGCGCGAGCACTTCTCGCGCTAGGCAAGCGCGCGGAGCGCGCGCGCAGCGAGCGCGTCCGCGCGAGCGGAGGCCGCTCGGCGACAGCCGTCGCGGCAAAGGCTAGTCAGACGCACGAGCCACAAGTTCCGGCGCGCTCGCTTCGATAGGAGCTTGAAGCAACCGGGGGAAGGCGCGCGTGTCCAAGCTCTCGATCTCCGGGGTGATGACGCGCGTGGTCGTGTCCATCTCGCCCGAGATGCCGGTCCGCGACGTTGTTTCCACGGTGCGCGAGAAGCGGATCTCGTGCGTCATGGTTTGCGACGGCGACCTCCCGATCGGGATCATCACGGAGCGCGACCTGGTGCGCAGCGCGTGGGACTACGCCGACAAGGGCGGCCCACGCAACACCGCGCGCGAGATGATGACGTCGCCGGTGCTCTGCATCCCCGAGGCGATGCCGCTCTCCGAGGCGCTCGCGCTGGCGCGCGCGCGCAAGGTGCGACACCTGCCCGTGACCGACGGCGCCGGCCGGCTGGCCGGGATCGTGACGCAGACCGATCTGCTGAACGCGTATCTGGCCCACGTCGAGGAGCTGGTGCGGGTACGCACCGAGGAGCTCGTCCTGGCGAACCAGAAGCTCGAGGAGCTGTCGCTACGCGACGGGCTGCTCGGCATCGGCAACCGCCGCGCGCTCGATGAGGCGCTCCCGCGCATCCACGACACGGCGCTGCGCTACGACCGCCCCTACTCGCTGGCGCTGTTCGACGTGGACCACTTCAAGAAGTACAACGACCACTACGGCCACGTGGCCGGCGACGACGCGCTGCGACAGGTCGCGCGCCGGATCGCAGACACCGCCCGCGTGGCCGATCACGTCTACCGCTACGGCGGCGAAGAGCTGGTCGTGCTGTTCCCCGAGACGCCGCTCGAACGCGCGCGCCTGGCGGTCCAGCGCATGGTTGAGAGCGTGCGCCTGCTGGCGATCCCGCACCAGGATTCGCCGCTCGGGCACGTGACCGTGAGCGCGGGCGTCGACGGGGTGGAAGGAAAGCGCGGCGCCCCCGAGGACTGGCGCGATCTGGTGCGCGCCGTCGACGAGAAGCTCTACCGCGCCAAGCAGTCCGGCCGCGACCGGCTGGTCTGAGCCGTGTACGGGCGCGGGCGGCCGCGCCCTACGGCCTACGCTCGGCTGCGCCTCGCTGCGCGCGCTTCGCGCTTGCCCCGCCAGCGCCGCGACGGCTATCGCCGAGCGGCCTTCGCTCGGGCGCGGCGCCCTCGCTGCGCGCGCTTCGCGCTTGCGTGGGACCCGGCTCGAGTCGCCCCTCTAGCTTCGGCCGGCGATCAGGGCGTCTAGCTCCAGCTTGAGGCGCGCCAGGACCTCGTCGTAGCCGAAGCTGCCGAGCTTCTCACAGCCGCGCTTCAGGTTCACGTGGCGCGGACCGCACCACAGCCCGAGATCCGCGTCGTCGGTCTCGCCCGGCCCGTTCACGCGGCAGCCCATCACGGCGATGGTCACGTCGTGCTGCTTCGCGTAGAGCGTGAGGTCGCGCACCTGCTCGGCCAGCTCGACGAAGCGCTCGTTCTCGACGCGCGAGCACGACGGGCACGAGATGATGTTCAGCCCGCCGCGAAGCTCCGGCACCGAGCGGAAGCGCCCGGCGTGCACGTCGTCGACGATGCGCTGGCCGATCAGAATCTCCTCGTGCTTGCGCTCGTTGGGCAGCGTGAGCGAGACGCGCAGCGTGTCGCCGATCCCGCGCGCCAGTAGCTGCTCGAAGGCGACGCGTGTCTTGATCTCGGCGTCGGGGAGCAGCCCGGCCTCCGTGACGCCGAGGTGGAGCGGAACGTCCGGCCGCTCCGCCGCGAAGCGCAGGTTGCCGTCGATCACCTTGCGCGGATCGGAGTCCTTGAGCGAGACCACGTAGTGGGTGAAGCCGACGCCGTCGAGCAGCCGGCAATGCTCGAGCGCACACGCGACCATGGCCCCGACCGAGTCAGCGGGAAAGCGCTCGACGTACTCCGGCGCGACCGAGCCACAGTTCACGCCGACGCGCAGGGCGCAGCCGTGCGCGCCAGCGATGTCGGCGAGCCAGGCGACCTTGTCGCCGAGCGACCGCTGCCGTTCGTGGTGGTGCAGGTGGCCCGGGTTGTAGCGGAGCTTGTCGACAAACGGCGCCACGCGCGCCGCCAGCCGCCAGTTCTCCTGCAGGTCGACCACGAGCGCTGCGCGCGTGCGTTCGCGCAGGGCGGGCAACGCCTCGGCGTCCTTCGCGCTGTCGACGGCGACGCGCACCAGCGCCGCCCCGGCGAGGTACAGACGCTCCGCCTGCTCCGCGGTAGCGGCGACGTCCTGCGTGTGCGTCGCGCACATGCTCTGCACGCTGATGGGCGCTCCACCGCCGATCCGAACAGCCCCCGCGCGAACCTCCCGCGTCGGATTGCGCACGATCTCTGCCACCGCGACAGACTAGCGCGAGGGGCTCAGAAAGAGTCCAGGCCCCAGACATAGGTAGGGAACGCCGCCGGGGTGGTCGCATCTCCGAGCAGGTCCGGCGCGGACGCGCCAGGCACGAGTGCGATGCCCTGCGCCATCGCGACCCGCTCGTGTGTGCCGCCGAGCGGCGGCTCGCACCAGCCGGGAGACAACAGCCGCACCCCCCCGACGCGCGCCGCGACGCCGCGGAGCAGCCGGGCAACCGCAGCGGGCGCGCCCGCCCACTCGTGCACCACGCCGACCAGATCGCGGCCCTTGCCGAGCACGCAGTACGCCAGGATGTCGCGGCCGCGTTCGAGCCCGAACACGCGCGTCCCGGGGATCCCGAGCAGCAGCGCCTGCTCGCGCGCGTCGCGCTCCACGCGGTAGGGCTGCGTCTCGAGCAGCGCGAGCAGCGCGGCCGCATCGGGAGCGGTGAGCTCGCGTACGTCGAGTGAGGCGGCGCCCTCCGAATCCACCACTGCGCTGCGCCACTCGCGTCCAACCGGTTGGAACCCCAGCCGCGCGTACAGGGCGCGCGGCTCGGCGAAGAGTAGCGCGACCCGACAACTCGCACGCGCCGCGGCGGCCAGACACTCGGCGACGATGTGAGTAGCCAGCCCCTGCCCGCGCCACGCCGGGTGAGTGGTGACCAGACCGATCCCCGCGGCGAGCAGTCGCCGCGATCCCGAACGCAGCGCGAGCGGACGCCACGCGGCGTGTGCAACGATCGCCCCCCGCGCCTGGAGCACCAGCCGACGCTCGTGCGCATTCGCGCCGAGCAGCAGCGGGAACTCGCGGGCGATTCCGGGCGAGCCGTCGAACGCGTGATCCAGGAACGCAGAAACGTCCGCAAGTCGATCACACGAGACAACGGCTGACAGCTCCGCCGCGACCTGGCTCAGTGCTTCCACGACGCCGGCTTCGGCGCCGAGCTGCGCGCGCTTGAACCCGCAAACCGCGCACACGCGCAAGCTCCCTTTCCACCTAAAGATCCCACCGGCAGTTCCGAAACGGGGGTTGCGCTCGGCAGGGCCGGCGCAGGACGTGTTCGCTCGGAGGGGCAACGGAGCAGGGACGCTCCGACAACCCGACTTCAAGGAGGAAACGATGGGTCTCCGGATCAATACGAACATCGGGTCGATCAACGCCCAGAGAAATCTGGCGACGACGCAGAACGCCCTCGAGCGGTCGATGGATCGACTCTCGTCGGGCCTGCGCATCACGCGCGCCGGTGACGATGCCGCGGGGCTCGCGATCAGTGAGTCACTGCGCGCTCAGATCCGCGGTCTGGTGCAGGCTCAGCGCAATGCCAACGACGGGATCTCTGTGGTCCAGACGGCGGAAGGCGGGCTGAACGAGATCGCAAACATCCTGATCCGCCTGCGCGAGCTCGCGGTGCAGGCCGCCTCGGAAGGCTCCGTCAGCAACACCGAGCGCTCGTTCCTGCAGAACGAGTTCGCGGCGCTGCAGTCGGAGATCACGCGCATCGCCAGCGCCACCCGGTTTGGCGGGCGCGTGCTCCTCGACGGAACGCTCTCGGGAGCGACCAGCGCTCTGACCTTCCAGGTCGACATCAACAACAACGCCGCGGTGGACCGCATCAGTCTGTCGATCGGGAACGCCACCGCCAGCGGCTTGTCGATCCAGGCGTCGCAGGCCGCGATCTCGACGGTCACCTCCGCGCAGTCGGCGCTGGCAGTGATCGACGCGGCGCTCTCGAGCGTGTCGACCGTGCGCGGCAACCTGGGCGCCGCCCAGAACCGGCTGCAGTCGACGATCAACAACCTCGGCGTGTCGGTCGAGAACCTCTCCGCCGCGAACTCGCGCATCCGCGACGTGGACGTCGCGCTCGAGACGGCTGAGTTGACACGAGCGCAGGTACTCCAGCAGGCGGGCGTCGCCGTGCTGGCTCAGGCGAACGTCTCCTCGCAGATCGCCCTGAACCTGCTGCAGTAGCAGGGCGTCGCGAGGCCGGGAATACCGGGCCGGGAGCGGCCGATCCGCTCCCCGCCCGTGATTCGCCGGGCGCCTGGGCCTCCGCGTCGCGGCCCGCCCGAACGAAGGGCGTGGACGGGGCATGGGACTGCGAGACACCAGCGCGACCGACAACAGCACGCAGAACGCGGCGAACACGATCCTCTCCACCCGCCGCGGCTCGATCACCTTCGGCGGCCTCTCCTCGGGTCTTCCCACCAACCAGATCATCGACCAGCTACTCGAGCTCGAGCGGCTGCCGATCCGACTGCTCGAGATCGAGAAGGCGAGCCAGCAGCAGCGGCTCGAGACCTTCCAGAAGATCAACACCAGGACGCTCGCGCTGCGCAACGCGCTGCGCGCGCTCGACAACATGAACCTCATCGGCAGCGGCCCTGCCGTCGGCGAGGAATTCCAGCGCTACGCGGCGAACTCGAGCGACACCCGCGTGCTGCGGGCGACCGCCGGCAGCTCCGCCCGGCCCGGCAGCGTGCTCCTGCGTGTGTCACAGCTCGCGGCAGCGGAGCGCGAGGTGTCGCAGGGCTACGCCGCGCTCACCGACGTCGTGGGCTCCGGCACCTTCTCGCTCACGGTCGCAGGCACGACCACCAGCATCACCCTCGACGGGACCAACAACACTCTGCAGGGCCTGGCGACGGCGATCAACGACTCCGCGGCCGACGTCACTGCCTTCATTCTGAACGACGGCAGCGGGACCCCCTACCGGCTGGTCGTCACCGGCAACCAGAGCGGCGCCACACAGACGCTGGTGCCCGACACGGCGGGTCTCTCCGGCGGCACCGCGCCGACATTCACCCAGACGCAGGTCGCTCAGAACGCCAGCGTCATCCTCGACCCGGGCGTGAATCAGATTGCGATCACCAGCACATCGAACAGCGTCAACGGCGTGATCCAGGGCGTGACGCTCGAGCTCGCGTCCGCGGATCCCACCGGAACCGTCACGGTCGGCGTGGACGAAGACACCGACGAGATCGTCGAGTCGATCAGCAGCCTGGTAAACGCCTACAACGACGTGGTCGAGCTGATCAACGAGCAGTCGAAGGTGGACCCGACCACCAACCGCGGCGGCCCGCTGAGCGGAGACTCCACGCTGCTCTCACTGCAGCGCCGGCTCTCGTCGGTGATCGCGAGCTCGATCGGCTCGAGCTCCATCGCATCCGCGGGTCAGCTCGGGATCGACCTCGCGAGCGACGGCACGCTGGCGCTCGACGAGGACCAGCTGCGCGCCGCGATCGAGGCGGACCTGCCGGCGGTCGCGAGCTTCTTCGCGGGGACGGACTCGTTCGCCGACCAGCTCCGCGACGTCGCCGATACCTTCGTCGATCCCGTCAACGGCGCGCTCATCACGCGCATCGCCGGGGCCAACGAGACGATCACCAGCCTCGACAAGCGCATCGCGGCGGCCAACGACCGCATCGCCGTCGTCGAGCGCAACCTGATCCGGCAGTTCGCGGCGCTCGAGCGCGCCGTGAGCGGCTTCGCCCAGCAAACCAGCTTCCTGCAGGCGTTCATGCAGCAGCAACGCCAGCGACGATGAGCAGCTTCCGAACCGGAGGGGATTCTCGATCATGAGTCTCGAAACGCAGCGCGCGATCGCGGCCTACAAGTCGGGGCAGGTCTCGTACGCCGGGCCCCTGAAGATCGTGGTGCTCCTGTACGAGGGCGCCGTGCGCTTCGCTCGCGAGGCGCTGGCGCGCTTCGACGAGCCGGCGCTGCGCGGGTACGGCATCGGCCGCACTCACCGCATCGTTTCCGAGCTGCTCGCCACGCTCGACCACGAAAGGGGCGGCGACGTGGCCCGCAATCTGGACGATCTGTACCGCTTCGTGCTCAACGCGCTCACCCGGGCCAACGTGCAGGGACAACAGCAGTCACTACGTGAGTCGATCGCGGTGCTCGAGCGGCTGCTCGCCGGCTGGAAGGAGCTCGACCTGCGCGGTCCCACGGAGAACCGCGCGGCGTGAGCGACGACGCGCGCCTGGTCGAGTGGCTCGCGCTCGGCGCCGCTGCGCTCGCTACACCCGCGGAGAGCCGCCTGGATGCGCTTTGCGCCGCGGTGGAGCGCCGCGCCGTTCTGCAGCGCTCGCTCGAAGCGGAGCCGCCGGGCGCCGTCGCTCCGGCGCTCCTCGCGAACCTGGTGCAGGGCGAGGCCGAGCTCGGCTCCGCCCTGGCGCGGGCGCGAGCCGACCTGGCTGCGCGACTCGGCGCGCTGCGCGTCGCGACGCGTGCGCACCACGGCTACCGCCCCGCGCGCGGCTCTGACCCGGCCTTCCTGTCACACGACGTCTAGGGGCAAGCGCGAAGCGCGCGCAGCACGCGCAGCGTGCGCAGGCCGCTTGGCGACAGCCATCGCGGCAAAGGCAAGCGCTCCGCGCGCGCAGCACGCGCAGCGTGCGCAGGCCGCTTGGCGACAGCCATCGCGGCAAAGGCGGGTCTTCCTGCCCCCGGCAGCGGTTGCCGGGGGAGTGGCGTGTGGGACGTCGCGCGTCGCGAGACGTCGCATGCTGCGCGGGGCACGTCGCTTGCTTCGCGGGAGCGCAACCAGTGGGGACACTCGAGCGCAACCTGGAGGCATTGCGGCGCCGCGATGCGGCGCTCGCCGCACGGATCGGCTCCTGCCGGCCGTCCGCGGCCGTGCGCGTGGAGCCCGCCGTCTCGGGCGCGCCGACGCTCGTCGTGGACGACCGACTCGAGGCGAGCGCGGTCGATCCCGTCGCCGACGCTGCCGCGCTCGCGCAGGTCTTCCTCACGACGGCGAGCGCGGCGGGCGCGCGGCGCCTCGTCGTGTTCGGCATCGGCGTCCACACGCTACCGGCTCTGCTCGCGTTCGACGGCGACGTCCTCGTGATCGAGCCGTCGCTCGACGTCGCGCGACGCGTGTTCGAGTTCGTCGAGCTCACGGACGTCCTCGCGCGCTTCGAGCTCGTCGTGTCCGAGCGCGCGGACGACGCCCTCGCCCACGCGCTGTTCCGCGACGCATCCCGCGGTCTGTTCCTCGCCCACGCCACTGCCGAGCGCCGCGCGCCCGAGCTGTGCGCTTGCCTGCGCGGGCGCTTCTCGCCCGGCGGTGCCTCATCGGCCCTGTCGATCGCCGTGATCCCGCCGCTCTACGGCGGCACGCTGCCGATCGCGCGCTTCTGCGCGCGCGCGTTCCGCGAGCTCGGGCACCGCGTGCGCGAGCTCGACCTGCAGCCCTTTCTGCCCGCCTACCGCGCCCTCAACGCGCGGCGCGCCGACCCGCTGCGCACCGGCGAGTGCAACGCGCTCTCGGCCGCGCTGGTGCGGCTCGTCGGCGAGGCGATCGTCACCGAGCTCGCCGACGACCCGCCGGATCTAGTCTTCGCCCTGGCGCAGGCCCCGCTCGACCCGCAGGCGCTCGAGTCGCTGCGCGCGCTCGGCTGTCTGCGCGCGCACTGGTTCTGCGAGGACTTCCGCGTGCTCCCCGCCTGGAAGGCGCTCGCGCCGCACTACGAGCGCTTCTTTCACGTGCAGCCCGAGGACTTCCCCGGGCCGCTGCGTGCGGCTGGCGGCTGCGGCGCCCATCTGCCGATGGCCTTCGATCCGGCGTTGCACCGACCGGAGCCGCTCTCGCCGGAGGAGCGCGCGCGTTACGGCGCGGACGTCTCGTTCGTGGGCGCGGGCTACCACAACCGCGTGCAGTTCCTGCCCGCGCTGGCGGATCTCGGCCTACGCATCTGGGGCACCGAGTGGCCGCAAGCGGCGCCGTTCGACGCCATGATGCCCGAGCCGAACCAGCGTCTCTCACCCGAGACGACGAACAAGATCTACTGCGCCAGCAAGGTCAACCTGAACCTGCACTCGTCGCCCTGGTGCGACGGCGTGAATCCGGTCGGCGACTTCCTGAACCCGCGCGCGTTCGAGCTCGCCGGCGCCGGAGCGTTCCAGCTCGTGGACGAGCGCCGCGAGCTCGCGCGTCACTTCCGGCCCGGCAAGGAGGTCGCAACGTTTCGCGACGGCGCCGAGTGCCGGCGCCTGCTCGAGTACTACCTGGCGCACGACGACGAGCGCCGCGAGATCGCTGCGGCCGGGCGCACGCGCGCACTCGCCGAGCACAGCTATCGCCAGCGCATGGCCGAGGTGATCGACGAGCTGCGCCGCGCGGGCACGCTCGCGCCCCGGCGGCGCGCCGGCCAGACCGCGGGCGAAGTGCTCGACCTGCTCGAGCACGGCGACGCTCTCGCGGCCGTGCTCGAGCGGCTCGAACGCGAGACCCCGCTGGATCGCGGCGCGCTCGAGCGCGCGCTCGCCGCCGCCGAGGGCCCGCTCTCGCGCGCCGAGAAGCTCGTGCTGTTCATGCGCGAGTCCCACCACGAGGTGGTTTGGCTGAACCAGGTGGGGCAGGCGGGATGAAACGCATCGCAATCCTGAACCTCACCCGCTTCGGCGATCTGATCCAGACGACGCCGGTGCTCTCGGGTCTACGCCGCCGCCATCCCGACGCGGAGCTGCATCTGATCGTGAAGTCGCGCTTCAAGGGGGTGGCCGAGCTGCTGCCTCCGGTCGACCGCGTGCACGAGCTCGACGGCGACGCGCTGGCGCAGGCGCTGACGTCCACGAGCACGCCGTGGCTCGAGCGCTTTCGCGCCGCGGAGCAGGCAGTCGCGGGGCTCGAACGCATCCGGTTCGACCTGGCGCTCAACTTCACCCACTCGCGCACCAGCGCCGTGCTGCTCTCGCTGCTCGACGCACGCGAGGTGCGCGGCTTCACGCTCGATCGCGACGGCCAGCGGCGCGTGGACGATCCGTGGCTGCGCTACATGGGCGTGCTGGTGCGCTCGCGCTCGCTCGCGCGCCTGAACCTGGTCGACGTGTACCTCGGCGCCGCAGGCCTCTCGGGACGCGGCGAGCGCCTCTCGGTGCGCGTGCGCGACGACGCGCGCCTCACGGCGAACGCGCTGCTGCCCGGCGACGCCCCGCGCATCGCACTCCAGCTCGGAGCGAGTCTCGAGCTGCGCACCTGGGAGGTCGAGCGCCATGCCGCGGCGTTGCGCGTGCTCGCGCGCCGCGTGCCAGGCGTGCGCGTAGCCCTGGTCGGCGTCGCCGCCGAGGCCTCGCGCGCCAGGGCACTCGCCGCGGCGTGTCCCGAGCTCGCGTTCGACGACCTCGTCGCGCGCACGGACTTTCCGACGCTGGCGGCGGTGCTCGGGCGCGTGCGGCTGCTCGTGACCGGCGACACCGGGACCATGCACCTCGCCGCGGCCGTCGGCACGCCGACTCTTTCGCTCTTCTTCGGACCGGCGTACCCACACGAGACCGGGCCCTACGCGGACGGACACCTCGTGGTGCACTCGCGCATCGCGTGCGCCCCCTGCAATCACGGCGTGCAATGCGGCTTTGCCGCGTGCCACGAGGACGTGCCACCGGCCTGGCTGGGAGACCTGGCCGCGCGCATGGCGCTCGGCGAGCCGACCACCGAGGTCGCCGCCCTGCCGCGCGCCGACCTCCTCGTGAGCGAGTTCGACGAGCACGGGCTCTGGCGACTGGCGCCGCTACACCGGCGGGCGGCGCTCCCGACCGACACGCTCGCGCTCGCGTATCGCGCAGCCTTCGTCGAGAGCTTCGGCGGTCCGACGGCCGCTCCCGCGCGCACGCGCGAGCTCGCCGCGCGCTGGTTCGTCGCCGCGAGCTCCGAGGCGCAAACGCTCCCCGAGCGCGCGCTCGAGACGCTCGCGGCGCTGGAGGAGCTCGGCAACCTGGCCGCCGAGACCGGCGCCACGCTCGCGCGTCCGGGCCTCTCCGCCGCGCGCATCACCGACGCAGGCCGGCGCCTGAGGCAGCTGGACGAGCGCGTCGCCGCGCTCGGCCGGGCCGAGCCCCTCGCCGCGCCCCTCGCGCTAGCACTCGTCGACGACCTGCAGACGCTGCCCGAGGGCGAGCTTCCAGCGCTCGCCGCGGCGAGCGAGCGGCGCTACCGCGCCCTGGCGCGCCGGGCTGCTGTCGCCCGCGCCATCGTCGCTCCCGCAGCGGGTGCGGCTCGTCCCACGCTTCCACTCACAGGAGAGTCCACATGGTCCAGCTAGAGGTAAACGGACAACGCCTCGCGGTCGCGGCCGGCTCGATCGAGGAGCTCGGTCGCCAGATCGAAGCGGAGGTCTCCGACGGCCAGGTGATCTGCGCCCTGCGCGTGAACGGCCAGGAGATCGCGCCGTCGCGTCTGGCCGAGTTCGATCTGGCCGCGGTGCGCAGGGTCGAGGTCACCAGTGCTCCACCTGGCGCGCTGGCGCGCGACGCGGTGGCCAACACCGTCGAGTGGATCGGCCGCATCTGCGACGCGCTCGAATCTGTGTCGCGCGACTACCGGCTGGGACACGAGCGCGCCGGCACCGATCGGCTGGCGTCAGTGATCGACGCGCTCCAGGTGCTGGTGTCACTGCTCGGCGGCATCCACCAGTTCCTGGAGCTCGAGGGCGGGACGCACGGCGGGCTGCAGGCGCGCTGGACCAGCGCCGAGCTCTCGCTGCGCGACAGCGTCGAGGGACTCGCGACCGACATGGCCGGCGGCGATCCGGTGCAGATCGCCGACCGCACCGGCTACGCGCTGCCGCGTTCGCTGCGCGACTTTCGCGGCGTCCTCGAAGACCTGCCGCGCGAGGAGCGCTGATGGGGGAGCGCGAGTACTTCCGAATCCGCACCTACGCGCGCGTCGGGCTGCGCCTCGTCGATCCCGCGGGGCTCGAGGGCGCGCGGCTGTGGGTGCGCTCCCAGCATCTGCCGCCGGTGATGCCTGCGGGCACGCTCGACGAGTCGCGCCAGGCTCCGGAGCAGCGCGCCATGCTCGAGCTCTTGCAGCGGATCTGGGTCTCGCTCGAGCGCATCGATCGGCGCATCGGCCAGCTGGCCGCCGGACCCGGCGGCGCGGATGGCTGGCTGCTCGAGCCCGACGAGCCGCTGGCGATCGGACTCTCTGCATCCGGCTTCGCCGGCGACTTCGGCGTGCCCCATCCGACGGGCACACTGGTCCTTGCGACCCTCGACCTCGCGGAGGCGGGACTGCCGCCGATTCCAGTGCTGGCGCGCCTGGCGCGGCGCTTCGCGCACGAGGGCCGCGAGGTCATCGCCTTCGCGTTCGAGGAGATCGACGAAGCCGATCGCGAGCGCCTGGTGCAGCTCGCACTGCGCCGCCAGGGCGAGTCACTGCGCGAACGGGACGGAGAAGGGGCATGAAGCAGGGTCCGCGCATCCTGCTGATCGGGGGCACGTACCGCGCGTTGTGCGTGCTCGAGCGGCTGCTCGAGCGCGGCGAGCGCGTGGTGGCGTACATCGGCCAGGAAGGCGGCAGCGAGCGCGATTTCTGCCCGGAGATCCTCGAGCTGTGCGACCGAGCGGGAATTCCCGCGCGCAGCGGGCGCAAGCTCGGCGAGGAGATGGTGCGCTGGCTCGAGGACCGCATCCGCCCCGAGCTGGCGCTCGCCGTCGGCGTCTCGACGGAGATCCCGCTCGCGGTGGGCGGCAACTGCCGCCTTGGTCTGGTCGAGGTCGTGGACCGCTTCCAGAACGCGAACTGTCCCGGGGTCTCGCTGCGCCAGCGCGGGCACGAGACCACCACGCGTGCGTTGCCCGAGCGCGCGCCTGACGAGGGCGGTGACGCCTACCAGGAGGTCGTCGAGACGATCCTGGAGCTGCTGGAGCAGCACATCGATCGCATCGGGCGCAGCTGCGTCTCGCTCGCCCGGGGCGTTGCGCTCGAGCCCGAGCCGCTCGACGACGCCGGGCTGCAGCGCATGGTCGCGTTCCCCGAGCCGGGGGCCGAGACGGATCTGCTGGAGGCGGAGGTCGCCGACTATCTCGGCGCGGCGCACGTGCTGGCGCTGCGCGACCCGGAGGAGGCCTTCGCGCTGCTGTTGCAGGGTCTCGGCATGAGCGAAGGCGACGAGGTCGTGTGTCCTGGACTGGTGTCATCGAGCGCGCTCTCGGCGCTGCGGCGCGTCGGTGCGCGCGCGGTGTTCGCAGACATCGACGCGCAGCGGTTGACGCTCGATCCCGCGGCCGCGCGCGCAGCGTTCACCGCGCGCACGCGCGGCCTCTTGCTCGCGCACCCGTTCGGCCAGCCTGCGCCCCTCGACGCGCTGTACGGACTGGCCGAGGAGCGCGGGCTCGAGATCTTCGAGGATGCCGGGGCGAGCCTCGGCGGCCGCTTCGGCGCCACGCGGCTCGGCGCCTCTCCCTGCGCCTGCGTGTTCCGTTTCCCGCTCGGGACCTCCGCGCCGAGTGGTGCGATCGCGCTCCTGTGCGTGCCGCCGGCGCTGGCCGGCAGCGTGCTGGCGCGCGCGCCCGAGCTGCGGCTCGGCGCCGGCGCCGCGCACGTTGCGCGCGAGCGGCTGGCGCGCTGGGAGGATCGGCTCTCGTCCCGGCGCGCGAACGCGAGCCACTACTCGAGCGAGCTCGCGCGCTACGACGCGTTCCAGGTGCCGCCGACGCCCACCGCCGCGCTCCCGGTCTACTCGCACTACGCGCTGCGGCTCACGCGCTTCGCGCGCACCAGCGCCGACGATCTGGGCAAGCTGCTGGCGGAAGCCGGGGTCGAGACGCGCCGCATCCAGGTTCCCGCGCCGGAGCGCGAGCTGGCGCGTCTACCCGCCACTGAGCTGGCGCGCGCCAGCGGGCTCCTGCTCCCCGTCGAGCACGGCCTGGGCCCGGACGACCGCGAGCGCCTCCTCGACGCCATCTTCGACTACGCCATCGGCTAGGCCAGCCCCAAGCTCACGCTCCGGCAGGAGACCCGTTTGCAGTCGAGCTGTGGGTTGGTCTAAATTCGGACCATCGGAGTACATGCATGAAGATCCTGCCCCTCGCCGAGGCGAAGGCCAAGTTGAGCCAGCTGGTGGCCGAGGTCTCCCGAACCGACGAGGAGATCAGCATCACCCGCAATGGTCGCGCAGCGGCCGTGCTCGTGAGCCATGACGAGTTCGAGTCCTGGAAGGAAACCACTGCCGTGCTTTCCGACCCGGAGTTTCGGGATCAGATCCGCAAGGGTGTGACAGCCCTGCGCGCGCGCCGCGCCAAGACGTTTCGGGCCAAGGATCTGAATCGATTGTTCCGCGACCCGCGCTGAGATGCGCGCGCGAGGGGTCCGACTACCCAAGGATGTCGAGCAGGTCATCCGCTCGCTCCACCCCGATCTGAATCGGCGCGTGCGTGCAGCCGTCGACCTGCTGTGTAGCGACCCCGAGGCCGGAAAGGCTCTGAAGGGAGAGCTCGACGGTTGGCGCAGCCTGCGCGTCGGGCGCTTCCGGATCGTATACCGCGAAGCGCGCAGGCAGATCGAAGTGGCCGCGATCGGGCCACGGGCGGCGATCTATCTTGAAACGATCCGCCGCCTGCAGCGCGGTGCTGACTAGTTAGTGAGGATAGGACGAACAAGCGGAGTTCCGGGAACGGGGTTCCGCACCGCCTCGGGCCGGACGACCGCGAGCGCGTGCTAGACGCGAGCTTCGACTACGCCATCGGGTGAGCAGGTTCGGTTCACCTCAGCAAGGACGCCGGCAGCGATTGTCCCCTGAGTGACCTGCGCCGATCAGTCCTCGACGCACCAGACAAGGAACTCGGAGTCGCAGGGAACGGGGTAGCCCGTCCAAGGGGGAATTGTTGAGGTCTGTGCGCCATTCCAATCCGGGGCCAGAAACGCGATCCCACCGTAATCCGCATTAGAGCTGCTCGTCCACGCGCTGCAGTTCCCCCTGCCAAAACTCGGCTGCGCGTCCGTGAAATTTCCGGTGCGTATCCAACCGACCAAGCTCGGCGGCCCTTGACCCGCATCGGGCAAAGTCTCGCCGCGGGAGCGGTCGTAGAAGAGCGCGCTCGGCTCATGGACTTCCCACATCGACGCCATGTGGAACCCGGTCACGCAACCGCTCTGGGCATTCGCTCCGTTCACGCCCGGCGTCCCCCCCAGATAGAAGCGCCGCGCTCCCGAGACCGAGCACAGATTGTCGCTGCAGACGTTGCCGCCGGTCGCGTGGCCGCCGCTCACGGATGTTGCGTTCGCTGAGAACACGTTGCGCGCATAGCTGGCGCCGTTTCCGAGACTCGCACCTAGCCCCGCGTTCCCGCGGAGCTCGCTGTCCTCGAGCAGGCCCCCGCCGAGGGACACGCCGACCCCGGCATTCCCGGTCGCGCTCACGCGCCGCACGCTGCCCTGGAGGACCGTAATGCCCGTGCCGCCATTGCCCGCCACGTCGACGTCTTCCACGCGAGCGCGGGACTGGAGCACGATGCCTTCCGCGCCCATCCCATTGATCCTCCCGTTCCTGACGACCGAGCCGTCGCGGGAGCTGATGATGCCGGAGCCAGCGCCCGCCGGGCACGGCAAGGAGGGACAACCCGAAACCGTGAAGCCGCCGAGATCGACAGTCACATCCGCGGAGGTGATCGAGATCGCGCCGGTGCCCGGGTCTCCGACCAAGAGATCGCCCGTCAGCCGATAGCTCCCGGGCGCGCTCAAGGTGACCGGGAAGCCGGGCCCGTCGAAGGAGGTCACGCCGCCCGCCCCGGCTTTCGCCGCATTGATCTCGATCGAGCCGTCCGACGCCCTCGCAGGCCCAGCTCGAAGAACCGCGAGTGCCACCAACAGCAATGCCGCGCAGCCGATCCGCTTCATACTCGATCTCCAGCACCCACCCCGCGCTCGGTTTCGAGCATACACCGCGAGCCCTCGCGCCCGTGGGGGGATAGGCGAACAACCGGGATTCTACGCTTGAGGCCCCCGTTGACTCCGACGATCACGAAGTCGACTGTGGCCATCCCGTGTACGTCCAGCGCTCTACACGTAGCTGAGCCAGCTCTCGTACTTGCGGTCGCGGCCGCGGACGGCGTCGAAGAACGTGGTCTGCAGCGTGCGCGTGACCGGACCTCGCGAGCCCGCGCCGATCGCACGGTCATCGACCTCGCGGATCGGGGTGAGCTCGGCGGCCGTGCCGGTCAGGAACGCCTCGTCAGCGATGTAGAGCTCGTCGCGAGTGAACGGCTGCTCGATCACCGGAATGCCCTTGTCGCGCGCGATCCGGATCACCGCGTCGCGCGTGATGCCCTCGAGCACCGACGGCAGCGGCGGTGTCTTGAGCGCGCCGTCGCGCACGATGAACACGTTCTCCCCACTCGCCTCCGAGACCAGCCCGGCGGTGTCGAGCATGATCGCCTCGTCGTAGCCGAGCCGGGTGACCTCGCGCTTGGCGAGCGTCGAGTTCACGTAGTCGCCCGACGTCTTCGACTTGGTCATCGAGACGTTCGGGTGGTGGCGCGTGTAGCTCGACACCTTGGCGCGGATCCCGCGCTCGAGCCCCTCCTCGCCAAGGTACGCGCCCCACTTCCAGACCGCGATCGCCACGCGCACCGGGTTGTCGCGCGGCAATAGACCCATCGCCCCCTCGCCCAGGAAGACGAGCGGGCGGATGTAGCCCTCCGGCAGCCGGTTCACGCGCAGGGTGTCGAGCACTGCGTGCTCGAGCGCGTCCCGCGTTACCGGCACATCGAGCTGCATGATGTGCGCGGAGCGGTACAGCCGCACAAGGTGCTCGCGCAGTCGGAACACCGCGCTGCGCCCGTCATCGCAGCGGTAGCAGCGGATGCCCTCGAACACCGCGAGCCCGTAGTGCAGAGAGTGGGTCAGGATGTGGACGTTCGCTTCGTCCCAGGGGAGGAAGCGGCCGTCCAGCCAGATCTTCTCGGTCTTGTCGACGCCCAACTATTTCTTCTTCCAGCCGAACTTGCCCAGCAGGCCTTCTGCGCCCTCGCCGTGCCCCTTGTCTCTGCGCATGCCGATCACCCGCAGCTCGCGCGTCGCCTCGGCGTGGTTGGGCGCGAGCTCCAGGGCCGTGCGGAACATTCTCTCCGCGTCCCCCAGCTCTCCGCAAGCCTTGAGCAGCAGGCCGCAGTAGTAGCGGGCGTTGGCCGACTTCGGGGCGAGCTCGAGGCCCGCGGCCGTGTGCTCGCTCGCGATGCGCTGCGCGTCGTGACCGCTCTTGTGCAGCAGGTAGTGGACCAGGCCGAAGAGCGCGCGAAACTCGCCCTCCTCCGGGTTGAGCTCGACCGCGCCCTGGAGCTTCTGATAGGCGTCCTGATACTCGCGCCGGCGGTAGTGCAACACGGCCTCGTTGAACTGCGTCTCGGCCGCCATGATCTGCGCGACCGCCCGCTTGCCGCCCGCCTCGAGCTTGCCCATCGAGAGCCCGCGCAGGTACTCGGCGCGCACGCGCGGGTCCGCGAGGGTCTCGTGCGCTTCGGTGATGCGCTGGAACACGGCGCTCGCCAGCTCGCGCAGCTTGGGGTCGCTGAAGCGGTCCGGGTGATAGCGCTTGGCCAGGCGCAGGAACGCGCTGCGCACCTCGTCGTCGCTCGGGTCGATCGAGACGCCGAGCACCTCGAAGTGGTTGAGCTCCGCGAGCGCGATCCGCTCTCTGAGCTCGTCCTCATCTGCGCCGCTGTTCTCGAGGCGCGCTGCGGCGATCGAGGGCGTGGTCATCGCCTCGGCGTCCTCGTCGCCGAAGCGCACCGCGCCGAACAGCCGCAGCGCGTAGAGCGCGGGAAGGTGCTCCGCGGAAACCGTCGAAAGCGCGGCGCCGGAGCGCGCCGCCTCCAACGCGGCGAGCACCGACGGCTGGGACGCGATCTCTGCGACCGGCGCCCGCGGACCGGCGAGCAGCTTCTGACTCGAGTGAGGCGCGAGGATCCGCTCGATGCGCTTGCGGTTCATGTGCTGCACGCCGCGCAGGATCACGAGCTCCGGACCCCACGGCGGCAGGTCAGAGCTGAGCGACAGGTCCGGCTTGACCTGCTGGAGCTGGGCGTCGCCGTCGACCCAGCCGAACAGCTCGTACAGCTTCTCCTCGCACTGACCGGCCAGCGCGGCGTCGACCTCGGCCTGCGTCACCAGCCCGAGCTTGACCAGAATCTCGCCCTGCTTCCCCTCGCCCTGGCGCGCGCGGCGCAGCGAATCGTCGAGCGCCGCCGCATCGATCCGCCCCGCGGAGTGCAGCCGGTTGCCGAGGCACTCGCGCGCGATGTTGGAGCGGATCCTGGTCGGCCGGCCGAGCTCGAGCAGGATCGCCTTGCGGCGCTTGCCCGACTCGAACACCACCGATCCGGTGAGCTGTTCGCAGATCGCGCGCCACAGCACCTCCGCGACGGGGACCTCCGCGAGGTCGAACAGCTCGCCGCCAGGGTCGATCTCGCCCGGCCGCGCTCCCGGACGCCCGAGATAGCGCCGCAGCTGCGACATCACGTCGGACTTCTTGAACGGCTTCTCGAGGAATCCCTGGGCGCCGGCCTTCTCGAGCTTGCGCTGGTGCTCGCGCCCGCGGAACACACCGGTCATCACGATGACCGGAAGCTCTTCGGTCTTCTTGTTCGAGCGCAGCGACTGGAGGACGCTGTGGCCGTCCTTCTTCGGCACGAGCAGGTCGAGCAGCACCACGGCCGGCGCGCGCGCGGCGATCGCGTCCAGCGCGGCCTGGCCGTCGTGGACCACCTGCACCTGGTAGCCCTCCGCGCCGATCGCGCGCTCGAGCGACTGGGCCAGCGCGCGGTCGTCCTCGACGATCAGCACTTCCTTCGACACCGCACGGAGATATCGGCCGCGAGCGCGTGCGCGTTGAGGCCCGCGCGCCCCCCGCTGGCGTCAGCCGCGGACGAGAGCCGCCAGCGCCGCCGCGTAGGGCGGCCGCGCCACGCCGCGCTCGGTAATGATGCCCGAGACGAGCTCCGCGGGCGTCACGTCGAAGGCGGGATTCCACGCGCTCACGCCTTCGGGCGCGACGCGGCGGCCGGCGAGCATGAGCACCTCGTCGGGCGAGCGCTGCTCGATCGGGATCGCGTCGCCCGTCGCGGTCGCCAGGTCCAGCGTCGAGAGCGGCGCCGCCACGTAGAACGGCACGCCGTTGGCGTGCGCGAGCACGGCGTGGGTATAGGTCCCGATCTTGTTCGCCACGTCGCCGTTGGCCGCGATGCGATCGGCGCCGACGATCACCAGGTCCACCTCGCCGCGTCGCATCAGCGCTCCGGCGCTGCCGTCGATGATCAGCGTGACGGGAATGCCGTCGCGCGCGAGCTCCCAGGCGGTGAGCCGGGCGCCCTGCAGGAACGGGCGCGTCTCGCAGGCGAGCACCCGCGACAGGCGCCCTGCCTCGGACGCGGAGCGCACCACACCGAGGGCAGTGCCGTAGCCCGCGGTCGCCAGGCCGCCCGCGTTGCAGTGCGTGAGGATGCGCGCGCCGGCAGGCACGACCGCTAGACCGGCCGCGCCGATCGCTCGGCAGGTGGCGATGTCCTCGTCGTGCAGCCGCTGCGCGAGAGCGCGCGCCGCCGCGCGCACGTCGACGTCCTTCGCCCCCGCCGAGAGCAGCTTGCCGAGCTCGGCCTCTACCCGCTCGAGCGCCCACGCCAGATTCACCGCCGTCGGACGCGTGCGTCGCAGACGCAGGCAGATCCGGGGCAGCGCCTCGGCCAGCTCGCCGTCCGGCGCGCGCGCGAGCTCCACGGCGACGCCCATCGCGGCCGCGACGCCGATCGCGGGCGCGCCGCGCACGACCATCTCCTCGATCGCGCGCGCCACCTCTTCTCCCGTCCGAAGCGTGACGTAACGCTCCTCCGCGGGGAGCACGCGCTGGTCGATCATCTCGACGGCGTCGCCCACGAGCCGCAGCGTGAAGAAGCTCACGGAGTCTCCCCGGGCTTCTCCTCGCGCTTTCCGCCGCGCAGCACGTCCAGGATTCCCTCGACGGCTTCCGCCGCGCCGGGTCCGAGCTTCTCGTCGATCTCCCGGGCCACGCTGCCGGAGCCCAGGTAGATCGACGCGGCCGCGGAGACCGCCTTGGCGTCCAGGCGCACGCGCGGCGCGCTCACGCTGCCCTTGATTCCGGAGATCGGGATCACCCGCGGTCGCTCGCCGCGGCCGCCGAGCTCGCGATCGAGGTCGCCGGAGATCTCGACTTTGCCCGCGAGATCCAGCGCACCATCGACGAGCCCGACTCTGCCGTGGAGATCCGCCACCGCGTTGCGGTACACCAGCCGCAGGTTGTCTGTGTGCGCGAAGCCGTCGCGCAGCGTGTAGTCCGCGGAGAGGCTCTGGAACTCCTCCTCCTCGTAGCGCGACAGATCGCGACCGCGCAGCGCCTGCACCAGCACCGGCAGCGCAGCGAGCTCGCCGAACGTCTGGCGCGCCAGCGAGAAGCCGCGGATGCGGCCCGGCGCGATCTCGAAGCGCCCGCGCCCGACCGCGCTCGCGAGGGGCTCGGGCGCTGCGAACGAGATCTCGGTCGTGGCCTGGAATGAGAGCGATCCGGCCACGTCCTTCGAACCCGTGAGCGCGCCCGCGAGCGCCTCCAGGTCGAGCCCGGTGGCCTGGGCGATGACCGTCGCAACCAGGCCCTGCACGTGGAACGTACTCGTGGTCTCGACGGTCTGTCCGGCGAGCGCGACGCGAAGCGGCCGGCCGACGACGCTGATGCCGCTGAAGCTCACGTCGCCGTCGAGCGACAGGTCGCCGCCCGGGAGCGGATAGCGGCCCGCCTGGATGTGCGCGTCGCCGATCAAGAACGGCGGCGGAAACGAGAGCTGCATGCCGTCGGCGGCGAAGCGCCCCGACACCGGGACGCCGAGCAGCGGGCGCAGCGGCTCGAGCTCGAGTGCAAACGGCGCCACGTTCACGGCCCAGCTGTTCCCGGGCATGCGCCGGGCGTCGAACTGGATCTCGCTCCCCGCGAGGGCGAGCACGCCGCTCCACTCGCCGAGCGGGAAGCTCGGGCTCTTGCCCGTGAGTGCCAGCGGGAGGCCGCGCGGCTTGCGCGTGGTGTCTCCGCTCTTGATCTCCGCGTCGCCGAGCTCGAGCCGGTAGGCGCCGCCGAGCTCCGCCTGCGCGTGCACCTCGCCGGTGAGCGCGACTGCTTCCTGCTTCACGTCGAGCTCGCGCGCGTGCACGCGCAGGACGCCCGCCTTGGGCTGGCCGCCGCGGAGCTCCAGGCCCTCGATCTCCGCGTCCAGCCGGCCCGCGTACCCGGGCCCGATGTCCGCGAGCTTTGCGAGAGCGGCGAGGTCGCCCTGCTCGAGCCGCGCGTCGAGCCGCGCCACCAGCTCCTTCGCCAGCACGTCCGGGAGCTCCACGCGGCCGTCGCGCACCTTGCCTGCGCCCGGGAGGTCGAACGAGAACTCGGCACTCACCGCGCCGCCCGGAGACAGGCTGCCCTCGAGATCGAGCGCTTCGACCCGGTAGCGGCCGATGTCCGCGCTGGCCCCGCGCAGGCGCACGCGATCGATCGCGAGCAGGACAGCGCCGGCAGCGGGCGCGGGTTGCGCGGTCTCGGGGGGGGACGGCTCGCGCCCGGCGGGGCCGCCGGGCTTAGCGGGCTTTGGGCCGGGAAGGACGGGACGTCCCCGCCGGTCGAGCGGGATCGACAGCTGCGGCCGCTCGACGTCGAGCGAGGCCAGCCCGATGCGTCCGACGAGCAGCGGCAGGATCGCGAGGCGGATCCGCACCGACTCCACCACTGCGAACGGCGGCGCCTGCTCGGTCGGCCCGGCGACACGTACCGCTTCCACACGCAGCGCAGGGAGCGGCAGCAGCGAGAGCTCGAGCTTCCCGAGTGAGACGTCGCGCTCCAGCGCGTCCTCGAGTGTGGACTCCAGGACGGGACGCAGATCGTCCGGGCGCACGAACACGAGCGCTGCGGCGAGCACCGCGCCGCAGAGCGCCAGGACCAGAGCAGTGGCGATCCAGAGCTTCTTCATGTCGCGTTGGACGGGGAAAGCGCTCCGGATCTTTACAGCGTCGGGAGCCGCTCGTGCCAGTCCGTCTCGCGCTGCCAGGCAAAGCCTGTGCGGAGCAGCCTGGCCTCGTCGAGGGCGGGCCCGATGAGCTGCAGGCCCACGGGAAGGCCCGCCCCGGTGAAGCCGCACGGGAGCGAGAGCGCCGGCAGCCCCGCGAGGTTCACCGTGACCGTGAATACGTCCGCCAGGTACATGCGCAGAGGATCCTCTGAGAGCTCCCCGATCCGCCACGCGGGACCCGGTGTGGTAGGGGTCGCGATCACGTCGCACACCTCGAAGGCGCGCGCGAAGTCCTGACGCACCAGCGTACGCACCCGCTGCGCCTTGCCGTAGTACGCATCGTAGTAGCCGGCCGAGAGCACGAAGGTCCCGAGCAGCACGCGCCGCCGTACCTCGCGGCCGAAGCCCTCCGAGCGTGTGCGCCGGTACATCCCATCCAGGTCGTCGGCGGGGACGCGCAGGCCGTACTTCACACCGTCATACCGCGACAGGTTGGACGACGCCTCCGCGGTGCAGATCAGGTAGTACGCGGCGATTCCGTAGCGGCTGTGCGGCAGCGAGACCTCGACTCGCCGCGCGCCCCGCCGCTCCAGCGACGCGATCGCGTCGGACACGCACGCGAGCGTGTCGGGATCCGCTCCCTCGGTCTCGAACAGCTCGCGCGGTACGCCCAGGCGCAGGCCTTCCAACCGAGCGTCCAGGCCCGCGGCGAAGTCGGGCACCGGCGCCCGCGCCGAGGTCGAATCGCCCGGGTCGTGGCCGGAGATGACGCCGAGCAGTGTCGCCACGTCAGCGACGCTGCGGCCGAGTGGGCCGATCTGGTCGAGCGACGACGCGAACGCGACCAGGCCGCGGCGAGAGACCCGGCCATAGGTCGGCTTCAGCCCCACCACGCCACACAGCGCGGCGGGCTGGCGCACCGAGCCGCCGGTATCGCTGCCGAGCGCGACCGGCGCCAGCCGTGCCGCCACCGCGGCGGCGCTGCCCCCGCTCGAGCCGCCCGGAACGCAGGCCAGGTTCCAGGGGTTGTGCGTCGGCCCGCGCGATGAGTTCTCCGTCGACGATCCCATCGCGAACTCGTCCATGTTCGTGGTGCCGACGACGATCATCCCGGCGGCGCGCAGCTTCGCCAACACCGTCGCCTCGTAGGGCGCGCGGAAGCCGGCGAGGATGCGCGAGGCACAGGTGGTGTGGAAGTCGGGGCTGCACAAGAGGTCCTTCACCGCGAGCGGCAGCCCGAGCAGCGGGCGCGCATCGCCCGCGGCGCGCGCGCGGTCCGCGGCATCGGCCTCGGCCTGCGCGGCCTCGCGGCGCAGCTCGAGATACGCGCGCACGCGGCCGTCGAGCGCGTCGATGCGCGTGAGGAACGACTCGAGCACCTCGCGGCAGCTCGCACGCCGGCGCCCCACGGCGTCGCTGAGCTCGGCGAGCGAGAGCAGCGCGAGCTCTCTCACTCGAGCACCTTCGGCACCACCAGCGCGCCGCCGACGTGCTCGGGCGCGTTGCGCACCACCTCGGCCACGGGCAGCGACTCGCCGGGGACGTCGTCGCGGAGCGGACTGGCCAGATCGAGCACGTGCGCGGTCGGACGCACGCCGCTGGTGTCGAGCTCGGTCACGCGCTCGACGTAGCCGAGGATCGCGGCGAGGTCGCGACACATGCGCTCGACTTCCGCTTCGTCGAGCGCGAGCTCCGCCAGCTCCGCAAGCTGCCGCACCAGCTCCCTCGTAACCTCCATCGCGCGCAGGCTAGCGCGGCTAAAGGCAAGCGCGCGAAGCGCGCGCACCGCCTTTCCCGCGACGGCTATCGCCGAGCGGCCTGCGCTCGCGCGCGGACGCGCTCGCTGCGCGCGCTTCGCGCTTGCCGGGGCGCGGCCTCTCGCGGCGGGCGCGGCTAAGATCCGGTCGTGCAGGTCGCGGTCCACTACGGGGAGCTTGCGCTCAAGGGGCGCAACCGGCCGCGCTTCGAGCAGCGACTCGCAGCGAACCTGCGGCGCGCGCTCGCCTCGCGGGGACGCGCGAGGATCCGGCCGCTCTACGGGCGCCTCTTGCTCGAGCTGCCGGAGGGAACGCCCTTCGAGCCCGTGCGCCAGCGGCTGGCCGGGACCTACGGCATCGCCTGGTTCGGCCGCGCCAGCGTGTGCGAGCCGAATCTGGACGCGATCGGCGCGACCGTCGACGCGCTCGTCGACGGGAAGCGTTTCGCGAGCTTCGGCGTGCGCGCCCGGCGCATCGAGAAGCGGCACCCGTTCCGCTCCCACGAGCTCGCCAGCGCGCTCGGCGCCCGCGTCCAGGCGCGCACGGGCGCTCGGGTCGATCTCGGCGATCCCGAGGTCTGGGTCGAGGTGCACGTGCTGACGCACGAGGCGATCGTGCTGCACGAGCGCATACCGGGGCCGGGCGGCATGCCGGTCGGGAGCTCGGGGCGTGTGGTAGCCCTGATCTCCGGCGGCATCGACTCCCCGGTGTCGGCCGCGCTGGCGTGCAAGCGCGGCGCCGAGGCGCTCTTCGTGCACTTCCACTCCGCGCCGTGGACCAACCGCGCGTCGCAGGCCAAGGTGCGCGACCTGGTGCGCGTGCTCGCGGCCTCCAACGGCCCTAGCACCCTCTACCTCGTGCCCTTCGGCGAGCTGCAGCAGACGCTGGTGCGCGAGGCTCCAGCCGAGCCGCGGGTCGTGCTCTACCGGCGCTTCATGCTGCGCATCGCCGAGCGCCTGGCCGAGCAGTGCGGCGCGCAGGCGCTGGTCACCGGGGACAGCCTGGCCCAGGTCGCCTCGCAGACGCTGGCCAACCTGGACTGCGCGAACCGCGTGGTGACGCTGCCCGTCCTGCGCCCCTTGATCGGAATGGACAAGGCGGAGATCATCTCGCGCGCACAGGCTCTCGGCACATTCGCGCTCTCGATCGAGCCCGACGAGGACTGCTGCAGCTTTCTCCAGCCACGCAACCCCGCCACGCGCTGCCGTCCGGAAGCGCTGGCGGCGATCGAGCGCACGCTGGACGTAAAGGGACTGGTGGACGCCGCGCTCGCGAAAACCGAGCTGGAGGTGATCGAACCCACGCCATGAGCGACGTGCTGGAGTCTTTCGAGGTGCTGGAGTCCTTCGACGAGTTCAAGGAGGAGATACGCGCCGGGATCCGCGCGCTCGGCTGGTCGAAGCCGATGCCGGTGCAGCAGCGTGTGATCCCGCCCATGCGCGCGGGGCGCGACCTGATCGTGCAGGCGGTCACGGGCTCGGGAAAGACCGGCGCCTTCGGCCTGCCGATCATCGAGCGCGTCCAGACCGAGCTGCGCGCGACGCAGGCGATGGTGCTGGCGCCGACGCGCGAGCTGGCGATCCAGGTCGGCAACGAGATCGCCACGATGGGCCGCCCCGCGGGCGTCGACACCACCGCGATCTACGGCGGCGTCGCCTACGGCCCACAGCTCGCCGCGCTCGAGCGCGGCACGCACGTGATCGTCGGCACGCCGGGGCGCATCCTCGACCACCTGAACGCGCGGCGCATGGATCTCTCGCAGCTCAAGGTGCTGATCTTCGACGAAGCCGACGAGCTGCTCTCGCTCGGCTTCTGGCCCGACATGCGCGAGATCCAGAGCTTCATCCCCAAGAAGCGCCAGTCCGGGCTGTTTTCCGCCACGATTCCCGAGCGGGTCCGCTCGCTCGCGCGCTCGTTCCTGATCGACCCCGAGTTCATCTCGCTGGTCGACGACCGCAAGCGCAGCCCGGAGGAGATCGAGCACTACCACTATCTGGTGACGGCGTCCGAGAAGGACCAGACGCTGCTGCGCATCCTGGAGTACGAGGAGCCCGACTCCGCGATCATCTTCTGCAACACCCGCGACGACGTGCGCTACGTGAGTGCGCTGCTGCAGCGCAACGGGCTCGACGCCGACATGATCCAGGGTGAGATGACGCAGGCCGCACGCGAGCAGGTGATGGGGCGCATCAAGGCCGGTGATCTGCGCTTCCTGGTCGCGACCGACGTGGCCGCGCGCGGCATCGACATCAGCGACCTGTCGCACGTGATCGCCTACTCGCAGCCCGACTCGGCCGAGGTCTACCTGCACCGCACCGGTCGCACCGGGCGCGCAGGCAAGACGGGCATCGCGATCTCGCTGGTGTCGGGTCTCGACATCGGCAACTTCCAGAACGTGCAGAACGTGAACCGCATGAAGATCCCGGCGCGCGACGTGCCGACCGACGCCGACGTGGCCGCTCGTCTGGCGCAAAGACTGCAGATCGCGGCCGAGCACGAGCTGCGCGAGCTCGGCGAGCGCGAACGCCAGCAGCGGCAGGCGAAGATGGTGCCGGTGATCGAGCGCATGGTCGCCAGCGAGGACGGGCGCCAGGCGCTGGCTGCGATCCTGCACAAGGCGCTGTTCGCCGTCGACGCGAAACGCGCGGAAGGCGTGAGCGAGAAGCGCCGACAGGAGCTCGCGCCGCGCGCACAGGAGAACGCAGCCCCGGGCGGCGCCAGCCCCTCCGCCGAGCCGCCCGCGCGCGAGAACGGGGACGGCCCGCACAAACGCCGACGCCGGCGCGGACGCGGCGGATCGGACGGCGGCGGCGGCGGACGGGGCCGCTCGTAGCGGATTCGCTCATGACCCGGGGGAGCCGAGCGCTCGCCGCTCTCTTGCTCGCGGTGGCGTGCGCGGCGGTTGCGCACGATCCACGCCCGCCGATCCGAGCCGCGCTCCGGGACCTCCACGCCGCGGGCTTCGAGTTCGAAGCAGACCTGGCGTTTCGCGTGGATCCGTACGCGTCGTGCTCGGGCGTCACCTGCGCCGATCTCGCCGTGATCCGCGAGCGCCGCACCGTGCTGCTGGCCCCCGATGCGGTGCGCGAGCCGGCGTTGCTCCGCGCCGCGCTGCTCGAGATCTGGGAGCGCTACCGGACGCCGCGGCCGGGGTCGGTCCCCGATCTCGCGCGCGGCTCGCTGCGCGTGATCGAGGACGGCGCACGTGTCGGGGTCGACGCCCCCACGCTGCGCCGCGCGCACCACGGCTATCGCCAGCTATGGGCCGCGCTCGCTCCCGACGAGCGCAGCGGGCTGGTGGATCCCGAGACGCTCGTCGTTCCCTGAGATCCTGCCGCCGCGACGCCGTCTTCGTCACGGCGCGTAGCGCTCCCCGCACCACTCCAGGTGTGGCGTAGCCGCGTCGAGGCGCAGCGCGTTCGGGCCGGGCGCGCCGCTCGCCGGCTCCGACACCGCGAGCGAGCCCGCAGCGAGCACCAGCGCGCGCGGCGCTCCACGCGCATCGACGAGATGCAGCGTCCCGTCCTGCCGCAGGTAGGGCGCGCGCCGCCGTACGTGCTCGATGGCGGCCTCGAGCCGCGCCGCGCGCAGGAGCACGTCCTGCGCGACCAGGCCGAGGTGCGGCGCGTCCAGCGCGCACGCGACCGCTACACCCGCGCGGTTCACGCCTGCCAGACAGCCGATCCGTGCCGGCGCGCTGAGCTCGACGCTGGCGAAGCCGCCTGCATCGGGGTCGCTGCGCCGGACGATCCAGCCGTCGGAGCACGCGGGCTCGAGGGCGAGCATGGCCGCCGCCGCGTTCGCCCTCGCGCCGAAACGCTCGGCGCCTTCGAGCCACGCGAGCGCCGCGAGCGGCACTCCCGCCGCGAGCGCCAGCCCCTGCATGCGCTCGTGCTGCTGCGGCAGGAAGCGCGCGACCTCGGGTCCGGCATCGCGGCGCGCGGCGCCGAGCGCCTCGAACCAGCGCCGGAAGCCGAGGGCGCGGCGCCAGAGTGCGATCGTGGCGCGAACGTCGCCGCGCAGCGCGCTTCCCTGCGCATAGCCCTGCGCGCGAGGCGCCCCGCTCGCCACGACCGCGGTCACCACGCGATGCTACCCGAGAATACCTCGCTACTCTCCGCGCATGTCGAAGCTGCGGGTGGGACTGCTGTTCGGCGGGCGCTCCACGGAGCACGAAGTCTCCGTCACGTCCGCGACCAACGTGCTGCGGGCGCTCGATCCCGCGCGCTACGAGGCCGTGCTGATCGGCATCGATCACGACGGTCACTGGTATCTGGCGGAGCCGGAGCGCGGGCTGCTGCCGGAGGACGTGTTCTCGAGCGCCAACGCGACCCCGGTCACGCCTACGCTCACGTCCGGGCTCTCGCTCTTGCGCACGCGCGGCGCCGGCAGTCCGCTCCGGGCGCCTCTCGACGTCGTGTTCCCGATCACGCACGGCCGCTTCGGCGAGGACGGCACGCTGCAGGGCCTGCTCGAGCTGGCGGGCGTCGCCTACGTGGGCGCCGGCGTGCTCGGCAGCGCGGTGTGCATGGACAAGGTCGCGACCAAACGCCTGCTGCGCGACGCCGGCATCCCCGTCGTGGACTGGCTGGAGACTACGTCTCACGAGGTCCAGCGCGATTCGGGCGCGTTCGCGGCTGCCGTCGCCGACCGCTTCGGCTTCCCTTGTTTCGCCAAGCCGGTCAACACTGGCTCCTCGGTGGGCATCCACAAGGCGCACTCGCGCGAGGAATTGGTGCGCGCGCTGAAGGATGCCGCACGCTACGACCTGCGCGTGATGGTCGAGCGCGCGGTCGACGCGCGCGAGGTCGAGTGCTCGGTGCTCGGCGGCTACCAACCCGAGGTCTCGTGCGTGGGCGAGATCATCCCTTCGAACGAGTTCTACGACTACGAGGCCAAGTACGTCAGCGAGGACACGCGGCTGGTGATCCCGGCGCAGATTTCGGAGAGCAGCGCCGAGCAGATCCGCGCCTACGCCGCGCGCGCCTTCCAGGTCACGGACTGCTGGTGCATGGCGCGGGTCGATTTCTTCCTGACCCGGGCTAGCGGCGAGATCTACCTGAACGAGCTGAACACGCTGCCGGGGATGACCGAGGGCAGCCTGTACTGGCGGGCGTGGGAGGCCTCGGGGATCGCGCTGCCGGAGCTCTGCCACCGCCTGATCGAGCTCGCGCTCGAGCGCCACCGCGAGCGCCGGGCCCTGGAGCTGCGCTACCGACGCAGCTAGATCCGCGGACGGTGGCGGGTGTACTGGCCGAGCGCCCAGCGCGCCGCGGGGTGAGCCGCGAAGCGCGCGAGGAATCCCCGAACTCCTGCCGGGATCGGCTTGGGCTTCTCCATCTCGGGGTGCGGCGCATCGACGACGAGTGCGAGGAACGCGGCGCAGGTCAGATCCGCGACGCTGAACGCGCCCCCGGCGAGCTGACCCGACGGCCCGATGCGCTCGGCGACGTAATCGAGCCCGCGCTCCGTAGTCGCGAAGGCCTTCGCTACGGCGTCGGGTCCGGTCACACCGTTGCCGCGCGCCATGAGCAGGCGCGTCAGCGGAAACAGACCGCGATACAGGCCGCGGACGAGCGGCGAGCGCTTGCCGGCGAAGAGCCGGCAGACGTACGCGGGCTCCTCGAGCAGCACCGAGAACAGCGCCGTGCGCACCGCCGGGCCGAACTCGCGATCGAAGTGGGTCTGGATCTCGAGCGCGCGTTGCCGCTCGGCGGGGTCCGCCGGGTAGAGCGGGCGCTCCGGGAAGCGGCGCTCGAGCGCGTCGATGATGCGCGCGGACCCGGGGATCACTTCCCCGTCGAGCTCGAGCACCGGCGTCGCCGTCTGCTTCGAGAGCCGCAGCATCTGGGGCGCGTGCGGCCCGGGCAGGTAGTCACGCCGCTCGTGCGCGATCCCCTTCCAGTCCAGCGCCCAGCGCGCCTTCTCGTTGTAGTGCGAGGACGGGAACTGGTGCAGCACCACGCGCGTCGCGGTCAAGGCTGACTCGGCTCCCTACGTGCGCAGCGACTCGATGTCTCGCCGCAGGTCCGCGAGCATGCGCGTGATCTCGGCGATGCGCTGCTCGACCACGGGCTGCTCGCCGCCGCCGTTCTGGCCCCGGCGCCGCTCGGGCGCCCGCGCGCGCAGCGCCGCGTGGCACGCGTTGAGGCGCCGCGCGCTGTCGCGCTCCTCGGCGATGAAGCGACCGAGCAGGGCGCCGGTCTGCGCGTCGATCGTCTCGTCGTCGAACACCTTGGCCAGATCGCGCGTGGCGTCGCTCGCGCCGCGCTTTGCGTAGCCGAGCGCCTCGAACTTCTCGAGGTCGCTCCGGCTCGAGCACACCACGTCCAGGCGCTTCTTGAAGTCGGGGTCCGGGCGCTCGAGCAGGCCGAAGCCGAGCTCGCACATGCGCTTCTCGAACGCCAGCGCGTGCTCGCCCTCGCGGATCGCGACAGTCTTCAACACCTGCCGGACGTCGGCGTCGGGCGTCGCCTCGGCCCATGCGCACAGCAGCTTGTGGCCGCGGCCCTCTCCGTTGGCGATCGCGTTCAAGAGCCCCAGATAGCTCGGCTTCTCGGCCATGACGTGCCCTCCGTTCGTGGTGTGCCTGGATTATCCCGCCGGCGCCTTCGCCGAGGCAACCCGATTCGCAGCCGCCTCGCGCTCCAGCAGCGCCTGCTTACGGGTGCTGCCGAGCCGATACCCGCCCAGCGCTCCGTCGGAGCGCACCACGCGGTGGCACGGCACGACGATCGGCGTCGGGTTGGCGGCGCAGGCCGCCGCGACCGCGCGCGCTGCGGTCGGCGCGCCGATCCGGCGCGCGATCTCCGCGTAGCTCGCCAGAGCACCGTGCGGGATGCGTGACAGCTCGGCCCAGACACGGCGCTGGAACGCCGTCGCGCGCACGTCGAGCGGCAGCGACGTGCTCGGGACCGAGCCGCCGATCCTGGTGAGCACGTGGCCGAGCGCCTCGCGCAGCCCCGCGTCGTCGCGCTCGACGGCGGCGTCCGGGAACTCGGCGCGCAGCGTCGCGACCAGCTCGCTCTCCGACACGCCGAGCGCAACCCGGCAGATCCCGCGCGCCGTCGCAGCGACGAGCAGCCCTCCGAGCGGACTCTCGGCCAGCGCGTAGCGGATGCGCTCGCCGGCCGCCCCGCGCCGGTAGCTCGCGGGTGTCATGCCGAGCTCGGCCGCCGCCCGCTCGTACAGGCGGCTGCTCGAGCCATAGCCCGCCGCGTAGGTCGCCGACGCGATCGGCGCGCCATGGCGCACGCTCGCGCGAAAGCGCCGCGTGCGGCGCGCCGCGGCGTACTCGCGTGGCGTCACGCCGAGCAGCCGTTTGAACGTGCGCTGCAGGTGCCACGGACTCGAGCCGACGCGGCGCGCCAGCTCGGACAGCCTCACGCGATCGCCGTCGCCCGCGTCGATCGCGCGCGCTGCCGCGAGCACGCGCCCGGCGCCGGCCGGCGCGACGCGCTCCTCGCGCGGCCGGCAGCGCACGCAGGCGCGGAAGCCGGCGGCCTCGGCCCGGTCCGGTGATTCGAAGAACGCGACCACGCGGCGCCGCGGGCGCCGGCTCGGGCAGCTCGGCCGGCAGTAGATCCCGGTCGAGCCCACCCCGTACACGAAGGCGCCGTCGAGCGCCGCCTCGCGCCCTGCCACCGCCTGCCAGAGTCGATCCTCGATGCCGCTGGCGTCCATCGGAAGTCCTCCTGCTTTGCGACCCCGAGGAAACCCGATCGCGCGCCGCGACTCCATCCGAATCTTGCTCCCGAACTCCTAGCGCCGGCCGTCCACGTAGAGGCCGAACCAGGTCTCCAGCACCAGGGCCTGGTAGAGCTGCAGCGACAGGTCACGGCCTCGCTCGAAGAACGCGCGCTTCATCCACTCCACGAACTCGACCTCGAACACGGCGCGGTCCCGCACCCGCTTGGGCGCGAGCGCATCGTCCACGCGCGCGCGCAGCGGCCCGCGCAGCCAGCGCTCGAGCGGCGCGGTGAAGCCCTGCTTGGAGCGGTGCACGCACGCGCGCGGCACGTGCCGTTCGGCGACGCTCTTGAGCACCGCCTTGAGGCGGCCGCCGGCGAGCTTGGTCGCGGTCGGAATGCTCGCCGCCAGCTCGACCACCCGGTGGTCGAGGAAGGGCACCCGCGCTTCCAGCGAGGCTGCCATGCTCATCTTGTCCTGCAGCAGCAGCAGCTGATCGACCATGTAGGTCTTGACGTCCAGATACGTGGCGCGGTCGACGGGATCGGGCAGGTCGGCGACGCGCGACCAGAGCTCTTCGAACGCTTCGCTCGTGTAGCTCGCGCGCCGGACCGACGCGAACTCGCCGCTGAAGATCGGCCCGTCGTATTCCGGCAGGTACGAGACGGTGCTCGCCCAGGCGCGACGCGGATCCGCGTCGGCTCCGGCGACGAGCTTCTTGGCCAGACGCGCCCAGTTGCCGAGCCGATCGGTGCGAGTCTCGGGCAGGCGCTCGAGCAGCGGCCGCAGTATCCCCTCGCGCAGCACGCGCGGCAGGGCGAGCCAGCGCTGTTGCCAGCGCAGCCCGAGATAGCGCCGGTAGCCCCCGAAGAGCTCGTCGGCGCCGAGGCCGGACAGCACCACGGTCACGTGGCGCCGGCTGAAGTCGGAGAGTGCCAGCGTGAGGAACGCCGCCGGATCGCCGCAGGGCTCGTCGAGATGCCAGACCACCCGCTCGAAGTCGCGCAACAGGTCGTCGGGCTCGACCACCAGCGGGTGCTGGCGCATGCCCCAGCGCTCGGCGGCGAGCCGCGCGTACGAGAGCTCGTTCATGAACTCGCCGCCCGCGCCGTAGCCGATCGAGAACGCCTCGACCGGGTGCGGGGAGAGCTGCGCCATCAACGCGGCGATCAGGCTCGAGTCCACGCCTCCCGAGAGCAGCGCGCCGAGCGGGACGTCGCTGATCATCTGCAGCTCGACGGCGTCGCGAAGCAGGGCCTCGAGCTCGTCCACCAGCGCGCGCGGGTCGCGCTCGCGCTTGCCGCGCAGGTCGAGATCCCAGTACTGGCGCTCGCGGAGGCCGTCGGCGTCGAAGACCGCGACGTGACCCGGCGCGAGGCGGCGCACGCCCTCGAGCGCCGTGGCGGTCCCAGGAATCGAGCCGTGACTCATGTATGCGACGAGCGCGGCGCGGTCGACCCGACGCGTGACGCCCTCCGGCGCGAGGATCGCCTTGGTCTCCGACGCGAACGCGAGGCGCTGGCCGACGCGGGCGTAGTACAGGGGCTTGATCCCGAGCCGGTCCCGTCCGAGCAGCAGGCGCCGGCGCGGCGCGTCCCAGAGCGCGAACGCGAACATGCCGTTCAGCTGCAAGACGGCGTCGTCGCCGTGCTCCTCGTACAGGTGCAGGATCGTCTCGCCGTCGCCCTGCGTGCGAAAGCGGTGGCCGCGCGCGACGAGCCGCTCGCGCAAGGCGCGGAAATTGTAGATCTCGCCGTTGAAGACCAGGCAGAGCGTGCGGTCTTCGTTCCAGATCGGCTGGGGACTGCCGGCCACGTCGATGATCGAGAGGCGGCGGAAGCCGAATACCGCCGGCCCCATTTCCTCGAGGCCCTCATCGTCCGGGCCGCGATGCACCAGCGCTCCGGCCATGCGCTCCACGTCGGCACGCGCGACCGGCGCCGCAAAGTCGACGATGCCGCAGATCCCGCACATGGCGGCCGGAGACTAGAACGCATCTCGAACACGGGAAAGGCAAGCGCCAAGCGCGCGCAGATGGGGATGAGAAGGCCAACCTCCCCGCGGGATCCGAAGTACGGTCCCGGTACAACGAGCTCTCGCTAGCCCCGCGCCGGCGTCGACGCGACCCCCTCGACATACGCGGACGACACGGGCGCGCGCTTCCGCTCGGCGTAGTACCCCGCGGCGGACAGCGCGGCGGTTTCCTCGGCGCTCCGATCCGGCGTCCAAACCGCGAACGATGCGCCGCGGAGCCACTGCAAGAACCCCAGTGCGAACGCCCAATTCACGGTCGCGAACAGCAGCGCGGCGGCGCTGCCCGGGAAGCGAAGCGTCGACTCGTAACGCCACAGGAGCAGTGCGATCGCGTAGGCCGCCAGATGCGGGCCGAGCAAGATCGCGGCGAGTCCGCCGTCGAACGAGAGCCCCACGTGGCAGATCAGTAGCGCAGCGAGCAGGTGGGGAGAGAACCACCGCAGCGCCTTGTGGAGGAAGAGCTGCGCCAGGTACCCGCGCGCTCGGATCCGGCGGCGTTCGCCAGCGAGCCAGCCCAGGAACGCAAAAGACTGGACCGCCATGCGCTTGCGGGCGTTGAACTCGTCTCGCGCTCGCGTTCGACTCGCCTCCGAGCAGATCGCGCGCTCGGCGTAGACGCAGCGAAGCCCATGCGCGGCGCACAACGCCGGTACCACTGCGTCATAGGAGAGCCCGCCGGGGACAGCCTCGAACAACTCTCGGCGGATTGCGTGAATTGCGCCGGAGACGCTCGTGATACCGCTCAGCCCTGGCTCCGCTCGACGCTGGGCGACGACCCAACGCTGATAGGCTCGGAACCCGCGTGCGTTCTGCGAGTCGCCGTACTGATAGACCACGCGACCGGACACGGCACCGACGCGCGGGTCGCGAAGCGGAGCCACGAGCTCGCGCAGAGCGTCGCGTGAGAACGTGCCGGTCGCGTCGCTGAAGACGAGCACCGATCCGCGCGCGCTGGCTGCTGCGCGGACTGTAGTCGCAGTCTTCCCGGCGCGACGAGGATTGCGCACCAATCGGACGCGCGGGTCTGGCCAGTCCGACACGATCCGATCGGTTCCGTCCGTGGATCCGTCGGACGCCACGATCACTTCGAGAAGCTCGGGGGGGTACTCGAGCGCCAGGGTGTTGCGGATCTTGGCGGCAATCGCAGACGTCTCGTTGTAGGCGATCACGATTGCGCTCACGCTGGGCCACTTGTCCTCGTCGACCTCCGGTCGTCGCCGCGCCGGCCTCAAGCGCGCCACTGCAATGACAAACGCGGGGTAGAGAAGGTAGGTCGTGGCGAGCCCAAGGAGAGCGATGGAGCCAGCGACCGAGAGAACGAACTCGACAGTAGGTATCACTTCCGAGAACCCCTTATTCAGGTCCTCCAGAAGTCGCGTCGGCTTCTCATGTACTCCCGAGGTAACAGAAAGGTCAAGGGGGTTTCTCGACGGAGTTGCTCGGCAGATGGTTCTCGGCCGATCGGTCGGGTTTCCAGGTGGCCATGCGGCCGCCGCTGAGCCAGCGCGAGAATCCCAGCAGCTGCGCACCGTTGACCGTAACAAAGAGGATCAGAGCCGCGCTGCCGGGGAAGCGGGGCATTCCGTCGAAGCGCGCAAGCAACGTACCGACCACCCATACCCCGACGTGAGGGATCAAGAGCAGAGCCGGGGCACCGCCGGCGGTCGCCACCAGCAGATGCGAGAGCAGGAGCAGCACGAGCAGGTGGGGCGAGAACCAGCGCAGCACCTTGTGGACGAAGAGCTGCGCCAGGTAGCGCCGGTCGCGGATCCGCGTGCGCTCGGCCCAGAGCCAGACGAGGAAGCCGTAGGCGCGCACCGCGATGCGCACGCGCGCGGCGAACTCCTCCTCGACCCGCTCGCGGCTCGCCTCGAGCGAGGTCGCGCCCTCCGCGTAGGAGCAGCGTTGGCCATGCATCGCGCAGAGCGCCGGCACGACCATGTCGTAGGAGAGGTGCGCGGGAACCGGCTCGAATACCTCGCGGCGCAGCGAGTGAATGCTGCCGGAGGCGCTGGTCACGCCGCCGATCGCGGGCTCGGCCTGGCGCTGGGCCACCACCCAGCGCTGGTAGAGCCGAAAGCCGCGCGCAGTCTCGGAATCGCCGTAGCGGTAGGTCACGCGACCCGACACCGCGCCGACGCTCGGATCGGCCAGCGGCGCGACGAGCTCCCGGATCGCCTCGCGGTTGTAGACGCCCGTGGCGTCGCTGAACACGAGCACCGAGCCGCGGGCGGCGGCGACGGCGAGGGCGGTCGTCGCGGTCTTGCCGCCGCGCTCGGGATTGCGCACCAGCCGCACGCGCGGATCGCCGTGGGCCGCGACGATCTCGTCGGTGCCGTCGTCCGACGCGTCCGAGGCGACGATCAGCTCGAAGCGGTCGGCCGGCCAGTCGAGCGCCAGCGTGTTCTCGAGCTTGCCGGCGATCGCCTCGGCCTCGTTGTACGCGATCACCAGGAAGCTCACGAACGGCAGCTCTGCGTCGTTGGGGAGCGCAGTCGGCCCGCTTCTCGCGCGCCGTCCGAGTGCGACAGCGACGAGCGGATACACCAGGTAGGTCGCGCCCAGGCCCACGAGCGCAAGCGCGGCTCCGAGCACCGCGAGCGGGATCATGCGGGTCGCACCGTGAGCCCGGGAAGCGCGAACGCGACGAGCTTCTCGAGCTGCGACTCGCGCGTGAGTCCGGGCGAGAACGCGCGCACGGCCTCACGCGCCTTCGCGAGGCGCACGCCATCCCCGAGCAGCTCGCTCACGGCGCGCGCGAGCGCCGCTGCGTCCCCGGGCGGCACCAGCTGACCGCGCTCCTGCGCGCGCCCCACCACGTCGGGCAGGCCGCCCACCGCGGTCGCGACGACCGGGAGCCCGAACGCCATCGCCTCGTACGCGGTCTTGGGAACGCCTTCGGTGTGCGATGGGATCACGAGCAGCGCAGCGCTCGCGTAGCGCGCGAACAGCTCGGGCCCGAAGCGCACGTGGCCGTCGAAGCACACCTGTCCGGCGACGCCGAGTCGCGCAGCCTGCTGGCGCAGCTCGGGCTCGCACGCGCCGGAGCCCACGATGCGCAGGCGCGCCGGGCGCCCGCCGAGGCGGATCTGCGGCAGCGCGTCGAGGAGCACTTCCACCCCCTTCTCCCGGTCGAGGCGACCCACCACCAGTAGGTCGCAGGCGAGGGCGGGATCGGGCCCGGGCGCGCTCGCGAGATCCTCCGCCGACAGCACGCTGAACGGCATCTCGAGCGTGCGCATGCCGAGTCGCCGCAACGGCTGCGCGTCGCCGATTCCGATGCACGGCAGGTCCTGCGCACGCGCCGCGCTCGCGAAGCTGCGAATGCTCGCTTCCATCACGCGACCCGCGAGCCAGCGCCACGGCTTCGGTCCGCGCCCGCGCAGCTCGGCGTCGCGCGCGTAGGCGCCGCGCATCACAGCGAAGGGGCGCAGCGCAGGCAGTCGGCGCGCGTGCGAGAGCGCGCGCAGACTCACCGGATGCCCGAAGTTGAGCCAGACCGCGTCGAGGCCCGGCAGCTCACGCGCCAGCACGCGCTCGATCCCGGGCCACCAGCGCCACGGCGCGAGAAACAGCGACTCGATGCGCGGGTACGCCGGAAGCGGGACCACGCGCACGCCGGGAGCATCCAGCAGGTACGGCGCGTCGAACTGCGCGGACTCGGGGAACACCCGGCTGATCAGCACGACCTCGTCGAACCAGCGCAGGAAGCCGAGCTGCAGCCGGAGCATCGGGCTCTCGCCCAGCATGCCTGCGGCGGACGGACGGAAGCGATCGTCGAGCAGGATCCCCAGCCGCATCGGCATCGCGCCGAGCAGAGTAACAGCAAGCGCGAAGCGCGCGCAGCGAGGGCGCCTCGCCCGAGCGAAGGCCGCTTGGCGACAGCCACCGCGGCTCAGGCAAGCGCGAAGCGCGCGCAGCGAGGGCGCCTCGCCCGAGCGAAGGCCGCTTGGCGACAGCCACCGCGGCTCAGAACTGTCGGAACTCCTTCGCCGAGCGGTAGGCGAACC
The DNA here is from genome assembly GCA_964454165.1 of uncultured Myxococcales bacterium. Classification (GTDB taxonomy): domain Bacteria; phylum Myxococcota_A; class UBA9160; order SZUA-336; family SZUA-336; genus CAYVQJ01. Next base: position 41,251 of record CAYVQJ010000014.1, on the reverse strand, counting down.
ACACGCTCGCCGCGTGGATCAGGAAGCCGGGGATCAGGATCGCCCAGTAGCCGAACGATGCGGCGCAAAACCAGACGAGGCCCGCCAGCACCCGCCCCGCGTACAGATGTCCGAGGCCCGGGATCAGCACCGAGAGCACCGCCGCAACCCCGGGACTGGGCGCCCGGTAGCTGACCACCGCGATCTCTGCTTCGTCGCTCATGGCCCGGAGTCGAGCAAGCGCCGTGCCCACCGCAAGGGCGCCGCTGCGGCGCGCCGCGCGCCTGAGCCGCAGGCACCGCACTGCAGCGCCGCCCAGCCGCTGCGCGTGCGACGATGCCCGGGTGCCGGAGCTGCCGGACGTCACCGTCTACCTGGAATGCCTGAAGCCGCGCGTGCTCGGGCGCCCGCTCGAGGCGCTGCGCCTCGGCAGCCCGTTCGTGCTGCGCACGGTGGACCCACCGGCCGAGGCGCTCGTCGGCCGGCCGGTGCGGGCGCTGCGGCGGCTCGGCAAACGGCTCGTGCTCGGGTTCGAAGGCGACCTGTACCTGGTGATCCACCTGATGATCGCGGGTCGCCTCTGGTGGCGGCCGCGCGGCGCGCCGCTCCAGCGCAAGCGCGGGCTCGCGGCCTTCGACTTCGCGGACGGCACGCTGCTCCTCACCGAGGCGAGCCCGAAGCGCCGCGCGTCGCTCCACGTGGTCGCCGGGGAAGCCGCGCTCGCGGAGCACGATCCCGGCGGGATCGAGCCGCTCGACGCGGATCTCGAGGCCTTTCGCGCGGCGCTCGTGCTCGAGAACCACACGACGAAGCGCGCGCTCACCGACCCGCGGCTGTTCTCGGGCATCGGCAATGCCTACTCGGACGAGATCCTGCACCGCGCGCGTCTATCGCCCGTGCGCCAGACGCGCCAGCTCGCCGACGAGGAGGTCGCGCGGCTGCACAGCGCGGTGCACGAGGTGCTCGCCAGCTGGACGGAGCGCCTGCGCCGCGAGGTCGGCGACGGCTTCCCGGAGAAGGTCACCGCCTTCCGCGAGGGCATGGCGGTGCACGGGCGCTATCGCCAGCCGTGCCCCGCGTGCGGCGCGCCGGTGCAGCGGATCGCGTACGCCGACAACGAGACCAACTACTGCGCGCGCTGTCAGACCGGCGGCAAGCTGCTCGCCGACCGCGCGCTCTCGCGCCTGCTCAAGTCCGACTGGCCGCGCACGCTCGACGAGCTCGAAGCGCTGCGCCGCGAGCGTCCTAGGGATGCGCCGAGATGAAGTCCGAGACGAGCTTGTTGAACAGGTCGGGCGCCTCGAAGTAGCTCGCAACGCCGATGTCCAGCAGGTCGACGGTCTTCCCTCCCGGGATCGCGGCCACGGCCTCCCGAAGCTGATCGCGGTTGTTCCAGACGTCGTATCCCGGGATCAGCACCAGCGTCGGAACCGTGTACCCGGTCAGCTCCTCCGGATGCACCCGCGCCTCGGTCACCTCGGAAACGCGCCCCGGATCCATGGGCGGATTGAGCCGGAAGATCTGATCGAACAGGAAGGCCTTGCCCGGATCGCGCTCTGCGACCGCGGGGGAGAGCAGCTGCTTCCAGAGCTCCTCGCCGCGCGCGACGCGGACGGCGCTCGCCGCCATCGTGTGCAGCAGCGATGGCGTGATCAGCCCGCCGGCGGTCGCGGACAGCACGACGGAGGCCACGCGCTCCGGGTACTCGATCGCCGTGCGCAGACAGGTCCAGCCGCCGAGCGAATGCCCGACGAGCGCCGCGCGCCGGATCCCCTCGGCGTCGAGCACGGCCCGCAGGTCGTCCGCGAAGTGAGAGACGTGGAGCGCGTCGGGGTGGCAGTCGGACCGGCCCCAGCCGCGAAGATCGTAGGTGATCACGCGGAAGCGCTTCGCGAAGAAGGGCACCTGCTGGAACCACGACAAGGTGTTTCCCTCGGCGCCGTGGGCGAACACCACGGCGGTAGGTCCCTCTCCGTGCACTTCGTAATAGATCGATGCCTGGTGGCTTGGGATTCGCGGCATGCCCCCGACCTGCGCGCAGACCTTATATCAGAGGGTGGCGGGTGAAACGGCTTCGGTGTCACTCCTCGCGCGTTTCCAGCGGCGGGGCCACGGCGCCGCGCCGATAGATGCGCGCGATGATGCGCTCGATCGGCGGCTCCTCCAGCGCCAGATCGATGATCGGGCGGCGCGCCGCGAGCCACTCGACGAGGCGCCCGCTCGGCATCGAATCGTTGTGAAAGCGCAGCACAAGGCGCTCTCGACCGCGGTCCTCTTCCTCCACCCCTGCCGGGAGCTCCTCGGGCGCGGGGCCGTCGAACTCCACGCGCATGCGGCGTTCCGCCCCGAAGCGCCGCCGGATCTCGTCCACCGCGCCGTCGTACACCACCAGACCGCGGTCGATCAGGATCATGCGCGGGCACAGACGCTCCACGTCGGGGAGGTCGTGCGTCGCCAGCAGAATCGTGGTGCTGCGTTCGGCGTTCTCCCGGGAGAGGAAGCCGCGGACGGTCTCCTTGGCGACCACGTCCAGGCCGATCGTCGGCTCGTCCAGGAACAGCACGTCGGGCCGGTGCAGCAGTGCGGCGGCAATCTCGCAGCGGGTGCGCTGGCCGAGCGAGAGCTTGCGCACCGGGACGTCGAGCAGCGGCCCGAGCTCGAGCAGCTCGGCCAGCCGCGCGAGCTCGTCGTCGTGCGCCGCGCGCGACACCGAATAGACGCGCCGCAAGAGCTCGTAGGACTCGATCACCGGCAGGTCCCACCAGAGCTGGGTGCGCTGCCCGAACACCACGCCGATGCGGCGCGTGTGCGCGATGCGATCGCGGCGCGGGTGCAGGCCGCCGACGCGCACGCTGCCGGCGCTGGGCTCGAGCACGCCGGAGAGCATCTTGAGCGTGGTGCTCTTCCCGGCGCCGTTCGGTCCGACGAAGCCCACGAACTCGCCGCGCGCGATCGCAAACGAGACCCCGTCCACCGCGCGCACCACGTTCGTGCCCGTCTCGACCAGGTTCCGAAACGAGCCGAGCAGCCCGCGGTGGTGCCGCGCGACCCGGTAGTGCTTGCGAAGCTCCGAGACCTCGATCACACCCTAGCTCCCTGTCGATTCGTAGCGCGCGAGCCCGCGACTGAACGCCGCGTGGCCGCACACCAGCACGGCCGCGCACACCAGAGGCGAAAGCCACGGCACGAAGGGCGGCCAGCCCTCGTCGCCAACCTTCCCGAGCGCCGCCAGGGCCGGGAAGTAATTCACGAACGCCAGCGGGATCGCATAGGTGACGACGCGCCGGAACCAGCGGCCGTAGATCGAGACCGGATAGGTGAGCGCCGCGGTGCCCCCGTAGGTCAGGATGTTCTGCAGCTCGGTGGTCTGCCCGAGCGTCCAGAACATCGACGCCGCGCCGAGCATCACCACGCCGGCGAAGAACAGCGCCCCGCCGGCGACACCGAGGGCGACCCACGCGAGCGACGCCGGGCCGAGCTCGAGCCACCACGCCGCGATGCCGAGCACGACGGCGGCCTGCAGCGCGCGTCCCGCCTTGCGCGGATCGACCTCGCTCGCGCCGACCTGCAGCGCGATGCCACGCGGCCGGAGCAGCCAGCGGTCGAGATCGCCCCGAAGCAAGTAAACGCTGAAGTTCTCGAAGCCGCGCAGGGTGCCTTCCACCGGCGCCCAGGACAGCTCGACCATGCCGTACAAGAGCGCCACTTCCGCGGGCGACCACGAGCCGAGCGCGCCGAAGTGCTGCAGCAGGAACCAGATCGGCAGGAAGTCCGAGAACAGGATGCCGGCGTCCACCACGGTGCGAATCGCGAGCGACGCCCGGTACTGGAGCTGCGCGCGGAAGCTCGCGGAGGCGAGCGCGCCCCACAGCCGCACGTCGTCGACCGCGCGCGCGAACGCAGTCACGCGCACTAGCCTCCCTGCAGCGCCACGCGCCGCGCTCCGGCGCGTTCCACGCGCAGTGCGACGAATGCCAGGATCGCGATCCAGACCACCTGGTGCGCGAGCCCGAACACGAGAGCGCCGCCCGCGAGCTTGCCGGCGGCCGTCGCGATCGGCGTGTACACCGCGGCGCGAAACGGCAGCGCGTTGGCGAGCGCGCGGAACCAATCCGGGTAGAAATCCAGCGGGACCACGATGCCGCCGAACGCGAACGTAGCGATCGTCACCAGCCCGATCTGGCCCGCGGCGTGCTCCCACCAGAACGCCGTCGCGGCGGCGATGTAGGAGAGCAGCGCGGCGACGGCGACGGCGAGCGCGATCGAGAGGGGTGCTGCCAGCAGACGCGGCTCGAGTGGCGGCGCCACGCTGTACAAGAGCGCAGCCGCGAGATACAGGGCCGGCGCGCGCGCAGCGCCGAAGTAGCAGGCGTCGCCGTACATCTCCCCGACGTGGCGCAGGACCAGCCGCACCGGCCGCATCAGGTCGAACACGACGTCGCCGCTGCGGATGCGCTCCGCCAGCTCGCGCGCCGGCTGAGCGTTCATCACGCCGAGCACCATGAGCAGCGCCTCCGAGGTCGCGAAGTAGAGCACCGCCTCGTCGCCCGACCAGCCCGCCACGCGCGCGCGATCGGCGAAGAACGCCAGGAACACCTGTGCGTGGACCAGGAAGAAGAAGAAGTTGACGGCGATCCCCGTCAGGTTCGCCAGTCGATACGCGGCGCGGCGCTGAAAGCCGAGCCGGACGAACTGGGCGCCGACGAGCACCGAGTGCAGGAGCGGCATCCGGGCGCACCTCGGGCAGGAGGGCGCGGAGCATAACGCGGGCTCGCGCCCGCGCTCAAGCGCCGGGCCGCAGCGTGAGCGGCAGACAGGCGACGTCGAGCTCGGCTTCGAGCCTGCGGGCGAGCTCGACTCGCTCTTCGACGCCGCGGGCTACGAGCTGTGCGCAGCCATCCCCCTGCGATCCCACGCCCTTGCCACCGCAGGCGAGCTCCGCCGCCGCAGCATGCGCGAGCACCTGGTGCAGCCGCGGCGCGGCGAGCTCGGGACAGGCAGGTGCGATGTCGCGGTCGAAGCGCGCCTGCGCCTCGCTCATCAGGGCGCCGAGGCCGGATGCGTCGCCCGCGACGAGAGCTGCCCGCGCCCGTCCCAGGAGCTCGGCGTTGCGCGGGCCGAGCGCGTCGCGCACGGCGGCGGCTCGCGGCCCGGGCGCGTCGGGAAAGCAGCGGTTCAGGTCGGCCAGGATGCGCCGCGTGTCCTTGCCGCGGCGCAGATCGACGATCAGGAGCCGGAGCTCGGCGCCCGGAGTGAGCGGCTCGACGTCGAGCGCGTCGCCGTCGAAGGTCAGAAACGCCGGGCGCCGCCCGAGCGCGCAGATCTGGTCCATGCGCCCGCACGCCGAGCCCGCGCGGCGCTCGCCCGCGTACGCCAGGTCCATCTCGTCACGGGGCGAGAGCTCGAGCCCGTAGACTCGAGAGAAGGCGCGCGCGACCAGCACCGAGACGGCCGCCGAAGACGAGAGGCCCTTGCGGATCGGGAGCGTGGCCCGGGTGATCTCGAGCGAGAGCCCGCCCACGCGGTGGCGCTCGACCACCTCGCAGGCCACGCCCGCCGCGTAGCGGAAGAAGCCCGGCGCGCGCGCGGCGGCGGCGAGCGCGGAGAGCTCGAGCGCGAACCGCTCGGGCCCGCGGCGCGTCCCGTCAGGAAGCGCGCTCGCGATCTGGAGCATGCCCTCGGCGCGGTCTGCGCGCGCGTGGAGCCCCTGGTCGGTGCCTGCGACCAGGCAGTGCCCGCGCGCGAGGCCGGGGTGCGTCTTGCGGTAGCCCGCAGCCCAGTCGGAGTGCTCGCCGAACAAACAGAGCCTGCCCGGCACGTCGAGCTCGATCAAACCGCCTTCTCGGGCGCCGGCACCAGGTAGGTGGCGAGGGCGAAGCCCGAGCTCGTCGCGAGCGCGGCGGCCGCCGTCACCGGGTGCGTGAGCTTGCCGAGCTCGCCGCCGTCCACCGCGAAGCGCGCAGCCGCCGCGGCGTCGGCCGCGTCGAACGGCGACGACTGCGCGTCGCGCACGTCGTTCGCCTCGTACGTGGCGAGCCAGGCGAGACGGCCGGGGACGAGCGGGACCTGCTTCACGACGAGAGCGTCCGCGCGCACGATCGCGAGCCAGGCGCCCTCGCCGGCGCGCGGGACCACCGCGGCGATGCGCGGCGTGCGGTAGTCGTCCTTCTCGTAGTCGAGTGCCAAGAGCGCCAGCGCCAGCGCGTCGCGCGGGGGCACGCCCGCCGCGATCTTCTCGGCGACCGGATCGGTGTGGCTGCCGTTCGTCGCCACCGCGTAGTCGCCGGCGATACGCACGCAGTGGTAAGCGATGTAGGGATTGCGCTGGACGTCGGCCTCGAAGCCCTCGCGCGGTACGACCGCGATGCGCCCGCCGAGATCGAGCGCGCGCCGGTTGGGGAACGAGCGCGAGGACACGCGATACAGCGCGGCGTTCGCCCCCGCGCGCGTGCGCCCCACCGCCACGATCCGCCCGACGTACATCGCGGCGCAGTCTAGAGTGCGCCGCCCTGACGGGCGATAGCGTGTGCCAGGAGCACCAGCGCCCAGCGCCGGTTCACGCGGCGGTACTCCGAGTCCTCGGGATCGCGGCCCGGGCCGACGTGGCGCAGCTCGCGCGACAGCCGCGCCAGCGCTTCGGGGCGAAGGAGTGCGCGCAGCGGGGACTCCGGGGCATCGAGCGCGAAGCGCGTCGCCTCCTCCAGGACCGTGCCACCGTACGCGACGAGCGGGAGCGCGAACCCCTGCTTGGGCCGGTCGACCACCCACGGCGGGACCAGGCGCCGGGCGAGCACGCGCAGCACGCGCTTGCCGCTCGCGCCCGCGTTCTTCGCCGCGAACGGCAGGCGCGCCGCGAAGTCCAGCACGGAGTTCCCGAGCAGCGGCGGTCGCACCTCGAGCGCGTGCGCCATCGACATGCGGTCGATCTTGCAGAGCATGTCGTCCGGCAGGATCAGGCGCTGCTCGAGCCAGTGCGCGGACGCGACGGGATCGGGCTCGACGTCGACGCCGCGCTCCGTGAGCAGCCGATCGAGTGCATTGTCCCCGGCGTCGGCCAGCCACTCCGGGCGCAGGATCGCGCGCTGCTCCTCGGGCCAGAAGTGCGAGCTGAACGCAATCGCGCGGCGCGCCCGCGACATCGCGGCGACGCGCAGCGCGCGCGCCGTCTGCCGCGCGCGGCCCCCGGGCAGAGCTGCGAACACGGACGCTCCGGCGGCGAGCAGCGGCGCCGGAGCGCGCCCGAGACGCGACAGCCAGCGCAGCTGCGCAAACCTCGGATAGCCGGCGAACACCTCGTCGCCGCCGTCTCCGGACAGCGCGACGGTGACATGCTCGCGCACTGCCTGCGCCAGGCGCAGCACGTTCAGCGACGAGGAGTCCGCGAAGGGATCGCCGTGGTGATCCACGAGGGCGTCGAGCTCCGCGCGCGTGAGGCCGCCCTCGGAGAGCCGGATCTCGTGGTGCTCGCTGCCGATCGCCTCCGACACCGCGCGCGCCGCGCGCCGCTCGTCGTAGCGCGGGTCGTCGTGGATCACCGAGAAGGTCTTGACGCGTCCCGCATGTCGCGCGGCCAGCGCCGCGATCGTGGAGGAATCGACGCCTCCGGAGAGCAGCACCCCGACCGGCACGTCGGCCACCAGGTGTGCCCGCACCGCGTCGGACAGCACCGACTCGAGCTCCTTCGACAGGCTCTCCAGGTCGCCGGCGAGCCGCGGCTCGCGCGGACCGGGAGCAGCCACGAACGGCTCCGGCTCGGCGTCGGCGCCCGCTCGCAGCACGAGCCGCGTCCCGGGGAGGAGCTGGCGGATCCCCCGGCGCAGCGTCCACGGCGCGGGGCAGAAGCCGAAGCTGAGAAAGTGGGAGAGCCCCTCGCGACACACGCGAGTGTCGACCTGCGGGATGCCGAGCAGCGGGCGCAGCTCCGAGGCGAACGCCCAGCCACCCCCGGCCGTCGCGGCGTAGTAGAGCGGCTTCTGGCCGATGCGGTCGCGGGCGAGCAACACCTCTCCGCTCACGCTGTCGAGCAGCGCCAGCGCGAACATGCCGTCGAGCCGCGCGAGCGCGCCCGACCCGTCCAGCGCGAGCAGGCGCAGCACCACCTCGCTGTCGCTCGTGCCCGCGAAGCGCTCGCCGCGTGCCTCGAGCTCGCGGCGTAGCTCGCGGAAGTTGTAGATCTCGCCGTTGAAGGCGAGTGCTGTACGCCCGTCGGCCGAGCGCATCGGCTGTGCACCCGTTGGCGACAGGTCGATGATCGAGAGCCGCGCGTGCGCGAGGCCGGCGCGCTCCGACACGAACGTTCCGCGCGCGTCGGGACCGCGGTGCCGGAGCTCGTCGCACAGGCGCTCGAGCGCGGCGCCGAGGCGCGCGCGCGCATCCGGCTCGCGGCACGGCTCGCTCGCGACGATCCCGCCGATCCCGCACATCGCTACAGGCTCCAGCCGCCGTCGATCGAGACGGCGGTGCCGGTGACGAACGCCGCCTCGTCGGACGCGAGCCAGACCGCGAGCGCCGCCACCTCTTCGGGCCGGCCGAGCCGGCCCATCGGCTGGCGCGCGACGAAGGCGCGCCGCGCCTCGCTCGGGTCGCCCTGGGCGCGGATGCGCTCCTCGAGTGACGGCGTGTCGACGGTGCCGGGACAGATGCAGTTGCAGCGGATCCCGCGCCCGACGAAGTCGATCGCAACGGACTTGGTCAGCCCGATCACGCCCGCCTTGGTGGTCGCGTAGACGAAGCGGTTCGGCGCGCCGCGGATGGTCGAGGCCGCCGACGACATGTTGACGATCGAGCCGCGCCCGGCCGCGAGCATCGCCGGCAGGAAGGCCCGAATCGTGCGGTACATCGACTTCAGGTTGAGCTCGAGCGAGAAGTCCCAGTCCGCCTCGCTGCACTCGAGCAGCGTGCCGTGGTGCACGAAGCCGGCGCAGTTGAACAGCACGTCCTGCGGGCCGAGCTCGCGCGCGGCGGCGTCGATCTCGGCGGGGCGCAGCACGTCGAGGCGGCGCGTCGACAGGTTGGGCGCGCCGGACAGCCCGGCGAGCTTGCGCTCGTCCACGTCCGTCGCGACCACCTGCGCGCCCTCAGCGGCGAATGCGCGCGCCGTCGCGAGGCCGATGCCCTGCCCCGCTGCCGTGACCAACGCGCGTTTGCCCGCCAGGCGTCCCGCCATCGCGCCGTAGTATGGTCGACCCGTGAGGCGCTTCGGACAGCTGATCGGGCTCGACCGCGCGCGACTTGCCGAGTACGAGCGCTACCACGCGAAGCTCTGGCCCGAGATCGAGCACGCGATCCGCGCCGCCGGCATTCGCAACTACTCGATCTTCCACCGCGACGGGCAGCTCTTCGGCTACTACGAGTACGCCGGCCCCGACGACGAGTACCAGGCGCGCATGGCCGCGCTCGCGCGCGCGCCGCGCATGCGCGAGTGGTGGGATCTCATGGAGTCGATGCAGATCCCGGTTCCAGGCCGCGCCAGCGGCGAGTGGTGGGCCGAGATGAAAGAAGTCTTCCACCAGGATTGAGGGCAGTGGCCGTCGACCTCTCGGGGCTCGCGCAACGCTGGCCGCTGCCTTCGGCGCCGCGGCCGATCGTCATGATCGGCGCCGGCGGGATCGTGCGTGACGCCCACGTGCCGGCGTACCGCAAGGCCGGCTTCGCGCTGGCGGGCGTCTACGACGTGTCGGCGGAGGCCCGCTCGTTCGCGGTGGAGCGCCTGGGCGTCGCGCGCGCCTTCGCGTCGCTCGACGAGGCCTTCGCGACGCCGGGCGCGATCTTCGACGTCGCCGTGCCGGGGCGCGCGATCCGCGCGATCCTCGAACGCGCCCCCGCCGGCGCGGCGCTGCTCGTCCAGAAGCCGATGGGCGAGACGCTCGACGACGCGCGCGCGATCCTGGCGCTGTGCCGCGAGAAGCAGCTGGTCGCTGCGCAGAACTTCCAGCTGCGCTTCGCGCCGAACGTGCTGGCGCTGCGCGATCTGCTCGCGCGCGAGGCGCTGGGCACGCTCACGGACGTCGAGGTGCAGATCCGCCTGCACACGCCCTGGGAGCTCTGGCCGTTCCTGCGCGGGCTGCCGCGGCTCGAGGTGCTGTACCACTCGATCCACTACCTCGACGCGCTGCGCTGGCTGCTCGGCGAGCCCCGCGGCGTCTGGTGCCGGAGCGTGCGTCACCCGGAGACGCCCGAGCTCGCCGATACGCGCAGCTCGATCATCCTCGACTACGGCGAGACGTTGCGCGCGAGTCTGACGCTGAACCACGCGCACCGCTTCGGCCCACGCAGAGCGGTGTCGGAGCTGTCGCTCGAGGGCACACGCGGGTCGGCGCTCGCGAAGCTCGGCGTGAACCTCGACTACCCGCGCGGCGAGCCCGACGCGCTCGACGTCTGGCAGGACGGCGACTGGCGCTCTGTTCCGCTCGCGGGCTCGTGGTTCGTGGACGCATTCCTGGGTCCGATGTCGAACCTGCAGCGCTTCGTCGCGGGGGAGGACGCGACGCTCGTCACGCGCGTGGACGACGCGATCCGCACCATGGCGCTCGTCGAGGCCTGCTACGAGTCCAGCGCCCGCGGCGCGACCAAGATCCCTACGCCGTAGCGAGCCGGTAGCAGCGCGCGGCGTTGCCGCCGAGAACGGCGTCCTGCTCGGACTCCGAGCAGCGCGCGATGAACTCGCGCACCACGCCGACGGCCGCGGCGTACGGTGCCGCGAGCGTGCAGACCGGCCAGTCGGAGCCGAGCATCAGCCGCTCCGCGCCGAACGCCTCGAGCGCGACCTCGAGGTACGGCGTGAAGTCGCTCGGGAGCCAGGTCTTCCAGTCGGCTTCCGTCACCAGACCCGAGAGCTTGCACCACGCATTCGGCGCGCGGGCCAGCTCGCGGAGCTGCGTCGCCCAGGGCTCGAGCCGGCCGGCCGCGATCTCGGGCTTGGCCAGGTGATCGACCACGAAGCGCTGCTCGGGAAACGCGCGCACCAGGTCGCTCGCCGCGGGGAGCTGGCGCGCGAAGACGAGCACGTCGTAGACGAGGCCGCGCGGCTCGAGCGCGGCGATCCCGCGCCGGAAGTCGCGGCGCAGCAGGAAGTCGTCGGGCTCAGTCTGAGCGATGTGCCGCAGGCCGACGAGCTTCGGCCGCGCGCGCAGCCGGTCGAGCTCCCCGCCAACCCGCGGGTCACACAGGTCCACCCAGCCGACGACGCCGCGCACGCACGGCGCCGCGTCGGCGAGCCCGAGCAGGAAGTCGTTCTCGGCCGGTGTCTGCCGCGCCTGCACCGCGACACAGCCGTCGAAGCCCTGCACGCCCAGGAGCGGAGCCAGATGCTCGGGCAGGAAGTCGCGCCGGAGCGCGGCCATCGAGTCGTCGATCCACGCGTAGTCGGCCGGGTCGTAGCGCCAGAAGTGCTGGTGCGCGTCGATCCGCACGCGCCGGCTCAGATCGCTTCCGGTTGGTTCCGCAGCGCGTTGTGGACGACGGGCGGAACCCGAACGCGCGTGTCGGTCGCGAAGAGCGCGTGTAGCTCGGCGAAGCTCGCGTCGGGCGTGAGCGTCAGCGCGGCGAGGCGGTCGAGCAGTGCGGAGATCTCCGGCTTGGGCAGCTCGCGCGCAGCCGGCATCGCGCCCCAGACGTCCCAAGGCAAGAGCTCCATCTGGTTGAGCGCCGCGGCGTCGCGGAGCACGTTGCCGGCGATGAACCAGAGCCCGCGCAGGTCGAAGATCCCGAACTTCCCGGGATCGGCCGCGCCGGCGCGGCACTGCGCCCAGGCGTCGCCGGCCTGCACGAAGCGATCGCGTGGCACGTCGCGCGGGTCGAAGTCGGGGCGGATCGCCGCGCGCTGCAGCGCGTCGAGCTGCGCGTCGACGAGGATCCAGCGCTGCTCCGCCGCGTTCCAGTACTCACAGACCCAGTGATCCTCGAAGCTGCCGGCATTGAAGTAGGCGCCGAAGCCGCAGCGCGCGCGGGCGGGGACGCCCTGCGCCCGAAGCATCGCGACGGCGAGCACGCTGATGTGACGGCAGATGCCGATCAGGCGCTTGTCGAGCGTTCGCGCGACCGAGAGCGGGCGAGCGTCGAGCGCGAGCAGGCGGTCGAGCATCTGCGCGACCGGGCGGATCTGCGACTCCGCCCGGCGCTCGTCGGTGAGCGACACGCCGTACGCCGCCGACCAGTGCTCGTGCAGCAGCAGCCCCTGGATGACGCCGGCGAGCTCGCCGATGTCGCGCGGCAAGCCGTCGAACAAGTGCGCAAGCGGTCCCGCGTCCGTCATGCGCCCCGGCCGGACGTAGTACTCGAGGGGATCAGGCGTCACGGTCGATCCTCCACATTCACGCCCGGCGCAGGATCGCTAGCGGGCTCCGGAACAGCATGCTCCGCGGCGGAAGGCCGCGGAAGAACGGGGCGAGCCCGTCGCGCAGGTGCGCCTCGGCGCCCGGCAGATCCAGCGCGCCGCGCTCGATCGCGTGGATCGTGCTGGCCTGGCTCGTGATCAGGCCGACGACGTCGTCGAGCGACATCCGCGCGCGCTCCAGCACGTCCTGCGCCGCGTCGAGTCGGAACGGCGGCTCGAGCTCCTCCTCGGGCGAGAAATACGGTTGTCGTGGGCAGTACGGGAGCTGCGACCAGTAGCTCGCGCGCAGCCAGTCGAGGATCCCGCCGCCCTCGTCACCCTGAAACTCGCTGTCGTAGATCGCGAAGCGGCCGCCGGGCCTGAGCACACGCGCAACCTCGCAGAGCAGCGCCGCGCGCTCGCACCAGTGGAACGCGCAGCCGATCGCCACCAGATCGACGCTGCCGGCGGCGAGCGGGAGCGCCTCGGCGCGGGCGAGTGCTACGGCAACGCCGTCAGCGGGCGCTGCGGCGCCGAGCATCGAGCGCGACGGATCGATCCCGACGACCCAGTCCGCGCGGTCGCGCAGCGCGCGCGTCGACAGGCCCGTCCCGCAGCCCAGGTCGAGCGCGCGCCCGAGCGGCCCGCAGTGCGCCGCGATCGCGGCGTAGCACTCTGGACGCCGCGCCGCGTCGCGTCCTTCCTCGCGGCGCCGGAAGGCGCGCACGCGCTCGAGGTCGATCGTCGCGAGCACGACGCGCTCGGCGGCGTCGCCGCGCGCCGCTTCGCTCCCATCGGGGTAGTAGGCGACGGAGCTGCCGTCGCACTCCGGCGCGGCGTAGTTCGCCATCGCCACGGCGACCAGGTTCTCCCACGCGCGCGCGCGAAACTGCGCCAGGCGCAGGTCGCCGATCTCAGGATCGTTGGCGAGCGGGCATGCATTGGGCGTGAGGATCAGCTCCGCGCCGCCGAGCATCAGCATGCGCGCGCTCTCCGGGAACTCGCGATCGAAGCACGGGGCGCACACGCGTTGTCGGGCGGGTCCCACGGGCCGAGATGGACCTTGGCGTAGTCGAGCACGCGCTCGCCGGCGCGATCGAACAGCGCGAGCGCGTTGCGCGGCGCGCCAGTCGTGCGCTCGAGGTAGGTGATCCCGATCGCCATGCCGAGCTCGCGCGCGAGCGCCGCGAAGCGCAGCACGAAGGCGTCGCGCGGTCCGACGGCGAGGGCAGCCCAGCGCTCGTGCGCGCCCGGCTCGCGCGGATCGAAGCCGCGGTAGCCGATGCTCCAGAGCTCGGGGAAGAGTGCTATGTCTGCGCCGTCGTCCGCGGCGCGCCGGCAGTACGCCTCGCCCTTGCGCAGGTTCGCCTGCACGTCGGTCCCGGCCGAGACGAGCTGCAGTAGCGCGAGCCGAAGGATGGTCACCGCTTCACGATACCCGACGCCCGGCGCGCCTTAAGCAGCGGCCGGCACCCTCCGATCCGGAAGTCGGAGGGCCGCCCGGAGGTCCGAACCCGAACTCGCAGTCACTTTCCGGCTGGCTTACGCAATCCAGTGGGGGCTGGGCTGGAGGAGCGCAATGGCCGACTACCTGCACGACGGCGTCCTGCTCTACCTGAACCAGATGGTCGACTGGGACAGCTACTACCACATGCGCAAGGGCGACGACGTCGACGTCGTGTCCGAGCGCGAGGCGCTGCTGGGCGTGCTCCAGACCGCGGCACAGATCTGCCGCGAGATCGAGCCCGAGTCGCGCAGCGGCTGGCACGAGCCGTCCCGCCTCGAGAACGGCGAGGTGGTGTGGCCCCCCGCGATCCAGCGCGGCTACGAGCGCCTGCGTGAGGCTGGTCTGGTCTCGTACAGCGTGCGCGAGGAGTACGGCGGCTTCGAGCTGCCCGCGCTGCTCGCCAACATCCTGATCCAGAACGTGGCGCGCGCGAACGCGGGGCTGATGACCGTGATCGGCCTGCAGTCCGGCGTCGCGGAGGACATTCAGCGCTACGCCAGCGAGGAGCTGCGCCGGCAGTATCTGCCGGGCTTCGCCAAGGGCGAGCTGCTCGGCGCGATGGATCTGACCGAGCCACAGGCCGGCTCCGATCTCGGCGCGATCCAGACGCGCGCGACCGAGGAGGACGGCCGCTACTTCCTCGACGGCCAGAAGATCTTCATCACCAACGGCGGCTGTCAGGTGCATCTCGTGCTCGCGCGCGACGCGGACGCCTTCGAGCAGTCCAAGGGCACGACGCGCGGCCTCTCCTTGTTCCTGTGCCCGCGCACGCTCCCCGACGGCAGGAAGAACGGCGTGGTGATCGAGCGGCTCGAGCACAAGCTCGGGATCCACGGCTCGCCGACGGCGGCCGTGCGCTTCGAGCACGCGGAGGCGTTCCGCATGGGAAAGAAGGGCGACGGCTTCAAGGCCATGCTCGATCTGATGAACAACGCCCGACTCGGTGTGGCGGCCCAGGGCGTGGGCATCGCCGAGGCCGCGCTGGCCGAGGCGCTGCGCTACTCGCGCGAGCGCAAGCAGTTCGGGCGCGCGATCGGCGAGCAGCCTCTGATGAAGAACCTGCTCGCGCGCATGATCCTGCAGCTCGAGGGCAGCCGCGCCCTGCTCTACCGCTGCGCGATCCTGGTCGACCGCAACCACGCGATCGAGACCTACCTGGCGCGCGAGACTGGCATCTCGCAGGAGGAGCGCAACCGGCTCTCGGACACCGTCGAGCGCAATCGCACGCGCATCCGCCTGTTCACGCCGCTCGCCAAGTACCTGGCGACGGAGAGCTGCGACGAGATCACGCGCTGCGCGATCCAGGTCCACGGCGGCATCGGCTTCATGGCCGAGTCCACCGTCGGCAAGCTGCACCTCGACGGGATCATCACCACGATTTACGAGGGCACCTCGGAGATCCAGGTCTCGTTCGCGCTCAAAGAGATCGGCAAGGGCGCGCTCGGCGTGGTGTTCGAGGAGCTGGAGCGCGCGCTGGAGCGGCTCTCGGATCCGCGGCTCGAGGAGTACACCAAGAAGATCCGCGATGGGATCGCGCGCATCCACGAGTCGTCGGTCGCGCTGCTGCAGGACCCGAACTACGCGCTGCTCTGCGCGCGTCCCGTCGCCGACATGGTGATCGACGTGCTCGTCGGCGGCGAACTCCTGCGCCAGGCCGACGTCGCGCCGCGCCGCTTCGACCTCGCCGCGTCGTGGATCAACCGCAAGATGCTCGAGGTCGAGATGCACGCGCGCCGCATCAAGGAAGGCGGTGTGTCGCGCATCGAGCGCTGCGAGCGCATCGTGGAGCTGTTCGCCTGACGGTGTACGGCGCGCGGGCGGCCGCGCGCCTACCGCTTCGCTCGGCTACGCCTCGCTGCGCGCGCCTCCGGCGCTTGCGTGCCTGCTCTGCTCCACCCGTAGAGCGCGGCGAGGTCGCGCGCGGTTCGCGCGACGCGTGCGCGGAGCTCCGTGGGCTCGAGCACCTCGACCTCGGCGCCGAGCCGGAGCAGCAGCGACGCCGCCCACTCGAGTCGCTCGAACTCGAGCACCACGCGCATCCAGCCCGGCCGGGTGGGATCGGGCGTACCAGGCCCCGAGTCGCGCGTCGCGTACTCGGCGATCTCGTCGAGCGCCGCTCGCCCCGCGGCGGACAGGCGCACCGTCACGGGATAGACCGGGCGCGACGCCTCGAACTTCGCCGAGGCTGCGCTCCAGCTCGCGGCTAAGTCGAAGGCCGGGTCGCGCTCGAAGCGCGCAACGAGCACGCGCGCGCGGCGGATGCGCGACACGCGGTAGATGCGCTCGTCGCGCAGGATGCGGCCGACCAGATACCAGGAGCCCGCCTTCAGCACGAGCCCGAGCGGATCGAGCACACGCCGCACGAGCTTGCCGTCGCCGCGCTCGTAGGAGAGCTGGAGGCGCCGATCGCTCCACACGGCGCTCGCGACCGCCTCGAGCTCTGGCTGCTCCGGCGCGGGGCGGAACCAGTCCGGGGCGTCGAGGTGGAAGCGCTGCCGCGCGAGGAGCGCCGTCGAGCGCAGCCGGTCGGGCAACGCGGCGAGCACCTTGAGCTGCGCTGCCGCTGCCACCGCACCGAGACCGAGGTCGGCCGCGGCGCCCGGCACGCCCGCGAGGAGCAGCGTGTCGGCCTCCTGCTGGGAGAGACCCGTCAGGCTGGTGCGGTAGCCGTCCACCAGCCGGCAGCCTCCGCGCGGGCCGCGCTCGGCGTAAACCGGGATCCCCGCCGCGGACAGCGCATCGACGTCGCGGTAGACGGTCCGCTCCGACACCTCCAGGCGTCGGGCGAGCTGCGCCGCGGTCTGGCGCCCGTGGTTCTGGAGCAGCAGCACCAGCGAGAGGAGGCGCGAGGCGCGCATTCGTCGAGCATATGCGAATTCCTGCCATGAACTGACAGGTTTCGGGCGTAGCCTTCGAGCCATGAAACGCTGGAGCGAGCTCGAGGCAGGGGACCGCGCCATGGCCGACGCCGGGCGCGCGCTGATCTACCAGTTCAAGGTCGGCCTGGGGTACCTGGCGACGGTGCGCGCCGACGGCGGGCCTCGCCTGCACCCGGTGTGCCCCACGCTCGCCAACGGCGGGCTTTACGTGTTCGTCCTGAACCGCTCGCCCAAGTGCCGCGACCTGCTGCGCGACGGCCGCTACGCGCTGCACTCCTTCTCCAGTCCCGACGCAGACGACGAGTTCTACGTGACCGGCCGCGCAGTGCGCGAGGACGACCCCGCGGTGCGCAAGATCGTGTATGACGTGTACACGGCGACGGGGGCTCACACGGCCGACGACACGCTCTTCGAGCTCCTGCTCGAACGCGCGCTGCACTCGAAGTACGGGCCGCGCCCGAGCTGGCCGCCGGTGTACACCAAGTGGAGGGCCACGCGCTGAAGGTCGCGATCGGGCTCAAGGCGCACTCCGGCTGGGCGGCGCTCGTCGCGCTCGGCGGTCGCGGCGACGCGCTCGAAGTCTTGGATCGGCGCCGCATCGAGCTCGCTCCGCCCGCGGAGGCCTACTGGGCTAGGCAGCCCTACCACGCGGCGGAGGGGCTCGATCCCGACGAAGCGCGCGCCGTGGTGCGGCGCGGGATCGAGTCCGCGCGCCGGCTCGCGCTGCGCGAGATCGAGGCCGCGATCCAACGCGAGCGCGCGGCGAGGCGGAGCGTCGCAGCGTGCGCCGTGCTCGTCGGTGCGGGCATGCCCGACTGGAGCGTCGCCGAGATCCTCGCCGTGCACTTCCGCATGCACAAGGCGGAGGGCGAGCTGTTCCGCGACGCGCTGCTGCGCGCAGCGCGCGCCTGCGAGCTTCGCCTCGTCGCGATCCCCGAGAAGAGCCTGCTCGAGCACGCGGAGAGCGCGCTCGGAGCGCCCGCGACCGAGCTGGCCGCCGAGGTCGCCGCCCTCGGAAAAACCGTCGGCCCGCCCTGGGGCAAGGACCAGAAGGACGCCGCCCTCGCCGCCCGCGTCGCCCTGCACGGATGAACGGGTTCAGTCCTCCACGCACCAGACTGGCAGCGGAACGTTGCAATAGGCGAGCCCGGACCTCCACGGAGACACCTTGGTCGGCGCCGCGTCCCAGTAGCCGTCGAGGCTCGCCATCGTGCCTCTTCCGGAAGGGCTGGAGGATGTGTAGCTATCGCAGTTGGCGATTCCCTCGACGGGCACGATGGACGAGACGTCGCCCGTGCGAACCCAACCGTATTCCCCCGCCGGCGGGGAGAATGGGCCGTCGGTCTTGGTCTGCCCGAGCATCGTCTCGTAGACCAGGCTCGACGGATCCACGATCTCGTGCAGCGTCGCCATGTGGAAGTTGAACATACACGCGACGGGCGCGGCCGCCGCGTCGAACCCTCCCGTCGTCAGGTAGAAGCGCCTGCGCGCCGGATTCGACGAGCAGCGGCGGTCGTCGCAGCGGTTCCCGCCGGTGGCGACGCCGCCAATCACCGATGCACCACTCAGGTTGGTCAGGATCACGTTGTCCTCGTAGATCGTATCCGTGCCGAGCAGCATCCCGATTGCGCCGTTGGACTGCACCCGGTTCGCGAGCACGATGCCTCCAGGCCCGACGAGGATCCCGTGCCCACCGTTGTTGCGGACCATCAGGCGCTCGATGTGCGCCTGGCTCCCGAGAAAGAGCCCGTGGCTACCCATCCCCTCGACGAACCCGTTCTTCACGCTGACGCGATTCCCGCCGGTCGCGAAGTCGAAGCCGACGCCCAGTCCGGTTCCCGAGCCGGTACACGACTGCTGACCCTCGCACAGTGTCGGACCGTGGATGCCGAAGCCATTCAGGTCGAGAGAGACGTCGCTGGCCTGGAGGAGGATCGCAGTCGTGTTCGCGTCGGGAACGACGAGGTCGCTGGTGAGGCGATAGCTCCCGCGCGCGCTGATCGCGACGGGAAAGCCCGCCGGATCCGAGACGAGGCTGCCGTTGATGGCGCCCGCGAGGGCCTTCGCCTGATTGATCTCGATCACGCCGTCCGTCGCGCCCGCTTCGAGCGCGCAGATGAGGATGAAGGAGGACGACACCAGAAGGAGCCGGCACATGCTCATCGAGAGACCTTCCTGCAAACCCCGATCGCGGAGTCTACGCCGACCCGCGGCGGGCTGCTGCGTCGAGGCTTGCGGAGATGGCTCCGAGGCCTCCTTTGAGTTCATCTGGTTGGGGCCAGCCGAAGCCGATGCGCATGAAGCGCTTGTCTTGCTCGAACCAGTGACCCGGGCCGACGCAGGTGGCGTGCTCGGCGGAGAGCACACGGTAGAACCTCTCGATCTCGATGTTCGCGTCGGCGCGGATGCGGGGGAAGCAGACGCAGCCGCCGTCGGGGCGCACCCACTCGAGGCGCTTCTCGCGGGCGAGCCAGGCTTCGACCATCGCTACCGCAGCGCGCAGGTCTCGCTCGACCGTCGCTAGCCAGCGCGGGCCTTGCGCGAGAGCGACCTGCGCGATGCGCTCGTCGACGACGCTGCCGCAGATGCCGATCTGCTCCTTGGCGGCGAGGAAGCGCTCCAGGAGCTTCGCATCGCGGCTGACGATCCAGCCCACGCGCACCCCCGGGATGCCGTAGGACTTCGACATCGAGGCGACGCTGATCGCCTGCGGGCTCGACGACGCGGCGAGGGCGAGCTTCGGCACGAACGACATCTCGCGATACGTCTCGTCGACGAGAAGACGAATGCCGCGCGCCTCGGCGAGGGCGATCAGGCGGTAGAGCGAAGCTTCATCGAGCGCGACCCCGGTCGGATTGTTTGGCGTCGTGACCGAGATCAGCCGCGTTTCCGCACGCAGCAGGCGCTCCACGCGGTCGACGTCCAGGCGGAAGCCCTCCTCGAACCTCAAATCCAGATAGTCGATGGCGCAGCCGATCGCGCGTGGAGTTTCGATGTTCGTCGCATAGTTCGGACGCACGACCACCAGGTGGTCGCCCTTCTCGAGCAAGGTCGTCGCGATGATGAAGAGCGCGCTGGCGGCGCCGGCCGTCGTCAGCACGTCGGCCTCGCCGACGCTGCACTGCTGCGCGATCTGGGCCCGCAGGCCTGGCGCGCCGCGGTGGGCGCCGTAGGCAAGGACCAGATCCTCGAGGCGCAGGCCAAGCTCCGACAGCTTGCGGTCGCGCATCGAGCTCTCGGAGAGGTTGAAGCGGATCGTGTCGTAGCCCTGCTCCTCGGGTGACTCGATCTCGATCGGCATGCGGACGTACTTCATGGGTTCCGCCGCAGCGCGTCGGTGCTTCGGAAGGCGTACACGCGCGTGCCGTGAAGACCCAGCGCGCGCTTGCTCTCGGAGAACTGGCCGCGCGTGTATTCCTGGATGACCCCGGGCCAGAAGGAGAGGCCCACGCGGTTCGCCTCGGACACCCGCACGATCCAGTGCCCGGGAAGCCGATCCCAGAGCAGCACTGCGGAGCGCCGCCCGACTGCGCTGCGACGATGCGCGCGGAGAACGAAGAACTCGGCGACGTCGAAGTGCCCGGGATCGTCGCTGGCGGGCGAGCCGCGGGTCGCCAGCGCGAAGCCCGCGGCGTGAGCGCCCGAACGGATCAGGAAGGCGAAGTGCTTCTCGGGCTCCGACCGGTAGAGGGGAAGCTTGCCGTACCGAAACCGACCATCGCTTCCGACCTCCATCGGGAAGATCTCGCTCAGGTCATGCATGTAGAGCTCGAGGAGATTCGACAGCAACTGAGCAGTGTCGGGAGTAGCGACCTCCAGCGCGACTTCTTGCGACTCGGCCATCTCACCCCTCTATGGTTGTGCGCGGGCTACGGGAGCAGCTCGCGACGCGTGGCCTCCACGTCTACGAGCGGATGCGCGCGCAGCGCCGCGACCTCTTCCGCTGTGTAGCCCGCGAAGTCCGCGGGCAGCTCTCGAGCGCTGAAGCGGGCCAGCGACCAGTTCAGCACCGCGGCGAGCGCGGCGTCGTCGAGCGGCGACTGCGCGACACCGGGAACGCGCACCAGAAACTCGCGGCCACCCGGAACGCCGAGGAAGCGCGCCGAGCCCACGAGCGAGGGCACGACGCCCGACTGCCCGGCGCCGTCCGCCTTGTGGCAGCCCGCGCAGTGCACCGCGTAGTCCACCGCCGGCGACGCCGCAGCAGCGCCGGGCAAGGGCAGCGCGAGCGCGAGCAGCGCCGCTCTAGGAGTCAGTCGCCACTCCCACGACGAGCGCGACCGTGCAGTGATAGGCGGTGCTCGGAATCCCCATGCACCAGACGATGTCGTTCGAGCGCGGCGTGACGTACACCGGCTTGTCGCCGACGTTGTTGTTGCACTGGCAACGCCCGCAGAACGCCTGGCCGCAGCAGTCGTTGTAGGAGATCACGTAGTCCTTGCCGTCGCCCGGGTTCTTGCAGGTGCCGATCCACGAGACCGGCGACATCTGCGTGCCGGGCGGACAGGCGGCCTGCGAGCCGCCGCAGCAGCTACACAGGAAGCCGTCGATCGAGCAGTGGCGCCAGTACTCGCAGCTCGCGGGGTCGTCGTTCGTCTCGCCTTGGGCGCGCGCGCGCGCGACCGGCAGCAGTGGGAGCGCGGCCGCGCCGAGCACGAGCGCTGACGCGCGCGCCAGAAAGCCGCGTCGCGACGAGCGCTGCGCCACGCCACGCGCCAGATCCTCGAGCCAGCGATCGATCGAGTCGCTCATCCCTGCGCCGCTCCCTTCTCGCGCCCGAGGTACTCCTGGATCGACGCCACGCCGTGCGCGTGCGCCTCGAGCAGGCTCTCGAGGTGCTCGCGCGAGTTGACCAATCCGCGCGCGCGCAGCACGCCGTCGCCGTCGTAGAGCACCGCGTACGGCAGCTTGCCGACCTGGTAGGCGACGCCGAGCTCGGTCGAGAGCAGGTACGGGAAGCGCTCCAGCCCGTGCTCGCGGACGAACGCCTCGTGCTCCGCGCGCGGGCCGTCGCTCGCGAGCAGCACGCGCAGGCGCCGCGCCTCGGTCCGGGCGAGCGAGCGCAGCGCAGGCAGCAGGCTCTTGCAGACGGGGCACGAGGGCGACAGGAAGAACAACAGCGTGTGCTTGCCGTCGGGGTCGCGCCCGCCGATCTGCAGCGAGCCGCCGCCGAGCGCCTCGACGCGCAAGAGCGGCGCTGCCTCGCCGATCTTCGGCCCCGCGCCGAGCAGGAGCGCTCCCGCGGGGGCGACGCGCTCGTGGAGCACGCCGATCTGGCGCACCAGTGCTACCACCACGACCCCGAGCGCGACGACCGCGAGCCAGAGCAGCGCGTTCGAGATCAAGAGCGCCTCGATCACGGCGTGCTCCGGAGCAGCGCGAGCTGAGGCGCGTTGGCGATCAGCCGATTCGTCGCGGCGTAGAGCAGCGCGAGCACGGCCGCGGCGCCGCCGATCGAGAGCGCATCGACCCAGACCAGCGCGCGCGACGAAGGCTCGGCGCCGCACGCCAGCGCAGCGGCGACGAGCGCGAGGTTGCGCACGACGAGCGCGCCCGAGAGCGTCTGGCGCAGCGCCGGCCCACCGCAGCCGCACTCGATCTCGCGCCGCCCGCGCAGCAGGTTCCAGCCGATTGCCCCGGTGTAGAGCGCGAGCAGCCCCGCCGCGAGCAGCGCGCCGCGCGCCGGGACAGCCAGCAGCGAAACGGCGACGACTCCCTCGCAAGCTACGACGACCCCTGCGGCCGCGGCGACCGTCGACGCAGGCAGCAGCCGATACTCCGCGAGCGCCTCGCGAAACGCCGCGAACGCGCGCAGCTTGTGCCACGCGGCACCGGCGAAGAGCAGCGCCAGCGCGAGCCGCAGCGCGACTAGCGGAGTCGGGTCGATCACGGCGTACCCATCAGCGACCCGGCGATCCCCGCCTCGCGCACGTCGCGCAGGAGCTCGCCTGTGTCCGCGTCGTGGATCGAGAGCGTCGCCGGGAATGCCGCCAGGGTGACGAGTCGCGGCGCGGCGCCCGGCGTCACCAGGATCCGATCGACGCCCGGGTTGGGAACGACGGCGTTCAGGAGCCAGCGGCCGAGCTGCGCGGCGACGCCGGGTCCGTCGAGACCGAGCTGCGCCTCGAGCAGCCCGGCCGTCGGATTGCGCACCGGAACGCGCTGCACGCGGCGCCGCGCGGCGAGGTCGTAGACCCAGATCTCGGTGCCGGCCGCCTTGTGCGTGTCCACGCCGCCCTGATGCACCAGCGCGTACAGCCGGCCGGACTCGGCGTGCACAGCCAGGTGCTGAGCGCCGCCGATACGCCAGCCCGCGGCGCGATCGGCGTCGTCGAATAGCGACCACGGCGGCGTCGTGCGCGCGCTTCCGCTCGAGGCATCTACGCTGTAGAGCATTCCCTCGAAGGAGACGAACAGCCACTCGCTGCCGCGGCGGACGGCCTTCTCGGTGACGGGATCGGCGAGCGGATCGAAGAACGGGGCGCTGCGCTGCTTCGACGCCTCGCGCCCGCTCTCGTCGAGCGTGACGACCAGCGCGGCTCCGTCGCCGCACAGCATGAGCAGCTGCCGCGGACCGGCGGCGTACACCAGACTGCAGCCCGAGGTGTCGATCTCGCCCGCGAAGCGCCGCTCGCGCACGTCGACGATCGAGAGCGACGACGCGGGCGTCAGGTTCCACACCGCCAGGAAGCGGCCGTCGTCCACGAGCGCCGAGAGCGCGCCGCCGCTGGCGTGATCGCCTCGCTTGGGCGGGAGCGCGATCTCTGCGCGCGGCTCGAGCGTCTTTGCGTCGTACACCGTCACCAGGTCGCTGCGCTCGCCGCGCACCGCGCGGCTGTAGTGCGTCTCGGCCACATACAGCTCACTCTTGTCCGGGGCGAAGTGGAGCTGCTGGCTGCCGACGCCCGCGCTGAGGCTGCCGAGCATGCGCCCGACCTCGACGTCGAACAGGGCCGCGCGGCGCAGCACGAAGTCGGAGAGCCAGATCCAGTGCGGACCGGGCCGCTCGAGCGCGAGCGACACGCCGGGCGCGTCGAGCGGCACGTCGCCGCGCGCGGCCCTCGCGAGCAGCATCGCGCCAAGACCAAGCGCGCGTGCGGCGCCACAGGCCCGCATCTCGAACCTCCTCCGGTGGATGCATCCTACATCGGGCGCATCCCGGTAGACTGCGCGAATGAGCGTCGCCAGCTTCGTCGCGCGGACCGGTGGACCCGAGGTTCTAGAGCTGCGGCCCCACGATCCGGGCGCGCCGGGACCCAACCAGGTGCGCGTGCGGGTGCGCGCCTGCGGCGTGAACTTCATCGACGTCTACTTCCGGAGCGGGGCCTACGCGCGGCCGCTGCCGTTCGTGTCGGGGCTCGAGGGCGCGGGTGAAGTCCTAGCGCTGGGCCCGGGCGTGAGCGGCCTCGCGCCGGGCGACCGCGTGGCGTGGGCCAGCGCGCCCGGCTCCTACGCCAACGTCGTGGTCGCTCCCGCCGATCGACTGGTGAAAATCCCCGCGGGCATCGCCGACGACGTCGCCGCCGCCGCGATGCTGCAGGGCATGACCGCGCACTACCTGTGCCGCACCACTTTCCCGGTGAAGCCGGGTGACACCGCGCTGGTTCACGCGGCCGCGGGCGGCGTCGGTCTGCTCCTGTGTCAGATGCTGCGCGCGCTCGGCGCGACGGTGATCGGCACCTGCGGCAGCGCGGAGAAGGAGAAGCTCGCGCGCGAGGCCGGCGCCGACCACGTGATCCGGTACAACGAGATCACCGACTTCGCCGCCGAGGTGCGCCGCCTGACCCACGGACGCGGCGTGGACGTGGCCTACGACTCCGTCGGGCAGACCACGTTCGACGGCAGCCTGAAGAGCCTGCGCCCGCGCGGCATGCTCGCGCTCTTCGGCCAGTCGAGCGGGCCGGTCCCGCCGTTCGACCTGCGCCGGCTCAACGATCTGGGCTCGCTCTTCGTCACCCGCCCGTCGCTCGCGCACTATACCCAGGATCGCGCCGAGCTCGAGCTGCGCGCCGGCGAGGTGCTCGAGGCGATCGCCGCCGGTCGCCTCCAGGTGCGCATCGGCGCCCGCTTCCCGCTCGCCGACGCCGCCTCCGCGCACCGCGCGCTGGAAGGTCGTCAGACGACCGGCAAGGTCCTGCTCGTTCCCTAGCGACGCGTCAGGCAGAAGCCGGGAACGTGCAGCCAGCAGTCCTCGTCGCGCGCGTGCGGCTCGCGGCGCAGTGAGCGCACGGCGGCCACGCCGCCCGCGCCTCGCGAAAGCGCCAGGCGCAGCTCGCGTTCGGCATCCGCGTCGCGTGCGCCGACGCAGTGATAGACCCCTACCGGGCCTACTAGCGCCGCGGTCCAGCCGGACCCCGCACGGCGCAGCGCGAACATGAAGCCGAAGCCGAGCTCCGGCTGCGGCAGGTCGAGCGTGAGCGGAAACAGCAGGCGGCCCCCGGGACGCAGCGCGTCGAGCCAGGTCGCCGGAGCATGGGTCGCGCCGGCGTTGACGAAGATCGCGTCGAACGCGCCCGGCTCGAGGGCGTCGCCTCGACCCGCTCGGGCCTCGGCGTTTGTCCAACGCCGAAGGTTCGTCGCCGCGCGCGCGGCGAGCCCGGGATCCGCCTCGATGCCGAGCACGCGCCCCTCGGGCCCCACCGTCTCCGCGAGAATGGCGGTGTAGTAGCCGACGCCGCAGCCGAGATGGAGCACGCGCTCGCCGCCGCGCAGCTCGAGCGCGTCGAACCAGAGCGCGAGCGCGGACGGCTGGCCGTTGTTCAGCCGCCGGCCCTCGTCGATCGCGACGAGCACGTCGCGGCAGAGCTCGGCAGGATCGGCGCTCGCGGTGGTCTCGTAGACGCCGAGCTGCGGCGGCACGAGGATTCGCCACGGACCGGGACCCAGGAACGCCCCGCGCGGCACGCTCGCGAAGGCGCGGACCAGCGCTTCGTTGCGCAGACTCGCGGCCTTGCGCAGCTCCTCGGCGAACTCCGCGCGGCGGGCCGCGACGGCGTTCACGGGTTGACGGGGCCTACCTTCGACACGTCGTAGCGCAGCGTCTTCAGGCTCTTGATCCCGAAGCCGCCCATCGCGGCGCGGAACTTCGCCATGTGCGGGGCCTGGAAGTGCAGCTTGAGCGCGTCCTCAGACTCCCACTCCTCGAACAGCCGGAACGCGCCGGGCTCGTCGAACTCGGCCGAGAACACGTACGCGCGGCAGCCCGGCTCCTTCGCCGTTTCGGCCATCATCTCGCGCGCGGCGGCGATTGCGCTCTCGCGGTGCTTTGGATCGAGCTCGATGCGTCCGGCGATCACGAGCATGGCTGCTACCTCCGCGCGCACTCTACCAGAGGCGCGTCACGAGCAGCGGCGAGAGCAGCGGCTCGCCGAAGCTGCAGCTGCCGTGGAGCGGCGAATCGAACCAGGCGTCCACGTGCGTCATCGAGGCCTCGACGGGCACGCTGCACGTCTGGTGCTCGACGCCGCGCAGGTTGGACGACACCGAGAGCTGGGAGTCACCGCACTCCGGTAGCAGGCGCACCCGCGACTCTCCCGCTTCCATGTCGCCGATCTCGATCTCTTCGTCGCAGGCGAAGACGCTGACCTGCTCGACCAGCGAGTTGCCTCGGTTCTCGACGTACACCGTGGAGCGGGCCAGCCAGACCAGGTTCGGCCCCACGACCACCAGCAGGACCGCGATGACGAATGCGAGGAATCGGCTCACATCGGGCCTCTCGCGCCCAACGTACCAGCTTCGGTGACGCCGCGCGCGCGGTAGCTCGCTAAGATCCGCTGCATGAACGCGCTCGTCACCTGGCTCGCACCTGTGTTGGTGATCGCCGGCTTCGGGCTCTACCTCGGCCTGAACTTCGGCCTCGGGATCTTCCGGCGCGTGCCGTATGAAGCCCTCGCGCTCGCGGGTCTCGGCGTCGGCCTCGGCCTCTGGCGCGCGACGCGAACGCCCGGTGTGGGCACGGCGTCCGCGGCGCTGGTGAGCGTGGCGCTCGCAGGCTTCGGCCTCTGGTGGGTCTTCGGCTACTCCATGTACGGCCCGCGCGAGGACCGGCCCGGCGTCGGCGACCACTTCCCCGACTTCGCGCTGCCCGACTCGCGCGGCGCGACCTTCGAGCTCGCAGGCGCGCGCGGGCGGCCGATCCTGCTCTTGTTCTACCGCGGAGACTGGTGACCCTTCTGCGTGACGGAGCTCGGCGAGCTCCGCAAGCGCTATGGCGAGGTCCTCGAGCGTGGCGTCGAGGTCGTCGCGGTGAGCGTGGACCCGCCCGAGGTGTCGGAGCGCCTGCGGCGGCGGCTCGACTTCGAGATCCGCTTCCTGTCGGATCCGAGCGGGCTGCTCATGGACGCGCTCTCGCTGCGGCATCACGGCGGGCGTCCACCGGCCTTCATCGCGCCGCCCGCTCCCGATGCGCCGCCGCCGAATCCCGACATCTTCCTGCCGGCGACGTTCCTGCTCGACGGCGACGCCGTGATCCGCTGGGTCTATCGCCCCGACAGCTACCGCGTGCGGGCGAGCCCGTCCGACGTGATCGAGGCGCTCGACGCCTGGCGCGCCAGCGCGTCGTGAGGCGGGCGCGCGCCGCGTGCGCCGGGCTCGTCGTCGCTGCGGCGACCACAGCCTGCGCCTCCCCGGAGCGCTCGCTCCGCGCGCAATGGGGCAACGAGTGGAACGCGCGCGTCGCCGCCAGCGCAGAGTTGATGGCGCACCCGTGCGGGGACTTCGCGTTCGATCCGTGGGCCGACTCGTTCCTCGCCGCCTGCCCTCTTGAAGTTCGCGCCGGCGACGAGTGCGACGGGCGCGCACGCTGGGTGCGAGAGCGGGCCCGGCAGTGCCGCGACTGGAAGAGCTGGCTTCTGCGTAATCACAACCAGCAGGTGCGCGACGACACCACGCCGGAGCCCGAAACTCGCGTGTACTAGCCCTTCGGGGCGGCCAGGTGGAACACCCAGACGTCGTCGGGGCCCGAGGAGCCGGGCGGCGCGCTGTACTTCTGGGCCGCGAGCGCACGCAGCGCCTCGAGGCGGTTGGGATCCTCGAGGCGCTCGAGCTCGCGGGCGTAGCGCTTGCCGGCGATCCGCACCACGGCGCGCGGATCCTCGAGCGCGCGCAGGTGCCAGTTCTTCAGCGGCGGGAAGTTGACCGACGCGGGCACGTAGAGCTCCCCCTCGTGCACCAGCAGCCAGACCGTGCGCGAGCGCCCGTCGCTCTCCAGCTCCATCTCCTGCATGTCCCTGGCGAACGTCCAATCGACGTTCGGGTCGGAGACGACCTCGCCGGTCTTGAACGGTCCCCCGGGAAACAGCGCGATCGGTCCGTCCGAGAAGCGCGCGGCGACACCCACCGCGACGAACGACACTACGAGCGCGACCACCGCCCACAGCACGAAGCGCACGATCTTCATGCGGGGGACGCTAACACGCCGCCCACAGAGCGGCGGGCGATTTAGTCAGGGTCGCGAAGGTCCGGATCGGACGGTCGGTTGGGCTTCGGTTCCGTGGCCTTCGGCAGCTTGCTCAGCTCGGCCTTGTCCAGGTGACCGTCGTGGTCCGTGTCCACGCGCTTCCAGTCCTCGGGGGACCACCACCACTCCTCGCGCTGGATGCGGCCGTCGCGGCTCTGGTCCATCGCGCGCACGATGCGCTCGTTCTGCGCCGGCGCCGCCAGCCACTTCGCACGCGCCGCTCGGTCGGCGGGACTGACCTTGCCGTCGCGATCCATGTCCTCGACGTCGAAGCGTTCGCGGCTCCAGCCGAGCATGTGGACCTCTTCCCAGGAGAGCAGCCCGTCCCGGTCATAGTCGAGCGCCTTGTACGGATCCTGCTCGGCGAGCGCGGGCGCTGTGATCGCCCACACGAAGACCAGCGCGACCCTGCGTTTCGCCATGAGAGCTGAATCGGCACCGGCCCCGCCAGCCTTGATACTCTGGCGCCAAACCGGGGAGGCGCGCGATGGCCGAGTTCGACGTCGTGATCCAGGGCGGCAAGGTGGTCGACGGCACGCGCTACCCGGCCTTCACGGCCGACGTGGGCATTCGCGCGGGCCGGATCGCGAAGATCGGCCGGCTCGGCGGCGCCTCCGCGGGGCGGCGGATCGACGCGGACGGCCTGATCGTGGCGCCGGGCTTCGTGGACCTGCACACGCACTACGACGCGCAGATCCAGTGGGATCCGTGGTGCTCGATCTCGAGCTGGCACGGCGTGACCTCGGTCGCACTCGGGAACTGCGGCTTCGGCTTCGCGCCCGTACGCCCCGCCGAGCGCGAGCGCTCGATGCTGACCATGTCGCGGCTCGAGGCGATCCCCATGGCCTCGATGCAGGCCGGCATGCTCTGGGACTGGGAGACCTTCCCGCAGTTCCTCGACACGCTCGAGCGCATCCCGAAGGGCGTGAACTGTCTGTCGTACATGCCGCTCGCGCCGCTCATGACGTACGCGATGGGGCTCGCCAACGCCAAGAGCCGGCCCGCGACGGCCGCGGAGCAGGGCGAGATGGCGCGCCTGCTCGACGAGTCGATGGACGCGGGCGCGCTCGGCTGGTCCGCGCAGCGCACGGGCGCGCACTCGATCCAGGCCGACTACGACGGCACGCCGATGGTCACCGACACGATGAGCGAGGAAGACCTGCTCAACTTCGCGCGCGTGCTCGGGCGCCGCGGCGAGGGCTTCATCCAGCTCACCAACGCGACGGGCGAGCTGCAGCGCGACCTGGCCCTGTGCGAGGAAGTCGCGCGCGTCTCGGGCCGGCCGGTGCTCTTCAACGTGGTGCTGGCGGTGAACTCCATGCCGTGGGTCCACAAGATGTTCGTGGACTGGCTGCGCGGCTGTCACGAGCGCGGGCTCCAGATGTTCGGCCAGGCCAACTCGATCCGCGCGCCGTTCCAGTTCACGCTCGCCGACTGGAACCTGTTCGACTCGAGCCCGGCGTGGAATCGCGCGCTCACCGGCACGCGCGAGGAGAAGAAGCGCAAGCTCGCCGACCCCGAGCTCGTCGCCGCGATGGCCGCCGACGCCGACGCGGGGAGGCTGCAGACCGTGATCCTCGGCGGCTCGGTGGACGTGCATGTGTTCCAGGGCGCCAAGGGCGCACCCGCCCTCGATCGCTGGATCGGCCATACGGTGGGCGAGATCGCGGCGGAGCTCGGCGTACACCCGGTCGCGGCGATGGTGCGCCTGTCGCTCGAGTCGGATCTCGAAGCGGGGTTTCTGACCAAGAGCGCGACCAGCGACAACGCCGAGTTCGTCGGCGAGCTGCTCGCGTCGCCCTACGTGATCCCCGGCGTGTCCGACGGCGGCGCGCACACCAAGTTCCTGACCGCGGGCTCCTACACCACCGACACCCTCGCCTGGCTGGTGCGCGACGAGAAGCGCCTGACGCTGGAGGAGGCGCACTACAAGCTCTCGTACCTGCCCGCGCGCGCGGCAGGCTTCCGCGACCGCGGCGCGCTGCTCGAAGGCTGGCCCGCGGACGTCGTGGTCTACGACCTGGCCGCCCTGCGGCGCGTCCCCGAGTGGTGGGACTCCGAGATCGCGCACGACATGCCGGCGGGCGAGTGGCGCCGCATCCAGCGCGCCGAGGGCTACCACCAGATCCTGGTGAACGGCGAGGTCACCTTCGAGCACGGCAAGTGCACCGGCTCGACGCCTGGGAAGCTCTTGCGACATGGAGTGGCGTCCGCGGAGTAGACTGGCGCACGGAGGGTGAGAGCGCGGCAGCGACTTCCTGGAGGGGGTTCGACATGCTGACTTTTCTGCGCTTCCCGATCCGATTCGTCGCGCTCGCGGCGCTCGCACTCGCACTTGCGCGACCGGCCCACGCCGCGCCGGTCACGATCGACTTCGAGTCGCTGCCAAATCTGGAGGTGGTGACGCTCCAGTTCGCGGCCGACGACATCGCCTTCAGCAATGTCATCGTGCTGGAGGCGTTCTCGACGCTCAACGAAATCGACTTTCCACCCTCGTCGGGCATCCACTCCGTCTCGGGCATCGCGCCGGGGGCCGCGGTGATCGACTTCCTGCTGCCCGCCCGTCTTCTTGGGGTACGGCTCACCACTGCCAACACCGCTCTCGCACAGGCGTTCGGCGCAGGTGACGTGCTGCTCGACTCGCAGCTCGTCGTCGCCAACCTCGGCTCCAACACGAACGTCGAGTTCGTTCGCTCGATCCCGGACATCGAGTACGTCAGGTTCGCGGGCCAGCTCAGCGGCGATGCGTTTTCCCTGACACTCGACGACGTGGTCTTCGACACCGCTGAGATTCCCGAGCCCTCGACACTCGTCCTGCTGGCCGCGGGTCTCATCCCGCTCGCGATCCACCGCGGACGTCGCGCGGGCGCAGCTCAGCGCGACGGGCTGCGGTAGCGGCGATCGAGTGCCTTGATGCCGAGGTGCCCGGCGACCGTGCGGAGCGTGTCGGGGGCGAAGCAGTAGCAGCGGATGCGTGTGATCCGGCCATCGCTTTCTTCGAGGCGCTGCACCTCGTTGAGTCCCTCCACGCCGCCGAGCGTGCGGAAGCCGAGCGCTACGGGCTCGCCCTCGTAGAGCGCGAGCTCCCAGCGCGGGTTCTCGCCCATGCCGATCGACGGCATCACGAAGTGCGCGTGCTCGAAGAAGGTGCGGCTGCGCGCGAAGGTCTCCATCTCGGCGCCGCCGACGAGCTCCACGCTAATGTCCTCGGAGCAGAGAGCCTGGAGCGTGTCCAGGTCCTTGGCGCCGAGCGCCACCACGAAGCGATCGACCAGCTCGCGCGACGGACGCGCACCCTCCACGGGCGTGTCGCGATCGGCGTCTGCGAGGCGACCGCGCCCGCGGTGCAGGGCGGCCTTCACTGCGCCCACGCTGGTCTGGAGCATCGAAGCCGTCTCCTCGAGTGAGAGATCGAAGACGTCCTTCAGCAGCACCGCCGCGCGTTCGCGGGGCGGCAGCTGCTGGAGCAGCGCACCAGCGGCCTGGCGCACGTCCGAAGCTTCGGGCGCGTGGCCGGGGTTCGCGGCGAGCGGCTGTTCGGCCTGTAGCAGCTCGCGCTCCCGCGAGCGCCGCCGAGCGCGATCGATCCACAGATGTGTCGCGGTCCGGATCAGGTACGCGCGCGGGTTCTCGAGGTCCGCGTCGATCTTCCCGAGCAGGCTGAAGACCCGGACGAGCGCGTCCTGCACCAGGTCCTCGCCGTCCCAGACGTTGCCGGTCAGCCGACAGCAGTAGCGGTGCAGAGCCGGCCGCAGGGGGACCAGCGAGTCGAGGTAAGCGCGCCAGGGGCTGCGGACGTCCTTCTGGACGTCGAAGGCGGATGCGGGATCTGCCACGGTTAGGGCTCCTTTGTGCGGTTCAGATCCCAAACGAACGGCGCGCGGAAAAGGATACGCGGCTAGCACGGCGCATGCGCCAGCCGATCCAAAGCGCGGCGAGCAGAATCGCGATCCAGCCGCCGACGACGAGTGTCAGCATGCGGCGGGCGTCCATGGTGACCATCAGGAAGTCGAGGTTTCCGGTGTGCCAGAACACCCACTCACCGGCCAGCCGGGTCGCCAGGAGCGAGTTGCCGGTCTCCAGAACTACGATCCCGTCGCCCGTCGCGGGATCGACGCGGGCGGCCGTGTTGATCGCCGGCTCGTTGTCGCCGTCGTGCCCGATCACGAAATCGCCCCGGTTGTTGGCCGCATAGAGCATGGTGCCGAGACCCCAGATGTCGGCGCCCAGCGTCGACGCGTGCGGTCGCCGCATCTGCTCGAGCGTGGCGGGCTGCAGCACGCCGCGTCCCGGCGGCTCGCCGCCCGGGCCCGGCAGGTGAGCCTGGAGGAAGCGCACGAGATCCGACGTCGTCGTGTACAGCGACGCGGCCGCGAGGGCGGTGAACCGGAAGTGAGTAGCAGGCTTGCCGTCCTTATCGTAGAACGCGGCCAGGTTGCCGGTGTCGCCTTCGGTGATCACAAACGTGGACCGGGACATGCCGAGCGGCTGCAGCACCGCTCTCTGCATGAACGACTCGAAGGAGACACCCGAGACCTCCTCGATCACGAGCTGCAACAGCGTGTAGCCGCCGCCCGAGTACTCCCATTGGGTCCCCGGGGCGATGCCGACCCGAACCCGCCCATCCGCGCCCGGCGAGGCATCCGCCGCCTGCGTGAGCGACGCTTGCAGAGCCTGCGGCTCGGTACCCGGCGAGAAGCCGGCATAGCCCAGACCATCCGTCAGGCCGGCGGTGTGGGACAGGAGCCGACGCACGCTGACGCCCTCGTTGTCGAACTCGCTCTCGGGCAGCCGCCAGCGGGTCAGATATCTGCTGACCGGAGCATCCAGATCGAGCTCGCCGGCGTCGACCAGCGCGAGCACACCCCATGCGGTGACCCACTTGCTGAGTGACGCAACCTGAAACCGGGTGTCACCGTCCACCCGTTCTCCAATCGAGGCGAAGGACTCGCCGTACAGCCGGCCATCGTCGAGGAGTGCAAACGCGACATTGCCGCGGTTCGCCTGAATGCGCTCGGCCGCGGCATGCATGAACGCGCGGGTGTCTCCGCCTCGGGCGATCGGTTCACGCCCCCATCCCTCGAGTGAACCGATCACGACCAGGGCAGACCACGCCGTGGCTGCTGCCAGCGTCGAGAGCAACAACCGCACGAAGAGCTTCACTTCGGCTCGAAGATCAAGAAGTGCTGGCGCTCGAGGAAGTCGTGCTCGCGGGCGAGGGCGTAGCCGGCCTGCTCCATCTCCGCGCGGATGTCCGAGTCCTCGGTCGAGTGCGGGAAGAGCCACTGGAAGAAGCCCTGGCTCTTGTACTCGACCACCGCGACGCGGCCGCCCGGGCGCAGGTAGCGCCGCGCGTTGCCGAAGTACGCGGGGCGGTTCTCCAGGTGGTGGTAGGTGTTCGAGGTGAAGATCAGGTCCACGGGCTCGGGGATGCGCGGGTCGTCGTACGCGGCGAGCACGTCCGCGACCTGCGCGATCCCGCGCTTCGCGGCTTCGTCGCGCACGTAGGCGTTCATGCCCTCGTCCACGTCGACGGCAAAGACCTTGCCGGCGGGTCCCACCGCCTCGGCGAGGCGGAAGGTGAAGTAGCCGCCGCCGGAGCCGAGGTCCGCCACGCGCGCGCCGGGCCCGAGCTCGAGCGCCCGCACGACCTCGTCTGGCTTCTGCCACGCGTCGCGATCGCCGCTCTCGTAGGCGCAGCGCTTGACCGCGGTGCACGCGGACAACGCGACGGCGGCCAAGACTACGAGCTTTCGTGTCACGCGCGAAGCCTACTCCCGATCCGGGATTCGTGGTTCAATCGGCCAAGACATGCTGTCGCCGTATCGCGTCATCGATCTCACGGACGGCGGGGCGGCGCTCTGCGGGCAGATCCTCGCGGACCTCGGCGCGGACGTGGTGCTGGTCGAGCCGCCGGGCGGAGTCGCATCCCGCCGCCGCGCGCCGTTCTACAAGGACGAGCCCGGGCCGGAGCGGAGCCTCCACTTCTGGGCCACGCACCGGAACAAGCGTTCGCTGGCGCTGGACTTGGAGAGCGAGCCCGGACGAACGGAGCTGCTGGCGCAGCTGGAGCGCGCGGACGTGTTGGTCGAAGACCGGCCGCCGGGCTGGCTCGCGGAGCGCGGGCTCGCCCCGGAGCGGCTGCGCGAGCGCAATCCCGGCTTGGTCGTGGTCTCGATCACGCCGTTCGGGCAGCACGGGCCGAAGGCGCGCTGGTCCGCGACCGATGTCGTGGTCTGCGCCGCCTCCGGCCAGCTCTGGCTCTGCGGCGACGAGGACCGGCCGCCGCTCACGTCGAGCGCCCCGCAGGGCTTCCTGAACGCGGGCGCCGAGGCCGCGGTCGGCGCCATGCTGGCGCTCACTGCCCGGGAACGAGACGGGCTCGGCCAACACGTCGACGTGTCGGCGCAGACCGCGATGATGATGACCACGCAGTCGCTGATCCTGGCGCGCGGCTGGAACGACCAGGAGCTGTCGCGCTTCGGCGGCGGCCTGCGTCTCGGCCCGCTGCGGCTGCGCTTCGTGTACCCGTGCAAAGACGGGTTCGTCAGCTTCACGTTCCTGTTCGGCCCCGCGATCGGGCCGGCCACCGCGCGCATGTTCCGCTGGCTCTTCGAAGAGGGCTTCGCCGACGAGTCCCTGCGCGACAAGGATTGGGAGAACTTCGCTGGCCACGTCCTCGGCGGAAGGGAGCCGATCTCCGAGCTCGAGCGCGCCACCGCGGCGATCGAAGCCTTCGCGCGCGCGCACACCAAGGACGAGCTCTTCCGCGGCGCGTTCGAGCGCCGCGTGCTGATCGTGCCGATGAGCGACATCGCGGACCTGTTCCGCTTCGATCAGCTCAACGCGCGCGAGTTCTGGACGCCGGTCGAGCACGCCGAGCTCGGCGCATCGGTCCGCTACCCCGGCCCGATGTTGAAGCTCTCCGAGACGCCGATCCGGTACCGGCGCCGGCCGCCGCTCGTAGGCGAGCACGCTGCGGAGCTGCGCGCGGAGTCGCGCCCGACCCAGCCGCCTCGGCAGCGCGCCGACTCCGCCACGGGACCTCTCGCCGGTCTAAAGGTGCTCGACCTGTCCTGGGTCTACGCCGGTCCGGCGATCACGCGCTACCTCGCCGACTACGGCGCGACGGTGGTGCGCGTGGAGAGCCAGAGCAAAGTCGATGCGCTGCGCGCAGGTCAGCCATTCAAGGACAGCGTTCCGGGCTTCGAGCGCTCCGGGAACTACTCGAACGCGAACGTCGGCAAGCTCGGGCTCGGTCTCAACATGACGGTCCCCGCCGCCCGCGAGCTCGTGCTGCGGCTCGTGGACTGGGCCGACGTGCTGGTCGAGAACTTCTCGCCGCGCGCGATGAAGGCCTGGGGGATGGACTACCCGGCGCTGCGCGCGCGCAAGCCCGAGCTGGTGATGCTCTCGAGCTGTCTGTGCGGGCAGACAGGGCCGCGCGCCCCGCTCGCCGGGTACGGCACGATGGGCGCTGCGCTCGCAGGCTTCGGCTTCCTGACCGGCTGGCCCGATCGGCGACCGGTCGGCCCGTTCCTGGCCTACACCGACTACCTGTCGCCGCGCTTCGCGACGGCTGCGCTGCTCGCGGCGCTCGACCACCGCCGGCGCACGGGTCAGGGCCAGTACCTCGACTGCTCGCAAGCGGAGTCCTGCATCCACCTGCTCGGCGTCGCCGCGCTCGACTACGAAGCGAACGGGCGCATCCTGCGCGCGCGCGGCAATGCGCGGCCGGACTACGCGCCGTCGGGCGTGTATCCGTGCGCGGGCGAGGAGCGCTGGATCGCGCTCGCCGCGCCGGACGACGCGCGCTTCCGCGCGCTCGCCGGGGCGCTCGAGCCGGCGTGGCGCGTGGATCCGCGCTTCGCGACGGCGGAGGCGCGGCTGGCGCACGCCGCAGAGCTCGACGCCGCGATCGCCGCCGAGACACCGGCCCACGCCGTAGAGGATCTCGAAGCGCGCCTCCAGGCGGCGGGCGTGCCCGCGCACCGTGTGGCGGCGAGCGCCGATTGCCTCTCCGACCCGCAGCTCGCGGCGCGCGAGCACTTCGTCTGGCTGGACCACCCGGAGTGCGGGAAGGTCCCGCTCGAGACCTCGCGCATGCGCTTCTCGCGCACGCCGGCGACCGCCGCGTGGCCGGGACCGACGCTCGGCCAGCACAACGACGTGGTGCTGCGCGAGCTGCTCGGGCTCGACGACGACTCGATCGGCGACCTCGTCGCGAGCGGCGCGCTGGAGTAGCTTCCAACGCATGTCGCGCGCGTTGCTCCTCGTCGCATTCCTTCTCGCAGGCCCGGCGCTGGCCGATCCGTACGCCGTGGGCTCCCAGGTCGCGCCGCTCGCGCTCGCCGATCAGCACGGCGCGCCGCACCCGCTCGACGAATCGGTCCGCGTCGTGATCTTCAGCCGCGAGATGAAGGCGGGCGGAGTCGTGAAGGCAGCGCTGGAGAAGGACGGCGCAGCTTTCCTCGAGGCGAATCGAGCGATCTATCTCACCAACGTGTCCGGCATGCCGGCGCTGGTGCGCTCGCTGTTCGCGATGCCGGGCCTGCGCCGCCGCGGCTACAGGATCGCGCTCGACACGACCGGCGAGTCCACGAAGGACTTCCCCAGCGTGGAGGGCAAGCCCACGGTCCTGGTCCTCGACCGCCTGCGCGTGGTCCGACTCGAGAACCCCGCCACGCCCGACGAGCTCCGCCGCTCGCTCGAGGCTGCGCGCCCGTAGCTACTTCGCGGGTAGCCCGAGGCCGCGCTGCGCGATGATGTTGCGCAGGATGTTGTTCGTGCCGCCCTGGATCGTGTAGGCGGGGGCGTAGAGAAAGGTGCGGGCGACGCGGCCGCCCAGCGGAGCGCGCGCGCCCGTCGTGAGCTGAGAGGCCGGGCCGGCGAGGCGCGCCGCCAGATCCGCGATGCGCTGCTCGAGCGAGGTGCAGAAGGTCTTCGCGGTCGCGGCCTCGTGGTTGGGCACTCGCCCCGCGGTCAGGATCGCGGCGACGTTGTAGATCATTCCGCGCCCGGCCCGGAACGCGATCTCGATCGACGCGATCTCCTGGCGCACCCTCGCGTCGCGGAGCAGCCCGCGCGCAGCGGCCACGCGCTTCGTCTCGGCCCAGAGCGGGAAGTTCGAGACCAGCCGCTCGATCCCGCTCCGCTCGAAGTCGAGCTGCTGCATGATCTGGTACCAGCCGTGGTGCAGGCCGCCGATCAGCCAGCGCCGCGGCACGCGCACCTCGTCGAAGAACACCTCGCCGAAGTGCGACTCGCCGACCATGTCCTTGATCGGGCGCACCGTGATTCCCGGCGCGTTCATCGGCACCAGCAGCTCGCTGATCCCCTTGTGCGCGGGCGCGTCGGCGTCGGTGCGCGCGACCAGGTAGCAGTACTCGGCGTGCATCGCGAAGCTGGTCCAGATCTTCTGACCGGTGACCACGAACTCGTCGCCGACCAGCCGCGCGCGCGTGGACAGGCCGGCCAGGTCGCTGCCGGCGTTCGGCTCGCTCATGCCGACGCAGAACACGATGTCGCCGCGGATGATGCGCGGCAGGAGCTCGCGGCGCTGCTCGTCCGTGCCGTGCGCCAGCAGCGAGGGACCGATCTGGCGGTCGCCGAACCAGTGCCCCGCGACCGGCGCGCCCGCGAGCAGCATCTCCTCGGTCACGATCAGCCGCTCCAGGTAGCTGCGCTCGCGGCCGCCCTGCGCCTTCGGCCAGGTCATGCCGATCCAGCCGCGGGCCCCCACGCGGCGCGAGAAGTCGAGGTCGAAGCCCGCGATCCAGCCATCCTCGCGGAACGGTCGCGCGCCGGGCGCCGGGTCGTCGCGCAGGAACGCGCGCACCTCGGCGCGGAGCTGCTCCTGCTCGGGGGTCGGGCGGAAGTCCACGAAGCAGGATGATATCTTGGCCCGCGTGATCGCTCCTGCCGAAATCGAGAAGCGCATCCGCGAGGGCCTCGCGGCGGAGCACGTCTCGGTCGAGGACACCGGCGGCGGTGATCACTTCGCGGCGGTGGTGGTCGCGCGGGCGTTCGCGGGCAAGTCCCGCATCGAGCAGCATCAGCTCGTGTACGCGACACTCGGCGACGCCATGCGCGCCGAGATCCACGCGCTCGCGCTCAAGACCCACACGCCCGAAGCGTGGGCGAAGCAGAACTAGTCAGGAGGAACTCCGTGGCCAACGAACCCGACGTCATCGAGCAGATCCGCCAATCCGTCGAGAAGACGCCGATCCTGCTGTTCATGAAGGGCACCGCGAGCTTCCCGCAGTGCGGCTTCTCCGCGCGCGTGATCTCGGTGCTCGAGTCCTACGGGGTGCCGTTCAAGACGGTGGACGTGCTCTCCAACCCGCTGCTGCGCGAGGGCATCAAGCGCTTCGCGAGCTGGCCGACGATCCCGCAGCTCTACGCCGGCGGCAAGTTCGTGGGCGGCTGCGACATCGTGACCGAGATGCACGAGAGCGGCGAGCTCGAGCCCCTGCTGCGCGAAGCCGCCGGCGCGGTGCCGGTGCAGCCGTGACCCTCGACGTCCGCTACGACCCGAAGGTGTGCCAGCACGCCGGTCTGTGCGTGAAGGGCCTGCCGAAGGTGTTCAAGGTCGAGAACAAGAAGTTCGCAATCGACCCGAGCGCCGCGAGCGAAGCCGAGGTCCGCGCGCAGGTCGCGAAGTGCCCATCGGGAGCGCTCCAGATCATCGAGCACTGAGCGGGCGCGAGCTCGACGCCGCCCTGCTCGCGCTCGTCGAGCGCAGCTCGGGCCGGAGCGGGCTGCGCTTCGCGCGAACGCCGACTCCACTCGCGGGCGGCTACTGGGCTGCGATCTACGCCTTCTGCGTGGCGGGCGCTCCGCCCGGATTCGAGGGCGAGCTCGTGCTGCGGCTCATGCCCGACGACGAGCGCGGCCGGCGCGAGAGCGTGCTGCAGCAGGCCGTCGCCGCGCTCGGCTTCATGGCGCCGCGGATCCGCCTCGCGGGCGGTCCGGACGCGGGGCTCGGCGCGCGCTTCGCGATCATGGATCGCGCCCCGGGCGGCTCTCTCGCCGAAGGGCTCTCCGCGGGCGAGCGAGCACGCGCGCTGCGCCGGATGCCGCGACTGCTCGGCGAGGCAATGACGGCGCTGCATGCGCTCGATCCCGGCCCCGTGCTCGCCGCGCTCGAGCAGGCCGGCTGGCCGCGCATCTCGCAGGGCGTGGCCGGTCTGCTGCAGGAGGTCGGCCTTGTGATCGAGCGCGTCGGCCTGCGCGGCTACGACCGGGTGCTCGCCTGGCTCCACGCCCGGCGCGTGGAGCCGGAGTGGCTCGTGATCTGCCACGGCGACCTGCACGGCTTCAACGTGATCGTCCAGGACGGCAAGCTCAGCGGCGTGGTGGACTGGACCAACGCGCGCGTCGCGGAGCCGGCCTTCGACGTCGCCTACACCGCGACGCTGCTCGAGCAGATGCCGATCGCCGTGCCGGCAATCCTGCGCCCCGTGCTCGGCCTGATCGGTCGCCGCGCGTCGCGCCAGTTCGTCGAGAGCTACCGCCGCCTCGGGTCGTTCAACGCCGATCGCCTTCGCTGGTACGAGGGCCTGCACGCGCTGCGCCTGCTGGTCCGAGTCGCCGAGGCGCGCCGCTCGGAGGCGCCGTTCCCCACCACCCATCCCTGGGAGCTCTCCGCCGCGGCGAGTCAGGACCGCGTCGAGCAGACGAGCGGGATCCGCCTCGAGCTCCCGCCCCACGCGGCAGGAGGATGACGGTGCCGACTCGAACCGGCGGCTGTCGCTGCGGGCGCGTGCGCTACGAGGTCACTGAGGAGCTCGGGCTCGTGTTCAACTGTCACTGTCGCTTCTGCCGCCAGATCCACGGCGCGGCGTTCACGACGATCGCGCTCGTGCCCCGCTCCGCCTTCCGCTGGGCTTCCGGGTCGGCGCTGCCAGCCCAGTTCCGCACGCCGATGGGCTCGCTGCGCCACTTCTGCGGCGCCTGCGCGTCTCCCGTCTGCAACTATCCCGTCGAGCCAAACCTGCTCTGTCTGGTGGTGTCGAGCCTCGACGATGAGTCCGCTGTGCAGCCGTGCGCCCATTTCAATACCGAGTCGAAGGCGCCGTGGTTCACGATCCAGGACGAGCTGCCGCAGTTCGCCGCGGGCCCGACGCCGGAGCAGTGGACTGCGCTCGTGCGCGCACACGGGCGTTAGGCCGACCCCGCCCGCAGCCTAGTTCCGCGTGCGCCCGCCGGACCGCTCCCAACCCCGCGACACCGCTTCGCTTCTCTGCCCGCGCCCATCCGGCCGCCGGTTTTGGGCAGAACCTACGAACCCCCGGCCGAGGTATGCTGCCGCAGTCCAATAGTAGTTAGGCAGCGCGGGAGGAAGGGGTCCGGGCCGAGGTGGAACCGCTCGCGATCTTCATCCTGCAGTTCCTGTGGTTCCTGCTCGCCGGGTCCCTCATCGCCTACTTCGTGTTCTGGCCCTGGTCCGCAACCCTGCCGCCGGACGCACGGTTGAGCGTTTGGGTTGCGCCGGAGATGTTCCGAGTCCTCGGGGTTGGCCTCCTAGTACCCAACTTGTCCCCGGGCATGCCCTTGGAGTTCGCCATCCCCACTGCGGCCGCCGACTCCCTGACCGCCCTATTGGCCGCCTCCGCCTTCGTGGGGCTGCGGCGGGGCTGGGCGGCTGCTCGCGGCCTCGCTTGGGCGTGCACGGTGGTCGGCTCCCTCGACCTCCTCATTGCCTTTCCGCATGCCGCGTCCACCGGGGCCATCTCGCACCTGGCCACCCAGTGGTACGTGCCCGTCTTCGCGGGCCCACCTCTCGTCATTTGCCACGTGGTGTGCTTCGTCCTGCTCGGTCGTGGCCGAGGCGCACCGTAGTTGCTGTTGCATGGGCGCGCTGCCTAACACGTATCAGGCCCCAGTACGTCAAGGGGCGAGGCTCTGGCGAGCGGCCGTGCATGAGACGAATCGTGGTAGCATCGCCCGCGGCCGCAGCTTAGCGGCCATCCGTTGGGCAGCGCCGTGAGGCCTTTCAGCTGGCGCGCTTCAGGACGGGAACTTCCTTCCGAAGGCGAGGTCCCAGCCGATCACGCTCGATCTCCAGCTCGTAGTGCATCTGGAGATTCAGCCAGAACTCCTCGGTCGTTCCG
>CAYVQJ010000013.1:0-17964 GCA_964454165.1 uncultured Myxococcales bacterium | reverse complement strand
CCGCGCCCGGCGCGCGTCATCGGCACGTCCGCTCCGGCTCGCCGCTCGCT
Organism: uncultured Myxococcales bacterium; assembly: GCA_964454165.1. Taxonomy (GTDB): domain Bacteria; phylum Myxococcota_A; class UBA9160; order SZUA-336; family SZUA-336; genus CAYVQJ01. The sequence goes on along the minus strand of CAYVQJ010000013.1, from coordinate 17,914 downwards.
GGTTGAGATCCCCGCGCTCCGCTTCCGTCAGTACGATCGGGTTTCCCATGCACCCGATCGTACTCCCTTTTCATGCGTTACACACCACTAGGCTTTCTCGCGGCCCTGGGAGCAGGCCAGCCGACGCCTCCTCTACGAGTGACGTGCGCTTGTGTAGCCGCGCCGCGCACGGGTTGCCGGTCGCTCGAGCAAGACGCCGCTTGAGTAACGGCGCCGCGAGTGGGATAACGCAGACGTGGCCCAGCGCAGGACTCTCCTCGTCGCGGCCTTTGCCGCGGTGTGGGTGCTCGGGATCGCCGTCCCGCGCCCGAGCTACGCCGTCGACGGCGTGATCGAGATCAACCAGGCGACGGCCCTGGCCGGTGGCGTGACCGGAAGCCTGGCGGACGACCCGGCGGGGTTTCCGGTCGTGATCACGCAGTCGGGGAGGTACCGGCTCACGGGGAATCTGAGCGTGCCTGCGGGAGCGGACGGGATCGTGGTCAGCCCAGGCACTCAGAACGTGGACATCGACCTCAATGGGTTCGTCATCTCGGGCATGCCCGGCTCCTTGACCGGGTTGAGCCTCGGCAACGGCAGCTATTCCCGCGTCCACAACGGCACGATCACGCAGATGGGGGGGTACGGAATCTTCGCCGTGAACAAGGGGGCCTTGATCGAGCACGTCCAGGTTCGGAATTGCGGGCAAAGCGGGATCAATGTGGCCGAAGGGACCGTTCGCCGGTGTGAGGTGGGATTCAACGTGGGGGTAGGGATCGCCGCGCAGGTCATCGAGGGGAGCAGGGTCCAATCCAACGGCCTAGGGGGCATCTCCGTCGTCGGTCCTGGCCGCGCGACCGGAAACCAGGTCGCGGGAAATGGGGGCGCCGGGATCCGCTCCAGCACGGCTGTCGTCGAGGGCAACGTCGTGACCGGAACCACCGGGGCCTTTGGAGCAGGAATCGAAGTTCTCGGTAGTGCCGCGAGCTGCGCGATCATCGCCAACGCGATTGTCGGCAACGTGGGTGCCGGCATCCTGTTCAACGGCGCCGACGCGACCAGGACCGGGATCGCGAACAACGTGATCCAGGGAAACGCGAGCGCCTACTCGGGCGGCACTCCGACCCTCATGAGCGGGAACGCCGTCCAGTCACCGTAGAGCGTCCTCGCCGTCGAGACCGCCATCGCCGCCGGAGAGGCCCTCAGACGCGGACACAGGCGTACGAAGGGGGAGTGGTGGACGCAACGATTGGGCGACGGCAGTGTTGGCCTCTAAGACTTGCCCGCATCCGTGTGCAAAGCACCCGATGAAAGCCACGAAGGGGCCCAACTTCATCGTCATCCTGGTCGACGACCTGCGCTACGACGAGTTCGGGGCCGGCGGGCACCCCTATATGAAGACGCCGCATACGGACCGGATCGCGAACGAGGGGGCGTTGTTCGAGCGCGCGTTCCATACGACGCCGATCTGCTCGCCGAATCGCGCGTCGATGATGACCGGGCAGTACGCGAGCCGCCACGGCATCATCGACAACGTGGCGCGGGATGCGATGAGCCACCGGCTGCCGAACTACCACCTAGAGCTGCAGAAGCTCGGCTACGAGACGGCGCACATCGGCAAGTGGCACATGGGCAACGACGGCAAGCCGCGCCCGGGATACGACCGCTGGGTGAGTTTCGACGGTCACGGGCGCCTCGACGATCCGAAGCTCAACGTCGATGGCGTCTACGAGCTGAAAACGGGCTACATCACGGACCTGCTGAACGGCCTTGCGGTCGATTTCATCGACAAGCCGCGCAAGAAGCCGTTCTCGCTCTTCTTCGCGCACAAGGCGGTGCATCCGGACGCGGTGCAGGCCGCGGACGGCACGCTGGAGGTCAATGGCTACCGGCCCGCCGAGCGACACAAGGACCTCTACAAGGGCTGCGTGTTCCCGCAGCATCCGAACATGCTCCCTCTAGCGGACGTGTTGAAGCAGAAGCCCGCGTGGGCGGACGCGTTCGAGCTGAAGAAGTCGGACAAATCGAAGGCGCTGCTCGACTCGCTGCACGCGGGCGGCCAGGAAGAGATCCGCCTGCGCGCCGCGATGATGGCGTCGGTGGACGAAGGCGTCGGCATGATTTTCGATGCGCTCGAGCGCAACCGGCAGCTCGACGACACGATGATCATCTTCCTCGGCGACAACGGCTATTTCTTCGGCGAGCACGGCCTGGGACCCGAGCGGCGCTTTGCCTACGAGGCAGGAATTCGCTCGCCGTTTGTCGTGCGTTTTCCTTCGCTGATCAAAGGAAACACGAGGAAAAACGAACTCGTCATTTGCCAGGACATTGCGCCCACGCTGATCGAACTGGCCGGCGGCAAACCGGGGCCGCAGGTACAGGGAAGATCCCTGACGAGCCTGTTCGACAAAAGGAAGAAACCCTGGCGCAAATCCTTCCTCGTCGAGTACTGGGCCGAGCAGGCGCTGCCGTGGCTGGTGGGCATGACCTACAAGGCGGTGCGTACCGATCGTCACAAGCTGATCCACTGGGTCAACCGCGGCACGGCGGGAGAACTTGACGAGCTCTACGATCTCGACAAGGACCCGTGGGAGATCAAGAACCTGATCGCGAGCCGCGCGCACGCGCCAGTGCGCGAGAAACTGAAGAAGGAACTCAAGCGCCTCGTCGCCGAAGCGGTGGGCCTCTGAGGGCTCCCGGGCTTACGGATGCCTTGCCGGAACGCCTGTTCCCCACTTCACACAACTTTACGCGGCCGCAATCTCGGGTCAGTAGCGATCGCCGATACTCGCCTCGCTCCACGAGGCGACCATGAACGATCAGCCAGGGTTTCATTGCGTGAGGTGGAGCACATGACCCGACAACGCCTCCTCATCGCGGTGGTCCTCGGGGTCGCGCTGACCTCCTGTGCGGCAAGGCTGCCGTCGCTCGAAGAGGTGAACGAAGTCGTCCTCCAGCTGCGCGAGTACCGCATGTGGGCATGGGCGCTCGGCATCGGGGCGATCTGGGCGGACCTCGCGTTGCCGGTTCCGCAGACGGCCGTGATCGCTGCCCTGGGAGTCGTCTACGGGACGGTGGGCGGAGGGCTCTTGGGCAGCGCTGGTCTGATCACGGGTGGATTCCTCGGCTACGCGCTCGCCCGCAGGTACGGCCGCGGACCTGTCGCGCGTCTCGTTGGTGATCGCTCGCTCGAAAAAGTAGAGAGCTGGTTCGATCGAGCAGGAGTCTGGGCGATCGTGCTGACTCGCAGCCTGCCGTACAGCATTCCCGAGGCCGTCGTCTGTGCGGCGGGCCTGGGCGGAATGCCTGCAGGCAAGCTCCTCGTCGCCCTCAGCCTCGGGAGTATCCCCACGGCCTTCGTGTTCTCAGCGATCGGGGCAGGATGGGACGAGCAGCCCGCGCTCGCGCTCGCCATCAGCTATGGGCTTCCCATTCCACTTCTCCCGCTGGTGCTCTACCTGCTGCGCGGTCGAACTCCGGGCCCGGCGGGGGACCACCCACACGGCGGGTCGACCGGTTGACGAAGCTTCTTCTCGCGCTCGGTCTCGCTGGCTTGCTGGCACGGCGGCGGCGTCAGCCCGCGCCCTTCCCGCCGTGGCTGACTCCGCTCCTGGCTGCGCCGTGCCGGCGCCGCTGCGCGCCGGCGGCCGGTTGCCCGCGCTCTTCCGCACGATCGGCCTCGCCTGGCGCGCGGCGTCGAGGCGCGCGGCCGAGTACGCGCTGCTCGCCGAGTCCCTGAGGCCTTTGCCACGGCGCACGCGCTAGGCGAGCTTCGCCGGCAGGATCACCATGGTCTGTCCCGCGAACTGAAGCCGCTTCTGGATCGCGAACGCGGTCTCGTTGTGGAGCAGGCGCTGATACCAGCGCTCGCGCTCGAAGATCACCTTTCCCGCGAAGAAGGTCGTGCGCGGGAACTCGCGCACGACGTCGAGGCAGAGTCGCTCGGCTTGCTCGACCGCGTCGGTGCCGATCGCGAAGCGGAACGTTGAAGCGAGACCGAGACCGCGCGCGAGCTCGGCGTAGCGCGCGAGCATGCGATCGGTCTCTGCGCGCAGCGCGTCGACCGCGTCCTCGCCCTTGAATGCACCGGAGTCGATCACGCCGACCGACAGGAAGACGATGTTCCGGAAGTGATCCGGGAAGCTGCGCAGGATTCCGTACGTGGTGTGGATGCCGAGCCCGCCGTACGCTGCGACGAGCACCGCAGCGGTGGGCGCCGACGGATCGAGCCCGCGCGCGAGGGCGCTGGCGCTGCGCGCTTCTCGATCGGGTTCGGGCGGCAGATCGCCGAGCTGCGCGTAGAGCTCGGAGAGCGCGGCTCCGACGCGGCGATAGTGGCGGCGCACGACGAAGCAGAGCCCGACGACCGCGCCGGTGACCGAGAGCGTCAACCAGCCGCCCTCGCCGAACTTCTCGATCAGCGTGATCGCGAGCACCGTTGCGCAGAGCACGAGGCCCGTTCCGAAGAGCGCGAGCCGGCGCCGGAACTCACGCGGGACGGACGTGCGTCGCCGGCGCAGCCAGGCAAGCGACATCGCGAGCATCGAGAGCGAGAAGGTCAGGAAGACGTTGATGCTGTACATCACGACGAGCGCGCGTACGTCGCCCCGCGTGTAGAGCAGCGCGATGAGCGCCGCGAAGCCCATCAAGAGGATCCCGTTCTGCGTCGTCAGCCGGTCAGAGAGCGCGGCGAAGCGGCGAGGCAGCCACGAGTCGCTCGCCATGTTCGCGAGCACGCGGGGACCGTCGAGAAAGCCGGCCTGTGCGGCGACGACCAGGAGCGCGCCCTCCGAGAGCAGCGTGATCACCGCGAACTCGGTGCCGAACATGGGCCCGATCCCCTCGCTGCCGGCGCCGACGAACGGCAGCGCGGCGACGACCTGCTCGACCAGCACGGCGTTCAGCGTCTTGCCAGGCGCGAACGCGACCTTCCAGAGCAGGTACGAGAGCAGGAGCCCGGTGGCGGTGAACGCGAGCGAGCTCGCCATGTACAGCATGGTGCGTTGCGCGGTGCGCACGCGCGGCTCGCGCATGATCGGCACGCCGTTCGAGACCGCCTCGATGCCGGTGTACGTTCCGCCGCCGAGCGAGAAGGCGTGCACGAGAAGCGCGAGCAGTCCGGCGGTTCCGAGGAGCGCGAAGCCGTCGCCAAAGCCGGCGCCGATCTCGCGCGTGGTCGCCGGCAGATCGGGCACGCGCAGGAGCAGGCCGCCGCCGATCACGGCGACGTGCGTGACCAGGAAGACCAGGAAGATCGGCGCCAGTGCGAGCACCGACTCGCGCACGCCGCGCAGGTTGAGAGTCGTGAGCCCGAGGATCAGTGCGACCTCGAGCGGAAGCTTCGCGACTTGCCAGGCGATCGGCGCCACGCTGAACAGCGCGTCGCCGGCCGCGGCGATCGAGACCGTGATCGTCAACACGTAGTCGACCAGGAGTGCTGCGCCGGACACGACACCCGCGCGAGGCCCGAGCAGCTTCGTCGCCACGACGTAGCCGCCGCCACCGTGCGGGAACTCCTCGATGATCCGGCTGTACGCGGCCGAGATCACCAGCACCGTCGTCACCATCGCCGCGGCCAGGGCGACCGCCAGGTAGGTGTGCTCGCCGAGCGAGCGGAACGCCTCCTCCGGGCCGTACGCCGAGGAAGAGAGTCCATCCGCTCCGAGACCCACCCAGGCGAGGAACGGCACCAGCGACAGGCGATGAAAGAGCGAGCGGTCCGAGAGACTGCGCGGCGCTCCGATCAGGAATCGCCACGCGCGAACGGGAAGTGGCTCGTCGGCCAAGTCCGGAACCTCCGTGTTGATCTCGAGGAGATCGACGTCGGAAGCTCCGGCGGGGTCTCCTCTTCGACGCCTACGGGGTTAGCTGACGGGCTCGGGCCGAAGAGATTGCCCTACACCGAACGGCGAGCCGGCCGGTGATACGCCCCAATGAATTGGGTCCCCCGCTCCCGCCGCATTTCTCCGCGGCGTGGACTCGGCGATTTCGGCGCGAATTCATATCGCCACTCCACGCGCTGCGCAATGGGCCGGAGGTACCGAGGGGTCAGCGGTCGTAGAGCGGAATCAGGCGGTCGCCGATCGTACGCAGCGAGCGCAGGATGCGCGCGTGCGGGATCGACTCGAATTGCAGCAGGCACATCAGGCGGTCCACGCCGATGTCGGCGTACGCCTCGATCTTGCGCCGGCAGGACTCGACATCGCCGATGATCACCGACGGCAGCGGCTCGAGTGTCTCGAACACCTCTTCGTTCGACGGGCGCTCGCCGGCGGCCATGCGCTTGAGCAGCGCGACGACCGGCACCTCTTCCGCGGGGCGCGGCGCCTCGGCGGCGAGGCCGCCCGACTGCAGCGAGCGCGTCGCCGCGGGATCGTTGGTCAGGAAGCCGCCGCGGATCTGCCCGTACCAGATCTCGACCGGCGCGTTGAAGACGATCGGCGCGGTGTTCACGTACCAGCAGGCGGCCGCGGCCGCGCCGCTCTCGATCGCCTCGCGCTTCGACTCGGTCACGTGCACGAAGGTGAAGACGGCAGTCTGGGCGTTCGTGAAGCGGCCCGCGGGGTCGGTGCACTCCCCGAGCCCGCGCCGATACTCGCGGAGCAGCGACTCCATCTGCGACAGCGGCGTGAGCAGCGTCGTCCCGAGCGCGCCGACGCCGAGCGTGCCCGCGAGCCGGAACGACTCGGGGCTGCCGCAGGTCTGCCAGAGCGGCGGGTGCGGCTGCTGCATCGGCTTCGGGATCACCCGCCGCGGCGGGATCTCGAGCAGCTCGCTCTTCCATTCGAACACGTCCTCGGTCCACATGCGCGGGATCATGCGCATGGCCTCGACGAGCTGCTGGCGCGAGGTCGCCGGATCCACGCCGAAGGTGTCCCACTCGTTTCCGCCCGAGCGCGCGAGGCCGAGCTCGAGCCGACCGCCGCTCATCACGTCGAGCATGGCGGCGCGCTCCGCCACCCGCAGCGGGTGGTTGATCCGGAACGGCGCCAGCACGCCGGCGTGCCCGAGGTGAATGCGCCGCGTCTGCTGCGAGATCCACGCCAGGAAGAGCTCGGGCGCCGAGCTCCACGAGAACTCGACCGCGCCGTGATGCTCGACCTCCCACCAGCAGCGGAAGCCGAGCTCGTCGGCCAGGCGAGCCTGCTCGAGCGTCTCGCGGAACAGCGCCGCCTCGTGGTCCGCGGCGAAAGGCTTCGCCTTCTGGATCTCGCAGAAGACGTCGAACTTCACGTGGCCGCCGGGTGTATCGTCGCGCCGATGAGCAGCGCGTGGGAACTCCAGAGCATCTTCCACTTCACCGTCAACGTCGCGAACCTCGAGCGCTCGCTGGCATTCTATCAGGCGCTCGGCTTCCAGCTGCTCCGCGACAACCGCGACGTGGTGTGGCCCGACTTCGTGGCGCGCAACTTCGGCATGCAGCGCGCGCAGGGCCGCGGCGCGCTGCTCGCGCTCGGGCCTGAGGCGCACCACACCCGGCTCGACCTGATCGAGTGGCTCGAGCCGAAGCTCGTCGACGCGCAGGCGCACCTGCCCATCGCGGAGCGCGTGCCGCGCATCATCGCGCTGCGCACGCGCAGCCTGCGCGCGGCGATCGCGGAGCTGCGCGGGAAGGGAATCGACTTCCTGACCGAGCCGAACCCGCCCGATCTCGCGAGCGGGATCGAAGCCGTGGTCTGCTGCCGCGACCCGGATGGCAACCTGGTCGAGCTGATCGAGTACATGCCTGGCGTGCTCGGCAGCCGGATCACTCACCTCGAGCGCCGGCTGACCTGAGCCGCCATTCGACGTGCTGCTCGTGGCCTCAGCTGCTCAGCCGCAGAGAGCGCGCGCTTCGGCGACAAGCTTCTCGAGTTCACCTACGGAGCGGGCGAGCTGGTGGGGGGCGGAGCCGGGGCGCGCGAGGACGGTGGCGGTGCGTTCGTCGAAGCGCTCGGGGCGGCGCGCGAACGTGCGGGTCTCGGCGAGCGCGCGCTTCTCGTTCGTGAACCAGCGCTCGTTGAGAGCGAAGAGCACCTGGACGAGCGCGGCGGCGCCGCGGAACAGGCAGCCGGCCACGTGGAGGACGTCGCCGCGGCGCGCGGGCTTGCGCGCGAGGGTCAGCATGAAGCTCGCGTCGTACAGGTAGCGCTCGACCAGCGCGACGCGCAGCGCGGCCGGGTAGGGCGTGAGTCGATCCCGCAGCGCCTCGAGCGCGCTCGTCGGATCCGCCAGCGGCCGGCAGGTCGCGACCTCGGCGGCGTACAGGTGATTGTGGAAGCCGTGCGGGTGACCCAGGTAGTAGTCACAGCTCACGCGCCCGGCGAGACAGTCGTCGATCACGCCCTCTAGCTTCGCCAGGTCGCGCCAGAGCCAGTCGACCTGGATGCCGTCGATCGCGAGCCAGGCTCCGCCGTTCACCCACGGCCCCCAGGCGCCGTAATCGGCGACGTCCGCGGCCGCGCCCCGGTCGTCGAGCTCGCGCGCCAGCGCGCGCAGGTCCTCGATCTGCGGCGCGTGCAGCGGCCGGTAGTAGACGCCGAGGTCGACGTCGGAGTCCCCCTCCGCGGCGCCGCGTGCGCGCGAGCCGCCGAGCACCACGGCGACCACGCCATCGACCTTCGACAGGCGCTCGGCCACGCGCACCGCGAGCGTTTCCGCGCGCGTCGAGTCGGTGTTCATACGACTCCTGCCGCGCGCAGCCGCGCCAGCGCGTCGGCGTCGACGCCGATCTCGCCGAAAACCTCGGCGTTGTGCGCGCCGAGCGCGGGCGCCGCCGCGCGCACCTCGAGCGGAGTCCGCGAGAGCTTCGCCACGGGTCCGACGACCGGGACCACACGGCCGTCCTCCTGCGCCATTGGCTGCAGCATGTCGCGCTCGCGCACGTGGGGGTCCGCCGCGGCCTCCGCGTAGCTGCGCACGCGCGCGCCCACCAGTCCGTGCGCGAGCAGCAATTCGACCGTCGCGTCCACCGCGCGCGGCGTGAGCCACTGCTCGAGCAACGCGTTCGCCTCCGCACGCCGCGCCACGCGCGCGGCACCGGTCGCCCAGTCCGGGTGCTCCGCCAGCTCCGGACGCCCGACGAGCGGCGCGAGCAGGCGCCAGTGCGCGTCGAGCAGCACGCCCGCCAGGATCCAGCCGTCCGTGCAGCGGAACACGCCGGCGGGCGCGGCGACCTGGAACTGACTGCCCAGTCTTTGGAGCGGCAGCCCGAGCGCCGCCACGGTCGGGAAGCCGTTGGACTGGAACAAGAGCGCGTCGAGCAGCGACACGTCCACGTGTTGCCCCTCGCCCGTGCGATCGCGGTGGCGCAGCGCGGCCAGCGCCCCGAGCGCGCCGTGCAGGCCGCCGAGGTCGTCGCCGAGGAACGTGGGAGCCTTCACCGGCGCGCCGCCGGGCTCACCATTCAACGAGAGCCAGCCACTCGCGGCCTGCGCGATCGGATCGTACGCAGGCCGGTCGAAGTCGGGGCCGAACTGGCCGTAGCCGCTGATCGACACGTAGACCACGTCGGGCCGCACGGCGCGCACGTCGGCGTAGCCCACACCCCAGCCCGCTAGCGTCCCGGGCCGGAAGTTCTCGACCACCACGTCGGCGCGCGCCGCCAGCCGCAGGAACAGGTCGCGACCCTCGGGTTTGCGCAGGTCGAGCGTCACGCTGCGCTTGTTCCGGTTCACCGTCAGGTAGAACGACGAGAGGCCGCCGGGCACGAACGGCGGCAGCCGGCGCCCCACCTCGCCGCCGGGAAGCTCGACCTTGATCACGTCGGCGCCGAAGTCGGCGAGCACACAGCCGCACATCGGTCCCGCCCAGGTGGTCGTGGCCTCGACCACGCGCACGCCCGCGAGCGGTCCCGGCAGGTCGCGGCGCGCGTCCCGAAAGAAATCCGCCTTCTGCATGGCGGCAACGTAGCGAGGGTTCCGGGCCCTTCCTATGCTCTCGCCGCCCGAGACGGGACAAGGAGCGACGGCATGGTCCATCTCGACCTGTTCTCGATGTTGTTCGTGTTCATGCTGGCGACGTTCGTCGGCTTCCAGGTGATCCAGGGCGTCTCGCGCCTGCTGCACACGCCGCTGATGTCGCTGACCAACGCGATCTCGGCGATCGCGATCGTCGGCTCGCTGATCATCGCGGGCGAGCAGAAGACGACCTTCAGCACGGTGCTCGGCACGCTCGCGGTGGCCGCGAGCATGACCAACATCGTCTCCGGCTTCTTGATCACCGACCGCATGCTCAAGATGTTCCGCGAGCGAAAGCCCGGCCGATGACCGTCCACGTGCTCATGCAGGCGAGCTACCTGGTCGCGGCGGCGCTGTTCGTCTTCTCGCTGCGCTGGCTGTCGCACCCGAAGACTGCGCGGCGCGGCGTGGCGGCCGGCGTCGGCGGCATGGCCGCGGCGATCCTCGGCACGGTCCTGCATCCGGAGATCGTGACCTACTGGTGGATCGCGGCTGCGCTCGTGGTGGGCATCGCGATCGGCGTGCCGCTCTCCTGGGTGCCGCTCACCGCCGTACCGCAGCGGACTGCGCTGTCGCACGCGTTCGGCGGCCTGGCCGCGGGTCTGGTCGGCGTCGCGAAGTACTCGCTCTGGCTCGAGGAAGGTGAGCTGACCGCGTTCCGCACCGGGGCCCTCGTGATCGAGGTGATTCTCGGCTTCCTGACCTTCACCGGCAGCCTGATGGCCGCCGGCAAGCTGCAGGAGGTGATCCCCACGCGGCCGATCACCTACCGCGGGCAGAACTTCATCAACCTGACTCTGCTCGCGATCGCGGTCGCTGCCGGTGTGGGGCTCGTCGTCGACCCGACACAGTGGCAGCTCTTCCCGGTGGTGGTCGCGCTCTCGCTCGTGTTCGGCGTGCTCTTGATCATCCCGATCGGCGGCGCGGACATGCCGACCGTGATCTCGCTCCTGAACTCCTACGCGGGGCTCGCGGCGGTCGCGATGGGCTTCGTGCTGGAGAACACGCTGCTGATCACCGCCGGCGCGCTCGACGGCTCCTCGGGTTTCATCCTCTCGGTGATCATGTGCCGCGCGATGAACCGCTCCTTCAGCAACGTGCTGTTCGGCGCGTTCGGGCAGGTGCAGGCTTCCGCGCAGGCCGCGGGCGAGCAGAAGACGGTGAAGAGCGGCACCGCTCAGGACGCGGCCGACCTGCTCGAGAACGCGACCAGAGTCGTGATCGTCCCCGGCTACGGCCTGGCCGTGGCGCAGGCGCAGCACCGCGTCCGCGAGATCTACGACCAGCTCACCAAGCGCGGGATCGACGTGCGCTTCGCGATCCACCCGGTCGCCGGCCGCATGCCCGGACACATGAACGTGTTGCTCGCCGAAGCCGAGCTTCCCTACGACACGCTGGCCGAGATGGACGACATCAACCCCGAGCTGCCGCAGACCGACGTGTGCCTGGTGGTCGGCGCGAACGACGTGGTCAACCCCGCCGCGCGCCACGACAAGTCGAGCCCGATCTACGGCATGCCGATCATCGACGCCGACAAGGCGCGCTCGACGATCGCGATCAAGCGCTCGATGAACCCGGGCTTCGCGGGGATCGAGAACGAGCTCTACTCCGCCGACAACACGCTGATGGTGTTCGGCGACGCCAAAGCCGTGCTCGGCGACGTGGTCAAGGCGCTCTCGGGCGGAAGCGGCAGCCACTGACGCAAACGTCCGCCGGCCGGCGCAAGATCCGGCCCGGGCCAGCCGATTCGATGCGACGAGCCCCTGGCGCGCGCTCGCGCGCCGCAGGAGACGTCGTGGACGCAGGAGCAAGCGGACTTTCCGCGATCTGGCTGCGCTTCACGGGTCTGTTCCTGCCAGACCACGTCCGCGCCGATCCCGAGCGCCACCGCAGTGGCCGAATCGCTGTCGGGATCCTGGTGGTGGCGGTCGCCTTCGCGCTGCAATGGGTGCCCGCCTACCCGCTGGTGATGCCGCCCGAGGCGGGCTGGCCGCTCACGCGCTGGCTGGCCGGCTGCGTCGCACTCTCCCTCGCACTGCTGTTCGTCTGCCGCTGGTCGCACACCGCGGCGGTGCACGCGCTGCTCGCTTACGTGATGCTGATGTTCTTCGCGGCCGAGCAACAGACCGGTGGCTACGCCTCCTTCGTCGCGATCTGGAATCTGGTGCTGCCCGTGTGCGCGATGCTGGTCGGGGGCGGACGCGCCGCGTGGCCCTGGCTCGGGCTCGCGCTCGGCCACTACGCGCTGCTCTTCGGCTTGGGGCAGGCAGGGGTCGAGTTCCCGAACCTGATCTGGCCGGAGCTGCGCGCTCCGATCGCTGCGCTCTCCGGCGCGAGCCTGACGCTGCTCTTGCTGATGCTCGGCACGCTCTCGGAGCTCGCGCACACGTCGGCGCTGCAGAGTTTGCGGGCAGTGCGCGCAGAGCTCGTCGGCGCGCGCGACGCCGCGGAGGCCGCCAGCGCTACGAAAGCGGAGTTCCTGGCCAACGCGAGCCACGAGATCCGCACGCCGATGACTGCGATCCTCGGCTTCGCCGACCTGCTGCTCGAGGAGTGCGACCCGGCGCGCGTCTGCGAGGCCGATCGCGACGCGCTGGTCACGCTGCGGCGCAACGCGGCGCGACTGCTCGAGGTGATCAACGACATCCTCGATCTCGCCAAGCTCGAGGCGGGGCGCATCGAGCTCGACGCCGCGCCGTTCTCGCCGGCGCAGCTGCTGCGCGACACGCAGGCGGCGTTCCGTCCGGAGGCGCGCCAGCGCGGCGTAGCGCTCGAGTTTGAGTGCGACGCCGCGCTCCCCGCACTCCTTTCCGGGGATCGGGGGCGGATCGCGCAGGTGCTGCTGCACCTGGTGTCGAACGCCATCAAGTTCACCGAGCGCGGCGGCGTGAGCGTGCGCGCGCGCTACGAGGCGTCGCGGCTCTTGATCGAGGTGGCCGACACGGGGATCGGGATCCGCCCCGAGCAGCTCGAGCGTCTGTTCGAGCCCTTCTCACAGGGCGATGGCTCGAGCACGCGCGCGCGCGGCGGCACCGGCGTCGGGCTCTCGCTGTGCAAGCGGCTGGTCGACCTGATGCGCGGTGAGATCCACGCCGAGAGTACGCCGGGCGTAGGCAGCGTGTTTTTCCTCGAGCTCGACTTCCGCGATGCGCTAGCCGCGCGCCTGAGTGCGCAGCCGGCGACGACTCCGCCGGAGCGTCGTGGCACGCTGTGGTCGGAGCTGCAGGCCTTCCTGCTGCCGGGGAGCCCGGGCGACGACCCCGAGAAGGTCGCCCGCGCGCGCATTGCGATCACGAGCGCGCTGGTACCGATACTGTTCGCGCCCGCCTTCAGCGGGCTGTTCGCGTTCGGGCTCCCGGGTGACGTCGCCGCGCCTCTCGTCGGAGCGCAGCTCGTCGTCGCGTTGCTCGGCCTCGCGGTTCCGTTCGCCCTGCGGCGGAACGCTTCGCCGGGGCTCTCGGTTCACGCGCTACTCGCCGGGTACAGCGCGCTGGTCGCCACGACGGCGGTGGCGTCGGGTGGATCGCTGTCCCCGCAGCTCGCCTGGTTCGCTCTCCTGCCCCTGCAGGCGCTCGCGTTCCTGCCTGCGAGGGCCGCGATCGCGTGGAGCGTGCTCTTCGCGCTGGTTCCTCTCGCGTTCCTGCTGGCGCACGCGCTCGGACTCGAGATGCCGGACCGTACGCTGGCGGGCAGGGGGACGCTCGTTTGGTTCGTCACCGCTTCGTCGCAGACTGCGCTCTGCACTCTGCTCGCGCTGGTCTACGACCGCTCGCGCGAGGAATCGGTGCGCAGGCTGGCGCAGTCCAACGCCGCGCTCGCGCGCCTGCGGGACCAGGCCGAGCGGGGCAGCCGCGCGCGCAGCGAATTTCTGGCGAACGTGAGCCACGAGATCCGGACGCCGATGACGTCGGTGCTCGGCTTCGCGGACGTGCTGGCGGCGGAGTGGCGCGACGCGGAGCCGCGGAGGCTCGAGGCGCTGCAGCCGATTCAGCGCAACGGCGCCCACCTGCTCGCGCTGCTCGACGACCTGCTCGACCTGTCGCAGGTCGAGGCCGGCCGCATCGCGATCCAGCGCGTGCCGTTCGCGCCGGCCGCGCTCGCCACCGAAGTCGCGGGACTGCTGCGCGAGCGCGCGCAGGCGAAGGGACTCGAGCTGCGCGTGAGCGTCTCGCCGTCGGTTCCAGCGCGCGTGCTCGGCGATCCCACGCGCACGCGGCAGATCCTGGTGAACCTGCTCGGGAACGCCGTGAAGTTCACCGAGCGCGGCCACGTGGAGCTCGTGGTCGAGAGCGTTCCCGGCGCGACGCCGCCGTCGTTGCGGCTGGAGGTGCGCGACAGCGGCGCGGGCATCGAGCCCGAGAAGCTCGGCGCGCTGTTCCAGCGCTTCGTGCAGGGGGACCGCCGCGTCGCGGGACGCTTCGGAGGCAGCGGCCTCGGCCTCGCGATCTGCCGGCGGCTAGCCGAGCTGCTCGGGGGCTCGATCGACGCGACCAGCGAGCGCGGCGCCGGGAGCTGCTTCGGTGTCACTCTGCCTGCAGAGCCGTGTGAGGAGCCGCTGGCTGCCGCCCCACCGGCACCGCGGCGTATCGCCGCGGGGCCGCGCGCGCTGCGCGGTCGCATCCTGCTCGCCGAAGACGGCCCGGACAACCAGCGTTTGCTGGCGCGCGTGCTCGGCCGGGCCGGGGCGGAGCTCGAGATCGTCGGCGATGGCGAGCAGGCGCTGCATGCGGTGCTCGCGGCCGAAGCCGAGGGGCGCCCCTTCGCTGCGATTCTGATGGACATCGAGATGCCGCGGCTCGACGGAGTCGCGGCGACCCGGGCGCTTCGCGCGCGCGGCGTGACGACGCCCATCATCGCGCTGACCGCGCACACGCGGGACGAGCTCGGGGCCGAGCGCGTGAGCGCAGGCTTCGACGACTTCGCGAGCAAGCCGATCGACCGCAAGGCGCTCCTCGGGACGCTTGGGCGCTGGCTGGCGTCGCCGAAGCCTCAGTCCCCGCCGGACTAACGCGCGCTAGTGCGGCGTCCGAAGCAAGTGCTACGCGCGCGCAGCGAGGGCGCTCACGTTGATTCGACACTCGACGTCGATCAGTGTTATCCGCTGCGGGCGAAGGAGATCGATCCACATGGACGTGCTCGCCTGGTCGCAGCTCGCGGCCCTGGCCTTCGTCACCTCGACGCTCACCGCCGTGCTCGGCCTCGGTGGAGGCATCGTGCTGTTCGGGGTGATGCTGCTCTGGCTCGAACCTCTCGTCGCGGTGCCGCTGCACGCGGCGATCCAGATCGTCGCCAACGGCTCGCGCACGCTCTACCAGCGCGAGCACGTGGCCTGGCCACTGGTCGCGCGTTACGCGGTGCCACTGCTGCCGGCCGGGATCCTCGGACTCGCGCTCGCGCGAGTGCTGCCGACCGCCGGGCTCGAAGTCGCGATCGGCGTGTTCGTGCTGATCGCGACCTGGTCGCCGCGCTGGATCCTGCTGGGCTTCGATCCGGCGCGGCTCGGGCCGAACGGGCGCTTCTGGCTGATGGGCTCCCTGATCGGCTTCCTGAACCCCGCGGTCGGCGCGACCGGGCCGCTGCAGGGGCCGTTCTTCGTCGGTCTCGGCCTTCCGCGGCAAGGAGTGGTCGGCACGTTCGCGGCGTGCCAGACGCTCGGGCATGGCGTCAAGATCGCGCTATTCGGCGCCGCGGGCTTCGCGTTCCTGCCGCACGCGCTTCCGCTCGCGGCCCTGGGCGTGATCGTGATCGTGGGCACCTGGGTCGGCAGCCTGCTGCTCGACCGCGTGAACGAGCGCGCGTTCGGCTGGCTCTACAAGGGAGTCCTCACCGCCGTCGCGCTGCGGTTGGTGATCGTCGAAGGGGTCCTGCCGCTCCTGTCAGGCCCGACGCACTCCTGAGCCGCGATGGCTGTCGCCAAGCGGCCTTCGCTCGGGCTCGGAGCCCTCGCTGCGCGCGCGGAGCGCTTGCCTGAGCCGCGATGGCTGTCGCCAAGCGGCCTTCGCTCGGGCTCGGAGCCCTCGCTGCGCGCGCGGAGCGCTTGCCTGAGCCGTGTATGCTCGCTGGCTCTCGACGGGAGGTCGCATGGAGACGCTGGATCGCGAGGTTTCGGGCGGGCGCATCGAGGGGTTCTACGACGCTCGCTTCGCGGGCGTCGTAGAGGAGTTCGCGCGCAACTGGAGCGAGCGCGGCGAGGTGGGAGCTTCGGTGTGTCTCTCGCTCGAGGGGCGCACGCTCGTCGATCTCTGGGGCGGCCTGGCGAACGCCTCGAGCAAGACGCCCTGGACGCGCGACACGCTCTCGATCGTGTTCTCCTGCACCAAGGGCGCGACCGCGCTCTGCGCGCACGTGCTCGCCAGCCGCGGCAAGCTCGATGTCGATGCGCCAGTGGCCCACTACTGGCCCGAGCTCGCGACTGGCCCGAAGGAGGGCGCGACCGTCCGCATGCTGCTCGACCACTCCGTCGGGCTGCCCGCCTTCAAGACGCCCGTCCGCCCCGGCGGCTGCTACGACTGGGACTACATGATCGGTCTGCTCGAGCACGAGCCGCCCTTCTGGAAGCCGGGCACGCGCAACGGCTACCACATGCTCAACTTTGGCTGGACGGTCGGCGAGCTGGTGCGACGCGTCTCCGGACGTTCGCTCGGCGCGTTCTTCCAGGACGAGATCGCGCGGCCGCTCGGCATCGAGTTCTGGATCGGCATGCCGGAGGAGCACGAGCCGCGCGTGGCTCCGATGCTCCCGCACCTGCCCGGGCCGGGCGAGGAGCTCGGCGAGTTCATGAAGGCGATTCTCGGCGATCCGACGTCGCTGCCCGCGCTCGCGCTGCTCAACTCGGGCGGCTTCGATCCCAACAGCCGGGCGGCTCACGCCGCGGAGATCGGCGGCGCCGGCGGCATCTCCAACGCGCGCGGCCTCGCCGGCATGTACGCGCCGCTCGCCTGCGGTGGGCGGCTCGGTGCTGTGTCCCTCGTGGACTCCGACACGCTCGTGCGTATGGGGCAGGTCGCGATGGCGACGCACGAGGACGCCACGCTGCTGTTCCCGACGCGCTTCGCGCTCGGCTTCATGAAGTCGATCGACAAGCGCAGCCGTGCGCGCGGCGATCGCGACAGCGCGATCGTGTCCTCGGCCGCGTTCGGCCACGTCGGCGCGGGCGGTTCGATCGGCTTCGCCGACCCGCGCGAGGAACTCTCGTTCGGTTACTCGATGAACCGCATGGGCAAGGGCATCCTGCTGAACGAGCGCGGGCAAGCGCTGGTGGACGCCGCGTATCGCGCGCTCGGCTACACGACCAACGCGCCGGGCGTGTGGACCCGTGGCGCCTAATGGCTCTCGAAGTGATCGGCACCGGCTTCGGCCGCACCGGCACGCTCTCGCTGAAGCTCGCGCTCGAGCAGCTCGGCTTTGGGCGCTGTTACCACATGCTGGAGGTCGCGCAGAATGAAGGACACGCTGCGCTTTGGAGCGCGGCTCACGACGGCGCGGCAACAGACTGGAGCGCGCTCTTCGCGAGCTACCGCGCGACGGTGGACTGGCCCTCGACCGCGTTCTGGCGCCAGATCGTGGACCACTTTCCGAGTGCAAAGGTGATTCACAGCGAGCGCCCCGCGCAGGCCTGGTACGAGAGCGTCGCCAACACGATCCATCGAGTGATGAAGCGCCCCACGCCGCCGGGCGCGCCCGTGGCGATGCACGAGCAGCTCGAGATGGCGCGCAAGCTGATCCTGCGCGGCGTCTTCGACGATCGCTTCGAAGATCGCTCCCACGCGCTCGCGATCTACGAAGCGCACAATGCGCGCGTGAAGCGCGAGATCCCGCGAGAGCGCCTGCTCGTCTATGAGCCCGGTCAAGGCTGGGAGCCGCTCTGCAAGTTCCTCGGCGTCGCAATGCCCGCGACACCGTATCCGAGAGTCAACACGACCGAAGACTTCAAGGCTCGCATGCAGGGCTGAAGATGCCGCGACGTTTCAATCACATGGAGCTGACGCTGCCGAGAG
>CAYVQJ010000012.1:0-21198 GCA_964454165.1 uncultured Myxococcales bacterium | reverse complement strand
ACCGTCGCCGCGGATGACGTTGCTGTAGGTCATCGACAAGTAGAGGGATTCGCGTGGGCTGCCGATCGCCTTGGCGAGGGCCTGACCTTCCTCGAACAGTGTGCGCGCGTCGTCACGTTGCACCGCGACCCGAAAGCCCATGGCGAGAAGTAGATGGCGACAGGCGGCCATGCCGAGCACGGCGGCCTCGCGGTCGTCGGGTAGCTCGCGCAGCAGGGCGCGCACTCTCTGCCAGTTGCGCGTCGCGGCGGCGACATCGGTGCGTCCCACCCATTCGGCCGCGCGGCGGTGCCAGCGTGCGGCGACGAGCGACTCGCCGGCCTCCTCCCAGTGGTGCGCGAGCAGCGCGGCGCGTTCATCGAGGTGCTCGGCGTCCTGCTGCTCGATCGCGCGCGCCAGCGCGGCGTGCACCTGACGGCGGCGCTCGCTCAGCTGACTGCCGAGCGCCACCTCCTGGGTCAGCGGGTGCTTGAAGGAGTACTCGACGATCGGATAGATGGATTGCTCATGGATGAACTCGGCGCGCCGCAGGTCCGCGAGGGCCGCCTCGAGCTCGTCCTCGGGAAGCTGCGCCACTTCTGCCAGCAGCGGCTCGGAGAAGTCCTTGCCGATCACCGAGGCGACTTGCAACAGACGCTTCTCGCGCTCCGGCAAGCGGTCGATGCGCGCCGCGAGCACCGCCTGCACGGTGGCGGGCACTTCGAGGCGCTCGACGGGCGTGACCATCTTGTAGGCGCCCCGCGTGCCTTCGAGATGCCCCGACTCGATCAGCGACTGCGCCACCTCTTCGGTGAAGAAAGGATTGCCGCCCGTGCGCGCGTGGATCGGGCCGGCCAGCGCGGCGATGCTGGGATGGTTGCCGAGCAGGTCTGCCAACAGCTCCGCGATGGCCTCGCGACCCAGCGGAGTCAGCGGGATCTGCCGATACCAGGACTTCTGCATCCACTCGGCGTGGTACTCGGGCCGGAAGTTCAGCAGCAGCAGGCTGCGGCTGTCGGCGCGCGCATCGACCAGGTGCTCCAGAAACTCCGCGCTCGCGGCATCGAGCCAATGCAGGTCCTCGATCAGCGTCAGCGTCGGCTGCGTCTCGCTGGCGCTGTGGATCACCTGACGAATCACGCCGAGCAGTTGGCGCTGGCGGGCCTCGGGGCCGAGCTGCGGCGCCGGGTTCTGTGGATCGCTCACCCCCAGGAAGTCGAACACGAGCGGCAGCGTGTCTGCGAACTTCCGATCCAGCACCACCATGCGTCCGGCGATCTTTTCGCGCGCGCTGCGCTCGTCGTCCTGCGCGGTGATGCCGAAGTAGGCGCGGAACAGCTCGAGGATCGGCAGCAACGGAATGTTCTTGCCGTGTGCGACCGCGCGCGCTTCGAACACCTGCATGCCGCGGCCCCGGCAGCGTTCGAGGAACTCGAAGCACAGCCGGCTCTTGCCCGTGCCGGCCTCGGCCACCACGCCGATGACCTGGCCGTTGCTCGCGGCGGTCTGCTCGAGGGCGTCCTCGAGCGTGCGCAGATCGGCCGCGCGTCCGACGAAGCGCGAGAAGCCGCGGGCGCGAGAGATGTCGAAGCGCGAGCGTGACGACCCGATGCCCGCCAGCCGATGCACCCGTTGCGGCTCGCTGATCCCCTTGACGCGAAACTCGCCGAGATCCTCGAGCGCAAAGTACCCGGACACGAGCGCCGCCGTGGTGTTCGAGACGAAGCAGGCATCGGCCTCGGCCAGGGACTCGATGCGCTGCGCCAGGCCGACCGTGTGCCCTTGCGCGGTGTAGTCCATGCGCAGGTCGTCGCCGATCGCACCGACGATCACTTCGCCTGAATTGATGCCGATGCGCGTCGCGAAGTCGAGCCCATGCTCGCGCCGGATCGTCCGGGCATACTCGCGCAGGCGCTCCAGCAGATGGAGCGCGGAATAGCACGCCCGTTGGGCATGATCCTCGTGCGCGACCGGTGCCCCGAACAGAGCCATGATGCCGTCGCCTGTGTACTGGTTCACCGTGCCCTCGAAGCGGTGCACGCCGTCGGTCAGGATCTCGAAGAAGCGCTCGAGGATGCGGTGCCACTGCTCGGGATCGAGCTGCAGAGCCAGCTCCAGCGAGCCCTTCACGTCGGCGAAGATCACTGTGACCTGCTTGCGCTCGCCCTCGAGCGCCGACTTCGACTGCAGGATCTTGTCGGCGAGGTGCTTCGGGGTGTAGGACCTCGGATCGGGGGTGGCGCGCTTCGCGATCGACGTCGAGGAGTCGGCTGCGAGCGACGATCCGCAGCGGTTGCAGAAGCGAGAGTCGGCTGGATTCACCGACCCGCATGCGCATGCAGTGGGCAGCGCCCCGCCGCAGGTGTTGCAGAACCGCGAGCCCTGCGGGTTCTCGCGATCGCAGGTTGCGCACTTCAGGGGAGCTGACTTCACTCGACGGCGACCTCCCGCCGTTGCGGTTCCCGCTGCGGGTGTCGCAGCGCACGCCGCGTCGTCCTCAACCAGGCAACAAGCGGAGCCCTGAGCGCCGGCCCGCACGGTTCAGCTTGACGTCGAACGAAGCAAAGGCGAGCTCGGCGCCTGCACGTCGCAGGTCCAGTGCGGCCGCGAGCTGGACCGCGTCGCAGGCGCGCAGGTCGTAGCGCTCCGCAAGCGAGCCGGCGCGCCGCACTACCGCATCCGTGACCTCGACGACGGAGAACGCGTGCCAGTCCTCGTCGAGCTCCTGCACCAGGCGCCGGAGCCCGGCGTTCGTGAGTCGGCGCTCCCGACGCAGGCGCGCGAAGGCAGCGCGCGCTTCCGCATAGCTGATTCGAGCTGTGGCGGCTCCGCTGGATCGCTCGACCTCGCTCGCAACGGCGGGCGATCCGGGCTCCTCGACGTAGAGCTTCACGAGGGCGCTCGTGTCGAGGTAGACGATCAATCACGCTGCTCGATGACGACGTCCGCGGCCGTCCGCCCCGCGCCCCGCAGAGTGATCCGCCGTCTCGTCCGCGGCTTCCCGACCGCGCGCTGCACGCTTCCGTCACGAGCCAGCCGGTCCAGCAGGTCGCCGTCCGCGGTGCGCTCGACCGGTACCAGGCGGGCCATCGGACGGCGGCGCCGATCTCCGATCGTCAGCGTCTCGCCGGCCGCGACGCGGCGCAGATAGGCGCTGAGCCTCGTGCGCAGCTCGCGAACTCCGATCACCGAGGGGGGGCGCGCCATGTGGCCACCGTAGCCTCTGCTTGGTGACCACGTCAAGCGCCCGCACCCGGCGGATCATCTCGAGCACGCTCATGCCGAGCGCTCCGCGCCAGCGGCCACTTGCGCGGCCCGCGCGGTCATGCCGAAGCGCGTGTAGCAGTCGCGAGCGCGCGAGAGGGCCGCGGCCTTCTCCGCCGGAAGGCCCTCGCGATCAGCGTGGCGCGCGCGCAGCTCGTGGAGCTCGCCCTCGAAGAGGCGAAGCTCCGTGCGCTCGATCAGCGCCGCGTACTCGTCGAGCGTGCGCGCGATGTCGGCCGCCGGCTCGCGCAGCGCGAGCTGAGCGCGTGCGAGCACAGCGTAGCTGTGCGGGTTCCAGGCGCACTGTGCCTCGCGCATGAAGGCGACCCCCTCTTCCGCCGCGGCGCGGCCTGCGTCCAGGTTGCCGAGCTCGAGCTGTGCTGTGCCTACATACGCGAGGAAGCTCGGCTCGAACAGCCGAACGGCGCCCCGCTCACGGATCAGTCGCAGCGCGTCCGCGGCTGTGTCCAGCAAGGGCTGCCACTCGCGGTCGCAGGCGAGTGCGGCGCACAGGCCGAGAGCTGCCGAGATCTCATTCCCGACGCCGAGGTTCTCCGCCAGTCGCACCGCGTCTCGAGCCAGCGCACGCGTTCCGTCGGAGCTGCCAAGGGCGCACTTGAGGTCCGCGCCATGACACAACGTCCAGACGGCCTGTTCCGGGTAGCCGCTGTCCAGGGCGGCCTGGCGCAGCAGCGGGAGGTCTCGCAGGAACGTCGCAGGGTCTCGCGTGTAGGCGACGCACCGATTTCGGGCGAAGCGCGCCGCAAGCAGGGGACTGAAGCCCGCCACATCGGTCCCCAGGTGAGGGTCGTCGTGAGCCAGCTCGATGACTTCCTCGGCAACGCGCTCCGATTCCCACAGCTGCCCACAGAACCCATGCGCGATCGACAGATACGCACGCGTCCCGCAGCGGAGCGCCGCGTCGCCAGTGCGATCGGCGATCTGGACCGCTTCGGCGGCATAACGCACATAGTCGGGTGCACTGCCCTGGTTGATGCCGCGCACGGCGCTGTAGCTGGCGTTGAGCGTCGCCAGTGCCGCCAGGTCCCCGGCGCGCTCCGCGGCGGCGCAGCCCTCCTCGAACAGCTCCGCCCACTCCGTTGTGGACGCGCCGAGGCGCCAGCCGTGGGTGAGGGCCTGTGAACAGGCCACGATCGTCTGGGCGGCCGCTTCCGGCGCGGCGCCACTTTGCCGGGCGAGCTCGCGTACCCGCTGCCAGTGCTGCAGCGCCGCCGGGATGTCGCTCATCCCCACCCACTCGGCGGCGCGCCGGTGCCAGTGCGCCGCGGCCGCAGCGTCCCCCGCTTCCTCGTGATGATGCGCGAGCAACGCGGCCGTCTCGTCGAGCCGGTCCGCATGCGCCGCTTCGAGCGCGCGCGCCACGGCCGCGTGCGTACGGCGGCGCTGCTCCTTCAGCTGGGAGTGCAGGGCGACCTCTTGCGTCAGCGGATGCTTGAAGGCGTACTCGGCCACCGGATACAGCGACTGCTCGTAGATGAACTCGGCGTCCTTCAGCAGGCGCAGCGCCGCGGCGAGATCCGTCTCGGGCACGACGCTTCGCAGGATCGGCTCGCTGAAGTCCTTGCCGATCACCGCCGCGGCCTGCAGCACGTGCTTCTCGCGTTCGCCGAGTCGATCGATGCGCGCCGCCAGCAGCGCGTGCACCGTGGGCGGGACCTGCAGCCGCTCGATCGGCGTCACCAGCCGGTAGCTGCCGCGCGCGCCCTCGAGCGCGCCGGACTCGATCAGCGACTGGACGACCTCCTCCGTGAAGAAGGGATTGCCGCCCGTGCGCGCGTGAATCGCCCGGGCCAGGCCGTCGATGCTCGCATCGCGGCCGAGCAGGTCGTCGAGCAGTGCGCGTACCGCTTCGGGGCCGAGCGGCGCCAGCGGGATCTGGCGGTAGTACGACTTGCTCATCCACGCCGCGTGGTACTCCGGACGGAAGTTCAGGAGCAAGAGCGCGCGACTTCCGGCGATCGCGTCCACCCACTGCTCGAGGAACCCGTCGCTGCCGGCGTCCATCCAGTGCAGATCCTCGATCAGCGTGACCAGCCGGCTCGCGACCTCCCCCTCGCGCAGCTCCTTGCGCAGGACCGCGAACAGGTGGCGCTGCTTCGCCTCGGGATCCATGCGCGGCACGGGTCGCTGCGGATCGGTGACGCCGAAGAACTCGAACACGACGGGCAGCAGCTCGCGGAAGCTCTCGTCGGTGAGCAGCAGTCGGCCAGCGATCTTCTCGCGCACGACACGGTCGGAATCGTCGTCGGCGATGTCGAAGTAGCTGCGGAACGCCTCGAGCATCGGCAGGAACGGGATGTTCTTGCCGTGCGCGACCGCTCGGCCCACCTGCAGGGTCGCCCCGCGCGCGCGGCAGCGTTCGAGGAACTCGAAGCACAGGCGGCTCTTGCCCGTGCCCGCCTCGGCGACGATGCCCACGACCTGGCCGTTGCCGGCCTGCGCCTGCGCCAGCGCGGCCTCCAGGGTCTGCATGTCGGCGTCGCGGCCGACGAAGCGGCTGAGACCGCGGGCGCGCGACACATCGAAGCGCGTGCGCAGCGCGCCGCCGCCGCGCAGCTCGAAGACGCCGACGGCCTCGGAGGCGCCCTTCACGCGAAACGCGCCGAGGTCGGCGAGCTCGAAGTAGCCGGCGACGAGCCCGGCCGTCGCCGCCGAGAGGTAGCAGGTGTTCGGCTCGGCGAGGCTCTCCATGCGCTGCGCCAGCCCGACGGTGTGCCCCTGTGCGGTGTAGTCCATGCGCAGGTCGTCGCCGATCTTGCCGACCACGACCTCGCCGGAGTTGAGACCCATGCGCGTGGAGAAGCCGACGCCGTGCACGCGCTTGAGCTCGGTCGCGTAGCGGGCGATCGCGTCACGCAGGTGGAGCGCGGCGTAGCAGGCGCGCTGCGCGTGGTCCTCGTGCGCGATCGGCGCGCCGAACAGCGCCATGATCCCGTCGCCGGTGTACTGGTTCACCGTCCCTTCGAAGCGGTGCACGCCTTCGGTCAGGATCTGAAAGAAGCGCTCCAGGATGCGGTGCCACTCCTCGGGATCGAGCTGCTCCGCCAGCTCCAGCGAGCCCTTCACGTCGGCGAACAGCACCGTCACCTGCTTGCGCTCGCCTTCTAGCGCGGACTTCGACTGCAGGATCTTGTCGGCCAGGTGCTTCGGCGTGTACGCGCGCGGGTCGCGGGGGGGCGCGGATGTACCCGGCTGCGCCAGGGCGACGCCCGCGGCCGGCGCGCCGCACTCCCCGCAGAACTTCGCGGCCGGCGGCAGGTTGCTGCCGCAGCTCGCGCAGCGCGGCGCGACGGGCGTCCCGCACTCGAGGCAGAACTTCGTGCGCTCGGGGTTCGTGTGGCCGCAGGCCGTGCAGGTCATGGCTGCCGGCACTCTACCCTTGCTCGCCCCGGCGCGGCTTCAGCCGGCCGCCTTCCGCTCGACGCTGAGGCGGAAGCCGAGGGCGTCGAGGAGCGCCTCGAGGCTTCGGAGCTCCGGGTTGCCGTTCTCGGAGAGCATTCGATAGAGGTGCTCCCGGTTCAGATGAGCCGCCTCCGCCAGAGCCGGCAGGCCGCCTTCGCGAGCTCGAGCGACGTCACGGAGCGCAAGGAGGAAGACCTCGGGGTCGTCCTCCCCGAGCGCGGCGTTCAGGTAGGCGACCGCCTCCTCGTCGTCTCGAAGGACCTCGTCCAGATGCTCGCCGTAGTCTCTAGCTTTCCTCGTCATCTTCCCGGCTCCGATAGTCGTGCCAATACGCCTCGGCGCGCTCGATGTCTCTGGCCTGTGATCCCTTGTCCCCGCCGCAGAGCAGGATCACGATCGCGTCCCCCTCGCGCCCGTAGTAGATGCGGTAGCCGGGGCCGGCGTGGATACGCAGCTCGAAGACTTCGCCGACCCGCTTTGCATCCCCGAAGTTCCCCAGGCGAAGCCGACCGATGCGAGCGCGGACCCTGGCAAAGCTACAGCCCCGCGGGCGGGGTCAGCGAGCGAGCAGTGCGTCGATTTGCTGCACGCGCAGCGGCGCGCCGATCTCGGCGAAGAGCGTCTTCGCCTCGCGCAGAGCGCGTTCGCGCGCATGGCTGTCGCCTTCGAGGAGCGCGAGCTCGGCGCGGTCGAGCAGGACGAGTGGAGCCAGGTTCTTCGCGCCGGTCTCGTCGATGAGCCGCGCCGCTTCGTCGAGAGCGCCGCGAATCGCCGTCGCGGCGCGCGCACCTTCTTGCGCGAGGAGCACGCGCGAGAGAGCGCGCTGGGCATGGATCAGATCCAGTCTCGCGCCGAGCTGGCGTCCCAGCACGACGGACTCCTCGGCGAGAAGCCGTGCGCGCACCAGATCGCCCGCACCCAGACGGGCTTCCGCGAGCCAGGAAACGAACCGTGCTTCCCCTTCGAGCGCAGCTCGGCGCTCGCGAGCGATCGCAAGCGCCTGTTCCAGGGTCTCGGTTGCCTCTGACCACCTTCCGGCAACCGTCAGAGAGACGCCGAGAAAGCCATAGGAGCCCGCGAGCGAGAAGAAGCTGCCGATCTTCTGCGCGATCTCGAGGCTCCGCTGGCACGGGCCCAGGCCCATCTCGGCGTCACCTGTGATCTCGGCCATGGGCCCGAACTGGCCCTGCGCCCAGCCCTCGGTCTCCTCATCGCGATGCTGTCGCGCCAGCTCGATCCCCCGCTCGAGCCAGTTCTTCGCTTCTCCGAGGCTGCCTGCAACGACGCCGATCTGTCCCAGCATGAGATGGCTCCATGCCCAGGCGCTGAGATTGTACGTTTCGACGCCCCATTCCGGGTGGCCGCGCGTCTCGTCGCGGAGCCTCTGCGTGAGCTCGCGCGCCCGGGTGACCTGGCCCGCGCACAATAGAGGGTAGATGGCCGTCCACGCCCCGATCGCCCGGAGCTCCTGGTTCGAGCTCTGACGCAGGAGCCGCTCCGCCTCGAGGGCGTGCCGCAGCGCTTCCTCGATCCGGCCAGCGCTGACCATGGCGACGGAACAGGCCGACTCGAGCAGTCCCTCGGCATCCACATCACCGCCAAGCTCGGCCCAGCGCTTCCCTTCGCTGAATGCCCTTGCTTCCTCTTCGGGCGAGATCCCCAGCCGGAACCCGAGGGCCAGCGTCTGGCGCCACGCTTCGGCGCCGAGCTCCGTGGCCTCCGGCGCGTCGGGATCGGTCTCGATCAGCTCGCGCACGCGCTTCCAGTGGCGCATCGATGCCGCGATGTCGTTCGTTCCGGCCCACTCCGCGGCGCGCCGGTGCCAGCGCGCCGCGACGAGCGCTTGGCCCGCCTCCTCCCAGTGGTGCGCGAGCAGGGCGGCCTGCTCGTCGAGCTTGCCCTCGTGCGCCGCTTCGATCGCGCGCGCGACGGCTTCGTGCACTCGGCGCCGCCGCTCGCGGAGCTGTGAGCCGAGCGCGACCTCCTGCGTGAGCGGATGCTTGAATGCGTACTCGGCTACCGGATAGAGTGACTCCTCGTAGATGAATTCCGCGGCTTTGAGCGCGCGGAGTGAGTCCTCCAGGTCGGCCTTCGGCAGATCCGTCACCGCCGCCAAGAGCGGATGCGTGAACTGCTGTCCGATCACAGCGGCGGTCTGCAGCACCTGCTTCTCGCGCTCGGCGAGCCGGTCGATGCGCGCCGCGAGGATCGGCTGGACGCGGCTCGGAACCCGTAGCCGCTCGACCGGGGTGAGCAGCCGGTAGTTCCCCTTCGTCCCCTCGAGCTGGCCGGACTCGACGAGTGACCGGACCACCTCCTCGGTGAAGAACGGATTCCCGGCCGTGCGCGCGTGAATGGCGTCGGCCAGTCTCGCCGTGCTCGCGTCGCCGCCGAGCAGGTCCAGGAGCAGCTCACGGATCGCCTCGGGCCCGAGCGGAGCCAGCGGCAGCTGGTGGTACCAGGATTTCTGCATCCAGTCTGCCCGGTACTCCGGACGGAAGTTCACGAGCAGGAGATGGCTCGTGCCGCCAATCGCGTCTACCCACTGCGCGAGCCAGTCTTCGCTCGCGCCGTCGATCCAATGCAGATCCTCGATCATGAACAGGATCGAGCCGCGCGTGGTGTCGCGCTGCGAGAGTCGCCGCAGCACGCCGAAGAGCTGGCGCTGGCGCGCTTCGGGGTCCATCCGCGGGGCGGGGTTCTCGGGATCGGGCACGCCGAAGAAGTCGAACAGAAGCGGCAGGACGTCGCGATAGCCCTCGTCGAAGAGCAGCACCCGTCCCGCGATCTTCTCGCGCACCTGCTGATCCGTGTCCTGCGCGGTGATCTCGTAGTACTCGCGGAACACCTGCAAGATGGGGAGCAGCGGCAGGTTCCTTCCGTGGGACACGGCGCTGCCCTGGAAGACGCGGAAGCCCTCCGCGCGGCAGCGCTCCAGGAACTCGAAGCAGAGCCGGCTCTTGCCCACGCCCGCGTCGGCCACGATGCCGACGACCTGGCCGTTGCCCTCGCGGACCCGCGCCAGGGCCGAGTGGAGGGTCTGCATGTCGTCGCGGCGGCCGACGAAGCGCGTGAGGCCGCGCGCGCGAGAGGCGTCGAACCGCGTGCGCACGTCCCCGATGCCCTGGAGCTGGAAGACGGGCACAAGGTCGGGAACGCCCTTCACCGTGAACGTCCCCAGATCGTCCAGCTTGAAGTAGCCCGTCACCAGCTCGGCGGTGCGGCCCGTCAGGTAGGCCGTGTCCGGCGAGGCCAGCTCCTGCATGCGCGCCGCGAGGCCGACCGTGTGACCCTGCGCGGTGTAGTCCATGCGCAGGTCGTCGCCGATCTTGCCGACGATCACCTCGCCCGAGTGGATCCCCATGCGCACCGAGAAGCCGAGGCCGTGCTTGCGCTTCACCTCGCGGGAGTACTTCGCGAGCTCGTCGCGCAGCTGCAGCGCCGCGTAGCAGGCGCGCTGCGCGTGGTCCTCGTGCGCGATCGGCGCGCCGAACAGCGCCATGATGCCGTCGCCCGTGTACTGGTTGATCGTGCCCTCGAAGCGGTGCACGCCTTCGGCGAGCACGCCGAAGAACCCGTCCAGAATGGCGTGCCACTGCTCCGGGTCCACGCCCCCGGCGAGCGCCATCGAGCCCTTCACGTCGGCAAACAGAACCGTCACCTGCTTGCGCTCGCCCTCGAGCGCGGACTTCGACTGCAGGATCTTGTCGGCGAGGTGCTTCGGGGTGTAGGCGCGGGGGTCGCGGGCGGGCGCCGGGCGGTCCTCCCGTACCGGCGATGCGGCCGCCGGCTCGCCTGCCCAGACGAGCGCGCGGCCGTCGCGGCGCGCGACCTGCTGCACGTCCACGAGCTCCAGGGCGAGCTCCTCCAGCGCATCGCCGTCGATCTCGAGCTCGCGCGCGAGCGCCCGCAACGACAGACGACGCTCCTGCCGGAGCACGTCGCGGGCGCGCTGCAGCTTGGCGACGAAGCTCATCGCCCTCGCTCGGCGGGATCGCTCACGACGTCGGAACCCCCGTCGAGAATCCGAGCAGAGCAGCGTTGGCGCGCACGCGTTCGTCCGCGGTGAGGACGAAGAGGTCGGGGAAGGACTGGCGGAGGACGAGCGCGCTCGCGAGATGGATCGCATCGAGCGCGCGCACGGGCTCGCTCGGAAAGCTTTCCTCGGCACGTCGGGCGATCTCTTCCGAGATCTCCACCACCGCCCAGGTGGAAGTCGCCTGAGCGAAGACGGCCAGGACGTCTGCGCTCTGGGCGGCGGTGATTCGTCCCTCCCGTTCCGCGCGGCGCACGACCCGGCGTGTCTCGATCAGCGCCAGGCGCGACGACGCGACCTTCGTGGCCGCGGCTAGAGCGGTCCGGATCGCCTCGCCCCCCGCTTCCGCGAAGAGCCAGCGCAGCACAGCGCTCGTCTCCGCGTAGAGCGTCATCGGTCCCCGCGCTCGTCGGCGAGCAGATCCTCACTCGCAACGGATCGACCGAGCGGCGAGGGCCGGTAGGCGCGCGCATCCTGTGGCAGCCCTATGACGAGAACGCCCGCCGCGGCGAGCCGTTCCAGCGCCTGATCGTGGGCGCCGAGCGCGGAGCCCCTGCTGGGCTGACGCAGCTCGGCGACGACCTGGCCCCGATCCGTCACGAGCACCACCTCCCCGTTCTTCACGTCGCGGAGATATGCGCTCAGGTGGTTCTTGAGCTCCTTGACGGCGACGGCTTTCATGCTCGACCAAAGTAGCCCCGCGTAGCTACCAGCGCCAATGCGCCAGCTCGTAACTTTGACGATCTTGATTTGAACGACGTTGGTTTACTTCCATCAGGGTCAACCCACGTCCGGGCGCAGCTCCTCGAAGCGCGCGAGGGCGGCGTCCAGGTCGTCGAGCTCGAACAGCTCGGCCCCGACTTGCCGCCCGCCTCGTGACAGCGAGAGCGCGACGAAGACGGCCTCAAACGCGCCGCCTTCGGCGTTCGTGCCGAACGAGTGAGCGACGCTCACGAAGCCGTACTGCGCCTGGGCAACCTGGTAGAGCATGTGGAGCCGGACGTCGGGCCCAAGCTCGTATAACGCGGCAAGCGAGGCGACGTACGCGTCTGCGCCCTCGACCCGGCCGATCCCGGTGCGCCGATGGTCGTGGAAGACGTAGTCGTCGGGGAGGAGCGCGCGCATCCGGCCGAGGTCGTGGTCGTTCCAGGTGCGGAAGAACTCGATCGACGCCGGCAAGATCGCATCGGCGCCGAGGCGGACCCAGCGCTCGAAGAGCTCGGCGCTCGCGGCGCGCAAATCGTCGGCGTCGAAGATCGTGTAGGCGACGATGCGGCCGTCCGCATCGATCTCGGAAACCTTGAGGACCTCGATCTCCGAGACCTGGCCGTCCTCGCGCAGGGTCCAGAGCATGCGCTCGAGCGACAGCCGATCGCCCGCGGTCGCGAGCAGGGTGCGCGTCGGGCGCCAGCCGGAATCCCAGAGGTGCCGAGTGTCCGCGAGTAGCAGCTCCGAGCCGCCCGCGATGCGGATCAGGCGGCGTCGATCCTCGAACACCATCCCTGCGGTGAGCTCGCGCACCGCATCCCAGTCCTCCGCCTGCGCGAGCGCCCACCAGCGATCGTTCGCCCACGTCGAGGCGTTCGGCGGGATGCGCAGCGGATCCGGCACCGCGCGCGCGCCGATCTCGTCGAAGCGCGCGCGGGCCTGCTCGAGCTGGCCGGGGTCGTACAGGTCGATGCGCTGGATCTTGCCCAGCTCGTCCAGCTCGTTGACTCGCAGATACGCCAGCTCGAATGCACCACCGTCTCGGCTGCCGACCCCCATCTGCTCCGTGAGAGATCCGCGTTCGGAGATCCTGACGTGGTCGACGCGCGTGCGAACGTCCGGCGCGAGCTCGACGAGTGATTGCTGCGTCTGGACCCACGCCGCCGCGCCGCGCAGCGTCCCCCAGCCGAGCAGCCGGTGATCGTGACAGACGAGAGCCGGCCCAAGCTGCGCTGCGATGGCTTCCCAATCGCGGCACGCCCAGGCGCGGCTCCTCGCACGCATCAGCGCCGACACGCGGCCGTGCACCGCGGCCTCGCCGGCGTCGTAGCGCGCGTCGAGCTCGGCGTGGGCGGCGTCGAGATCGTCGGCGTCGAAGCGGACGTACGCGACGATTTCGCCGCCACGATTCGTCTCGGTCAAGAACAACGACACGATCTCGCTCGGCCCGACATCCCCCTCGGCGACCTCGAGGCGCAGGCGACCGAGCGCAAGCCGCTCGCCCCGCGTGGCGAGCAGCTCGTGCTCGGAGCGAACCGAGCTCATGTCGCCGAGCGGGCGGACGTACTCGAGACGCTGATCCCGGTCGAGCTCGAGCCGCGCCAAGCCCTTCTTCCGGTCGGAAAAGCGGAACCCGTCCGACATGAGCTCCTTGTAGCGCTGCCAATCGCGGGCCCGAAACGCCGCGACCAGCTCGTCCCAGGCGCGCGACGCGGCGTTCGCGAAGCGCGCCAGCGAGGGCGCGACGGTCGTCAGCTCTTCGAAGCGCGCGCGGGCCTGGGCGAGCTGGCCGAGGTCGTACAGGTCGAAGCGGCGGTTCCTTCCGCCTTCGTCGAGCTCGATGACGCCGACCACCGCGATCTCGAAGGCACCGCCGTCGCGGGTGCCAAGCCACACCCCCTCGATGAGTACGCCGCGCTCGCAGGTTCTCTGGTGGTCGAGCCGAAACCGGGCGTCTGGCGCGAGCTCGACCAGCGTTCGCTGCGTCCCGACCCACGCCGCGGGACCCTTCAGCGTCCCCCAGCCGACCAGCCGGTGATCGTGCGCGTCGAGGCTCGGAGCGCACAGCTCGATCACCGCGTTCCAATCGCGACCGCTGATGGCGCGAGTGAACGCGGGCACCCACGCCGACGCGCGTGCCTGCGCCGCGGCCTCGCCGGCTTCGTAGCGCACGTCGAGCTCGGCGTAGGCGGCGTCGAGATCATCGGCGTCGAAGCGGACTCTCGCCGCGGGGGCGCCGCGCTCGTCCGTCTCGAGGACGTCGAGCACCTCGACCTCGCTCGGGCCGACATCCGCGTCGGCGACGTCGAAGCGCAGCCGGTGGAGCGCGAGCCGCTCGCCGCGCGTGGCGAGCACCTCCTTCGTGAGGCGGCCCGCTCCCATTTCGCGGAGAGCTTGCGCGAACTCGAAGTACTGATCCCGATCGAGCTCGAGCTGCGCCATGCGCCGGCGGTCCGAATACCGGAACCCGCTCGGGAGCAGCTCCGCGAACCGCTCGTGGTCTCTGGACTGGAACGTCGCGACGAGCTCGGCTTCGGCGCGCGTCGCGGCGTTCGCGAAGCGCGGCGCCGGCGGCAGCGTGCGCGCGACGATCTCGTCGAAGCGCGCGCGCGCCTGGGCGAGCATCTCGATGTCGTACACGTCGACGCGGATTTCCTGGCCGCGCTCGTCGACCTCGACGACGTGGATCCACGGTGTTTCGTACGCGCCGCCGTCGCGGGTGCCCTGCCACACGGATGTCCAGAGGAACCCGAAGTCGGACGTTCGAAGGTGGTCGATGCGGAGCCGCGTGTCGGACGCGAGCTCGACCAACGCTTGCAGCACCGGGGCCCACGCAGCCCGCCCGCGCCGTGTCCCCCAGCCGACCAGCCGGTGATTCTGCGCGACCTGGTCGGGAGCGGAGAGCGCGGCCATCGCATCCCAGTCGCGGGCGGCGAAAGCGTGCCGGAACGCGGCTGCCCACGAGGAGGCGCGCGGGTGGATCGCAGCCTCGCCGGCCTCGAAACGCGCGTCGAGCTCGGCGTAGGCGGCTTCGAGGTCGTCGGGGGCGAAGCGGACCACAGCGATCGGCTCGCCGCAGTCGTTCGTCTCGACGAGAAACAGGGAATCGATCCTGCTGGGCCCGACCGCGCCTTCGGCGACCTCGAGCTGCTGCCGCGAGAGTGACAGGCGATCGCCGCGCGTCGCGAGCAACTCCGCCTCGATGCGAGTGGAGCCCATGTCGCCGAGCTGGCGTGTGTACTCGATCCACTGACCCCGATCGACCTCGAGCGACATCATCGGCCGCCGGTCCGACATCCGAAACCCCACCGGGAGGAGCCGCAGGTAGCCCTCCCAGTCGCGGGCGATGAACGTCGCCATCATTCGGTCGAGGGCGCGGGACGCGGCGTTCGCGAAGCGCGACGCCGCGGGCCGAGCAGCCGTCAGCTCGTCGAAGCGGGCGAACGCTTCGGCCTCGCGGTCTTCGACGAAGTGCTCGACCCGCGCGGTGAGGCCATCGTCTCCCCAGGAGATCAGCTGAAGAAAGCGCCGCTCGTAGGCGCCGCCGCCGGTGCGCGCGGTCCCTGCTGTCGTGTGGAGGATGAGAATCGCGTCGGATTCCAGACGCAGGACATCGTCGACCCGGAAGGCGAAGCTCTCGGTCTCGAACAAGGCGCGGTAGTACTCGCGCAGCGCCTCGATTCCCCGAATGGATCCGAATCCGAGGAGGCGGTGGTCGACGAGCTCGGCCGTGGGCGCCAGGGTCGCGCAGGCGGCGTCGAGATCCGCGGGGCCCGCCAGGTACTGGACCGATCGCGCCGTCGCCGCGGCGCGGGTGCGCGCCGGGCCGTCGGGGAGAAGCTCCGCGTGGCGCTCGTACAAGCGGGCGACGGCGTCACCTAGCCGGTCGCCGAAGACTTCGGCGCATCGGAATCGCCCGTGCTCGTCGACTTCGGTGACCTGGATGTCCTCGCGCTCGTATGCGCCGACGTCGAAGCGGCCACCGCCCGTCCCGCTCGCAGAGAACGAGTTGCGGACGAGAGCCAGTGACTCTCCGAGCGTCGCGAGTGGCTCGGCCCGAAACTCCGCGTCCCGTGAGCGCCAGAACCTCCGCAGCGAGGCGAGCGCGCCCTCGCGTCCGTAACGGGCTCCGGTCGGGTGATTGATCTCCTCGAAGGCGTCGCCATAGAGCGCGCCGAGCGCGTCGACGTCCCGCGCGGCGCACGCGGCGTCGAAGCGAGACCAGATGGCGGTTGTCGCGTTCGGGCGCACGCGGCGGCGCACGGGGCGCGCAGGCTCGGCGCGATCCTCGAGCGTTGGAGCGACCGGCGCCACGTGTGCGCCGTCGCGCCGCGCGCGCTCGGCGAGCAGCGTGGCGCCCTTGGCCTCCCACAGCTCGATCGCGCGGCGCTCCTCCGCGTCGGCTTCGCTACTCCGGCCGGCCGCGCGCAGCGCAGCCGCGAGCGCGAGCCGCGCGTCGGCGTGGTCGAGCAGCGCGTCGGTGGCGGCGGCGATCGCGACGGCGGTCTGCGCGAGTTCGACTGCGGCCACATGCTCGCCGCGCCGCGCGAGCGCCTCCGCGCGCACGCCGCGCCAGGCGATCGCGGCCTGGAGATCGTCGCCCGCGAGCGCCTCGCTCTCGTGACTCACGGCTTCGGCCTCGGCCGCGCGCCCCTGCGCGAGCAGCGCACGGGACAGCAGCGCCGCGGCCCGCGCCGCGTCGATCCCGAGCCCGAGGTCGCGCAGCCCCTCGTAGGCGCCGCGCAAGCCGCGCTCGGCGGCGGCCGCGTCGCCCTCGAGCAGGTCGATCCGCGACGCGACGACATCGGCCTCGAGCAGCCGATGCGTGATGCCGAGCTCCTCGACCAGCTTGCGCGACGCCGCGATCATGCGCCGCGCCGCTTCGGTGCGGCCGCGCAGCGCCTCGAGCACACCCTGACAGCTCAGCGCGACCGCCTCGACCGCAGGCGAGCCCTGCGTGAGGCGCAGCACGCGCACCACGTCGAGGCAGCGTCCGCTGGCGCGCGTGACCGGGCTCGGTCCCCACAGCGCGGCGAGCGGCGCGCCGGCGAGCACGGCGTTCGAGCGGCGATGATCCCCCGCGCGGCGGGCGGCGGCGAGTGCGCGGTCGAGCGCCGCCTCGCACGCGCCGACCTTGCCCAGACGCTGGAGCGCCAGCGCGTGGACCTGATGCGCCTTGGCTTCCCCGGCCCCGTCGCCCTGCGCCGCGAGCGCTTCGGCCGCGGCAGCGACGGCATCGGCGGTCGCGTGGAGCGCCTGCGGCGCAGTGAGCACGGTGAGCTGGCCGCTGAAGCAGGTGTGCCATGCGCGCAGCCGCGCCGAGTTGCCGGTGAAGCGACCGAGCTCGTCGATCGCAGCCGCAGCGGAACCGACGTCGCCCGCGCTGAGCACGGCTTCGCACCAGTCGAGCGCAAGATCGGCGCGTGCGGGGTCTTCGGCGTCGAGGCAAGCGAGCGCGCGCCCGAGCAGGCTCGCGGCGAGCGGCGCGTCGTCGCGTGCGAGCGCGCGCCGGCCCGCGGCGGCGAGGCGTCGCGCCGCCCGCTCGCCGAGCGCGCGGCCACTCGCATCGAGCGGGCCGAGCTCGCGCAGGTGCTGGTGCGCCTGCTCGAGGTGCCAGCCGATCGTCTCGTCGTGCTCGATCGCCTCCCCTGCTCGCGCCTCGATCCAGTCGGCGAAGCGGCCGTGCAGCTCGGCGCGCGTGCCCTTGAGCAGGCGCCGGTAGGCGGCGTCGCGGATCAGCACGTGATGGAAGCGCAGCACGGGCTCGCCGAGGAGCCAGCCGGTGTCGCGCTCGATCAATTCGCTCCGCCGCAGCGACTCGAGCCGCGCGTCGAGGTCGGTGACGTCGCGCGGCAGCAGCGTGGCGACGGCGCTGCGCGAGAAGTGGCGACCGACCACCGCAGCGCGCTCGAGGACGCTGCGATCCTCGGGACGCAGCCGCTCGAGACGCGCGGCGAGCAGCGCCTGGATGGTGGGCGGCATCTCGAGGGCCGCGAGCGTGGCGCCGGTGGTCCAGCGCTCGCCCTCCTGCCGCAGCGCGCCCTCGTGCACCAGCATGCGCACCAGCTCGCCGACGAAGAGCGGGTTGCCCTCGCTCGCGGCGAGCACCTTGGCCGCGACCGCGGCGGGCAGATCGGCGGCGCCGATCACGTTGGCGGCGAGCCGCGTCGCGGCGCCGGCGTCGAGACCTGCGAGCGCCAGCACGTCGGCGACCAGGGGGCCGGGCGTCGCGAGCGACGAGCGCGTGTCGCGGAGCTCGGGCCGCGCGCCGACCAGCAATAGCAGCGGCACGCCGCTGCCCCACTGCACGAGGTGCTCGACCAGATCGAGCAAGAGCGGCTCCGCCCAGTGCAGGTCGTCGATCACGAGCACCACCGGCTTCGCAGCGCCCAGCGCTCCGAGCAGGCGCCGCACAACGAAGAAGGTCTCTTCGGGGGACGCCGGGGATCCCGAGAGCAGCGCGGTGATTCCGGCGACGATGCGCGCGCGCTCCGCAGCGTCTCCGGGCAGCGCGGCCTCGAGCGCGGCACGGAGCGTGTCGGCGCTCGCGCCGTCGTCGAGATGGAGGAACCCCCGCAGCGCCTTCGAGAGCGGTGCGAAGCTCGCGCCGCCCGCCGCGTCGCACTGAGCGGTCACGACGGTCGCGGCGTCGCCGAGCCGGCGCGTGAACTCCTCGATCAAGCGGGACTTGCCGAGGCCCGGCGATCCCAGCAACACGGTCAGGCACGCCGCGGGCTTCGAGATCGCCGTCGCGTACACCTCGCGGATGCGCGCGATCTCACTCTCGCGCCCGACGAACGCCGTCGCCTTCGCGCCGACCGGGGCGTCGAGCGAGACCACGCGGTACGCCTTCACGGCTTCGGAGCGGCCCTTCAGCGCAAAGCTGCCGAGCGGCGCGAGCGTCACGAGCGCCGCCACCAGCCGCTGCGTCGCGTCGCCGATCACCACGTCGCCGTCCCTGCCCTGCTCCTGGAGCCGCGCCGCGACGTTCACCGGGTCGCCGATGATCTCGGCCTCGTCGTTCGCCACGACCTCGCCGGTGTTGACCGCGACGCGCAGCCCCGTCTTCCCCACCCGGCCACGTTGCTGCTGCGCCAGCTCGCGGAAGGCATGCTGCATCTCGACCGCGGCGCGCACCGCGCGGATCGCGTCGTCTTCGGCCACGCGCGGCGCGCCGAACACCGCCTTCACGCCGTCGCCGAGGAGCTGCGTCACCGCGCCGCCGTGGGTCTCCACCGCGCCGCGCATCGCCCGGTAGTAGCCCTCCATGAACAGCCGTGCGGACTCCGGATCCAGGCGCTCGTGCAGCGCCGTCGACCCGACCAGATCGGCGAACACGATCGTGACCACCTTACGCGCGCCGGCCGTCTCGACCGGGCGCGTGGCGAGCGAGGCGCCGCACTCGTCGCAGAACTTCGCTGCGGGCCGCAGCCCCGCCCCGCAGCTCGGGCACAGGCGCGGGAGCGGCGCTGCGCACTCCTCGCAGAACTTCGCAGAGAGGCGGTTCTCGTGCGCGCAGCCGGGACAGGTCATGACGCGAGCTCCCGCGTCCCGTCGCCGACGAGCACGGGGGCGAGCGTTCGCGGACCGTCCACCACGAGCTTGCCACCCGCGCGATTCATCGGTTCACCGCGGTCCGAGCACTTTCAGGCGTGGGAAGTATCGGCGCAGGTAACCGCGATCGATGGCGGCGATTCGGTCGGCCTGCCTCTGCGCGTGGGCACCGACGAGAAAGTCGGGAACGAGGTGCTCCCGGGGGCCGCCCGAACGGCGGTACTGTCTGAAGATGCGGCCGGCCAACTGCGCCGACTCGAGTGAGGTCGGGCTGAAGACGAGGCCGAGTCCGCCGAACGTTCGGCCGAACTTGGCGCGATCCATCAGCAAGGCGAAGAACTCGGCTGCGACGACGTCGCAGGCCACCAGCTCACCGTCCGCCTGCGCCCTGGCGAGAAGGTCCGTCCACTCGTGAGCACCCGGCTCGGCCTTGGTGATGGCGATGAGCACCGAGGTGTCGACGGCGGTGATCATCGCCGCCGCTTCTTGGCTGGCTCAGCGACCGGGCCGCGCAGCTCGTCCATCCATTCTCCGACGGTCTTGCCCGCCAGCTCGTCCCTGGCGATGCCGATCACGCTTCGCATGCGCGCGACGTCGACGCACTTCGTCGCCTTCAGATGATCGGCCCGCTCGTCGAACTCGAGCACAGTCCCCTTGTGCAGCTCGAGCTTGCGGCGAATCGCCAGCGGGATGGTGATCTGTCCCTTGCTCGTCACGGTGGCCTTCATTCCGCCAGAGTAAGGTGGCGGGTAAGGAGGGTCAACTCGGGCCGCAGCCGGTCAGAGCTCGAACGTGGCGCCCTCGACGCCGGGGACGAAGTCGAAGGGCAGCGGGCTGCGGCGCGCGTCGTCGAAGCGGCGGTCGAGCTCGGCGTCGGTGTGACCGGGGTCGTAGTGGAACGGAACCACGCGGGCGGCCCGGGCGGCGGTCGCAAAGGCGAACAGGTCGCGGAGCGACGAGTGCCCCCAGCCGACGCGCCCCGCGTACTCCTCGTCGCCGTACTGCGCGTCGTGGATCAAGAGATCGGCGCCGGCGGCGAGCTCGAAGCCGGAAGTCCACTCCGGATCGCGCGGGAAGTCGATCGCGCCGAGCGCCGGCTCGTGGTCGGGCAGGTACGCCAGGGACGCGCCGCCCTCGCTGATGCGGAAGCCGACCGTGGGTCCCGGGTGGCAGAGCAGCGCGGCGCGGATCTCGAGCCCGCCGATGCGGAGGTGCTCGACGCTCGCCACGTCGTGGAGCTCGAGCTGGCAGGGAAGATCGCGGATTCGGACCGGGAAGAGCGGGGGCGACAGCAGGCGGTTCAGCCGGGCGCGCAGGTCGAGGGTCGTCGAGGCGGGTCCCCAGACGTGGACCTCGAGCCCACGCCGAAACAGCGGCGCGAAGAACCCGAGCCCCTCGATGTGATCGAGGTGCAGGTGCGTGAGCAGGAGATCGATGCGTCGAACCTCGGGGCCGATCGCGGCGCCCAGGCGGCGAATGCCAGTGCCCGCGTCGAGCACCACCACGGAGCCGTCGCGACCGCGGACCTCGACGCAGCTCGTGTTGCCGCCGTAGCGCGTCGTCTCGGGACCGGGCGTCGGCAGCGAGCCGCGCGTGCCCCAGAGCGTGACCCTCATGAGCCCGCGCGCTCCCAGAAGATGCCCACCGCGCCGAGCTGCCTGCCCGCGTTGCTGACGAGCGGGAAGGCGAGCCCCTCGATCTCGTGCGCCACCTGGTCGAAGCCGCGGATCGAGCTACGCCGGTGCGCCGGCCGCTGCTGGCGCAAGGCGATGATCATCGCCCGATCCTCGAGGTCGACCGGCTTGCCCGCTTCGTCGGTGGGCTGCAGCCGCGCAGACATTTCCTCGACGCTCAGCGGATCGGCTTCGTCGAAGCGGCGGCCCACCAGCCGCTCGGCGGGCTCGTTGTAGAAGAGCACGCTCCCATCGGGTCCGACCAGGTAGATGATCGGCGTCAGGCAGCTGGCGAGCTGCCGCATCAAGAGCAGCTCGACCGGCCGATCTCCGCCGGGGCTGGCCAGATCGAGCGGACCGCCCGCGCCCGGCACGCCTGGCCGCGGAGGGGCGTCGGGATCCCAGAACACTCCCACCGCGCCGAGCATCCGCTCCCCCTGTCCGATCAGCGGGAAGGCGATGGACTCGAAGTTGCGCGCGACTCCGTCGAGTCCAACCAGCCAGCCGCTGCGATAGGAGGGCTGTCGCAGGTCCGTGGCGATGAACAGCGGCAGCTCCTCG
>CAYVQJ010000011.1:0-8088 GCA_964454165.1 uncultured Myxococcales bacterium | reverse complement strand
CTAGAGGGACTAACAGTCCTACCAAGGTTAACTTGTTAAATGAGTCAATTAGTTTTGACAGGTTTAATGAGAAATCATTGAAAGATGATGTTTTGGTATACAAGTGAAATTCTTGTACTCGAATCCTAAATTTATATTGTTTGATTTAGGTTAAACTAAAAGTTTATTTAAGGAATAATACAAATGATTGATGAACTTTCTAGAACATGTCAAAATGAATTAAATTTTAAAAACTTAGACACAAAAGTTTATCAAAAAAGGTTAAAGTGGGAATTAAAAGAAATTGAAGTCCAAAATGAAGCAGAATATTTTTTAGATTTATATAACAAAAAAACAAAATGTCCTAAAAATGAGAATAATTTATTGGTTCTTTATTTATTGGGAATTGTTGATGATTTTGACATAAATAGTGATCCTGTATGTGAATATGGGGATTCTCCGGACATAGACATAGATTTTATTGAGCCAGTAAGGGATTATTTAAAAAACGAATGGGCATACAAGACATTTGGAGAAAACAATGTATGCAACATAGGAACATATGGAACATATGGAATTAAGTCAGCCTTGTTGGATATGGCTAGGATTTATGGTGAAAGTAGAGATGAAGCATTAAATATAACAAAACAAATACAAGCCAAAGATGATGAAGGTAAAAATACAACTTGGGAAAAAGCTTTAGAGTTATATCCAGATTTTAAAAATTACTGTGAAAGCCATTCTGAAGTTGCTGAAGCAGCAAGAAGATTAGTTCATCGCAACAAAAGTATTGGTCAACATGCTGCTGGTTTAATCATTTCTTCAAAAAGATTAGATAATTTTATTCCATTGGTCAAACGAAAAGGCACATCTAAATTTTCTGCTTGGACAGAAGGTTTACACGATCAAGATTTACAACCAATGGGATTAATCAAATTTGATTTATTAGTTATTGATAATCTTTTACAAATTGCTAAGGCGTGTCATTTAATTAAAAAAAGACATGGCCTTAAAAGTATTTGTGCATTAGAAGGGGAGTCAGATTGGAGTGATTGTAAAGCTTATAGAAATGATGAAAAAGGTTTAGAATTGGCAAGAAATGGAAGTTTAAAGGGAATTTTTCAATTTGATTCGGATGGTATTCGTTCTTTGGTAAAGAAAGTTAAAGTAGATAGATTTGAAGATTTAGTGGCAATTACTTCGCTTTTCAGACCAGGCCCAATGAGCAGTTTGTTGCATTTAAAATACGCAAAAAGAAAAAATGGGGAAGAAAAATATGAAGTACATCCATTGATGGAACACATTTTAGGTGTGACTTATGGTTGCATGATTTACCAAGAACAAATTTCTAAAATATTGAATGAAATTGGTGATATTCCTCTTTCTGATTGCAAGGATCTCATAAAAGCAATTAGTAAGAAAAAAGTTGACCATTTTCAAAAATTTAAGGATAAATTTGTTAATAACGCAACCATAAAATTAGGTTGGAAACAGGAGGAAGTTGAAAAGTTTTGGAGACAAATAGAATTGTTTAGCGAATACAGCTTTAATCTCGCACACGCGACTTGCTACACATACCTTTCTTCACGTCTTTTATGGTTAAAAGCTCATCATCTTAAAGAGTTTTATACAGCCATTTTAAGTTGTGAAACCTTGCCAGAGAAAATAAAAGATTACAAAACTGATGCTCATTTAAACAAAATAGAAGTTGAAAGACCAGATATTAATATTTCTAAGGAAACTTTTGATATAATTAATGATAAAATTTATTATGGACTTTCACACATAAAAGGAATAGGAGTAGAAGTAGCACAAAAGATAGTTAATGGTCAACCCTATTCTTCTTTTATTGATTTTCTTCAAAGATTTGGTACAGATGCCAGTGTTCTTAAACCATTAATTGGATTAAGATTATTTAAAGATTCCGACCCAGCTACATTATTTAAATATGCAGATTATTATAAAAAAAATAGTAAAAAAATAGAAGATAAGCAGAAAAGATTCCAAAAAAGCATGGAAAAATACGGTTTAAAACTAAAAGAATTAATTCCTGAAGAACACAAGGATTACGTTGAATTTAATGAAGAAAATTTTAAAAAATGGGAAGAATTGTTTGATAAAAATGAAGTGAAAAATGGTAAAAAGTATAATTTATGGAAAAAATTATTATCTTTATGGAAAGCAAGGAATCGTTCTGTTGAAAAAAGTAAAGCAAAGTTGTGTTCTTTAACTTTGGATCAATTTTCAGCAAAAGAATACAAGGTTGTTGATAAAATTGTAAAAGATTTAGAAGATCCCATTCAGTCAGAAAGGTTATTTTTTGGATTTTCTTGGGAACATAGATTAGAAAAAAGTCCTGATTTTAGTGGTTTAACTTTTCATGAGTTTGAAAATGACAATCCTATTGCTCGTGTTGAAATTGAAATATTGAAGGTAAACCTAAAAACTTCGTCAAACAAAAAAACAAAATATTATCAACTTGAAGTGGAAGATGTTAATGGGGAAAAGAAAAAAGCCAATATATGGATGGATGATTGGGAACGTTGGAAGGATGAATTGAAAGTTGGAAATTTATTGAGAATGAAACTTAAAGCTCCTGCTCAAGAAAATTGGCCTTTTTCTTTGGATTGTCCACTTAAACATGAACGTTATAAACTACCTAAATATAAAAAGGATGATTTTAGAGTTGTAGTTCTGGAAGACAAAAAAGATCAAATGCTTTCTAATGATGAAATTTTACAAAAATATTCTTAATGATTTAAAATAGATATAAAGGACAGTGCAACTTCTCTTCTTTTGAAGATACAGAAAGCACTAACAGCATTTACTTATAAGGATTTTCATGAGGAAGTTTTTCACATCAATTTTTTTATTATTTTTTTTAACCATATCTTTATTTGCGATAGAAGTTCCGAAATCTCAAAGAATACCAAATAGAAGTCCTGGATATTGTGCGTGGACTTCCCTTGAATCTCTTGGATTATATCATGGAATCGAAGAATTAAAGAATTTAACAGAAAAGCGTAGTCAAGAACCAGATCGTTGGGTTTACAGAGAAAGATGGGGTTGGATTTATGAAAAACGTAATGAAGGTTGTGATGAAGCTATTGTCGAAAAACTAAGTGCATTAAAAGTAAAACATTGTGTTTCATATACTGGAGAATATAATTGGAAAATGCTCAATTATACTGACAATCATGGTTGTGTTGTTGGAATGAAAGCTAGTGCATTTGGTGAACCTCATGCTATTATTTTAACTAAATTTAATAATAAAAAAGTAGAGTTTATTGACCCAAATGAAGTTGATAAAGTATATGTGGCTGATATAGAGTGGTTTAATTTTTATTGGGATGGATTCTGTGTTATTGTTTGGAAATAGTTTACAAATCATTTTCCAGAATAATATTTTGAAGTTTCTAGGTGAATAGTTTTTGTTGGAGTTTCTAGAAGTTCTTCATGATAAGCACTATCTTTTAAGAGATGTCTTATTTTACTTAGTGATTTAATTTTCTTTTTTTCTTTTTCTTTTTTTTCGTGTTTTTTAAATATTTCATCCCATTTTTCTTTTGGCACATCCATTTCTTTTTTCACAGTAATTTTGTTTTCTATAACTAATTGACGCCATTTCTTGCTATAAAGTTTTTCCATTAACTTAATGGCTTTTGTTTTATTTTCAGTAAGAAATACTGCTAAAGGCATTGTGTTTTCGTCAAAAAACATATAATAATTTTTCATCGAGTTTATTTTAAACTATTTTTTAAATATTGTCAATCTATTATATTGTAATGAATATAATTGAAAGTAATTTTGAAGATTATTTTTTTGATATTAGGAAACACAAACCCAAAAGAGGTCAGGTTATAGCTAAATTTATAGCAATAGCTGAATTGATTGATGGAAAAATGAAACGCGATTTAATTGATTTAGTTAAGTATAAAGATAAAGCTGAAGCTGCAACAAAAGTTATGAAAAAATTAGGTTGTGCAACAGAAAAAGATTCTTTTTCTGTAATGAGAAAAATGACAGAAGATTTATTGGTAATGACAGAAGAAGAAGTTTTAATTAAACCTTATGAATATGTTTGTGAAATGTTTTTTTATACAAAGGCTGAACATGTTCCTACAAATAATCCTCACTGGAGTATTATTTCGATTATGAATTGGAATAAATATTTTAAACAATGAGAAAAAGTGGAGAATTAATAAAAATTGATACGCCTTATCGTCCAAATTGTGATTCGTTTGCACGTCCTTCTAAATTTTATTCTAAAAACAAAATTGTTATTAGTAATTGGTTTGATTGTCGAGAAGTTTGGCATCTTGAGTCTGCAAATGCTTGTTTGTTCTTTTTTTCCTATCCCAGAGGTAAGTACAAAATTATAGTAGAATTTATGAATATAATAGAAAATATATTAGATGTTCAGCCGAGAAGTTTTTATGGTCCGACACAAAGAAAAACAATTATGTGGGTTTATGCATCTTCGTGGTGGATTAAAAGATCTATGAGAAGATCATTGTATACCATATTGTTGCGAGTTGCTAAATACTATGATCCAGTATCAAATAATTTTAATGAAGTCATTAATGATTCTGATTGGTTGAGATGTTCAAGTTATGCTGTATTTCGTTTTTTAGATGGTTACACCAAATATACAGGCAATAAAAATGGTTGGGC
Organism: uncultured Myxococcales bacterium; assembly: GCA_964454165.1. GTDB lineage: Bacteria > Myxococcota_A > UBA9160 > SZUA-336 > SZUA-336 > CAYVQJ01. The sequence goes on along the minus strand of CAYVQJ010000011.1, from coordinate 3,435 downwards.
AGGAGTTTTTTGTGATTGTCCACAAGAAAAAGTTAATAAATTACTAATAAAACCATAAATAGTATTAACAAGGAGTTGCTATGTTCGATGACGAATTTATGAAGTGGATGTCCCAGTATGATAAAGCAGTTAAAGATGGTGTATTTGAAGAAGCACCAAAATTTAAAGATTCCAAAGATAGTTTTTTTGGTTTATCTCCAAATTATGAAAATGAAGAAATTAAAGATTCTGATATCGAACATTGGAATAAAGTAATATCTGCTAATGATCCTCCTGAACAACTTTTAACTGAAAACAAAGAAAGAGCTAAAAAGGCTGAAAAGCTTGCAAATACTCCAAATCCTGTTAGAGATCATTCAACAATTGGTAAAGATCAAGATTTAGAAGGTGCTAGGTGGGTTGATGATAAAATTTTTGAACAACTTGAATCTATTAAAAAACAATTGTATACATTAGAAAGTAAATTAAATGCAGCAGAAGGTGTTGGTAAAAAGACTAATGGTATGCAAGATAAAATAGATAAGCTTAAAGAACAACTGGACGAATTGAGTGATTCATTTGCCCCAAATTTTGTAACAAGTAGCAAATTATAAAAAATTTAACTATAATAATTTTATGGTTATTTGGAAAACTCCACAAAATGTATTAGACTTAATTAAAGATGTAAAACAAAAGCATCATCATCCAAGGTTGGAAGATGCTACATTTTCAGCATGTTTTGAAGATAGCAAATCATTTGTAAACAATAGAATAAATCTTGGCAAAACAACTAAGTTTTCTGAATTCAATAAATTATGGCAAGAAAACAGTTGTGATTTTTGTATTATTTTATGTACTGATGTTTGGCATTCTTTGCTTATTGATTCACAAAGAGAAGCTTTGATTGATCTGCATTTGACAAGATGCGGTGTTGATTTTATTCCAGAAGTAATTAAAGAAAATGGCAAAAAGAAAGTGGTCAAAGATGAATTTGGTAGAATTCAATACACAAATCAAATAAAATTAGATGAAAACGGTAATCCTAAATGGCGTATTGAATTTTTAGATTTGGTTGTTTTCACAAAAAATGTAATTCGTTATGGAACTTGGTTAGAAGAATTAATTGAATTTAAAAAGGTTCTTAAAAACATGCCAGAAAGTGAGTAAAAAAGTGCAATTTAATAGAAAACTTGTTTTTTTAATTATAATTCTTATTTTAAATGGTGTTTTATTTTATAAGTATAAAGAAAAAGGTAAAATTTTACCATTTCATTCTTATAAGGTTAAAAAAATAGAGATTGTTACTGGAGATACTTTTGATTTATTACTAGAAGATAATCGTAGAGTTTTTGGAAGATTAACTGTAGTTTCAACAAATGATGCTAAGGATAAAGTTGCTGAATTACTACATCATTCTTCAAAAGTAAGTGTTATTTTGAAAAGTAAAAACGAAAATACTTGGCAAATAGAATTAATTGTTACAAAAGATAACAGTGAAATTAGACTTAGTAAATGGTTGATAGATAATAAATTGGCTTATAATTATTTGGGATAATTATGGAAAAAAATTATATAATTCGCTGCCCGCGTTGTAGGTGGGCAGAAATGACTACTGGCATTTCTGCTGATTTGAAACACTTACACGAAATTGCAAATAATTGTAAAAATTGTGGAAAGCCCCGTTCCTTTAGATGCATGAGATGTGGAGGGAATGCTAAAATGTTTAAAGTTAAATATCAATGACAATTTTTTATAAGATAGTATAAAACCAAAGTGTTAAATTGTCTAATAAAACCTAAAGTTTTTAATCCAGGAGACAGAAAAGAAATATCTTCTGAATTGTTAGTTGATTCTATAAATTTTAAAATTTACAAATTCAATAATCGTGAAAAACCAAATAAAGACAGGGTTTTAATCATTACTTGTTTTTCGGAATTTGGTTGTGAAACCGTTTCTGTTCTTTATTGTATTCCTCGTTTATTGCAAATTTATTCAGGGTATTATGTCATTTGCGTTGGTTGGAATGGAAGAGAATTTTTTTATAGACATTTGGTTGATGAATATTGGGAATTAGATGAAAAGCATCAATGGTTAAGGGAGTACAGTAGAGCGTTTCATCATGTTTCTAGAAATTTAAAAAAATTAGAGGAAAGAATTCTTCCTGATTATGGTAAAGTTATACCTTGTTTAGCTATGGGTCATATATGCTTAACTAATTTTTGCAATAATTGTAAACATTATTGGAATGGTTTGAAAGTAAAGTCATGTCCCAAATGTAGTAGTGAAAATGTAAAACTTTCTTTATTTAATGATGTAGAAAACAGTAAAAAAACAGCAATTCATTTACCTTATCCATCACTTAAAAAACTGAAAGAAGCACAAAAATTAGTAAAAAATGGTTCAGTTGGTATTTTTGCTAGAAACAGGAAAACTTATGGCAGAAATTTACAACAAGACTTTTATATTAAATTGATAGATTTATTGAAGAGTTTTGGTTATAATATAGTTTGGTTAGGTGAGAAACAGAGCACAATGGCATGTCCTATAGAAGGAATTCCAGATTTTAGAGAAGTGAATGATTTGGAATTAACCTTGGCTATAATAACAAGATTAAGTTTTACGATTCAGTTTTGGACAGCTTCTTCAAGATTATCTGGAATGATGAAAATTCCATATTTGTTATTTGAATCTCCAGATCAGATATTTGGAAAAGGACAAGAGGGTTATCGTTTAGAACTTACTACTTTAGGTAAGAAGAAAATAGTTTTTACTAATTTTTTAGAAATTTATAATGATAATGAAAAAGGTTTAGAATTAACAACAAGAGCAATAAACGAAATGAAAGATGGTAATTTTAATGATATTTTTTTAAGAGAATATAATGGACACAGGGGATTTTTTAAAACGGACAGCTGAAAAAAATGGTTTTATAAGAGAAAAATATGAAGAGAAAAAATTTCCTTCAGATTTTTCTAATATTTCTGTTTTTGTATATTTTGGTGATTTGCGAAATCTTTTTGTTTTTTCTTCTTTATTTGCTAAAAAATATCAAGAAGAAGTGAAAAAGGGCAAGTATTTTATTTTATGTTCTTATCAAGGATTTCGTGGATTATTTCCTTATGTTGATGAATATTGGTCTTTTTCGGAAAACAAGCTATATAATGATTCATTGGGATTTGTTAATAAGTCTAGTTTAGCAACAATTTATTTAAGAAATTTGAATGAATATTTTCGTGATGTAAGTGATTCTAGGGAATTATTAAATTATTATGATAAAGGAATCAAAAGTGAATTTTGGAATAAGTTTAGTCAGGTTAAGTGTTTTTTACCGATGATTCCTTCTAGCACTTTTTTAGGTAAAGATTTTAATAAAGAATTGGTAAGCAGATCTGGTTATAAAATATTTTTGGCACCAATGATTTATTGTAAATCATGGAGTTCTGGAAATTCAAAAAA
>CAYVQJ010000010.1:0-44485 GCA_964454165.1 uncultured Myxococcales bacterium | reverse complement strand
CGGCCGCCCGCGGCCGTACACCGCTCACGCAAGCGCGAAGCGCGCGCAGTGAGGCCGTCCGGCCGAGCGGAGGCGGTAGGCCGCGGCCGCCCGCGGCCGTACACCGCTCAGACCCGCTCCGCCGAGACCGCGCGCACCAGGTCGATCGCGCGCGCCAGCGTGTCGAGGCGCTCGGGCGCGGCGCGCCCGCCGGGGTCGAGGCGCAGCGTCGTGATTCCCGCGTCGCGATACTGGCGCAGCCGCTCGCGGATCGCGGCGTCACTGCCGAGCAGGCTCGTGCGCAGCACCATCTCGTCGGGGATCACACGCGCCGCCTCGTCGCGTTTGCCGTCCAGCCAGAGCGCCTGCACCTCGCTCGCGACGTCCGCGTAGCCCGCGCGCTGATAGGCTGCGTTGTAGAAGTTGTGGCGGCGCGAGCCCATCGCGCCCAGCGTGAACGCCATGCCGGGCTTGCGGGCCTGGAGCATGCGCTCCACGTCGTCGCCGAACTCCACGCTCGCGCCGACACACAGGTCGAGGTCGGCGAGCTTGCGCCCGGACTTCGCAGCGCCGCGCGCGAGGTGCGGCAGCACCTGCTGGGCCGCGGCCTCCGGCACGAACGACGTGCCGAGCCAGCCGTCCGCGAGCTCGCCGCAGAGCTCGAGACTCGCGGGACCGAGCGTCGCGAGGTAGATCGGGATCGACGGATTCGGGGGCTGCGACACGCGGATCGGCTTGCCCTCGCCGCCCGGGCGCGGCAGCACGTAGTGCTTGCCCTGGTAGCGCACGGCCTCGCCGCGCAGGATTGCGCGCACGATCTCGACGTGCTCGCGCAGGCGCTCGAGCGGCTTCGCGAAGCTCGCGCCGTGCAGGCCCTCGACGACCTGCGGCCCGCTGGCGCCGAGCCCGAGCCGGAAGCGTCCCTGCGAGAGCGACGCCAGCGTGAGCGCAGTCATCGCCGTCATGGACGGCGCGCGCGCGCTGATCTGCATGATCCCCGTGCCGAGGTGGATGCGCGACGTCCTCGCCGCCAGGTAGGCGAGGGGAGTCACGGCGTCGGTGCCCCACGCCTCCGCCGACCACGCCGAGTCCACGCCGAGCTTCTCGGCTTCGACCACGAACTCGACGGCGCGGTCCCACTGCTGCACGCCGTCGGCGAACGGTGCTCCGAACCCGATCGACAGCTTCATAGCGTCCTCCGGAGCCTCGGCACCAGCTCGTTCACGTAGGCGTCGAGCGCCTCGGCGTCCCACGGCGCGCGCAGCGCCACGTTGATCCCCTGCGCCCCGGCCTGCGCATAGGCCGCGAGCTTCTCCGCCGCCTGCTCGGGGGTGCCGAACAGCGAGCCGGAGATCAGGCGCTCCGCGGCCACGCCCCAGCGCGCGCGCAGCTCCGACTCGAGGGTCGCCGCCCGACGCGCGTCGACGGACAGGTTGAACGCGAGGTTCACCGTGCGCTCGACCTGCGCCGGGTCGCGCTTCTCGCGCTCGCACCACTCGTCGAGCTTCCGGGACAGACGCGCGAAGTCAGCGGGCGAGACGTAGGCGGCGTTCCAGCCGTCGGCGTGGCGCGCGACGCTGCGCAGCGTGCGCTTCTCGCCGGTGCCTCCGATCCAGATCGGCAGCCGCGGCTGCACCGGCCGCGGCAGACACGAGGCGTCCTCCGCCCGATAGAAGCGCCCCTTGAAGGTCGTGCGCTCCTGCGTGAGCAGGGCGCGGATCAGCACGACGGCTTCCTCGAGCATGTCCATGCGCGTGCCAAGCGCGGGGAAGTCGTAGCCGTACGCGCGCGCCTCCTGCTCGTGCCAGCCCGCGCCGAGCCCGAGCACGAAGCGCCCGCCCGAGATGTGGTCGAGCGTGGTGGCCGCCTTCGCGAGCGACGCCGGGTTGCGGTAGCCGACGTAGAAAACCAGGCAGCCGATACGCGCGCGCCGGGTCTCGGCCGCCAGCGCGCCCAGCGTGGCGAGCGCCTCGAAGTGCGGCTGTGTCCCGCCGGCGGGCGGCGCCTCGTAGAAGTGGTCCCACGCGGAGATCCAGTCGAGACCTGCGGCGTCGAGCCGCCGCCAGAGCGCGCGCAGCTCCGACATCTCGAGGTTCTGCTGGCCGACGTGCGCGCCGAAGCGGACCGCGGACTTCGCAGGCACCTGACCTCCTCGCGTGGCTCTGCGCGCGATACTACTCTGCCCCGCCGGGGGGAATCTCGATGACGCATCTCGTCGCGCTCGCGCTCTGTCTCGCGCTTCCTGCGGTCTCGTGGGCTCAGACTGCCGAGACCACGCCCGCTCCGCAGGCCGAGACCCCTGCGCCCGTTGCCGAGTCCAGGAGCTTCGGACACCGGCTCGCGTTCTGGATCCCGAATCGGGTGTTCGACGTTCTCGATCTGGTGCGCCTGCGCGTCCGGTTGGGCCCGGGATTCACGATCGGCGTGCGCGCGACGGAGCTGGCCGACGTCAACATCGGGGCGCACGCGACGCTCTTCGTCGGCCTGCGCGGCCCGCGCAGCACGCCGCAGATCCCCTGGCCGGTCGGGCTCGAGACCTTTGCCGGCGCGGAAGTGAGCGTCGCCGATCTCGGAACGGACGAAGACAAGCACGGGCCCCAGTACGGACCGCTCGAGATCGGGCTCGGGTTCCAGGCGGTGGTGATCGGCCTGGACATCGGGGTGGAGCCCTACGACGCGCTCGATCTGGTGCTCGGCATCCTGACGCTCGATCCGAAGGGCGACGACTTCTAGGCGGAGCTCGCGGGGTGGAGCCGTCGCCGGCATTCGCGGTCGCCTTCGTCGGTCTCGTGCTCGTCGTGGCCGCGCTGCTCCCGCTCGCCGTCGCGCACGCCGGCGGCGGACGGCTCGACGCGGCGGTGGCGACGGGTCTCTACCTCGGCGTGATCGGCGCGGTCGCGGTCTCCGGGGCGCTCGAGTTCGGTCCGCTGCCTCCGAGGCTGCTGTTCCTGGTCACGCCTTGCTTCGCCGCGACCACGGCGCTGGCCTTGTCCCCGCTCGGCGCCCGGCTCGCCGCGCGCGTACCGCTGGTCTGGCTGGTGGGCTACCAGGCGTTCCGCATTCCCGTCGAGCTGCTCTTGCACCGCGGGTACCAGGAGGGATTCGTACCGGTTCGGATGACCTATCTCGGTTGGAACTTCGACGTGGTGAGTGGGCTCGGCGCGGTCGTCGTCGCGCTACTGCTCTCTCGCGGGCTCGCCCGGCCGCAGCTCGTGCTCGCGTGGAACGTCGTCTCGCTCGCGCTCCTCGCGAACGTCGTCTCGATCGCGGTGCTCTCGATGCCGACACCGCTGCGCCTGTTCCACGACGAGCCCGCGAACGTCTGGGTCGCGAGCTTTCCGTGGGTCTGGCTGCCGACCGTGCTGGTGCAGGCCGCCCTCCTGGGCCACCTGCTCGTGTTCCGGGCGCTGCGCTCGCAAGGCGCGCTCACGCCGCGGCCTCCGGCGGCGGTGGGATGAGCGGCGTCCGCTCGAGCGCGTGCTCCGCGAGCGCGGCCGAAGTGCGCGCGTCGCTGTCGCGCAGCGCGGGGCTCCACCAGTAGAAGCCGAAGCCGACGAGCGCGAGCCACACCGCGCCGGCGCAAACGGCGGTCGGCGCGCCGAACCCCTGCGCGAGCGCGCTCACGGGCAGCGTGCCGAGCGGCGTGAGCCCGAACGACATCATCATGAAGCTCATGATCCGGCCGCGCACGTGGTCCGGGATCAGGAGCTGGATCGCGGTGCTGTTCTGCGTGGAGAACACGCTCGCGCAGACGTTGGCCGCGAGCACGAGCGGCAGCGCCAGCGCGAACCACGGCGAGAGGCCGAACAGGAACAGCGCGGCGGCGAACGCAACCAGGTTCACGAGTTGCGTGCGCAGCCGCCGCCGCGGCTCGCCGTACCAGGCTACGAGCAGCGAGCCGATCACGCCGCCGACGCCGGCCGCGGCCTGCAGCGCGCCGAAGCCGGCCGAGCCGACGTGCCAGACGTCGTTGGCGAACACCACGAGCAGCGTCTGGAACGGCATCGCCAGGAACATCGGGACGATTCCGAACAAGAGCAGCGCGGCGATCGTGCGATCGTCGCGCACGAAGCGGAAGCCCTCGCGGATCCCGTCCAGGATCGGCAGCGCGCGCGCATCCGGGTGTGGCGGGGCCGGACGCACCGCGAACATGCAGGCGATCGCCGCGAGGTAGAGCGAGATGCTGAGGGCATAGGTCCGCTCGATGCCGACGGCCGCGATCAGCAGCCCGCCGACGACGGGCCCGAGCACGCGCGCCGCGTTCATGGCGCTCATCGACAGCGCCATCGCGTTGCCGAGCGCGCGCAGCCCGACCGCGTTGACGACCAGCGCCTGGCGCGCCGGCATGATGAACGGAAAGCAGCAGCCGGCGACCGAGACCGACACCAGCATGTGCCAGAACTCGAGCCGGCCCGCGAGCAAGAGCAGCCAGATCGCGGACTCGCTCGCCACTAGCGCGAGCTGGCCCGTCACGACCAGGCGGCGGCGCTCGAGCCGATCCGCCAGCGCGCCGCCGAAGGGCGAGATCACGAGCATCGGGATCGCGACGGCGAAGTTCACGAAGCCGAGCGCAAGCGGGCTCTTCGTCAGCTCGTATGCGAGGTACGAGCGCACCAGCATCTGCGCGTTCATCGCGAAGAAGAAGGCGAGGTTGCTGGCGAACAGCCAGCGGAACTGAGGCACGCGCAGCGAGGCGAACGCGCCGTCGCCCGCTTCTCCCGGGGCTCCAGGGCGCGCCGCGCGTGGACCGCCCGGGCCGGAGTAGGGCCGATGCATCATCCGCCGAAACGCAATGCATCACCCCGGCGCCGCGCGCAGCGCCTGGCTACGGAACCGCGGCGTCGCAGACCTCGGCGATCCCCGGCGGGCGCGGCGGGATGGCGGCGGCGCGCCGCAGCACCACGAGGTCGAGCAGGTTGCAGTCGTTCGGGCCGCCGATCACGCTGCACTTGGCCAGGTTCACGACGCCGGGCGCGAGTCCGGCCAGCGTGTTGCGCAGCCGAGCGGCCTCCTGGGCGGGGAAGACCGCGTAGTCTTCGTCGGTGTCGCCGCACTGGCAGGCGTCGCCGATGCCATCCGAAGTCGTCGTCTGGTAGCCGCGCGTGTCGAACTGCAGTGGATTGGGCGTGAAGGGGCACACATCCGACGCGTTGCTCACGCTGTCGCCGTCAGCGTCGCCCCCGAACGGCGTGAACGCGCTGAACTGCGGGCCGAAGCGTCCCTCGGCACTGCCCCAGCGGCACTCCGCGCTGGTCCCGCGGCCGGACGCGTCGGCCACGCAGGTGCCCTGGATGAGAGGCGAGAGCGAGCCCGCGCAGCTGCACCGCGCGCCGGCAACGCCGTCGTCGAAGTGGTAGAGACCGAGCGTGCTACCGTCCGCGACGAACGGAGCGCTCGGACGCGTGAAGCAGAGCACGCCGTCGCCGCAGGGCGAGTAGCGCACGAGCGACGAGAAGCGCGCCTCGTCGATCCAGCCGCGAAACCCCGGGTACGGCACGGTGTAGCCGTGCTTCTCGGCTCCGAGAACGAGGGTCGGATCCTGCCCGCTCGGCGACACGCCCGGGGACAGCGAGCTCGAGGTGTCGTTGAAGGAGATCGCGCCGATGGGACCGGCTCCGCAGTCGCGTTGCACGCCGTCTGTGAAGATGCAGGCCTCGCCGGTGAGACCGTTGCGCGTGAATGCGATGTGGTGCCACGCGCCGTCGAGCAGGTTCGCGAAGGGCGCGCACAGGCCTACGCCTGTGCTCGCGTTCATGACGCCCGCGCGCAGCGCGCCGTCGTTGCAGACGGAGAGCCCGAAGTCGCCGAAGCTCGGCGTGCCGTTGATGTCGCGGTCCACGAAGATTGCGCAGCTGACCCAGGCCGCCGGATCGTAGACGCAGCCGGATTCGCCGGCGTTGTTCTCGGGCGCGACACCGCGGATCCAGAGCTCGACCGTGAAGGTGCCGCCCGGCGCGTTGGCCGAGTCGCCGAGATCCATCGGGGGACTCAGATCGGCGCCCAGGTCGTAGCTGCCGATCACGATCCGGACGCGCTGGATCAGCGTGGGATTCGCGTTGCGGTCGTTGACCACGCGCAGCGACGTGCCCTGCGCCAATGCCCGGAGCGGCGCGAGGGCGCACAGAAGCCAGACGAGGGCCACCAGCGCCGCATTTCTCATTCGATCCCCGCTCCCCCGCGCCCGGCAGACTAGCAGCGCAGACTCGGCAAAGCCGTGACCGGCGTCGCAGCCCGCTCCCCGCCAAGCACGACCCGTGCCCTCGCTGGCTCAGCCGCGAAGCAGCGCGGCAGCGAGCTCGAGCAGGGGCGTCATCGACTCGGCGGTCACCTCCCAGAGGGGGTCGGGCCGGCGCCCGCGGCGATGCAGGCCCAGATTGAAGCCGCTGATGATTGCGAACTTGTACGCCGCAAGTGCGCGAAACCAGCGGATATCCGGTGTGGGCGCTCCCCACGCCTGCGCGTACAGGTCGACCAGCTCGTCCGGCGGCAACAGGAAGCCGGTCACCCCTCCCCGGTGCGCCCAGGCCTCGGGATCGTTGAAGGTGGCGATCCAGCCGATGTCGTTCTGCGTCGCGCCGATCCCCACGAGCTCCCAGTCGATCACCGCGAGGAGGCGATTGTCCGTGGAGAAGAAGAGGTTTGCCCACTGGAAGTCGCCGTGGAACAGGCCGACCGGGGCGCCCCGCGGGATCCGCTCCAGCAGCCGCGCGCGGATCTCGGGGACGCGGGCGAGGCGGCCGGGCTCCGCGGCCTTCTCCAGGAACCGGTCCCAGCGCAGGACGTCGTCTTCGAAGGGGATCGGCGCCCCGAGCTTCGCCTCGAGCGGCCGCCAGTCCACGCGATGGATCTGTGCGAGCGCGGCCATCGCCTGTCGCGCGAGATCGCGGCGGGTGGCGACCTCGAGCTTCTCGCCCCACGTATCGGGTCCGAGGCGTAGCACGTCGCCTTCGAGCTTCGGCACCACGAAGTAGGGCCGGCCGAACCAGCGCAGGTCGTCGCCGGACCAGCGCACGGAGCAGTGCGGCACCGGCGTGCCATCGAGCGCGCGCAGCACGGCCGCCTGCCGCAATACGTCGGCGGTCCCGCGCCACGACACGTTCGGGGGTGGGATGCGCAGGAACCATGACTCCTCGCGTCCGCGGCTGCGCACACTGAAACCGTACGCGAACCCGGCGTGTCCCGGCATTTTGTGCACAGCCGAGACGCTCGCGTCCGGATCCCCGTACATCTCGCGCGCGAAGGCCGGCAGTCGCTCGGCAAGCTCGTCGAGCTCCATCGCGCCTCGCCCTAGGCGCCGCCCGACGGGCGGAACGCGAAGTAGACCGCGCCGAGCATGCAGAGCGAAGCCCACAGGTAGTCGAGCTTGAGTGGCTGGCGCATGTACAGGAGCGAATCCCCCCGCTGCGGGCGGCTAGCCGAGCTTCTCGGGCTCGCCTTCCTTTTTGGCGCGCGCGTCGTTCTGGGCGCGCGCGTCGAGCAGCGCCGGCATCACGCGGTCGAGCTCCTCCACGGTCCACTTGTGCGCGTTCTGGAAGGAGCGGATCACCTGGGGCTGCTGCATGATGCCGACCAGTCCCCCGGCAACGTGCACGATCTGGTTCGTCACGTGCTGGGCGCCCGGCGACGCGAGCCACACCACCACCGGCGCGATCTGCTCCGGGCCGCGCCCGGCGCTGACGGGATCCACGCCGCGGCCGCGCATCAGGTCCTCGGTCATGCGCGTGGCGGCGCCGGGCGAGATCGTGTTCACGGTGCAGCCGTACTTTCCGAGCTCGAGCGCGACCACGCGGGTGAAGCCCGCGATCCCCGCCTTCGCGGCGCCGTAGTTGGCCTGCCCGAAGTTGCCACGCAGCCCCGACACCGACGAGAAGTTGATGATGCGGCAGCCCTGCCGCTTGCTGTCGCGGATGTAGCGCGCGAACGGGCGCGTGCAGCAGTAGTGACCCTTCAGGTGCACGGCGAGCACCGCGTCCCAGTCCGACTCCTCCATGTTGTAGAGCGTCTTGTCGCGCAGGATGCCCGCGTTGTTGACCAGGATGTCGCAGCCGCCGAACGCGTCGAGCGCGCTCTGCAGGATGCGCTGCCCACCTTCGACAGTCGCAACGGAGTCATAGTTCGCCGCCGCGCGGCCCTTCGCCGCGCGGATCTCGGCTACGACTTCGTCGGCCACGCGGCCCGCGCCGCTGCCGTCCACGCCGCCGCCGAGGTCGTTCACGACGACGCTCGCGCCGGCGGCGGCCATCTCGAGCGCAATGGCTCGGCCGATACCGCGCCCCGCTCCGGTGACGATCGCGATCTTCCCCTCGAGCACGCCCATCGCAGCCCTCCCGATTGATCTCGGGGCGATCATACAGGCGACGGGGCGCGAGCTGCGCGGACTACCCGCGAATGGCGGGGAGGATCACGTTCCAGCCCAGCACGACGGCCAAGCCGACGGTCGCAGCGATCAGGAAGGACATCGTGACGAACATCATCCCCCAGCAGATCGCCGATCCGACCGGCTCCTTCACGCGCGAGGGGAGCGCGAACTCCATCACGATCGAGCCTCCGATCAACGCGAGCATCATCAGTGCGACCCAGACCATGTGGAGTCTCCCCTCTGAGGCCCGGATTGGACCACGAAGCTACGACCCCGGTCAAACCGCCTGGCTGCCGCCGTGCTGCCGCTCAGGAGGCGCTCTCGATCCGATCCTCCAGGGCTTTGGCCATCTGCTCGAGCTGCTCGCGCAACGGGCCGCGGATCGCCAGCTCGGGCACGAAGGCGCGCGTGCGACCTTCCATGCGCAGCAGCACGCGGGTCCGGTCCGCGCCTGAGGCCGAGAGCACCACCTCGCCGTCGAGAGAGCGCCAGACGTTGCCGTCGCAGATCTTCTCGAAGCGCACGTTGCCGTCGGACCGGGTGTCGAATACGAAGCGGAGGTCGCGCGACTGGCCGAGCGCGGAGTACGCGGTCGAGGTCTCGCGCGTGCCGCCCTTGCTCGAGACGAGACGCGTGTTCGGGAAGAGCGCCGCGTAGGTGGCATCCTGGTCGAAGACCTTCGCGACGGCGTCGCGGGGGCGCGAGACGACGAACTCCTTCTCGAGCTTCACGCGCCCACTCTACTGGATGTCGACCCACCAGGCGGGCAGGAACGCGATCTCGCCGGGGCGAGCGGCAAGCCACGCCTGCACCGCGCGGGGGAACGCGCGCTCCGGCCAGGCATCGCGCAGCCACGCCCCGACCAGCTCGCGCGCGATCTCTCCCCGCAGCAGGTCCTGGATCTGGTCCTGCAGCGTGCGCGGACCCGGGTAGACCACGCGCTCGGGATCGACATCGGGATCGATGCCGGCCTCGCGCTTGGCGCGCGCGACCGCTGCGTCGAGCCCGCCGATCTCGTCGACCAGGTGCGCCTCGCGCGCCGCCTCACCGAGGAACACGCGTCCCTGCCCGACGGCGTCGATGGCGTCGGCTGGCAGTCCGCGTCCGGTCGACACCCGGGCCAGGAACTCGGCGTAGCTGGCGGCGATCAGCGCACGGACCCGCTCGCGCTCTTCGGGGGCAAGCGGCGCGCTGCTCGAGGTGATCCCCGCCAGCCGCCCGCGCGGGAAGCGCTCGGTCGTCACGTCGAGCTTCTCGTACAGGCCCGCGAGCGCGAAGCGCTGCAGGAATACGCCGATCGAGCCAGTGATCGTGGCGGGACCCGCCACGATCGCGTCGGCCGCGCTCGCCACGTAGTAGCCGCCGGAGGCCGCCGCGTCGGCCATCGAGGCGATCACGGGCTTGTGCTTGCGCGCGGCGCGCACCGCCCGCCAGATCTGATCGCTGGCCAGGGGCGAGCCGCCCGGCGAGTTCACGCGCAGCACGATCGCGCGGATCTCCGAGTCCTCAGCGGCGTCCTCGAGCGCCTGCGATACGACGTCCGCGGAGAAGCCGCTGCCGACGGGGCCGCGCGCTTCGCCCTGCACGATCAGGCCGTCGCCGAACACGAGCGCGATCCTGGGTCCGCTGCGCAGCCCGACGTCGCCCGGCGCGACCGCCGCGTAGTCCTCGACCAGGATCTCCTCGGCCCCCGCAAACTCGGCCAGCTCGAGCAGCTCGGAGCGGTCGGCGATGCCGTCGGCGAGGTCGGCGGCGACGAGCTCCTCGGGGGTGGCCGGCGCGCGATCGACCAGCGCGCGCACCACCGCCGGCTCGAGCTCGCGGCCGTCCGCGATCCCGTTCACGATCTGGCTGAAGATGCCGTCGAGCAGCTCGTCCGTGGCCTTGCGCGCGACGTCGCTCATGGCGCGCTCGGCGAACGTCTCGGGCGCCGTCTTGTACACGCCGATCCGCTCGTACTCGACGGCGATGCCGCCCTTGGCGAACAGGCCGCCGAGCAAGAACACCTCGCCGACCAGCCCGGCCAGCGGGCTCATCGCGCCCGGCACGACGTACACGCGCTCCGCGGAGGAAGCCAGATACAGCTCGCGCGTGGCGTTCAGGCTCGAGACGTCGATCAGCGCGACCACCGGCTTGCCGGCGTTACGCACGCGCGCGAAGGCGTCGCGCAGCTCCTGCAGGCGCGCGAAGCCCACGTCGAGCGGCCGCAGGTGCGCGATCACGCCGACGATGCGCTCGTCCGCCACCGCCTTGTCGAGCTGGAGCACGAGCGTCGCGAGCGCAGGGCCGCGCGAGAACAGGCGCGCCGCGAGGTCGACGCTCGGGATCTCCTCGATCTCGCCGGCGAGCTCGAACACGAGCACCGCCCGATCCGGCACGTTCGCGCCGACGCGGTACAGCGCCGCGGCGATCGCGAAAACCACGAGGAGCGTGACGACGAGCGTGAGCCAGCGGCGCATGTCTACCTCCCGGACGATCCGCCCCGAAGGATGCGGAGCTTCGCCCGCGAGCGCAAAGCGCGTCTGAAATGCAAAGGCTCTGGCGCACCGCTGCCGATAGGGCTGCGATGCTCCCTGCTGTTCCTGCGGATCCGGCCTCGCTCGAGGGCTACCTCGGGCTCGCGCTGTTGGTGCTCGTCGCGTTCGGCTTCGCGAGCATGACCTGGACGCTCGTGCGCGGCGCGGTCCGCCTGGCGCTCTGGGCCGCGAGCGGTGCCGCGCTGTCGCTCGGCGTGGCGCTCCTGCTGCGGCCTTAGCACTCCGGTTCTCGGCTCGAAGGCGAGCGCGCAGTGCCACCTCGGCGACGTCGAGGCAGCGCTCGCCGGCGCGCGCGAGGCGGTCCAGCTGGCGGAGGACAGCAGGAACGACATCGCGATCGGCCTCGCGCACAGCTTCCTCGCCGAGGCGCTCGTCCACCGCGGCGATCCCGCAGCGGCCCTGCGCGCGGCGGCGCGCGCGCGCGAGGCAGGCGAGCGCTCGCAGCAGGCGGGTGCGCTGTACCACGCGGAGGTCTGGTCGGCGGAGGCGTACTTGCTCGACGGTCAGCCCGAGCGGGCGTGGGAGCACCTGGAGCGGATGGCGGCGATCAACGCGAGCTGGCCGAGCACGCTGCGCCGCCGCGCAGCGGGCCTGCTCGCGCTGGGGCGCTGCGAGGAGGCGGCCGCGGTGGCCGCGGAATGCCTCGCGCGTCACCCCCCGAAGCTGATCCGCGGGCGCACGCTGTGCGTGCTCGGCCTCGCGCTCGCGCGAGTGCGGAGTGAGGATCCCGAGCGCGCGCTGGCTCCGCTGCGCGAGGCAGTGGCGCTGTTCGAGCGGCTCGAGCTCCTGCCGCACCTGGCCGAGGCCGAGAGCGCGCTGGGAGAGGCGCTGGTCATCGCCGGGGAGCGAGACGCCGCGTGTCCGCATGTGACGCGGGCGGCGCGGCTCTACGCAGCCGCCGGCATGCCGCTGCACGCCGCGCGCGCTGGGCGCGCCGCGAGCGCTGTATCAAGTTGATACGGGCCGGAGTCACTTTGACTCCGCTCCCGGCCCGCGGGAACGCTCCAGCGTTCGTCCCGCATCGTCCCGGCGCTGGCACTTCCCTTGCTAAGCGTGACAGCAGCCGAGGCGAGGAGATGGCGTTGGACTACTTGATCCGGGTCGATCGCGTCAGCCGAGAGCTGGTGCTGTACTTCACCGAAGCCGATCCGCTGCGCTGGCGTGAAGCCGGGCGCAAGCTGTTCGAGTCCGCGCAGGAGGCGCGTGGGGAGGCGATTCGCCTGGAGGACACGGAGCCCGAGTGGATCGTGTCGTCCTTCGCGGGCTGGGGTTGCAAGTTGCCCGACGAGCTGCGGGCGCCCGGCAGCCGCGTGCGGCGCCGTTAGTTCAGCAGCTCCGCGGCTGAGCCGTCGCGCACCTTCGCTTTGAAGGCGTCCTTGGACAGGAGCGTGATCCCGATGCGGCGGTTGCGGCTGTCGTTGGGATCGAGCGGGTTGTAGAGCTGGCGGTCCGCGTAGCCGCGCACCTCGAAGAAGCGCTGCGCCGGGACGCCGTTGGCCTCGAGCACGCGGCGCGCCGTGTGCGCGCGCCCCGTCGAGAGCTCCCAGTTGGTCACGGCGTTCGCGCCGGCGAAGGGCCGGCTGTCGGTGTGCCCGTCGAGCACGATGTGGTTGTCGGTCTCGGCGAGCTTCTGGCCGATCGCGGCCAGCAGCACCTCGGCCTCGCTGTTCAGGTCGAGGCTGCCTACATGGAACAGGGGAGTCTCCGTAGACTCGACCAGGGTGATGCGCAGGCCCTCGGGCGTCACCGCCAGCTCGACCTGCCCGCGGTACTTCTCGAACGCGGGGATGCGCTCGAGTGCCGCCTGGATGTTCTCGGCGCGGTCGCTCAACGCCCGGCGCTCGGCGGCCTCCGCCGCCGCCTGCGCCGCGGCCGCGAGGTCCGGGATCACGGCGGGCATGCCTGCCTGCTGGCCGCCCGGGATCGGCGTCGGAACCCCGCCCTCCTTGAACCCGACGGGATCGCGGAAGTAGCCGGCGACGTTCTGCTTCACCTCTTCGCTCTGCGCCAGGATCCAGAGCACGATGAAAAGCGCGAGCATGGCCGTGACCATGTCCGCGTACGCGACCTTCCAGGCGCCGCCGTGGTGGCCGTGCGCGGCCTTCACGACCTTCTTGAAGATCGGGGCTTCGACGTGCCCGGCGCCGCCTTTGTCCTCGGGCACGGCCTAGCTGCCCTTCGCTTCCTTGAGCGCGGCCTCGAGCTCCTCGAAGGTCGGCCGGTCGGCGGCGTAGATCGCGCGCCGGCCGACCTCGACTGCCATCGGCGGCGAGATGCCCGCGACCGCCGCGTGCACGACGTGGCGGATGCAGCTGTAGTAGCGGCCCTTGCCGCCGACGTTCACCGCGAGCATGCCCGCAATCGGGCCCACGAAGCCATACGCGAGGAACACGCCGACGAAGGTGCCGACCAGCGCGCCCGCCACCTTCTGGCCTACCGCCGCCGCGCCCTCGGAGATCGCGTTCATGGTCAGGATGATCCCGAGCACGCACGCCACGATTCCGAGCGCGGGCAGCGCGTCCGCGCCTTTCTGCAGCGCCTCGGACGGCTCCATCTCCTCGTGGTGCAGGGCCTCGAGGTCGCGCTCCATCAGCTCGTCCATGGCGTGCGCGTCGAGCGCGCCCGCCACGAACAGCTTGAGCGTGTCGCACAGAAAGGGGACTGCGTGATGGTCCTTCAGGAACTTCGGGTACTTGGTGAAGATCGCCGAATTCTCGGGCTCGTTCACGTGCGCCTCGAGCGCGAGCACGCCCTCTTTGCGCGCGAGCTGCAGCAGCTCGTAGATCATCTGCAGCAGCTCGACGTACTGCTTCTTGCCCGGGGCGCCGCCGCCGAGCGAGCCGAAGATCCCGCGGATCATCCCCAGGTTCACGCGCATGGGGTTCGAGATGATCATGCTGCCGAGCAGCGAGCCGCCGATGATCATGTACTCGGTGGGCACGACCAGGATCATCAAATTGCCGTGGTGCAGCACGAAGCCGCCGAGCACCATCCCCACGACGACCGCGATCCCGATGATGAGCTTCATCTGACGGCTCTCCTACGAGAGCCGCATCGGAAGCGCCCCGTGGGGCGCTTGAGGCCGCTAGCCGAGCGCTTCGCCGCCGAGCCAGCGATTCAGGTCGTCGAGGCTCTCCTGCGACACCTCGTGACCCATCTCGTACTCCGAGAACGTGACGGGAACGCCCAGCTCGCGCAGCGAGCGGAGCGACTGAGTCGCGCGCTCGGCCGGCACCAGCTCGTCGTTCGCGCCGTGCTGCACCAGCGTGGGCAGGAGCTGATGCGCGGGTAGGGCCAGGTACGTGCGCGCCAGCTCTGGCGGCAGCCACGACGAGAGCGCCACCAGACCCGCGAAGCTCTCGGGGTGGCGCAGCGCCTGGTCGTAGGCCATCACGCCGCCCTGGGAAAAGCCGAGCATGAGCTGGCGCGAGGGATCGATCGGATAGCGCTGCCTTGCCTGCTCCATGAAGGCGTCGAGCGCCTTGCGGCCGGCTTCGAACGCCGCCAGGTCGAGCGGCCCGCCCGCGGAGATCGGGAACCAGCCGTAGCCGTAGGCGTTCTCTCCGAGCGGAATCCGCAGCGGGCCCTGCGGCGCGATCACGAGCAGGTTGCCGCCGAGCAGCCCGGGCGCGAGCCCGCAGAGATCGAGCGCGTGCGAGCCGAAGCCGTGGCACGCGAACAAAGTCGGGAACGGCCCGTCGCCCTCGGGTTCCCAAACCGCGTGGATCAGGTCCACGGCGCGACTACGCGGGGTCGACGCTGCCCTGCAGCGCGGCAAGCACGAGCGGGTGTCCGACCAGACCGCTGGCCGCGAGCAGCTCGGGCGCGAGTAGACCGGCCCGTCGCGCGCTCGTGAGCAGGTGTGGCACGCGGCGTCCCGCCGGGACCTCTGCGCGCTCCAGGCGATCGAGCTCGCGCTGTTCGTCGCGCATGCGAGCCGCGACGTCCTCGGGGTCCGCTACGCCGGCGCGCTGCAGCCGGGCTGCGGTCAGGCGCGGGAAGGCGGGACCGCCGTCGCCCAGGATCCCGGCAATCTGGGGCAGCCAGCGGCGCGCGAACGCGACGCGTTCGTCGGGAGCGGCGCGCCGCAGGTACTCGGCCACGTAGAGCACGCCGAACGCCACGTGGCGCGACTCGTCGCGGTTGATGCGTGAGACGATGCCGGCGAGCAGGGGGTGCGTGGCGTGAGCGGCGAGCCGCTCGAACAGCGGCATCGCGAGGCTCTCGAGGAAGAACTGTTCGCCGGCCACCAGGTAGAGCTCGTCGTCACTCGAGAGCAGCGCGTCGAACATCGCGGTGGTGAACGCGTCGAGCGGCTCCGGCGCGTCGCCCATCAGGCGCAGGAAGCGCACGTACGCCAGGTGGTGGCGCGCCTCGTCCATGGCCTGCGCGACGGCGTGATTGCGGTAGTCCTCAGCGTCGCACAGGAGCGCGAGCTTGGCGCAGACGTCCTGCGCGACGCTCTCGCCCACCTGCAGCACGTGGAGCAGACGCGCGAGCGCAGCGCGCGTGACCGGGAGCTTCACCTCGCGCGGCAGCCCCTGCCAGGTCGGCGTGCGGCCGAACGGCGCCCACTCGAACGCGACGCAGGGATCGTCGGGCGCAACCGCAACGGACCAGTCGACGTCGCGGTCGATGTCCCAGTCCATCGAGTGCGCCTTGGAGAAGAGCGCGTTGATGCCGGCGTGTCCCGTGTTCACGAGCTCGAGCAAGTCCCGCGTGGTGCGTGCCATGTCGCGTAGCCTATCGCGTTCGCGGCACCAGGCGCAGCAGCGAGATCTCGCGCGGGCAGTTCAGCCGCACCGGGAGCCCGACCACGCCGAGGCCGCGATTGACGTACAGGGCGGAGTCGCCGAGCTCGAAGTAGCCGCGCGTCCAGCGCGCGATCAGGCGCGCGATGTTCCAGTGCACGAACGGCGGCGGCGGGGCGATCTGGCCGCCGTGCGTGTGGCCCGAGAGCACGATCGGGAAGCCCAGGCTCGCCGCCTGCGCGAACCAGCTCGGGCGGTGCGCGAGCAGCACGCCGGGCAGCCCGCGCGGGACCTCGGCGGCGAGTCGGGGCAGGGCGACGTGCTCGGCGTCGCGCTCGTTCCAGTCGCGTCCCGGATCCTCGACACCCGCCAGCCAGAGCCGCTCACCGCGCAGCGAGAGCACCACGTGCTCGTCGCGCAGGAGCCGGATCTGCGTGAGCTCGGCGAGACCCTGCGCGACGGCCTCCGCGCCGGTGTAGACGTCGTGATTGCCCAGCACCGCGAACACGCCATGGCGCGCCGTGAGCTTGGCCAGCTCGCGGCAGCCCTCCTCGACGAAGGCGGGATCGAAGTCGAACAGATCGCCGGTCAGCACGCACAGGTCGGGCTCGAGCGCGTTGGCGCGCTCGACGTAGCCGCGCAGCTCGGGGCCGCGCAGTAGCAGCCCGATGTGCAGATCGGAGAGCTGCACGATGCGCAGCCCCGTGAGTGCCGGCGGGAGGCCGCGCAGCGGCAGCTCGACCTCGTCGATGCGCAGGCGCCGCTGTCCGACGAGCAAGCCCCAGAGGCCCGGCACGAAGCCGAGCGCGATCGAGGCGCCGCCGCCCCAGAGCCATGCGTCGGCGAGCGGGCCGGCGCCGCGAGCGGCTCCCGCCGAAAGCTCAGCCGCGATCACCACCAGGAAGAGTGCTACGAGCAGCGGCGCGGCGAACAGCGCGCCGAGATTCCAGACCGCGAACCCGCGAAAGGCCAGGCGCAGGGTGGGGCGATCGCGGGCGTGGCGGCGCAGCGCGACGACGGCCGCGTTCGACGCAGCCACCCCGACGACTGCTGTGCCGAGCGCGAGCGGGCCGAGCCCCCGCAGCGCCCAGTCGAGCATCAGGGCCTCGGCCGCGCTGATCGCGACGAGCAGCGTGAAGGTCGCGTTCGGCAGCAGCAGGCGGCCGAGCCAGCTCACGGCTGCAGGCGCTCGAGCGACCACGCTGCACCCGCGAAGCCGTCGCGCGTGGGCGTGAGTGCGCGCGTCCAGACGCCGCGGTCGTGCACGCGTCCGGGCTGCCCCAGCCAGAGCTCGATGCGCTCGGCGAACACGCGGTAGCCGCCCCAGTACGGGGGGCGCGGCAGCGCGCGTGGATCGCCGGGCCCTCCGCGCACGCCCTGACGCTCGGCCGTGGCCAGGATGCGCTCCACCAGCTCCTGGCGCGACGCGATCGGCGCGCTCTGCACGCTCGTCGTCGCCGCCAGCTGCGCGTCGAGCGGGCGGCTCGCGAAGTAGGCGTCCGACTCGGCGTCCGGCGAGCGCGCGATCGGCCCTTCGATCCGCACCTGACGCTCGTGCGGGTCCCAGTGGAACAGCAGCGCGGCGCGCCCGCGCGCGTCGAGACTGGCAGCCTTGGGGCTGCGCCGATCGGTGTAGAAGACGAACCAGCCCTGCTCCAGGTCGTAGCCGCGGCACAGCACCATGCGCGCCTGCGGCAGACCGCGCGCATCGACGGTGGCGAGCGCCATCGCCAGCGGGTTCGGCCGCACCGGGTGCGCGACGGCGTCCTCGAGCCAGCGGCGCAGCAGCGGCAGCGGATCGGGAGGGAGCGGGTCGGTGAGGCTCGCGTCGCGCACCCTCTCGAACCCGAGCGATCGTGCCTCCATCGGCCCAGAGGACAGCGACTCGTGCAGGCCTCTGCAAGCGCGCGAAGCGCGCGCGCAGCGAGCGCGTCCGCGCGAGCGAAGGCCGCTCGGCGACAGCCGGCGCGGCAAAGGCGGTGCAAGCGCGCGAAGCGCGCGCGCAGCGAGCGCGTCCGGGCGAGCGAAGGCCGCTCGGCGCCAGCCGTCGCGGCAAAGGCGGTGCAAGCGCGCGAAGCGCGCGCGCAGCGAGCGCGTCCGGGCGAGCGAAGGCCGCTCGGCGACAGCCGGCGCGGCAAAGGCGGTGCAAGCGCGCGAAGCGCGCGCGCAGCGAGCGCGTCCGGGCGAGCGAAGGCCGCTCGGCGCCAGCCGTCGCGGCAATGACAAGCGCGCGCTCAGAACCTGTCGGCGGACCAGTACAGCGCGCGCGGGCCGCCGACGAGCTCGCTGAGGATCTCCTTGTCCGTCGCGTCCGCGGAGAGCCGGGAGACCTCGAGCAGACGCGTGCGGTCGAGCACACGCCACATCGTGCTCGAGTCGCCCACGCGGTCGACGCGCGCCCCGGCCTGGCGCAGCGCGAGCTCGAGCTCACCGTCGGGCCCGCCTGGCGCGATCAGCGCCTTGCCGCCGGGCAGCGCGGCGATCGCGAGCGCGACCAGCGCCCCGAGCCCGTCGAGCGCGCGCGCGTACTCGAGCGCGATCGTCACGCCCGACATCACCGCCGTGCGCAGATACGCCACGACCTCGCCGTCGCGCTCGGCCACGCGGAAAGCTTCGTCGGGAGCGCCGGCGTAGCGCAGCTGACCCTGCCAGTACGCCAGGTCGCGCACCGTGGTCGACTCGATCCGCGCCGCGTACGCGTCGTACAGCGCGCGCACCGCCGCGAAGTCCTCGTCGCGGTAGGCGCGCAACGCCACGCCTGCGGGCAGCGGTCGTTGCCCGGGTGGATGGTGGACGGCGACCCGCGCTTGCGGCAGCGCAATCCAGCCGAGCTCCCCGTAAATCTTCTGGACGCCGAACAAGAGCGAGAGCGCCATCCCTCGGCTGTGCATCTCGTCTAGCGCCACGCGCAGGAGCTGGCTGGCGAGCCCGCGGCGGCGGTAACGCGGATGGGTCGCGACGCTGCCGATCCCTCCGAGCCCGAGCGCGGCGCCGCGCAGGCGTACACGCTTGGAGAACAGCTGCACGCAGGACACGAACTCGCGGCCCTCGAGCGCCACGACGAGATCGTCGGGCCGGTACGCCGAGTCAGAGTCCATGTACTTCTCGAAGATCCAGCGTTCGCCGGCGAAGCAGGTATCGAGCAGGCGCAGCACCGGCTCGCGCTCGTCCGCCCGCAGCCGCCGGATCTCCAGAGCCGTCACGCCGGCGCAGTCTAGCGGGGTGCGCCTAGCGTGGATCGCGCAGGTGGGCGGCGAGCCGCTCGACGACGGCGTTGGTGAACTCGCGGGTGGTGAGCTTGCCGCCGAGGTCGCGCGTGCACTCATGGGCGGCGATCGTCGAGAGGAGTGCCAGGCGCAGCGCGTGACCCAGGTCGTAGCGCTCGACGTGATCGAGCAGCATGCCGAACGCCAGCAGCCCGGCGGTGGGGTTGCACTTGTTCTGTCCCGCGATGTCCGGCGCCGTGCCGCCGGCTGGGTCGAACAGGCCGATGCCGACCTCGCCGTTCTCGCGGAAGCTGAAGGTGCCCGAGCAACCCGTGCCGAGGCTGCCGACCAGCCCGCACGCCATGTCGGAGAGGAAGTCGCCGTACTCGTTCAGGCACAGCACCACCTGATACTGCTGCGGCTGCAGGATGATCTTCGCGAGCAGGGCGTCGAACAGCTCCACGTGGTGCGGCACCTCGGGGAAGCCCGTGTGCATGCGCTTCACTTCCTCTTCGAACAGGCCGTCCGTGATGCGCTGGATCGTGTGCTTCGACGAAGACGTGACGGAGAGGCTCTTCTTGCGCGCCAGCTCGAACGCATAGCGCGCCGCCTCGCGGCAGGGCCTGCGCTCGACGATGCGCAGCGACACCGCAGCGTCGTCGCCGATCATCTTGCCGGGGTCCTCGTAGGTGCCGCCGGTCGCGACGCGTACGATGTGCAGCGCCACGTTCTGCTTGAAGTTCGACGAGATGCCGTCGATCGAGATCACCGGGCGGTGGATCACGCTGAAGTTCATGCGCCGGCGCAGGACCGCGTTCGGGCTCTCCTTCCTGGTGACCGTCGGGTACTTGAGCGCCACGCGCGTCTGAGTCATCAGCTCGACCGCCTGGTCGTACAGCCGCTCGCCGACGCGCTCGCGGTTGGCGAGCGACAGATCGAGAGGCAGGAAGCGGAAGTCCAGCGGCAGCGTTCCCGCCACCGCGTGCACGGCTTCGCGCAGCTCCGGCCCGATCCCGTCGCCCCAGAGCTCCGTCACCTCGAGCACCGACATCGCGTCTCCTCCGGCGTCTCGCCACTCGCCGTTTCGGCCGCGCGGGCGCGGGCTTGAAGCCGGCTGCTACATTGCCGCCGCATGCCCGACGCCAAGGTACTGTACAAGGAAGGCTTCGCTGCCTTCGCCCGACGCGACTTCGCGGCGGCGATTGCGGGCTACCGGCTCGCGCTCGAGGTCGATCCGCGCTTCGTGCTGGCGTGGCAGGGCCTCGCAGAGGCGCACGCCCGGCACGGTGAGCTCGACCCGGCGCTCGAGGCGATCGAGCGCGCGATCGAGCTCGATCCCTCCGAATCGCTGTTCCACACCAGCAAGTCGCGCTTCCTCCAGCAGCAGGGGCGCATTCCCGAGGCGGAGGAGGAATCCATGATCGCCTCCCGCCTGCAAGCTCGGAGCGGCCTGTAAAGGCGCTTGCGCTCGCGGCGCTCGTAGGGATCCTGCACGTCCACCACGCGCCGTCGCACGACAGCGATGCGCCGTTCGAGAACGTGCTCGCCGGCGCGTTCGCGGCCGGCCTCGACTTCGTCGTGCTGACCGAGCACGTGGATGCCGAGGCGGATGGCCCGCTCCCGGCCGCGGAGCGCGCGGGCATTCACGTGGGCCCCGACGGCCGGCGGCTGCTGGTGCTGGTCGGCGCGGAGTTCGGCACGCGCGACGGCCACCTGGTCGGGCTCGCGATCCCGCAGGCGTACGCGACGCTCGGGCGCAGCGGACGCGAGCTGATCGAGCGCATCCACGCGGACGGCGGCTTCGCCATCGTCTCGCACCCTTTCACGCACGGCGGCTGGCGCGACTTCGACGCGCCCTTCGACGGGCTCGAGGTACATAACAACGCGTCGTCGCTGGAGCGGGCGCTGGGGCCGCTGCTGCCGTTCCGAGTGCTGCGCCTGGCGTTCGACCGCGACGGCGCGATGCGCGGAATGCTGGCGCGCCCGGAGCAGGAGCTCGATCTCTGGGAGCGGCTGCTGCTCGCAGGCCGACGCGTCGCCGGCTTCTCCGCCGCCGACGCGCACCAGAACCAGCGCTGGCTCGGCTGGCAGCTCGACCCCTACGCCGAGATGTTTCGCGTCGTGCAGACCGTCTGCCCCGACGCGCCGCTCGAGCCCGACGTAGTCTGGACGCTGCTGCGCTCCGGGGCGTGCAGCATCCGCTACCGCGTGTTCGAGTCGCGCGCGGCCGAGGCTCGGCCGGTGCGCTTTCCCTCCGGACACGTCGAATGGCAGCTCGACGGCGGCCGGAGGGTGCTCGAGCTCAGCGGGCCGCCGCTTCCTTCGCCGCCGCGAGGGCGGCGTCGTAGTCCGGGTGCTCTGCGATCTCCTTGACGTACTGCGCGTGGGCGAGCTTGCCCTGCTTGTCGATCACGAACACCGCGCGCGCGTCGAGCCGCAGCTCCTTCACGTGCGTGCCGAACGCGTCGCCGAACGCCATCGAACGGTGATCGGACAGGACGGTGATCCTGGTGGCGCCGTTCGCGCCACACCAGCGGTTCTGCGCGAAGGGTAGGTCCGCGCTCACGGTCACGATCTCGACGGCGTCGCCGAGCTTGCCGGCCTCTTCGTTCATGCGCTTGGTCTGCAGGTCGCACACCGGTGTGTCGAGCGACGGCACCACCGAGACGATCCGCACCTTGCCCGGCGCCTGGATGCTGACCTCCTGCGAAGCCTTGTTGAGCAGCTTCGCGTCGGGTGCGGCGTCGCCCTTCTTGAGCTCCGGCCCGACGAGTGTGAGCGGGTTGCCCCGCATGGTGACGGCTCCCTTGCGCTCCTGCGGCATCGGTACCTCCGAGTTGGAATGAGGCTGCGGAGTATAAGCCGTGAGCCGCGTTATGATGCCCTCCTCGTGAGAGTGATCGACCTGCGCAGCGACACCGTCACCCGGCCGACGCCCGCGATGCGCGAAGCGATGGCGAACGCCGAGGTCGGCGACGACGTCTACGGCGAGGACCCGACGCTGAACCGGCTCGAGGCGCTGGCCGCCGCGCGCGTGGGCAAGCCGGCAGCGGTGTTCGTGCCGTCGGGGACCATGGCGAACCAGATCGCGCTGCGCGCGCACACCGAGCCCGGCGACGCCGCGCTGGCGGGGCACGGCTCGCACATGCTGCTGTACGAGGGGGGAGGGCCGGCTGCGCTCGCCGGCGTGACGATGCAGCCGATCGGTGGCGACGGGACCTTCGACGCCGACGACGTGCGCCGCGCCATCGCGCCCGACGATCCGCACTTCCCGGTGACTCGACTCGTGTGCGTCGAGAACACGCACGCCCAGAGCGGCGGCCGGGTGTTTCCGCTCGACGCCGTTCGCGCCATCGCCGGGCTCGCGCGGGAGCGCCGGCTGCGGCTGCACCTAGACGGCGCGCGGCTGTGGAACGCCGAGGTCGCGAGCGGCGTACCGGCGGCGGAGTGGGCCTCGCACTTCGACTCCGTATCGTTCTGCCTCTCGAAGGGCCTCGGCGCGCCCGTCGGGTCGCTCGTGTGCGGCTCGCCCGAGTTCGCCGCTCGGGCACGGCGGCTGCGCAAGCTCTACGGCGGCGGCATGCGCCAGGCGGGGATCCTCGCGGCGGCCGGCCTGTACGCGCTCGAGCACCACGTGAAGCGGCTCGCGGACGACCACGCCAACGCCCGCGAGCTCGGGCGCGGACTCACAGCACTCCCGGGCGTGTCGCTCGCGCGCGAGCCCGAGACCAACATCGTCGTGTTCCGCGTCGCGGATGCCCCGCGCTTCGTGGCGCGGGCGCGGGAGTTCGGCGTACTGCTCGGTGCGCTCGACCGCGAGTGGATTCGCGCCGTGACGCACCTCGACGTCTCCGCAGCCGACATCGGCGAGGCGCTCTCCCGTCTGCGGCAGCTCGCATGAGCCGCAAGCACGGCCTGCGCTTCGAATGCACACAGTGTGGCGAGTGCTGCACCACGCGCGGCGAGTACGCCTACGTCTACGTGACCGAAGACGAGACACTCGCGCTGGCGGATTTCCTCGGTCTCACGCCCGCGGAGTTCAAACGGCGCTCCACCTTCGTCGACGGCGACGGCTGGCGCCAGCTCGCGTTCCAGGGCGACCGCTGCGTGTTCCTGACCGAGGCGAACGGCTGCAGCGTGTATCCGGCGCGGCCGACGCAGTGCCGGACCTTTCCGTTCTGGCGCGGGATGGTGCGCGGCGGCCAGTGGACACGCGAGGCGCAACGCCTGTGCGAAGGCGTCGGTCAGGGTCGCCTCTACTCGATCGAGGAGGTCGAGTCCCGGATCGAGGAGTACGCCGAGTCGCAGGGCAAGTGACTCAGCGGGGTCCGTCGACGTGGGGTTGGCGGCAGCTTGCCGTCTCGCTGCGCACGAGGTGCGGATAGCCCGCGCGCCAGGGGGCGCGGCCGTCCGGGAGCGGGACGCGGAGCTCCTCCGGATCGCCGCAGACCGACGAGAAAGCGGAGGGTACGCCGTGCGCCTCGCGCTCGGACGCCAGGCCGAACCCGATCGCGAATGCCACGCCGCGGCGGACCTGTTCGCGAGCGTCGTGCGCGCGCGCGGCGAGGGGCAGGAGCGCCAACAGCGCGATCAGCAGCGCGGACCTCACGCTCTGGAGTGTCGCTCCGGCCCCACGAGGTGTCGCCGCAAGCGGAAAGCGCGCGCAGCGAAGCCGTCTGCGGCCGAGCGAAGCCGGTAGGGCGCGGCCGCCCGCGCCCGTACACCGCAAGACTCCGCTGCCCCGCGCCTCGCGCCCAGAGAGCAGACCGCGCGTTCACGGATCCGGCCACGGTTGTTCACGCGCTTGCCCTGGCGCTGCCAGAGCCGCGCGAGGGCGTTGCTCGAGGAGCTGTGCCCTGAGTTCGAGCTCGACCGACTGTATCCTATAGGCTACAGTCGGCCTAGTGATCGCGAAGGCAAGGGGTACCGGGTCTACTTCGCACGAGAGGGAACGGCCGTCGTCGTGCTGCTCTGCGCGGGTGAGAAATCCACGCAGGGCCGCGACATCGAGCGAGCCCGGTCCTATTGGCGAGAGTATCGGAGGCAAGCATGAGAGCGGCTGCATACAAGGGTTCGGACTATCTGAAGACGCAGAAGGACGTCGTCGCGTATCTCAACGCTGCGTTGGAAGACGGCGAGCCGGCAGTCTTGTTGGAGGCGTTGCGTAATGTGGCGATGGCCAAAGGCGGGATGGCCGCTCTTGCGCGCGCTGCGGGTGTGAGCCGCGAGAGTCTCTACCGCACACTGTCGCGTCGGGGAAACCCGAAGATCGAGACGATCATGGAACTCCTTCGCGCGCTCGGCCTCAAGCTGACCGTCGAGCGAAGGCAGGCGGCGTAAACGCTGCTCGCATGCGGTTGGCGGCATCCGCCGCCGCCGCGGTAACCACCACACGAGACCAACCGCGATGCGCTGCCCGTCCTGCGATCACGACGACCGCGCCGAGCGCCGTTTCTGCGCCGAGTGCGGCGCAGCTTTCTCCGGAACCGTGGCGCCGCAGCCCGCGGCTCCCCCTGACGCGACTCCCGCGGCACCCGGCCCGGCCCCAGCCGGCGAGCGCCGCCAGCTCACGATGCTCTTCTGCGACCTCGTCGGCTCGACGCCGCTGGCGCCAGCCATCGCCGGACCGCTGCGTGTTCCTGACCGAGGCGAACGGCTGCAGCGTCTATCCGGCGCGGCCAGCACTTCCATTCCCTCGTCCTCGACGGGGTCTACCTCCCAGGACCCGACGGCGCTCCACGCTTCCGCTCCCTACCCCCGCCGACTGACGGAGACGTGGAAGCCGTCGTCGCCACGATCGCCCGTCGGCTCGTCCGGTTGCTCGAGCGCCGCGACCTGCTCGAGGCCAGCCCCGCAGAGGCGGATCCACTCGCGTCCGGTGACAGCGTGCTCGGGGAGCTCTACGCCGCTTCGGTGCGCCACCGCGCCGCCACCGGGCCACGCGCGGGCCGGCGCGTCGCGCGTCTCGGCGATCGCATCGACGTAGACGAGATCGACCGCTCCCTGGGCGAGCGCTGCGCCGCGGTCGGCGGCGTGAGCCTGCACGCCAACGTCGGCGTCCCTGCCCTGGACCGCAAGCGCCTGGAGCGCCTGTGCCGCTACGTGGCTCGACCCCCGGTGGCCACCGGCCGCCTCGCGCGTCTGGCCGACGGACGCCTGCACTACCGTCTCAAGCGCCGCTGGCGCGACGGCACGACTCACGTGGTCTTCGAGCCGATCGAGCTTCTCGAGCGACTCGTGGCTTTGATCCCGCCACCCCGAGCCCACCAGGTCCGGTACCACGGCGTACTGGCGCCCGCGGCTCCCTGGCGCGCTGCCGCCGCGCGCGACCGCCGCTCCGCCGAAGGCCTCTGCAGCGACTCGCCGGCCGCCCGGGCCGCCGCTCGAACCTCCCCCGAGCTGCCGGATCGCGCGAGCGAAGCCGCGCCGCCTACTGCTCCGGTCCGCCCGACAACGTACTCGCTCGCGTGCGCATCGCTTGACGATTCGAACGTCAGCCTCGTCAGCGGATCCCAGGATCGCACCCCTCTGCGCGCCCGCCGCCTCTCGTGGGCTGCGCTGATGCAGCGGGTGTTCGTCCGCGATGTCCTGGAGTGCACAGCCTGCGGCGGCCGCATGCGCCTGATCGCCGCCATCGAGCAGCCCGAGGTCGTCGATGCGATCCTCCGCTGTCTCGGGCTCACCACCCGCGCGCCCCCGATGGCTGCGGCCCGCCCTCCCGAGTTCCCGGAAGTCCCCGACAGCACCCTCCCGCCCCAAGCGGCGCCTCGCGTAACAGGTCCTCGATTCAAGGCGCGTGCCCCGAAGCAGCGGTGCGGCGCGCAACCAACAGGCCGGTGCGCCCGCCTTCGTCGGCGAGCGCTTGGAGGTAGCTGTTCACGAGTGAGCGAAATCTGCGCGCTTGCTCGCCCTCGCCGGGCTCGCGCGGCCCGAGGCTGCGCTCGAAGCCTCGGAAGTACTCGAGCGCGGCCAGAGTCGTGTCCTGCCAGACCAGCAGCCCGAACCCGGCGGCCTCGATGCGGCGAATCAGCGCGTCGAGCGGCAGCGCGTGGTAAGGAGCGCGCCGCGTCACTGCGCGCATCGCGGGCGGCAGCGGGCCGAGCTGATCGTGCAGCACCAGCAGACCGCCCGGCTGGAGCACGCGCGCAAACTCTCGGAACAGCCACCGCTTGTTACGAACGTGGATGCTGGCGTCGAGCATCCAGAGCTGCGCGAAGGAAGCGTCGGCGACGGGCAGCGCCGTCGCGTCGGCCTCGCGGTACTCGACGCGATCGGTCGAGCGCGTCCGCTCGCCGAGACTCCGCGCCACCTCGATGCGGGCCGGCAAGCGATCGATCCCGAGCACGCGGCAGCCGAAGCGATCCGCGAGAAAGCGCGCCGGGCCGCCGAGGCCACAGCCCACATCGAGCACGCGATCCTCGGGACCGAGCGCGGCCAGCGAGGTGGCGCTGGCGGCGATCCGCTCGAGCTGCGCGAAGCCGCCCAGGTTCTGGCAATCGAGGCTCCGCTCGTAGAGATCCGCGGGGCGGATCCGATCGCCTGTGACTCCCGCCGCGGTGAGCGCTGCGAGGATTCCGTCGAGCGACGTCAGCTCGCCGTAGAAACGTGCGAGGCGCTCGCCGGCGAGCGGCTTCCGGCGAGCGCGCGCGCGCAGCGTTCGCTTCACCTCGCGTCTCCTGGCCCCGCTAGAACTCGAAGAAGGCCCAGTCGCTCGCGAGCCCGAAGAGCAGCTTCCCGACCGATTCGTAACGGGCCCCCGAGATGAAGGCGTGCTGCGTGATGCTGTGGACGTCGCGGAAGTGGCGCTCGAAGCGCTGCTCCTTGCGGATGCCGCTCGTGCCGGCCGCTGCGTGCACGAGATCCACGGCCTCGGCCGCGCTGGCCGCTGCGTTGATCGCGGCGAGCTGCAGCTTCCGCTTCTGCGGCAGGTCGATGAAGCGCCCGGCAACCCCGCTCTCCCACGCTTCGCTCAGCGCCTCGTACAGGTAAGCGCGCGCCGCGCCCAGCTTGGCCTCCGCTTGTGCCACCTGGAACTGGGCCACCGACCGCTCGCGCAATGGCGACGGCGTGTAGTTGGGCGTCTTCTTGGTGGCGAGCGCCGCCAGCTCGTCGATGGCCGCGCGCGCGATACCCGTGGCGACGATCGAGAGGGGAGTGACCGCGGGCCAAATTGTGCAGTGATACAGGGGGCCTTCGAAACCTTTCGGCAGACGCCGCCGCTCCGGAGCCAACAACTGCGCGGCGCGATGCCGCGGGAGGAAGACGTCGCGGATCGCGACGTCGTGGCTGCCCGTGCCGCGCAACCCGAGCGTGTCCCAGTGGTCGATGATCTCGAGCTCGCGCGCGGGGACGAGTACCTGCCAGATCTCCGGCCGGCCTTGCTCGTCCAGTCGCTCCTTGCCGTTCTCGATGATGTTGGCCAGGCCGAGGAACCACTCGCAGTGGGTGCTGCCGCTCCCGAAGTTCACGAGCCCGTTCAGGCGATAGCCGCCGTCGACGGGAACTGCCTTTAACGGCGGATTGAAGGCGCCGGCCATCGGCACCTCGCCGTTGCCGTAGATCTCGGCGGCCGCCTGCTCATTGAAGAACGCGCTGAAGACGTTGACGCCGACGGAAAGCGCGAGAGTCCAGCCGGCGGCACTGTCGATGCTCGCGACTCTCTCCATGACGCGATGCCCCGTCATCACGTCCACTTCGAGCCCCCCGTACGCGCGCGGGATCCACATGCGGTAGAGGCCCGCGTCTCTCATGGCTGTTACGGCGGCGGCGGACAGGCGGCGGCGCTCCTCCGCTTCCGCCGCGTGGGCGCGCAGGGTCGGCGCGATTTGGTCGACTGCGTCGAGCAGCGATGCCAGCGTTACAGGAGCGGTCATGGGGTGCTCTCCAAGCCGGACATCACGGAGCCCGGCGATTGTCAGGGCGTGAACGATCTTCTCCAGCTGCGCGGGGCGGTATCCAGCTCGTCGTCGGCCATTAGGCGGCTGTAGCCGACGGCGTCGGTGCTGAGAATCGCGGCGAGCCGATGGGGCGCTCTCTCCGGATCCATGCCTCGCCTCCCGGGCGAACTGGGCGATCGCGACCGGGCGATTCTACGTCCAGCGGACGACTGATTGGGGAGCAAACTCGCGGCACCCTCCAATACTCCGGACCGAAAGTTCGGTGACGTATTTTGCGCGGTCACGCCGCCGCGGCGAGCGGGCGCTCGCGCTCGCGGAGTTTGAGGAGCAGCCGGTGCAGGTCGCGCCGGGTGAACTTCCATTCGAAAGGGTTCGCGACCTGCTGGTACCGTTCCCCGAAGCCGAGGAGCCGTTCTTCGAGCTCACCGAGCGAGGCGAAGTCGCTGGGCGTGAGCGCCTTGCGTTGCAGGACCGAGAAGTAGATCTCCACCTGATTGAGCCAGCTCGCATGGACCGGCGTGTGGACGCCGAGGATCGTCGGCCACCGCTCGCGCAGCCTCGCGGCGCAGCGCTCGCCGCGATGGGACGAACCGTTGTCCATGATCCAGAAGACACGAGGCGCGGAGCGATACGGCTCCTGGCTCATGACCTGGTCGAGGAGCGCGGGGCGGGAGCGGGGTGTGGCCGCGGAGGGCCGCTACCGGCAACTCGTCTGCACGTTCTAGGCGCCCGGCGCCCGCAGGCGGTAGCGGATCGGCAGGTGTTTGATCCCGCCGACGAAGCTCGAGCGCAGTCGCGCAGGCTCGCCGATCAGCTCGGCCGATTCGAGCCGGTGCGCCAGGTGCTTGAAGATCACGCGCAGCTCGAGTCGGGCGAGATGCTGGCCGAGGCAGACGTGCTCGCCGATGCCGAAGGCGAGATGCGGGTTCGGCTGGCGGTCGACCTTGAAGGCGAAGGGATCCTGGAACACCTCTTCGTCGCGGTTGGCCGACGGATAGAACAGGCACACCGATTCGCCCGCGCGAATCTTCTGGCCGCGGATCTCCGTATCCTCGGTCGCGGTGCGCGTGAACTGGATCACGGGAGTGGTACAGCGCACGATCTCCTCGACCGCGCTGTCGACGAGGCCCGGGTTGCGCTTGAGCTTCTCCAGCTCGCCGGGGTTTTGGATCAGCGCCATCAGGCCGCCGCTGGTGGCGTTGCGCGTGGTCTCGTTGCCCGCGACCACGAGCAGGAAGAAGTAGGACAGCAGCTCACGCGGACCGAGCGGCTTGCCGTCGAGCTTGGCGTTGGCCAGCACGCTGATGATGTCTTCCTTCGGCGCGCGCCGGCGCTCTTCGACCAGGCCCACGAAATAGCCGAACAGGGCGGTGCGCGCGCGCTCGCTGGTGTCTTCCGGGCGCTCGCCCGGGCGCTGGAACTCAGGGTCCGTCGGGCCGATCGCCTCGTTCGTCCAGCGGAACAGCTGCTTCCAGTCGGAGCGCGGCGAGCCGAGCATGTCGGCGATCACCGCGAGCGGCAGCACGGCGGAGATGCGCTCCACGAAGTCAATCTCGCCCTCGGGCCCTTCGCGCCAGAGCTCGCCGATCAGGTCCTCGGCGATCTGCTCGGTGCCCGGGGCCAGCCGCTGCACGGTGCGCGGCGTGAACCATGCGGAGGAGAGCCGCCGGTAGTCGCCGTGCTCCGGTGGGTCCATCGTCAGCAGGTGGTGGGCCGCCGCATCGCCCTCGGGTGGCGTCAGCTCGGGGAACACGGCGAGTCGCGGCGCGATCACGAACAGCCGCGGCTGCTTCGAGATCGAGATCACGTCCGCGTGCTTGGTAATCGCCCAGAACGGGTCGGTGTCGCCGGCGCGCGTGTACCAGTAGACCGGCGCGTGCTTGCGCAGGTACGCCCACTCCGCGTGCGGGTAGCCGTTCCGCTGGTAGTGGTCGTTCCCGATGATGTCGAGCGTCTCGAGGGAGAGAGGCTGCGTGGTCATGCGGGTCCTCCGACCCGCGCAGCCTAGCCTGAGCGTGTACGCCGCGGCAAAGCCGCGGCTACGCCTCCGCTCGGGCGAGGCGCCCTCGCTGCGCGCGCGCAGCACTTGCGGCTTGCCCCGGGGATTGGGTCAGGGAGTCTCGACGAGCCGCACGCAGCTCACGTCTTGCAGCGGCTCGTGGCCGACCTCGTAGCAGTGCAGGTCGACCAGAGCCTGCACGACCTCGAGCCGCTTCACGGTGTCCTCGCAGAGCCAGTAGCGGAACGAGGCGTCGCCCTTCGCGACTGCCTCGAGGATCTTCGCGTCTCCGGCCGAGCCCGCCATGTGCGCCACGAAGCCTCGGCGGAGGTCGCCGGTTTGCGCGACCCAGAGCCGCTCGACGCCAGCGCCCATGCCGGACAGCACCTCGTAGACGCCCCCGCGGTTCGGGATCGGCGACGCGTCGGCGTCGCCAAAGGAGATCGGGCTCGACCAGCGGACCTTGATCGTCGGCATTTCCACAGCGCGACTCCTTTCGGGCCCCCTCACGATCGGCGCGACGCCCGGGTAATTTAGGGCCGAAGCCGCGAGTCCGCGGGGAGGCGCGCGTGTCATCCAGCCGCCGCAGGCCGCCGTCAACGTCGTGGGACGACGTCGCCGACTGGTACCGGCAGGTCGGCGGCACGCGCGGCGACGATCTCGCCGGCCGCACGCTGTACCCGGAGCTGCTGCGGCTGCTCGGGCGCGTCGAGGGCCGCCACGCGCTCGACGTGGGCTGCGGGCCGGGTGCGTTCGCGCGGCTGCTGGCGCAGCGCGGCGCGCGTGCCGTGGGCGTCGACGTTTCGCCGCGCATGATCGAGCACGCGCGCGCGGACGCGCAGGCCGCGGGCATCTCGGAGGATCGCCTGCGCTTCGAGGTCGCCGACGCGCTGGCGCCGCAGGGCCTGCCGCTCGGGCCCTTCGAGATCGCCACGTTCGTGCTGTCGCTCCAGAACATGGAGGATCCCGCCCCGGCCCTGCGCAACGCCGCGCGCGCGCTCCTGCCGGGTGGGCGCATCGCGCTCGCGCTGAATCACCCCGCGTTCCGGATTCCGGGCAGCACGCACTGGGGCTGGGACTCGAAGGCGGGCTCCCAGTTCCGGCGCGTGGATGCCTACAAGAGCCGGCAGAAGGTCGAGATCCAGATCCACCCGGGGAGCGACCCCGAGCAGACCCGCCCCTCGTTCCACTGGCCGCTCGAGACGCTGTTCGGCGCGCTGCGCGCCGCGGGCCTGCGCGTGCTCGACCTGGCCGAGCCGGTCTCCGATCGCGTGTCGGAGGGCGGGCGCGCGCAGGCGGAGAATCGCGCGCGTGCGGAGTTCCCCCTGTTTCTGGTGATCCTTGCCGAGCGCGGCGGGCGTTCGAAGCGCCGCGACCGCGGGTAGACTGCGCGGGGAGGAGGCGCGACGTGCCCGGGAAGCTGGTCGAATGGAAGAGCAACGGCGGCACGGTCCAGGGCTACCTCGCCACGCCGGCCGCGGGTCAGGGACCCGCCGTGATCGTGATTCAGGAGTGGTGGGGGCTGGTAGCGCACATCAAGGCTGTGGCCGATCGCTTCGCGTCCGTCGGCATCACGGCTCTCGCGCCGGACATGTACCACGGCAAGTCCACCTCAAACCCCGACGAGGCGGGCCGGCTGATGATGGCACTGAACGTCGAGCGCGCAGGCAAGGATCTGGTCGGCGCGGTCGACTACCTGCTGGCGCAGCCGAGCGTTGCTACAGGGACGGTCGGCGCGCTGGGCTTCTGCATGGGCGGCCAGCTTGCGCTCGCCGCGGGCTGCGCGAGCCCCAAGATCGGGGCCGTGATCGACTTCTACGGCGTGCATCCCGCGGTCAAGCTCGACTTCGCGCGCCTCGCAGCACCGGTGCTCGGACTGTTCGCCGAGCGCGACTCATTCGTCACACCCGAGGTCGCGCGCAAGCTCGCGGCCGACGTGCACGCCGCCGGCAAGCGCTTCGAGCTCGTGATCTACCCCGGCTGTGATCACGCCTTCTTCAACGACTCGCGCCCGGACGTGTACCAGCGGGAAGCCGCGGACGACGCCTGGCGGCGCAGCCTCGAGTTCCTGCGCGCGAACCTGAAGTAGGAGAGACGCGTGACCCCGCGGATCGACCGCCGCTCGTTCCTGCTCGGCGCCGGCGCGCTCGGCGCGCTGGCGCTCGTGCGCCCGCAGCTCGCGCGCGCCGAGATCCCGGCCGCCACGCGAGCGGCGATGGAGCAGAGCAAGCTCGTCTACGTGTCGCCGCTCCTCGCCGACGGCCGCGAGAGCAGCTGCCACGGCGAGGTTTGGTACTTCGTCGACGGCGGCGACGTGGTGCTGGCGACTGCGAGCGACGGCTGGAAGGCGCGCGCGCTGGCCAGCGGCCGCGACCGCGCGCGGCTCTGGTTTGGGGACTTCGACCGCTATCGCGGCGACCGCGCGCTGATCGCCGCGGCCCCGAGCGTCGATGCCTCCGTGTCACTCGACGCGGCCCCCGGCGTCTTCGAGCGCCTGCTCGCGGCATTCGGCAAGCGCTACTCCGACGAGTGGGGCAAGTGGGAGCCGCGCTTCCGCGAGGGCCGGAAGAGCGGCCAGCGCGTCGTGATCCGCTACCGTCCACAGAGCTAGAGGAGAACGGGCGTGCGCAAGATCGAAGCGATCATCAAGCCCTTCAAGCTCGAGGACGTGAAGGAGGCGCTGAACCAGGTCGGCGTTCAGGGCATCACCGTGACCGAGGTGAAGGGCTTCGGCCGGCAGAAGGGCCACACCGAGCTCTACCGCGGCGCGGAGTACGTGGTCGACTTCCTGCCCAAGGTGAAGCTCGAGATCGTCGTGCGCGACGAGCTGGTGGAGCGCGTGATCACGGCGATCGCCGACGCCGCGAAGACCGGGCGCATCGGCGACGGCAAGATCTTCCTGCTACCCGTCGGCGACGCCGTCCGGATTCGCACCGGCGAGCGCGGCGACGAAGCGGTCTCGTAGCGCCGCAACGCGAAGACGCCGCCCCGGCCGGAGGTCACAGCCGAGGCGGCGTCGTTCTCGGGCGCCCGGAAGGCGCTCGCTCTAGCTCATGCGGTCTCGCGCCTCGCAACCCCCACGGCGCCGTGCGACGCGCTCGGCGCCCGCTCGAGGATCGACCCCGAGCCGCCGAACGAGTACGCGGTCTCGCTGTGCTCCGACAGGTCGAGCCCGAGAGCCTCGTCCTCTTCCTCCACGCGCAGGCCAAGCGTGAGCTTGATCGCGATCCCGATCACGAGCGACATCGCCACCGCGTAGACCGCGGTGAAGCCCACGCCCTGCAGCTGGATCCAGAGCTGCGTGCCCATCGAAGGCGGCTCTGCGACCAGCGCCGCACCGAAGAGGCCGGTCGAGATCGCACCCCACATGCCACCGAGACCATGCACGCCGAACACGTCGAGCGAGTCGTCGTAGCGGAACGCCTGCTTCAGGAACACGATCGCGCTGTACGAGACCACCGAGACACCGCAGCCGATTGCGATCGCGCCCATCGGCGTGACGTGGCCGCAGGCGGGCGTGATCGCGACCAGCCCTGCGACGGCGGAGGTCGCCGCGCCCACGGCGGTGGCCTTGCCGCGGTGGATGACTTCGACCAGCGCCCAGGCGAGGATCGCGGCGCAGGTCGCGGTGTTCGTGTTCACGAACGCGAGCGACGACAGGCCGTTGGCGCCGAGGGCGCTGCCGGCGTTGAAGCCGAACCAGCCGGCCCAGAGCAAGCCCGCGCCGATCATGCACAGCGGTACGCTGTGCGGCGGCATCGCCTCCTTGCCGAAGCCGCGGCGCTTGCCGAGCAAGACGCACAGCACGAGCGCCGAGAACCCGCTCGACATGTGCACCACGAGGCCGCCCGCGAAGTCGAGCCCGCCCGCCTTGAAGATCCAGCCGTTCGCGTTCCAGACCATGTACGCGAGCGGGCAGTACACGAGCAGCAGCCAGGCGGAAATGAAGAGCACGTAGGCCGAGAACTTCATGCGCTCGGCCACGGCGCCGAGGATCAGCGACGGGGTGATGATCGCGAACATCGCCTGGAACATCACGAAGATCAGCTCGGGGATGAACTCGGCCGACGCGCCGACGTCCGGGATGATCTGCCAGGTGGTGCTCTTGGTGATGCCCGCGAGGCCGGCCTTCGAGAAGTCGCCGACGAAGCCCGTGATGAGCTCCCCGCCGGAAAACGCGAGGCTGTAGCCGACGAGCACCCAGAGCACGCCGACGACGCCGGCGCCGACGAAGCACTGCATGAGGACGTTCAGCACGTTCTTCGCGCGCACCAGCCCGCCGTAGAACAGCGCGAGGCCGGGCAGCGTCATCATCAGCACGAGCCCGGACGCAGCCGTCACCCAGGCGGTGTGCCCGGGGCTGGCGACCGGGGCCGCGGAGTCCTGCGCTGCAGCCCATTCGGGGAAGAGCAGGGAAAGCACAGCGCCGCCCAGCGCCGCGACCAACGGCGCGCGGCGCTGCCCGGGCGTCTCGCGAATTCCAGTCATGTCTTGGACCTCCTTCGAACGCAGCGCGCATCGCCGCCGCGCGCGCGACGCCATCGCAAGGGGCGTGCCCGGGATCGAGGCTCCCGGACTTCCGGCCGCTGTCGCCGTGCCCAGCTGCCAGGCGACGCCTGCTCAGCGACTGGGCAGCTCTCGATCAGTCGAGCGCGACGTCGAGGGTCACGCGGAGGTGCTCACGCGTGGCGCGTTCCAGCGCCTCGGGCCAGACCGCTCCAAGCCGGGCGGCCAGCGGCCGAGCCTGCGCGAGGAACGCACGCGCAAGCGCCAGCTGACCCGAGACCACCGCTTCCCGGGTCGCCGCGCCGGTCGGCAGTCCGGAGAGGAGCTCGCGCTGGGCCGGCTGCAGCTTGGAGCTCCACTGCTTGAGACCTGTTTCGGGCAGCGGGGCGTTCGCCTGCTGAAACAGCTGGTACAGCAGCAGTCGCTGGGTCCAGACGCCTTCGACCCCGAGCAGCCAGTCCTCGCGGCCCGCGACGGTGGGCAGCAGGCCGAGGATGCGGAGCGACTCCTCGACGAGGTCCTGCACCACACGGGCGGACGGGCCGGGTCGCGGTAGCGCAGCTGGGATCGCGGCTGCGCAGTCCGCGCGGTCGAACACCGCGCGACGGGTGCGGAAGAAGGTCTTCGGCAGCGCGGCGTGCGGCTCCCATACCACGTCGAGGCGCAGCCAGGCCGGCGTCACCGCGTACAGGCCTGCGATCCCGGGGATGCGCCGCGCCAGCACGGTCGGGGTGATCGAGGCCAGCCACTTCGCCCATTCGTCGCTGAACGAGGCGTGGCCCTCGTCGGTCGTCGCGACGAGCAGGTCGAGGTCGGAGTACGAGTCGGCGTCGCCGCGGGCGAGCGAGCCCGACAGCCAGAGCGCCTCCACACGCGGGTCCGTGTCGAAGACGTCGCGGGCGCGTGCGAACAGATCGTGGTACGGCGCTGGAAGCGGGCCGAGATCGCTCGATTCCGCACGCGCGTCGAGTCCGGGCATGGTTGACAAGCTTCTCACAGGTGCCGCTGTCGATCCGGACTCCCTCGAAACGCGGGGCCTCCGGCGCAACCGGGGGCTCCGTCATACCGTGTACGGCGCGGGCAAGACAAGCCGCCGCGACCGTTCACCGCTCAGTCTCGAAGCTGGAGCGCAAGGCGATGGCCTGGGTGGTGTGGGGGGAGCGGACGGCGTCAGCGTCCTCGAGGTCGGCAATGCTGCGGGCGACGCGCAGCACGCGCACGCAGGCGCGCATCGAGAGATGGAGTCTGCGCACGGCGTGCTCGAGCACGCGCCAGGCGTCGGGCTCGATGCCCGCGCCCCTGCGCAGCACCGACTCGGGCAGCTCGGCGTTCGCCGTCACGCCGGTCGCGCGCGAGCGGGCAGCCTGTCGCTCCCGCGCGCGCTCCACGCGCGCCCGCACCGCCGCGCTCGCCTCGGGTGGGCCGCTCCGCGCGATGTCGTCCCAGCCCGAGCGCGGCATGTGCGCGCACAGATCGATTCGATCGAGGAGCGGCCCGGAGAGCTTGCTGCGATAGCGGCGCAGCGCGGGATCGTCGCAGCGGCAGGCTCGCTCTTCGTCGCCCGACCAGCCGCAAGGGCATGGGTTCATCGCGGCGACGAGCTGGACACGCGCCGGCAGCCGCGCCGATCCGTGCGCGCGCGCGATGCGGATCTCCCCTTCCTCGAGCGGCTGACGCAGCGCCTCGAGCACCGAGCGGCGGAACTCCGGCAGCTCGTCCAGGAACAACACGCCGCGGTGCGCCAGCGAGATCTCCCCCGGACGCAGCGGACGACCGCCACCGAGCATCGCGACGTCGGAGATCGTGTGGTGCGGGGCGCGGAAGGGTGGGCGTACCAGCAGCGCGCGACCGCCGAGCACGCCCGCGACACCGTGGATCCGCGTGGCCTCCAGCGCCTGCTCGAACGCGAGATCGGGCAGCACACCCGCGAGCCTGCGCGCGAGCAGCGTCTTGCCGGCGCCTGGTGGCCCGACCAGCAGCAGGTTGTGACCGCCTGCCGCGGCGACTTCGAGTGCCCGCCGCGCCTCGAGCTGGCCGCGCAGGTCTGCGAGGTCGGGCTCGAAGGCGTCGGGAGCGGCCACACTCGCTGCGATCTCTGGCGCGCGTCGCAGCTCGTCTCCCGTACGCGTGAACTCGAGTACCTGACGCAGCGTGGCGGCTCCGCGCACGTCGATGCCGGGACAGACCGCTGCCTCGGCGAGCGAGGCATCGGGCACCACGACGGTCCGCACCTGCGCACGCCGGGCGCACGCCGTGAGCGCAAGCGCTCCGCGCACGGAGCGGAGCCCGCCGTCGAGCCCGAGCTCGCCGAGGAACAGCGTGGCGGCGAGCCGCTCCTCCGGGAGCTCGAGCTTCGACGCCGCCACGCCCACCGCGATCGGCAGGTCGAGCGCTGCGCCGGCCTTCGGGAGCCACGTCGGCGCAAGGTTGACCGTAACGCGCCCGGGTGGGAACTCGAGACCGGATTGCCGGAAGGCGGAGCGGATCCGGTCGCGGCTCTCGTTCACGACGCGATCGCCCTGACCCACGATGTGGAACGACGGCAAGCCGCGTCCCGCGTCGACCTCGACGGAGACTACGACGCCGTCGACGCCGTCCAGTGTGGCGCCGTACACGCGAGCGAGCACGCGGGCTCCGCGGGACCGGGTTGGAACGGGGCGGGCGCTCGGGTACCTCTTGCCGGGAGTGGCAGCGGCAGAGCGGAAGTGGCGGCGTCGCGCGCCGGCGTGGTGCGCGGTTCTCCTGGCGTCTGCGTTCGGGTGCACGGACGCAACCGGCGACGGCGCGTTCGACGCGGAGCGCGCGTTCGGAGACCTGCGCGATCTGGTCGCGCTGGGCCCGCGCCCGGCGGGTTCGCCCGAGCTCGAGGCTGCGCGCCGGCTGCTCGAGGAGCGGCTGCGCCAGGCAGGCTGGCGCGTCGAGCGCCACGCCTTCGAGGCGCATTATCCGGACGGCGCGCCGCGCACACTCACCAACCTGATCGCTTCGCGCGAAGGCACCCGCGCGAACGGCGAGCGGGTCTTGTTCGTCACGCACTACGACACCAAGCGGATCCCGGGCGTGCGCTTCGTCGGCGCCAACGACGGCGCCTCGGGCGCGGCGGTGCTGCTCGAGCTCGCACGCGCGCTCGCGACTCGCCCGCTCGCCCACACGGTCCAGCTCGTGTTCTGTGACGGCGAGGAGGCGGACGGCGCGACGATCAGCGCCAGCGACGGGCTCTACGGCTCGCGCGCGCTCGCCGAACGCATGGAGCGCGAAGGCTCGCTCGGCCGCGTGCGAGCGCTCGTGCTGGTCGACATGGTGGGCGACGCCGACCTCGGCCTGACCCGGGATCTTGGCGACTCGCCCCAGCTAGTGGCGGACCTGCGCGACGCCGCGCGTGAGGCCGGGCTCGAAGGTGTGCTGAACGGCGGGGCGCTCCCGATCGTGGACGACCACACGCCGTTCGTGGAACGCGGTCTGCGCGAGACCCTGATTCTGATGGACTTCCAGTTCGGCGAGCGGCGGACGCCCGGGCCCTTCTGGCACACCGCGCGCGACGACCTCTCCGCGGTCTCGCCGGCAAGTCTGAATGCAGTAGGCAGGCTTGCCATCGGAGTGTTCGAGCGCCTGGAGCGGCGGTAGTCCGCTCACGACCCTATGCTCTGGCCCGAATTTCCATGGGAGGGGGAGAGAGTCCGATGCGCGCACCCTTTGTAATCGCGGTCACGCTGTTGGCCTTCGCGGCGACGTCCTGTCAGACGAACACGGGCACCGTGCTCGACAAGAAGTCGACCCAGGGCGCGATCCTCGGCACCCTTGCCGGCGCTGCGGCCGGGGCAGCCATCGGCGGCAAGGACCACCGGGGCGGTGGGGCGCTGATCGGCGCCGCGACCGGCGCCATCGCGGGCGGCCTGATCGGCAACTACATGGACAAGCAGGCGCAGGAGCTCGACGCGATCCCTGGCGCCGACGTCCAGCGCCGCGACGACTCGTTGCTGGTCAACTTCGAGAGCTCGCTCTTGTTCGACTCGGGCAAGTCCACGTTGAACCCGGGCGCCTACGACCGCCTGCGCTCCCTGGCCCGCACGCTGAACAACTACCCGAAGAGCCGCGTGATCATCAAAGGCCACACCGACGCCCAGGGCGGGGATGACACCAACCAGCGGCTCTCCGAGCAGCGCTCGGATCGCGTGCGCCAGTTCTTGATCGCCGAGGGCGTCACCTCGGCGCGCATGGAGGCCGTCGGCTTCGGCGAGACCATGCCGATCACGACCAACGACACGGCGGAAGGCCGCCAGCAGAATCGGCGTGTCGAGATCGAGATCCGGCCCGACCGCGAAGTGATGGAGAGCGGGACCACGCAGTAGCGGGTCCGCTCGGGTCGGAGCATGTGGTACGCGCTTGCGCTGTTGCTGGCTGGAAGTGCCTCCGTCGCGCGCGCGGCGGATGAGCCCAGCGGCGTGCGGATCCTGCTCGACTCGCCGCGCCCGCAGGAAGTCGTGCGCGCGCGGATCGACATGGCGCCGCTGGCCGGCAGCGCCGCCGCAGACGGGCTGCGGCCCGCGAGCTTCGATGTGGTGGTCGTGATCGACATCTCGGGCTCGACCGCCTACCCGAGCGGCCTCGACGTGGACAACGACGGCCTGGTCGGCGAGACGCAGCGCGCGCTGCTCGCCGGCATGCCCGACACCAAGAACACCGACCCGGATGACTCCGTGCTCGCCGCGGAGATCATCGCCGCCAGCACGCTGCTCGAGGGGCTCAACCCGCAACGCGTCCGCGTGGGCGTGGTGAGCTTCAGCGGCGAGATCGACCCGGCGACCGGCCGCCGGCGCTCCGAGACGCAGCACGACGCGATGCTCGAGGTGCCGCTGACCAACGACTACGCGCAGGTCCGACAGGCGCTGCAGGCGGTCCTGCTGCGCGGTCCGTCCGGGGGCACCAACATGGAAGCAGGCGTGAAGCTCGCGCTGCGCGAGCTGGCCGACCTGAGCGGCGCGCAGTCCGAGCCTCGGCCCGGCGCCAAGAAGGTCGTGCTGTTCCTGACCGACGGGCGCCCGTCGCTGCCGTTCGGGCTGGGCAACAAGGACGATCGCGAGGACTACGAGGCTGTCCAGGCCGCGGCGCGCGTGGCCCACCTGGCCGGAGTAAGCATCAACGTGTACGGCCTCGGCCCCGAGGCGATCGACTACCCGGTCGCCTGCACGGAGATGGCCAAGCTCACCAATGGCCTGTATACGCCGGTGCGACGCCCCGGCGATATCGTCGCGGCGCTCTCCGGGGTGTCCTTCGCCAACGTCGACGACGTGGTCGCGGTGAACCTCACGATCGGCGAGATGAGCGGGCCCGACGACATCCAGCTCAACCCCGACGGCTCCTTCACCGGCTTCGTGCCCGCGCGCGTCGGGCGCAACCGCGTGCGGGTCTCGGCGCTCGCCTCGGACGGCAGCCGCGGCTCCACCGAGGTCGAGTTCGAGTTCGCGGCGCAGGAGCTGACCGACAACGAGGTGCAGCGCGAGCTGGAGCGGATCCGGGAGCGCAACCGCCTGCTCCTGCTCGACGCCGAACGGCGCAAGC
This sequence comes from uncultured Myxococcales bacterium, assembly GCA_964454165.1. Taxonomy (GTDB): domain Bacteria; phylum Myxococcota_A; class UBA9160; order SZUA-336; family SZUA-336; genus CAYVQJ01. The sequence continues at coordinate 4,692 of CAYVQJ010000010.1, read as the reverse complement.
AGGAGGAGTTCCGCAAGCGCGAGCGCCAGCGCTCGATCGAAATCCGCTCCGAGACTGAGCCGCCCGCCGAGCCCGGCAAGCAGCAGTAGCGATGCTTACTGGACAACGCTGGCGTCGGCGACTTCTTTGCGGACGAGCTTGCCGCGCTGGTAGAAGGACTTCACGTCGACCGTGCCGTCGGCGTTCAGGTCCTCCTCCTTGCGCACCATGAGCATGCGGGTCGGATCGCTGCCCTCGTAGTGCTCCCAGAGGTCGATCTTCCCGTCGCCGCTCTTGTCGCGCTCGATCCGGATCGGCAGGTCGCGCTTGTCGAAGTAGGTGAAGAACTCGAAGTCCCCGTCGTGGTCCTTGTCGTCCTTCTCGACCACGCGCTGGCGGCCGCCGAACTCCACGCGGCGATCGATCTTGCCGTCGCGGTTGGTGTCGTGCTCCTCGAGCACGATCGAGCCCTGCTCGTAGGTCTGGAAGCCGTCGCGCTTGCCGTCGAAGTCGCGGTCCACCTCGACGCGCACGCCACGGCCGTCGCGATAGGTGATCCAGCGATCGGCCACGCCGTCGTCGTTGGTGTCCTCGCTGCGCTCGGTGAGCTTGCCCGCCTGGTACGAGTTGCGCGCGTCGAGCACGCCGTCGTAGTTCGTGTCCTCGGCGCGGCTCACCACGAGCCCGCTCTTCTCGTCCTGCAGGATCTGGATCTCCGGCCGGCCGTCGCGGTCCGCGTCGAGCGTCTTCTGCACCTGCGCGACCTTCGTCCCCGGCTCCTTCTTCTTCTCGACGTCGTAGAGGGTGTCGGGGATCTGGCGCTCGTAGGGCGCCGCGGGGGCGGCCAGCGGATCCTGCTCCAGCTCCTGCTGGCGCTTGGCCTCGTCCTCGCGCTGGACGTCCTTCTGGACCGCCTCCTGCTTGTTGATCTGCTCGAGCAGCTCTTCCTGGCGCTCGAGCTCCTGCTCGATCTCGCTCTCGAGCTCGTCGGCCTTGGCGATCTCGTCGTCGATCTCGTCCTCGAGGGCATCGTCGTCGTTGTTGCCACCGCCGGAGGTGCGACCCGGACGGCCCTGACCGCGCCCGTTGTCGAAGGGAACGCCGCCGGTGACGAAGCCGTAGACCGCCATCAGCCCCGCTCCGATCGCGGCGCCGGGTGGGCCGCCGATCTGGCCGCCGATCACCGCCCCGACGATCAGCCCTTCGATCGCGCTCTCGGCGCGCGCGCCCCAGCGACTGCCAGGGCCCTTTTGCGCCTGCGCTGGAGCCGAGCCGACCGTGTCGTCCGCTTTCGGGTCCGGCTTCGCGGCGGCGTCACCCGTGGGCTTGGTGCTGGCGTCCGCGCCGTTGCCGGCAGCGGCCGGATCGCTGGAGGTCGGGGCGGGGCCGGGGGCAGGGGTCGTGGCGCAGGCGGCGCAGACGATCGCGGGCACGATCAACGCTGCGCGCAACCACCTCATCCCGACCTCCGCATTGGGAGCTGCTTCGATTCCCATTCTACCCCGCTTGCGCTGGAGTACGACGCCGCAAGGCGTGCGGGGCCCGGCTCCCCGTATCGGCGGCAGCGAGCGAGACTCGAGCGAGCAGCCCCGCCCCGGCAGCGGATCTGAAGGCGGCCCAGGCGTCGATACTCGAATCTGGCGCTTTCTTGACAGTCCTGACGCGTCGCGTAAAGATCGCGCGCGTTCTCTTGCGGTAGCGGAGCGGTACATGCGGCGTCGCTGTGTTGGGAACTCGACTCCCCCCGACCGATAGGAAGTCTGACCCCTCGTGGAGGGTGGAGGTCGAGTGGGGCTCACGCTGATCCAGCGCAGCGCCGGCCGGCGCATCCCGCGCAACCCGAAGATCGCGCTGGTGCTTGCGGGCGGCGCCATCTCCGGGGGCGCCTTCAAGGTCGGCGGCCTCAAGGCGTTCGACGACTTTCTGGTCGGCCGCCGGATCACAGACTTCGACCTGTACGTGGGGCTGTCCGCGGGCGCGTTCCTGGCCACTTCGCTCGCGGCGGGAATCGCGCCCGACGAGATGATCGCGACGCTCGAGGGCACGTCGACCAAGCACTCGCAGCTGCGCCCGATCGACTTCTATCGCCCGAATCTCCGCGAGATGCTGGGGCGGCCGGTGGCGTTCGCGGGGCACGTCGCCACCTATCTGCCCGGGCTCTTGATCGACCTGCTCTCGCTCTTGCCGGAGCTGCCCGCGCGCACGAGCGCGTCGTTCCGGCGGCTGCTGGACGAGCCGAGCTACACGCACCTGGAGTCGCTCCTGCTGGAGCTGTACAAGGAGATCTCGCCCAAACGCGAGTTCCCCGGTCTTTCGACGCTGATTCCTTCCGGGCTGTTCGACAACTCGCCGCTGGAGCGCTGGCTCGCCGGCAACATCGCCACGGCCGGCATGCCCAACGACTTCGCGGAGCTGTACCGGGTGACCGGGAAGCGGCTCTTCATCACCGCGACGAATCTCGACACCGCCGAGCGCGTGGTGTTCGGGCCCGACGACGACCAGGGTCTGACGATCTCCGAGGCGGTGCAGGCATCGAGCGCGCTCCCCGGCTTCTTCAAGCCCGCCCGGATCAACGGGGTGGACTACGTCGACGGCGGGGTGCGGCGCACCGCGAACATCGACGTCGCGATCGAGCAGGGCGCGGACCTGGTGATCTGTTACAACCCGTTCCGGCCCTTCCTGAACCACGTCTACCGCGAGGACTCGGCCCGGCCGCATTATCTGGCCGACCGAGGGCTCCGGGCCGTGATGAACCAGGTGTTCCGCACCCTGCTGCACACCCGGCTCGCGTTGGGCCTGCGCTCGTACCTCCACGACGAGTCCTTCCGCGGCGACATCGTCGTGATCGAGCCTCGCGAGACGGACGAGAGCTTCTTCGACCTGAATCCACTCGCGTTCTGGAAGCGCGCCGACGCCGTGACGCATGGCTTCGAGTCGGTCCGGCGCACCTTGATCGACCACACCGACGTCCTCGGGCCGCTGCTCGCGCGCTACGGCCTGGACTTCCGGCCGCCTCCGGAGCAGCAACAGCCCGGGACCGAGGCTCCGCCCCAGCATCGCGTGCCCCCGGCCCCGCATCTGCGGGCCGTCCCGGGGAGTGCCGCGGGCTGAGGCCGCGTCGGCGCGTTGAGGCGGCCCGGCTCCGGTGCTAAATTCGCGGGCCGCCAGCGTATGTGCACGCTGATCGTGTTCGACCGGCTCGTCCCCGGCCTCCCCCTCGTGGTCGCCTCGAACCGCGACGAGTACCTCGCTCGCCCCGCGGCGCCTCCCGCACGGATCGAGGCGGCAGTTCCTGGCGAGCCCGCCTTCGTGGCCCCGCAGGACCTCGAGGCCGGGGGAACGTGGATGGGAGTGAATGCCCGGGGGCTGTTCGTGGGATTGACCAATCGACCAATCGAGCAGAAGCGACGCGGCTGCCGCTCGCGGGGGCTGCTCGTGCTCGACGCGCTGCGTCGCCCCGACGCGGCGTCGGTCGCCGCGCAGCTGCGGGGCGTTGCCGCGGCGGACTACAACCCGTTCAATCTCTTCTGGGCCGACGGCCGTCGTACCTACGTGACGAGCCACGACGGCGCGCGCTGCACGACCCAGGAGCTCCCGCCGGGCCTGCACATCCTTTGCAACCGGGACATCAACGACCCGCGCTCGAACAAGATTACGCAGCTTCGCGCACGGCTGGCGGCGGTCGAGCGTCAGCCGGACCCCGATGCGCTCTTTCGCGACCTCGGAGCTGTGCTGCGCAGCCATGGCCCGTCGGACGCGCCGCTCGATCATGCGTGCGTGCATGCCGCGGAGTACGGGACGCGCTCTTCCACCCTGCTCGCCGTGGGCGACGGTCGCTGGCGCTTGTCCTTCGCCGACGGGCGACCCTGCGAGACGAAGTACCGCAACCAGAGCGTGCTGCTGGACGACCTCCGGCAGCCGGCGGCTCCGACATGGCGCTGAGACGCATCGGCAGCAACCTGCGACCCCCGGAGCCGAAGCCCGGCCGCAACCTGCGCAACATCATCCGCTACACGGACGAGGAACCGCCGCTCAACGACTATCCTCGGCGCATCATGTCGCCGCCGTCCCCCAAGGCCTGCTGCACCGACGACAACCGCATGCTCGTCGGCAACGTGCGCGAGGTCGACGGCTTCAAGTTCTGCTACCGCATCTGTCGCGTCTGCGGGCATGCCGTGCGCTTCTTCTACCCGGCCAACGCGAGCAGCGACAAGGCGGTTCGGGAGTACCGGGCGTGGAAGCGCTACATGGCGCAGTGACGCTGACGAGAGCCCGCAAGCTGCGGATCCTGGCGCATGAGCTGCGCTTCCTGTCCGCGCGCAAGCTCAGGAACGTCGCGCTGGAGTGGCTCGCGCCGCGGATCGGGCTGGTGCGCCTGCCCTACACGCCGACCAAGATCACCGTCGAGTCGGGCAACGTCTGCAACCTGCGCTGCCCGCTGTGCCCCACGGGGCTCATGCAGCGCGGCCGCAAGGCGGGGCTCATCCCGTGGGAGACGTTCACGAAGACCATCGACGCGGCCGCGCCCTGGGCTTACAAGGTGAACCTCTTCAACTGGGGCGAGCCGCTGCTGCACACGCACCTCTTCGAGATGATCGCCTACGCGACGAGCCGCAACCTCGGCACGTCGCTGAGTTCCAACATGTCGATCCAGATCTCCGACGAGCGCATCGACGAGCTGGTGAAAAGCGGCCTGGAGTACCTGTGCCTCTC
>CAYVQJ010000009.1:0-4290 GCA_964454165.1 uncultured Myxococcales bacterium | reverse complement strand
TCGGACCCGAAGGCGGCGATCGCGGCGGCCGGCTCATGTCCTGGGGTCCGCCTGCGGTCGTGATGAGGCAACGGCGGTCACAAACCGGGAAGTTCCTGCGGGAGCGCCTCGAAGGGGCGCGGGTCAGCGCGGCGTCTTAGTACAGGGTCTTAGTCATCCGCCGAATACTGGACCCACCTCGACCCCCACGGGATAACCCGCTTACGACGACACGCTCCTTTCCACTCGTACGAATCGAGTTACGAAATCGACCTCCAAGCGGTGATTCCTGAGCAGGCTTGTTCCAATCAGGATTTCATCCCCTGGGCGAACGTTGCTTCGATTTCCGTGGTTTCGCCGTCGAACGGAAACTCTACGATGAAGTTGTACTCCACATTTCGCCTCCGGGAGTAGCGACGTTCTACTTTCCCAGCGCTTGTGCGGCTCGTTGTCGGACGCCCTGGTCGCTGTCCAGGCTCGCCTCCCGAAGCAAGGGCTCGGCCGCCGGGCCGAGCTTCGAGAGCGCCTCCACGGCCAGGTAGCGCACGTCCACGTGCGGCGACTCGAGGGCTTCCCGGATGTAGGGGATGGCCACCTCGGCCGCGGGCGGCCCGATATCCTTGAAGCCCCCGATGGAAATCCGACGGCAGTCGCTGGTCCCGGCCCGAGCGCACTCGAGATAGAAGGCCAGGGCCAGCTCGGTTTCTCCGAGTTCGGCGAGGGCGCCCGCCGCGCAGTTCCGGACGCTGACGGACTCCGTGACGCGGTTTAGAACTGCGGTGAGATCTGGAATCGCCTCCTGCGCTCGCGCGTGCCCAAGGTCGAGGGCGACCTCACACCGGGTCATCGGGCTCGACGAATTCTGGAGCTGCTCGCGGGCACGGGCCACGCGGTCCGCGTGCCGCCGGGCGCGTTCCTCATCGGCGGCCTTTCGTTCCAAGGCGGCCCGCGCATCTTCCTGGATCGCTCGCGTCTGCTCGAGGCGCTCGGCTTCCTCCGCCCGGCGGGTTTCCTTCCGACTGTACTGGTACCCCGATAGCGCTGCCCCCAGAACCAACGTGAAGGCGGGCGGCACGGCAGCTGCCTTGAAGACCGCCATCCAGGGGAACGGCTGCTGCGCTGTGTCCCACCAGCGCTTGAGTCCGCGGCCGAACGCCAGCAGGCCGGCGACCACGGCTCCGTAGGCAACGAGGTACTCCTGTCCCGGGGACGCCAAGAGAAACGTGGCGCCCGTGACCGTGCAGCCGAGGGAGAACCAAAGGGCTCCGGAAACGAGGGCGCCGCGTCCGCCGGAGTCCTCTGCCGCCTCGGCTCGCTCGTGAGGTGCGGGCGCTCCGCCGCTCGCGGGCTTCCGTTCGCTCAGCGCCCGCTCGACGAACCGCTCGGCCGTGTGGCGGGAGAGGCCCGTGGCCATGAGCTCTCGGACCACGTCTTCTCTCGATTTGCCGGCTCCGAGGGCGCGCTGGATGCGCTCGGAGAAGCTTTCAGGGGCGCTCACTCCCATTCGACTCCTTCGGTCAGGACGAGACGGGCACGGGTTTCGTCAGGTAGAATATTAAGATGATACACCTCGCGCCATTGTCATTGAAGTCACTCGAGAAGGTCCTGGCCGTGCTCCTACTCCTGTGCGCCACGCCCGGCTGCAGCGGCCCCTCGCTTCCGCGGGAAGTGACGTTCGAGGGACGCCGCCTCGAAAAAGCGACGGCGTGGTCGCGCGGAAAGATCTCGGGCGTCGTTTTCGTCCCGCCCGGGGAGAAGATGGAGACGGCCTCGCTCCAGTTGGGAATCCTGGTCAGCCAGGAGCACTCCTCCGGCGTCGAGCTGCACAGTTGGATCATGGAGCAGTACCACGGTTCGCCGACCACGCAATGGTACGAATCCTCCACCTCCGACGAAGCGTGCAAAGTGGGCTTGGCAAGTGGTCCGCGTCCCTTCGTGGCCCTTCACGTCTGTCGCGCGGCCACGGGCGTTTCGGCATGCGCTGAAGCGGATGAGCAGATCGGTGACGACGTCGTGGGTCGCTGCCTCAACGGCGCCGGGGACTGCTGGGACGAGCTGTGCGGTCGAGTGTGGGCCACCAGGCGCGCAGCGCTCGAAGCCGAGGTGTCCCGCGTCCTGGGATCACCCTGAGGGCGGAAGTTGGCCCGAGGGACGATCCTGGCGGTCAGCTCACTGCTCTCCGCAAGTTTGTCGGGCTGCCTGAGCGACAACGGTCCGCCGTCGAGTCCGGACTCTGTCGGATTCGATCTCGAGCCCGTGGATGCGGCCACGCCGGGGCGTGTGGGCTGGCTCGCAACGTACGAGACGGCGGGAAAGATCGCTCGGTTCCGAATCGAGCTCACGCCAGAACCCAGGGAAGCGAGCCTCCCCGCGTTCGTCCGCTGCGGGCTTTTCCGCGAGCCGGGCTCCGATGCCTCCCTGCTGCTGCAAGATGTCGCTCGCGCACTCAACGGACGAGTCCCTTCGCCGGAGCCGGGGGTTGCGGCTCTCGAGGTCGAGGCCGTTCTCCTGGGACGCGAACTGTCACGCGGTGGAGAGGGCAATCAGGTGGCGGGCGCGTTTGGCTCCGAGCCGAAGGGCGATTGGATTTCGACGAAACTCTTCCTCGGTGACGGGGAAGGTGAGGTTTTCCTGAACCTGGATCCCATCGGCAGGCACGGGGAGCTCTCGATGAAGGATCCCGCTCACGGCGACGCGGTGCTCCGCGCACTCGGCCGTCTCCTCCAGGGCGAAGTGAGCGCTTCCGCACGGGAGCCGGAGCGTCCGGCGGAGAGCGTGTCAGAGCCGTTGCCAGAAATGCCCGCGCCTGCGCCGAACCACGACGCCGCGCGCATCGCCGCCCTGGTCGAGAAGTCCGCGGCGGGAGTCCCGCAGCCGGAACGCCGTCGCGCTCTGGAGAGCTTGGCGAAGATGGGTCCTCGCGCCAGGGACGCTGTGCCCGTCTTCCTGGAGGCGCTGAAGGACGATGACGTGATCATCCGAAGCGAAGCGGTACGCGGCTTGCCGAATCTCCGGCCCGATCCGCAGATTGGCGTGACGGCAGTCACTCCGCTGTTGAGCGACTCCTACCCTGCAAACCAGGTGTGGGCGGCCAACGCTCTCGCGGACTTCGGTCAGACCGAGATGGCGGCGACGTACCTCACGGTGTTCCTGAAGGGCGAAGCGAAGACAGGAGCGGCGGCAGGGCTCTCCCGTCTGGGGCCGGAGGCGAGGGGTGCGGTACCTCTCCTCGTCGAGATGCTCGAGAAGCGGACGGAGCCCAACGAAGGCTACTGGGCTTCCATGGCTTTGGCGGCCATCGGGCGCGATGCGACGAGCGCATTACCCGCCCTGGAGGCCGCGTCCAAGGACCCGAACAAGACCGTTCATGAGGCGGCGCGCTACGCGATTCGCGAGATCTCGGGGCGTTAGCTTACCCGCCGCTACACTCGCCTGCCTGGATGTCGTCGAAGTAAACCTCGCGCGCGGAGTAGTTGCTGTGGCTCGACAGCTGAAGGTGGAGATAGCTCCCGTTGCTCTGGCCACGACCGGGCTTCATCTCGGCGATATCGAGAAGCTCGTGCGGGTGCTCCACGAGCTCGTGGACTCCGGGGCGACGGTCGTCGTCATCGAGCACAACCTCGACGTCGTCGCCGAAGCGGACTGCGTCGTCGATCTCGGACCCGAAGGCGGCGATCGCGGCGGTCCAGCTCATGTCCTGGGGTCCGCCTTCGGTGCTGATGCGGCAACGGCGATCGCTAACTAACTAACTAACTAACCGGGAGGTTCCTGCGGGAGCGCCTCGAGGGAGCGAGGGTGAGCGCGGCGTCTTAGTACAAAATACGGGGAAGGATTCTCAAACCGCCTTTACGTTGGACGCTTGATCGCCCTTGGGACCTTGGGTCATTTCGAACTCCACCTGCTGGCCCTCGCGGAGCGAACGAAAGCCACTGCCGGCGATCCCGGAAAAGTGAACGAACACGTCACGGCCGTCTTCACTCTGTATGAAGCCGTAGCCCTTCGAGTCGTTGAACCACTTTACCGTTCCCTTGGCCATGCCGATCTACCTCCTCTTGCGAATTTCACCCGTGTCGATGTCGGCGGGGTAAGGTGTAGACCTTGCGTTGGCAAAAGCGAAAATGCTCGTCAAAAACAAGAACCCACATTACGGGGAGCATTATAGCATCGAGATTTGGTGGCCCCTCTCCTCCGGAGAGGAGAGGGGCTTCCGAGGGGGCTCGGGCGTTCGGCGGTTCAGGCTGGTCCCGGACGAGGAAACTCTGCGCTTTTCTGTTGCTTAACTGATCAGGGTGCAGGAGCGTGGGCTCAAAG
>CAYVQJ010000008.1:0-3935 GCA_964454165.1 uncultured Myxococcales bacterium | reverse complement strand
GGTGCGCGCGATCGCGCGGGCCAACGGGCGCGTCGAGGCGGGCGTGCTGCTGGTCGAGGACCTGCACTGGCTCGACGCGGCGAGCGACGCGGTGCTCGCGCAGGTGATCGCGGGCAATGCGGAATCGCGCGGGCTCGTGCTCGTGAACTTCCGCCCCGAGTACCGAGCGCGCTGGATGCAGCAGTCGCACTACCAGCAGCTCTCCCTCTTGCCGCTCTCGGAGGCAGCGCTGCGCGAGCTCTTGCGCGAGCTCCTTGGGGACGACCCGAGCGTGGCGGCGCTGCCCGACGCGGTCTACGGGCGCACGGGTGGGAACCCGTTCTTCATCGAGGAGATCGTGCGCTCGCTGGTCGAGGACGGCTCGGTCGAGGGCGAGCGCGGGGCGTACCGGCTGCTGCGGCCCGTCGAGAGCTTGCCGCTCCCCGAGACCGTCCACGCGGTGCTCGCGGCGCGGATCGATCGGCTGCCGGAGCGCGACAAGCACGTGCTCCAGGCCGCGTCGGTGATCGGCAAGAGCTTCGGCGAGCGCATCCTCTCGCGGGTCGCCGAGCTTCCCGCGCCCGAGCTCGACGAGTCACTGCGCAATCTCCAGGACGCCGAGTTCCTGTACGAGACCGCGCTCTACCCGGAGCGCGAGTACACCTTCAAGCATCCGCTCACGCAGGAGGTCGCGGAGCGCAGCCAGCTCCGCGAGCGCCGCGTGCGAGCGCATGCTGCGACGGCGCGTGCGCTCGAAGCGCTCGACGCCGAGCGCCTCGACGAGCGCGCCGCGCTGCTCGCGCAGCACTGGGAAGCGGCGGAGGAGCCGCTGATTGCCGCGCGCTGGCACGTTCGGGCCGCGAAATGGATCGCCGCCTCGGACCCCCGCGAGGCGCTTGCGCACTGGCGCCGTGTGCGCGAGCTCTGCCGGGAGCGCGACGAGACCGAGGCGGCCTCGCTTACGGCGGAGTCCGGCAGCGAGATCCTGGACCTCGCACTCCAGACGGGCCTTGCGGATCTCGTGGACGACGAGCTACGCGCAGTGCTCGCCGACGTTCGCCGAGCCAGCGCGGCGACCGGCGATCGCGGGTCCCTTGCGAATGCACTCGTCTCGTACGGACTCGGCCTGAACCTGCGTGGGTCGCTGTCGGAGGCCGAGCCGATACTCCAGGAGGCGAGCGCGCTCGCGCGCGATGTGCACAACCCGGTGATCGAAGGCGCAGCACTCGGCCTGAACCTGGCAGTCATCAGTTACATCCGGGGTGATGTGCGCGAGGGGCATGCGCTGAACGAGCACGCCCTGGCTGTCGTCGGAAATGAGCAGCAGCCGGCGGTGTACTTTGGCCTCCACGAGCTGATCGGCATCTTCCTGGGCCAGCGAGGCGTCTTTCTGGGCGACATGGGACGGCACGCCGAGGCACGAGCCGCCTTCGAGCTCTATGAGGGCCGAGTCGAGCGGCTGGGCCTTGGGGGGGTGACCCGCCTCTTCCTTCTCGACTGTTTGTCGGAGCGCAGGCATTCGCTGTTCGGCCCGACGCCCGAGGCGCTGCCGAGGGCGCGCCGCTTCGTTCGGCTCGCCGACGAATTCGGCGGCGCGCAGTGGACGCAAAGGGCGAGCTTCACCATGGGGTTGGCTCTGCAGCTGTTCGGGCAGTTCGAGGAATCGATCGCCTGGCTCGAGCGCGCCCTCGCAGTTGTGCGCGAGCAAGGAGTCGGCGATTTCTGGGAGGGGGCGACACTTGCGGGGCTCGCCGAGGCGCATCGCGCGCTCGGCCGAATCGACGAGGCGCGGCTCCTGGCCCAAGACGCCGTGGCAACAACCCAGCGCGCTGGCCAGCGTGCGCGCGAGATCGTGGCCCAGCTCGCGTGGGCCCGCGTCCTGATCGCCGACGGCGCGCGCGAGCGCGAGGCCATCGACGCCGCGCTCGCCCGCGCCGACGCGCTCATCGAAGAGACCGGCGCGCGCGCTCACTTGCCCTTCGTCGCCGAAGTTCGCGCGGACCTCGCCCGCGCGCTCGGAGACACGGACGAAGCCGCGAATCAGCTCCGCGAGGCGCACCGCCTCTTCGTCGAGATGGGCGCCACCGGGCACGCGGAGCGCCTCTCGCAGCAGCTCGCGCCGTTGACTCCCCCAAGTCCAGTTCACTCATGAGTAAAGTGGAGTACCATCCATTTCGTGGCCACCAGGCGCCGCTACCTCGAACCCGCCATCACGCCGGTACTCCCGCGCAAGATGGTCTTCATCGGTGGCCCGCGGCAGGTCGGGAAGACGACTCTCGCTCTGTCGCTGGTGGGCAAGGGCGCGGACGAAACGCATCCGGCCTACTTCAACTGGGACGACCCCCGGGCGGCGGCCCGTGTGCGCCGGCTGGAGCTTCCGCCGGGTGAACCGCTGCTCGTCCTGGACGAGATCCACAAGTACGCGCGCTGGCGGAACCTGGTGAAGGGGATTTACGACACGGAGAAGTCCCGGCGGCGCATCGTGGTCACCGGCTCGGCGCGCCTGGACTACTACCGCAAGGGCGGCGATTCCCTCGCCGGCCGCTACCGGTATTTCCGACTCCATCCGTTCTCGCTGCGAGAGCTGAGCGCCTCGCCGACGAAGAGCGACGTCGATGCTCTCCTGCACTTTGGCGGGTTCCCGGAGCCGCTTCTGCAGCAGGACGAGCGCGAGCTCCGCATCTGGCAGCGCGACCGCATCGCGCGCGTCGTCCGGGACGACCTGCGCGACCTGGAGCAGGTCCGCGAGATCTCGCTGGTCGAGCAGCTCGTCGATCTGCTGCCGGCGCGCGTCGGCTCTCCACTCTCGATCAAGAGCGTCCGTGAGGATCTCGAGGTCGACCACAAGACGGTGGAGCGCTGGCTCACGATCCTGGAGAACCTCTATCTCTGCTTCCGCATCTCGCCGTTCGGTTCGCCGAAGGTGCGTGCCGTCAAGAAGGAGCGAAAGCTCTATCTCTGGGACTGGTCGATGACGCCAGAGGGCGGCCCACGGTTCGAGAACCTGGTGGCGAGTCAGCTCCTCAAGTACTGCCACTGGATCGAGGACACCGAGGGACACGCGATGGAGCTGCGCTTCCTGCGCGACACCGACAAACGCGAGATCGACTTCGTCGTCCTCCAGAATCGCAAGCCGCTCTTCGCCGTCGAGTGCAAGAGTGGCGAGCGCGGCGTGAGCCCCGCGATCCGCTATTTCGCCGAGCGGACCTCGATCCCGCGCTTCTTCCAGGTCCACCTCGGCGACAGCCACTTCGAGACCGGGGCCGTGACGGTTCTCCCGTTTCGAACGTTCTGCCGTGAGCTGAGCCTGCCGTGACAGCGCCGGCGAAGGGGATCGCGTGAGCTGTCCAGCGTGTGGCAGCGACAACGCCGCCGGCAACCGCTTCTGCGGCAGCTGCGGCGCGGCGCTCGAGCGTCGCTGTCCCGCGTGTCGACACGCCAACCCCTCTGATCATCGCTTCTGCGGAGGCTGCGGAGCCCCGCTGCAAGCGACCCGACAGGACCATCCGCCTCCTGCCCGCGAGCCCCGTACCTACACGCCCAAACATCTCGCCGACAAGATCCTGCAATCGAAGTCGGCGCTCGAAGGCGAGCGCAAGCAAGTCACGGTGCTCTTCGCCGACGTGAAGGGCTCGCTGGAGCTGGCGGAGCAGCTCGATCCCGAGGAGTGGCACCGGATCCTCGAGCGCTTCTTCGAGATCCTGACCGAGGGCGTGCACCGCTTCGAGGGCACCGTGAACCAGTACACCGGCGACGGCATCATGGCGCTGTTCGGCGCGCCGATCGCGCACGAAGATCACGCGCAGCGCGCCTGTTACGCGGCGCTGCACCTGCGCGATGCGCTGCGTGAGCACGCGCGCGAGGTGAAGCGGCGCCACGGGCTCGACTTCGCGACGCGCGTCGGCATCAACTCCGGGGAAGTCGTGGTCGGCAAGATCGGTGACGACCTGCGAATG
>CAYVQJ010000007.1:0-69292 GCA_964454165.1 uncultured Myxococcales bacterium | reverse complement strand
CACCACCTCGACCGCAGCGCCCTGCGCCGGCGATCCCTCGATCCCCTTCGCCTCCAAACTCGCCATGGCTCGTGAGCCCTCCCCGCCCCCTACAGTAATTTCTCCTGGGCTGGTGTCTCACGCTTCATTGGCAGAAGGGGCTTCGCGATCGCCTTGGCCCACAAGATCACGCGTTCATCGACGCTCACCGCACCCACGAAAGTACCTCCTCTGGGGTCCGCCTAACGGATCGGCGCTCAGCTGCGCGGCACTGCGCCGCCGATGTTCAGCTACGCACCGAATGATGTTGCACGAGGAATACCATGCGCAACTTCGCCCAGCAGTGACGTGTCAGCTGCAGCGCCTTGTTAGGCGGAATTGCGTGTTACGGGAGGATCTCCACGCCATTGCGTGTGAATACCGGGGCTGCTCCGGGAGTGAGGCAGTGATCTGGAAGGGGTAGTTTGGAGAAGTCTCCCTCCCAAAACTCGACCCACAATGAGTAGAAGGAGTAGTAGCGGCCAGCTGCATTAGGCATGTGGATGCCTCCAGGGTGGCGCTGCTCTTCTCCATCGTGTTGCTCCAGGACACCGTTGGGAGCGGCGTAGAAGACACCGTGCGAGTCAGCGTGAGTAGGAGCGTAGTCGCCGGGCTCCAACGCGTACGTGCGACCCGACGCAGAGACGGAACAAGTCTGGGCGAGTCGGAGAGTAGTCTGAGACGCAGGTCCACTTCCGATCACGTCCGAGGAAGAGATCGAATGGACGCCGCCGACACAGGCTGTGCCAATCGCGCTCGCGATCAGAATTCTGGCCGCGGAGTTTCTGAACATGCCGCCTAACGGATGGCCGCTAAGCTGCGGCCGCGCGTGATGCTACGACGCCGCGTTCGAGCAGAGCTTCTCGTGCGGCTGAAGCCCGCGGCCGTCAGCTTCAGCGGCTTGTTGGGCGGCATTCCGTCACGGCCTTCGCCACCATGCCACAAGAGCGCAGCCCAGGCCCAGGAGGAGCGCCGTCGTCGGTTCTGGAACCGAGTTGAGGGCTCCGAGTGCCGCGATGTCCGCCGACTTCGTGCCAAGACCCACGTCGAAGATGTGAAGCTGCAGACGATCGACGGTTGCTCCTGCTGGAAGCCCAAACATCGCAAGGTCGACCTGGACAGCGAAGATGTCGAGCGTAGGGTCACCGCCCGAGTTGACTCCCGTAGCGACGGGATCGAAGTACGTAAAGGGGGTGAACGTCGCTCCATCGAAGATGCTGACGCCGAATCTCTCCCGGGGATCAGCGGTCCCTGGGCTGAGCGGGCCCGAGAGTTCGAAGATCACGAGGTCCGGTCCGGCGTCGTTGAGGATGCGATTGTCGGTGAAGAGAACCTCCACGATCCCCGTGTTACCGGTGTTGTTGTTCACTCCAGTTGAGATATCGGACCCGCTGAGGGCCTCGGCCACGGTGCAGCAGGGGCCGGTGAAGAAGCTGCCGATCCGAATGGTGCCGGAGACGAGGGACGCGTCGTCGGCGAACGCCTGCTCGCCCGCGACGAATGTGAAGCCTGCAACGGTGATGGGGGCTCCGGTCGCGGTGCCGGCGACAAGAGCTACGGCGGCGAAGATCGGGATACTGAGTCGCATGGGTCGTCCTCCTCCCATTGGGGCTGAGTGAGTCGGGACTATCGACGTACAAGGCTGATCGAGACGAAATCAAGGTCCGAAGCGAACTGCTGGACCGCCTGACCGAGCTGCGAGATCGCGGCGCCAGCGGCAGCCTCGGCCACATTCGAGCAGGAATATGCGGCCGTACCGTGGCGCTGAAATGGACCCGGACCTGTTGCGTTCTGCGTGTGGCCAACCAGCGCGCTGTTTGCTGCTTGGTTCGCCCTGACGTTGGTCTGGAACGAGACTCTTACGATCGCATCGACGGGCATAGAGTCCTCCGGTGGCGCCGAAATGCCGCCCAACAGGTATTGAGCGACTCCCCTCGAGCCGCCGCTCGCAGCCTAGCACCGGTCCGCGGTCATGCGGAGGAGTGCAAGCCTGCACCTCCCCTGGGGATTGAGGAATCGCTGCTCGCGAGTCGCAGAAAAAGGCGGCATGAGCCTTCGTGCTCGGGTAGGCTGGCTTCGACGCACGCCTCGCCCCGCCAGTTCAGGTCCCCGAGGACGTGTGCGATGGGTCGAGAGAACGATCGTTCACGCGGTGCGCGCCCGGGTGCACAGTCGGCGGCGGAGGGCGGAGCGACGCCGAGGCCGCCGCGACTCCTCGATCGCATGCGCGACGAGATTCGCATCCGGCACTACAGCGTCTCGACCGAGACGACTTATGTGCAGTGGGCGCGGCGGTTCATCCTTTTCCACGGCAAGCGCCATCCTGCAGAGATGGGCGCCGCGGAGGTGAGCGCGTTCCTGACGTCGCTCGCGACGCGCGGGCACGTGGCCGCGTCGACGCAGAACCAGGCGCTGAACGCCCTGGTGTTCTTGTACCGCCAGGTGCTCGGCATCGAGCTCGGGGAGCTCGACGCGATCGTGCGCGCGAAGCGACCGCTGCGGTTGCCGGTCGTGCTCACCGAGAGCGAGGTGTCGGTGTTGCTGGCAAGTCTCGCGGGCGAGTCGCGACTGGTCGCCGGCTTGCTCTACGGCGCGGGACTGCGACTGCTCGAGGGTATATCGCTGCGTGTGAAGGACCTGGATTTCTCGCGCGGAGAGATACTGGTCCGCGACGGCAAGGGTCGAAAGGACCGAGTCACGATGCTGCCGCGCGTGCTGGAACCGGCGCTGCGCGAGCAGCTCGAGCGCGCGCGCGCCAGCTGGTGCCTGGACGCACGGGATGGCTCCGCGGGTGCGGCGCTTCCCGATGCGCTCGCGCGCAAGTATCCGAACGCTTCGCGCGAGTGGGGTTGGCAATGGCTCTTCCCGGCGACGCGCCGCTTCGTCGAGCGCGAGACGGGTCGCGCGCTGCGCTGGCACATGCACGAGACTGTCGTGCAGCGCGCCGTGAAGCGCGCGGTGCGCGCGGCAGGACTCGCGAAGCCGGCGAGCTGTCACACGCTGCGACACAGCTTTGCGACGCACCTGCTCGCACGCGGCTACGACATCCGCACCGTGCAGGAGCTCCTGGGCCATCGCGACGTGTCGACGACCATGATCTACACGCACGTGCTGAACCGCGGCGGGCGCGGTGTGCGGAGCCCGCTGGATCCCCTGTCCTAGCGGCTACTGCTCGCCGAGCTGGCCCGAGAGCATCAGCGAGCCGCTCGGCGCGAGAGCGCGCGGGTCGTCCTCGAGCGTGATGAAGACCTCGCCGAACAGGTCGATGTCCTGCGGCATCTCGGTCACGAGTGTGGCCTCGCCGCTGCGCTTCACCTTCAGGATGCCGCCGGGGATCGGCTCGCCGTCCACGTTCGTGAACCAGAGCTGGTACACGCGCCCCGGCGGCGGCTGCCGCATGTCGCTGGCGTAGACGTAGCAGCCGCCCTTCTTCCAGTCCCAGTAGATCTTGAAGGTGCCGGGCGCGGCCGCGCCGGGTCCCTTGAGCGCGACCGTGCGCAGCTTCGTCGCGCGCAGCACCTCGAGCGCGGAGGCGTTCGCGACGACCGAGGCTTCGAGCTCGGCGACCTGGCGCTCGAGCACGCGCTGTCGCGTGAGTTGGGCCGCCCCGAGAGCGAGCAGCGCGACCGCAGCCGCCGCGCCGACGAGCGGCAGCCAGCGCCGGCCGCGACGAGGAGCCGCGCCGGAGCGCGCGGAGATCGGGAACGGCTGCGCCTCGAGCGCGGCGAGCAGGCGCGCTCGCACTTCAGCGGGCGGCTCGACCGGATCGAGCGCGAACGCCAGATGCGCAAGCGTGCTCTCGGCCTCGGCGAGCTGACCGGCGCAGCGCGGGCAGCCGGTCTCGAGGTGCGCGCGCAGCTCGGCGGCCTCGTCGGGCTCGAGCGCCCCGGCCGCGAGCAGCAGGATCAGGTCGCGACGCGCTTGGCAGCTCATTCGCGCTCCTGCTGGTCGAACAGCGCGGAGAAGCTCTCGCGCAGGCGTAGCAGGCCCTTGCGGATGCGCGTCTTGACCGTGCCCAGCGGCTCGCCGAGCGCCGCGGCGATCTCGCTGTGCGAGAGCCCTTCGAAGTACGCCAGCATTACCGCCCGCCTCTGACTCTCGGGAAGCGTGCGTAGTGCGAGGCGGATGCGGCTTGCATCGTCGGAGGCGATCGCCGCGTCGAGCTGCAGCGGATCGCTGCACGGGGTCTCGTCGGGACCGAACTCGGCCTCGGCCAGCGCGCGGAGCCCCAGGTCGGTCCGGCGCCGGTTGCGGCGCAGGCGGTCGAGTGCCCGGCTGCGCGAGATCTGCACCAGGTAGACGCGCGGGCTGGCGCGCGTGGCGTCGTAGCGCTCCACGCGCCGCCAGACCTCGAGGAAGACCTCCTGCAGGACCTCCTCGGCGTCGCGCACGTCGCGCAGCACGCGCAGGCAGATCGCGTAAACCAGCGACCCATGGCGGTCGTAGAACTCCTCCAGCGCCCGCGGGTCGCGGCCGGCGATGCGCTCCATCAGCGCGAAGTCGCTCGCGCATTCCGGCCCCTTCGGGCCCGCTCCGGGCGCCTTGCTCGCCGTCATACCGCGGACTTCATCCGGAACTACGCCCCGACCTCGCAGGCCGGATGCCCGCGGTCCCGGGCTCATGCGCGGGGCTCGAACACCACGGGCATCGACTCGATCCCGACGATGAAGTTCGAGGGGCGTAGCGGAAGCGGCTGCGCGTCGGCGAGCTCCAGGTCGGGCAGCCGGCGCAGCAGCTCCTCGAACATCACGCGCAGCTCGAGCCGCGCGAGCGACGCCCCCAGACAGAAGTGGCTGCCGTAGCCGCCGAACGCCAGATGCGCGTTGGGCTCGCGGGCCACGTCGAAGCGGAACGGGTCGGGGAACACGCGCTCGTCGCGGTTCGCCGACGGGTAGAGCAGGAGCACGTTGTCGCCCTCGCGGAGCTTCTGGCCGCGCACGACCACGTCGCGCGTGGCGCCGCGGTTCATGTTCTGGATCGGCGTGACCCAGCGCAGCATCTCCTCGACCGCGACCGGGATGCCTGCGGGGTCCTCGCAGAGCTTGCGGCACTGGTCGGGGTTGCGACAGAGTTCGGCCATCCCGCCCGTGATCACGTGGCGCGTGGTCTCGTCGCCGCCGACCAGGATCAAGAGCCCTTCCTGCAGGATCTCGTCGTCGGAGAGGCGGTCGCCGTCGATCTCGCCGGCCACGAGGACGCCCATCAGGTCGTCGTGCGGGCGCGCGCGCCGCTCGGCCACGACGCGACGGTTGTAGACGGCGTATTCCGCGAACGCCTGTGCGGCGCGTGCCATGACTTCGGCCGGCGCGGTGCGCGACGTGGCGCGGATCATGTCGTCGCTCCAGTGCAGCAGCATGTCGCGATCCTCGGGGGCTACGCCGAGCAGGTCGCCGATCACGATCATGGGCAGCGGAGCGGCGAGGTCGCGCACGAAGTCGCAGCGCCCGAGCGGCGCCACGCGGTCGATCAGCTCGGTCACGATCGCGCGCACGCGCGGCTCGTGCTCGGCCACGCGGCGCGGGGTGAAACCGCGGTTCACCAGGTTGCGCCGGCGCTTGTGGTCGGGATCGTCCATGTTGATCATCGACGGGATCGGCGGCGAGTCCGGACGCGAGCCCTTGCGGTTGCAGAACGCCTCGGAGTCGCGCGAGAGCGCCTGCACGTCCTCGTGCAGGGCGATGCCCCAGACCTGGTCCGCCTCGTCCCAGTACACCGGCGCGTGTTGGCGCATCCACGCGAACCAGCGGTGGGGCTCGCCCGCGTAGAAGTGGCCGTCGAGGAGCTTGATCTCGGGTCGCGTCGGATGGTCGGCCATCGCCACTCCTACCCGTGCAGCCGCGCGTCGCGCGAGGCGTCGGCGATGCGCAGCGCGCGCGCCGCCATCGCCGGGGCGCCTCGGGTCAAGCCCTCGAAGCCCTTGCCCAGCGTCTTGCCGAGCTGGAAGCGCTTGTAGATCCCCTCGCCGATCACGGCGAGCTTGTAGAGTGCCAGCACCTGGTAGAAGTCGATCGCGGAGACGTCGCGGCCGCTCTGCCTGGCGTAGGCCTCGACGAGCTCGGCGCGGCGGAACGCGCCCGGCTGCGTGGTGAGCGGTGGCGCACCGGTCGTGGCGCCGGGGCCCGGCCCTTCGCCCGGCTCCATCCAGTAGATCAGCGTGTAGCCGAGATCGGCGAGCGGATCGCCGAGCGTCGCCATCTCCCAGTCGAAGATCGCGACGATGCGCCCGGGATCGTTCGGATCGAGCGCCATGTTCCCGAGCCGGTAATCGCCGTGCACGATCGTCGGCGCCGGTGAGCGCGGGAGCGCGCGGGCGAGGCGTCGACAGAGCTCGTCGATCTCGGGAAGCTCGGAGGTCTTGTTGCCTTCCCACTGTTTGGACCAGCGCTGCACCTGTCGTTCGAGGTAACCCTCGGGACGCCCGAAGTCCCCGAGCCCGACGGCTTCGTAGTCCACGGTGTGCAGGCGAACCAGCGTGTCGACGAGCGTCTGGCTCACGCGCCGGCGCTCGTCGGGCTTGGATGCGAAGTCGGGTGGGACGGCGTCCTGAAGCACGACGCCCGGCGTGTAGGTCATCACGTAGAACGGAGCGTCGTTGACCGCCGGGTCCTGACACAGCGCGATCGGCCGCGGCGCCGGCACGTCGGTCTGCGCGATCCCCGAGAGCACGCGGAACTCGCGCGCCATGTCGTGCGCCGTCGGCAGCACGTGACCGAGCGGCGGTCGCCGCAGCACCCACTCGTGCCCGCCTCCACGCACCAGATACGTCAGATTCGAGCGCCCGCCGCTGATCAGCGCGAACTCGAGCGGAACGTCGGCGCCCGGTACGCGCTCGCGAAAGAAGCGCGCGACGCCCTCGCGCCGGATCCCGGGCACGTCCTGCGCCTGCGCCGTCGTCACTGTGCGAGGCTATCATGCCCGAAACACAGGAGGCGCCATGCACGTCGGCGTGATCATGGGGTTCGGGGCGTGGACGCGGCCGGAGCACATCGCCGCTGCCGGGCGTGCCGTCGAGGAGCGCGGGTTCCAATCGCTCTGGGCGCCTGAGCACGTGGTGTTCTTCGAGGAGTACGGATCGCGTTACCCGTACTCCGACGACGGGCGGCTGCCCGCGGGCGGGACGCCGCTCGAGCCCTTCCTGGCGCTCACCTGGCTGGCCGCGAATACGCAGCGCATCCGCCTCGGAACGGGGATCTGCCTGGTCCCCCAACGCAATCCGGTGTACACGGCAAAGCAGGTGGCGGACCTCGACTACCTGTCGGGCGGCCGAGTGGACTTCGGGATCGGCATCGGCTGGCTGCGCGAGGAGTTCGGCGCGCTCGGCGTGCCGTGGGAGCAGCGCGGCGAGCGCACGCGGGACTACGTCGGCGTGATGCAGGCGCTCTGGACCCAGGAGGTGTCGAGCTACAAGGGTGACTTCTACACGCTGCCGGCCTGCACGCAGCTCCCCAAGCCCGTGCAGAAGCCGCACCCGCCGCTGCACTTCGGCGGCGAGAGTGACGCCGCGCTGCGTCGCGTGGCGGACGTCGGTCAGGGCTGGTTCGGCTTCCGCCTGACGCCCGAGCAGCTGCCCGCGCACTTAGCACGGCTCGACGCGCTCCTCGCCGCGCGGGGTCGCGCACGCCGCGACGTGCAGATCTCGATCGCGCCACCGGTGCGCGGGGTCACAGCCGACTCGGTCGCGCGCTACGAGGCTCTTGGCGTCGATCAGATCATCTGCCTCGCCGGCGGCCGCGGCCCCGACGACGTCGCACGCCAGCTCGACTCCCTCGCCGGCGTCGCGCTTCGCGGCGGGAGGTAGTCCCGATGTCCGAGCACGCAGTCAAGGTCGCGTGGACGCGCGGCGCGGCGGAGTTCACCCCGGACACCTACGATCGCACGCACCGCTGGACGTTCGGCGGCGGCGTGCGGATCGAGGCGTCGTCCGCCCCCGAGTACCGCGGACGCAGCGAGCTGCCCAATCCGGAAGAGGCGCTCGTCGCTGCGCTCTCGAGCTGCCACATGCTCACCTTCCTCGCGCTCGCCGCGCGCCGGCGCCTCGTGGTGGAGCGCTATGACGACGCGGCGCTCGGCCACCTGGAGAAGAACGCGAAGGGCCGCCTCGCGATCACACGCGTGACCCTGCGCCCGCGCGTCGCCTTCGGCGGCGACAAGCAGCCCACGTCTGACGAGTTCGCCCGCCTGCACCACCTGGCGCACGAGCAGTGCTTCATCGCCAACTCGGTCACCACCGACGTCACCGTGGAGCCCAGTCTCGCCTCGTGACGTGCTTCGTCGTCTGCGACTGCTTGCCCGGGACCGGAGCAATGTGCCACGTTGAAGTGCACACATGAAGCGAGCGGTGTCGATCGTGGAGGCGCGTCGCCAGCTGGGGAGGCTGGCGGAGGAGGTGAGGCGGACCGGGAAACCGATCGCGCTGACCCGGCGCGGTCGAATCGTCGCCCAGATCGGTCCCGAACCCTCGGCGAGGCCAGCCGCGCGTGGCGCGGTCGATGCCTTCGCAGCGCTGCGAGGGAGCGTGCGGATGAACTGCGGGTTCCCGGCACTGCAGAAGGCTGTTCGCCAGCTCCGCGGCGAGTTCGCCCGGCGCTCGGCGCGCGGACTCGGCCGCTCCCCCCGCCAGCGTGGCTGAGATCGAAGCAGTCAGCCGAACCTGTCGCGGCTCCCCCGGGCGGGCTCAGCGGTCCGGCGACGGCTTCGGGGGCCAGTAGCGGCGACTGTCCTCCGAGGGGCTCATCAGGCCGATGTCGTTCCCATCGGGGTCGGCGACGACGGCGTAGCGCGCGCCCCAGAAGGTGTCGTAGGGCGGCTGGCGCCCCTGATAGCCGGCGGCCACGAGCTCGGCGTAGCGCGTGTCGACGTCTTGACGTGTCGCCACCGAGAAGCCGAGCAGCGCGCGACTGCTCCGCTCCGGACGCCGCCACGCGGCGTTGTACACGCCGGCGAGGTGCTCGTTGTCGAGGTGCAGCACGAAGCCGTTCGGCAGCGTCGTCTCCGCGTGCCGGATCCGGTCCCCGCCCGAGGCGTCGCGCAGGTCCACGCCGAGGCGGCGGTAGAATTCGACCGACGCGTCGAAGTCGCGTGTGACCAGATCGAGCTGATTCAGCACCGGCTTCGCGTCGCTCATCCGGGCATCTCCTATTTCAGTTCTGGAATCACGTAGCGCCCGAGCAGCTCGATGGACTTCATCACGCGCTCGTGCGGGATGTTCCAGGGCTGCACCAGACACAAGAGCAGGTCGCAGCCGGCGGCGGCGTAGCGGCGCGCGGTGGCGACACAGCGGTCGGGATCGCCGACGATGCACGCGCCCACGCCGTCCAGGAAGTCGTACTTGAGCCCCGAGAAGTCGATCCCGGCGAGCGGCTTGGTGTACTCGTAGCTCGCCAGGTCGCGGCCGAGCTCCGCCTGCCACGCACCGACAGTCGCGATCTGCTCGGTCCCGCGCCGCGCGTACCACTCG
The DNA here is from genome assembly GCA_964454165.1 of uncultured Myxococcales bacterium. GTDB lineage: Bacteria > Myxococcota_A > UBA9160 > SZUA-336 > SZUA-336 > CAYVQJ01. The sequence goes on along the minus strand of CAYVQJ010000007.1, from coordinate 59,817 downwards.
AACGACGCGGCGGCGTCTTGCTTCGCCTGCTCGTTGGTCTCGGCGCAGTGCACCATGGTGAACGTCGCGGCGCGCGCGTTGGTGAACTTGCCGATCGGCTTCGCGTCCGCGAGCCCGCGCCGGTAGAGCGCGATGCGTTCGGCGAGCTGCTCGGGCGCCACGCCGATCGTGAACGAGAGCAGCCCGAGCCCGGAGCGCCCAGCGAGCTCGTGGCTCTCCGGCGAGGTCGTCGCCATCCAGAGCGGCGGGTGCGGCTGCTGCAGCGGCTTCGGGATCACGCGGCGCGGCGGCAGGTGGAAGTGCTTGCCGTGCCACTCGAACACGTCCTCGGTCCAGGCGCCGACGATCATCCGCAGCGCCTCGTCCCAGAGCGGGCGCGTCTCGTCCGGGCGGATGCCGAAGCCCTCGAGCTCGGCCCTCGTTGCAGACCGACCCGTGCCGAACTCGAGTCTGCCATCACTGATCAGGTCGAGCACCGCCGCAGCCTCCGCCGCGCGGATCGGATGGTTGTACGGGAACGGCAACAGGCGCACGCCGTGACCGATGCGCAGATTGCGCGTGCGCGCCGCGATGTGCCCGTACAGCACGCCCGGCGCGCTGCAGTGCGAGAACTCCTCCAGGAAGTGATGCTCGACGGTCCAGAAGCTCGAGAAGCCGACCGAATCGGCGAGGACGGCTTGCGCGATGGTCTGCTGGTAGGCGTCGTACTCGCTGCGTGCGTGCCACGGACGCGCGACGGGGATCTCGTAGAACAGGCCGAACTCCACGGAAGCCTCCGCGCCGCTCGTTTGACGCTGCAACCGGTTTCAAAAGATCATACCCGCATGGGACGACTCGACGGCAAGGTCGCGCTGGTCACGGGCGCGGCCTCGGGGATCGGAGCCGCCTGCGCGGAGCGCTTCGCCCGGGAAGGCGCGCGCGTGGCGGGCTTCGATCTGGCGAAGCCGGTCGCCGGCTCGTGGGACGGAGACGCGCTGTTCGCGACCGGCGACGTGCGCGACGAAGCGCGCGTGCGCGACGCAGTCGCCGAGACGCTGCGGCGCTTCGGCCGACTCGACGTCGTGGTGAACGCGGCCGGCGTGGCCGGCGGCGGCCCCGTGCACGCGCTCGCGGCGGAGGAATGGGACCGCGTGCTGGACGTCAACCTGAAGGGCACCTACCTGGTGTGCAAGCACGCGCTCACGCCGATGCTCGCGCAGCGCTCCGGCAGCATCGTGAACATCGCCAGCGTCGAGGGGCTCGAGGGCACCGAGGGCGGCAGCGCCTACAACGCGTCGAAGGGAGGCGTGGTGCTGCTCACGCGCAATCTCGCGATCGACTACGGGCGGCGCGGGATCCGCGCCAACTGCATCTGCCCCGGCTTCATCGACACGCCGATGCTGCGCGCGGTGTTCGGCAACGCGGCGACCAAGCCGCTCCTCGACGCCGCGATCGCAGCGCATCAGCTGGGCCGGCTCGGCCAGCCGGAGGAGATCGCCGCAGCCGCCCTCTTCCTCGCCTCCGACGACGCATCGTTCGTCACCGGGCACGCGCTCGCGGTCGACGGCGGCTTCACCGCCGGCCATCGGCTCGGCGTGGGTCGTATGCTCGGGCTCGAAGGATGAAGCGTTTCGCGGGCAAGGTCGCCCTCGTGACCGGCGCGGCGTCGGGGATCGGACGCGCCACCGCTGTGCGCCTCGCGGAAGAAGGCGCGCGCGTGGCGCTCTGCGACGTGCAGGCGACCGCGCTGGAGGAGACGGCGAAGCTCGCGCGCGAGCAGGGCGCGGACGCCCTCGCGCAGCTGTGCGACGTCTCGGACCCGCGGGCCGTGCGCGGCATGGTCGAGCGCGCCGTGACGGAGCTCGGCGCGCTGCACGCGCTCTGCAACGTCGCGGGCATCCTGCGCTTCGACCACACGCACGAGCTCGCGCTCGACGACTGGAACCGGATCCTCGCCGTCAACCTGACCGGCACCTTTCTCATGTGTCAGGCGGCGATCCCGCACCTGCTCGCGACGCGCGGCGCGATCGTGAACACCTCGTCGACGGCCGCGCTCGCCGGGCACCCGTGGACTGCGGCGTACTCGGCGTCGAAGGGCGGGGTGCTCGCCTTCACGCGCGGCCTGGCGATCGAGTACGGCAAGCAGGGGCTGCGCGCGAACTCGGTCTGCCCCGGCGCGATCGAGACGCCGATCCAGCAGGCCTTCCGGCTGCCGGAGGGCGCGGACCGCAAGCTCTTGTACCGCATCATGCCCTTCGACCGCTTCCGCGGCCCCGAAGTCGTCGCGAGCGCGATCGCCTACCTGGCGAGCGAGGAGGCGGCTCACATCAACGGCACCGAGCTGCGCGTCGACGGCGCGATGCTGTCGTAAGGGGATCATGGAGAAGCTCGTCTACGCGCTCTGGAAGCGGACCGACGAGAGCATCGACGCGTTCCGGCTGCGCCTGCTTGGCGAGACCGCGCCGCGCCTGCTCGAGGCCGGGGTCCGTCGGTTGCGCTTCAGCATCGCCGACGTGCAGGCGGGCCTCGAGCGCAGCATGGGGGTGCGCCAGGAGCAGTCCGAGCGCGTCGCGGCGATCGCTCCCCTCTGGCTCGACGACTCCGGAGAGCGCGAAGCGCTCGAGCGCGCGCTGGCGGCGAGCGCGCCGCGGTTCGCCGGCTATCTCGTGGACGAGAGCGTGCCGCGCTGGTACGACGACCGCCCCGCCGAGGAGCGCACGCCGGGCGTGAGCCTGGTGACCTTCCTCGTGCCCAACCCGAAGCTCTCGCACGCCGAGTTCCTGCACGAATGGCAGGAGGTGCACACCGCGCTCTCGCTCGAGGTGCACCCGCTCTGGTGCTACGTGCGCAACGCGGTGCGCCGCGCGCTCACGCCCGGCGCGCCGGATTGGGCGGGGATCGTCGAGGAGCACTTCCGCCGCATCGAGGACGTGACCGACCCCGCGCGCTTGTACGGCTCGCGCGAGAACGCGCGCCGCGTGCTCGAGCACGTGCAGAAGTTCCTCGACCTGCCGCGCCTGGAGACCTCACTGATGAGCGAGTGGGTGGTCCGCGGCTAGGAGGCTGACCCAAGACTGACCGCGGACCGCAAGCGCGCAGAGCGCGCGCGCATCGAGCCGCCGGCGAGCGAAGGCGTAGGCGCGGCTTCGCAGCGCCGTACACGCACGGGCCGGATCTGCGACCAGGTCGGGAAGGCGAACGGGCTGCCGTCGGGCCGAAACGGCGCCGGGAGCTGGTTCTGGCAGTGGAACACGATCCAGCCGCGCTCGACGTCGATCAGGTACCAGTCGTGCGGCCCAGCGGTTCCAGTCTCCCGTACGCGACGCCTCGTACCGAAGCTTGCAGTAGCGCTCGAAGGCCTGCTCGAGCTCGTCGCGCGTCCACGGCATGCGTCGTTCCTCCGTCGGCCGCCATGCTACGACGGGGTGTATGCTGCGAACGTGACGCTGCGCGTGGCCATCGCCGGGATCGCCCACGAGACCAACAGCTACTGCCGCGGCCAGACTCCCCTCTCCGCCTTCTGGGTGGTGCGCGGCGCGCGCGTGCGGGGCATGGCCGCGACGCGCACCGACGTGGGCGGGATGCTCGCGGCGTGCGACGAGATCGGGGCAGAGCCGGTCCCGATCCTCGTCTCCGGGGCGAACCCGTCCGGCGTGATCGAGGCCGCCGCGTACCGCGCACTGAAGGCGGAGGTTCTCGAAGGATTGCGCGCCGCCGGCCCGCTCGACGCGGTGGCGCTCGCGCTGCACGGCGCGGGCATCGCCGACGGAGTGGACGATCTCGAGGCCGACCTGGCGCAGGCGGTGCGCGATCTCGTGGGGCGCGACGTGAAGCTCGTGGCCACGTTCGATCTGCACGGCAACGCCTCGCAGGCGATGGCCGACGCGCTCGACCTCGCCCTGCCCTGTCACGAGTATCCGCACGTGGACCTGTACGAGCGCGGACACGAGGCGGTGACGCTTCTCCCGCGCCTGCTGGCAGCCGACGGCGCCACGGCAGTGTGCGTCGAGCGCCTGCCGATCCTGCTGCCGACGAGCACCACGCTCTTCGGCCCCGCGAAGGCCGTGAACGAGCGCTGCGCCGCGGAGGAACGCCGCCCGGGCGTGCTCGACGTGAGCTTCTTCCACGGCTTCCCGTACACCGACGTCCCGGTCGTCGGCTCGTCGATCATCGCGACGGCGCGCGACCGCGCGCTGGCGCGCTCCGCGGCGCGCGACGTCGCGCGCTTCGTCTGGGAGCTGCGCGAGGCATTTCGTCCGACCAGCCTCTCGGCGCGCGAGGCGGTCGAGCGCGCGCTCGCCGTGGGCGGTGGCCCGGTGGTGATCAACGAGACCTCCGACAACCCCGGCGGCGGCGCCCCGGGCGACGGCACACACCTGTTGCGCGCGATGCTCGAGGCGCGGCTGGAGAGCGCGTGCTTCGGCTTCATCGCCGATCCCGAGACGGCCGCGGCCGCGCACGCCGCCGGCGTCGGCGCTGCCATCGACATCGCACTCGGCGGCAAGAGCGACGCGCTGCACGGCGAGCCGCTGCGCGTGCGCGCGCAGGTTCGGGCGCTCACCGACGGGCGCTTCACGCTCACCCACATGCTCGCCGGCGTGCGCGTGAACCTCGGCAAGAGCGCGCGCCTCTCGGTCGACGGGATCGACGTGATCGTCGCCTCGTCGAGCCAGCAGACCTTCGACCCGGAGGTGTTCCTGCTGCACGGGATCGACGTGCGCCGCTACCGGATCGTCGCGCTCAAGTCGAGCAACCACTTCCGCGCAGGCTTCCAGGACCTGGCGCGCGAGATCGTGACCGCAGATCCGCCGGGCCTGACCACGCACCACATCGAGGTCTTCCCGCGCAAGCGCTCGCCGCGCCCGCTCTGGCCGCTCGATCCGGACGCCCACTGGGACTGAGATGGGGGACGACCGGCTGCTGCGCGCGCTCGACGACGGCGTCCTGCTCGTCACGCTGAATCGCCCCGCGCGCAAGAACGCCTTCGACGAGCCGCTCTGGGACGCGTTCGCCGACGCCTTGAACCAGGCGCGCGAGGACGACGACGTTTCGGTCGTCGTGGTCACCGGCGCGGGCGGCGACTTCTCGGCGGGCGTGGACCTGTCGGCATTCGGCGGCGGCGCGCGCGCTCAACGCAGCGACGGCTTCGCCAGCGGCTACCACAAGACCATGGACGCGGTGGTGCGCTTCGACAAGCCGCTCGTCGCGGCGGCCGCGGGCGTGGGCGTGGGCATCGGCGCCACCTTCCTGTTCCACTGCGACGTCGTCTACGTCGGCGAGAGCGTGCGGCTGCGGCTGCCGTTCGTGCGGCTCGGTCTCGTGCCCGAGGGCGCGTCGAGCTACATGCTGCCGGCCGTGATCGGCGCGCGCCGCGCCGCGGAGCTCTTCTTCACGGCCGAGTGGATCGACGCCGCGCGCGCGCTCGAGACCGGCATCGCCACGCGGGTCTACCCCGACGCCGAGCTGCTCGGCGCTGCTCTCGCGAAGGCGCGCGAGATCGCGCAGCACCCGCTCTCGGCGCTGCGGGCCACCAAGCGCACGCTGCTCGCGGCGCGCGAGCCCGGGATTCGCGCCGCGCTCGCGGCCGAGGACGCCGGCATGCGCGCGCAGGCGGGCTCGCCCGAGAACATCGAGGCGATCCGCGCGTTCGTCGACAAACGCACCCCCGACTTCAAGAAGCTGCGCCGCTCCTGAGACGCCGCCGGATCTCCTGCTCGACGCGCCACAGTCGGTCCTGGCCCCAGGTCGAGTGGTCGCTCTCGCCGGCCCGACCGAGCAGCCGGAAGCTCGGCACGCCCCAGAGCCCGAGCTCGAAGAGCTGCTTGCGATTGGCCTCGAGCTCGTCCTGCCAGCCCTCGCGATCGAGGTGCGTGCGCGCCTCGTCCCAGTCGAGCGCCGCGCGCAGGACGACCTTGCGCAGGCCCGCGTCGGTGCCGGTGTCCACACCCTCTGCGAACGACAGCTCGGTGAAGGCGTGCAGCAGCTCCCCCGCGCGCCCGTGCTCGCGCGCCCAGGCGAAGAGCGAGAAGCAGCGCTCGACCGGCCGCCCGACGGGATCGCAGACGCGCCCGAAGGGAACGCCCGCGTCCCAGGCCTCGCGCGCGCTGTCGAGCGTGATGTAGAGCCGCTTCTCCCTCGGAACAGGCAGTCCGCGCATCACCATGGGCAGGACGGGGCGCAGCACCAGATCGACGGGCAGCCGCCGCGGCAGCGCGAGCACGCGGGCCATCGCGATCGCGGTGTACGGGCTGCGCAACGACGGGTAGTACTCGAGCGTGAGCCGTTCGCGCGACGCCGGCGCGCGCTGCGTGGAGGGATCGGGACGCGGCGCGATGAATGCGGATCCGCCGCTAGAGCGCGCGAGCCCGAGGCTGCGCAGCCGACGCTCCAGGTGATGCAGCCGGTCCACGCCCCAGTACCACTCGCCGCCGTAGTGGAGCATCGCGCCGAGGTAGTGACCCAGCCGCTCGCGCAGCTCGGTGCCGGCAGCGACGGCCTCGCGCGCGTCGTCGGCGCTCGCCGCGCCCGACTCGCGGCCGAGAGCTTCGAGCGCGACCTGATCGCCGCGCCACAGCGCCGCGCCCACGCGCGAGGCGAGCGCCGCGAACGGCTCCGGCGCGAGCGACGCGGCGAGGATGCGCGTGGCCAGCTCGACCGACTCCGGCTTCGGGGCGCCGGCGTGAGCCGGGAACTCGAGGCCGTAGCCGGGCGCCACGTCGGCGGCGTCGCGCCGCGCGTACTCGGCGAGCCGCGCGCGCTCGGGCGCCGCCGCGTCCGACGGCGGCGCGACGAGGTGCGGCACGAGCTCGACCGGATAGCGGGCGAGGAAGCTCGGCAGCACCTGCGCCACGAGCTGGCTGTAGGGATCATCGACCTGGTGCATGTAGTGCACGCGATGCGGCTCGCCGCGCCGCCGGCGGCGGCGCTCGGCGAGCCAGCGGCGCAGGTCGCGCGTGCGCGGGCTCGTGAGCACGAGCGCGCCGAGCGGCGCGATGCGGCGGACGAGCGAGGTCACGCGGCTCGCGCGCGCAGCAGGAGCTGCAGCAGCGCGCCGCCCGCGATGAGGGCGAGCAGGGCGATCCAGCGCGGACTCGCGAGATTCACGAACGGCTCGAGCGGGATCGCGATGGTCTGCTGCATCGCGGCGGTCTTGAAGGCGTGCGCGTCGGCGAACGCGGGATGCGTGGCGATCTCGAGCATGTCGCGCCGGCTGCGGTAGCGGACCAGACCGACGAGCGACCAGCGCTCGCCTCCCTCGACCCCCCAGTAGTCGAGCGCGCGCGCCACGACCGGTCCCGCGAGCACCGGGTGACAGGCGCGCTTGAGCAGCTCCGGATACATGTGCGCCATGTAGCGGTCGAGCTCCTCCTGCGCGCCGGGTCGCTCGTGGAAGTGGATGAAATTCGCCATCACGAACTCCGCGCCGGTGTCGCCTGCCAGAAACGCGCGCAGCGTATCGAGGCGCTCGGGCTTCACGCCGCGCTCCTGGAAGCGCGCCAGATAGCGTGCGACCTCCTCCGCGGTGAGCGGCCCGCCGCCGCCGTCATACCAGACGCGGAAGCCGAGATACAGCGCGGCGAGAATCGACCAGAGGACCACGACGCCGCGCCGCTTCACGCGGGCTTTGCCGCCAGTCCGAAGGCTGCGAGCGCCTTGCGCGCGATCGGCTCGCCCCATTCCTGCACGAAGTGCCCGGCGTCGGCGACTTCGAGCGCGGGCGGACAGCCGCGGATCGTCGCGCGCAGCCCGATCGCCATGAAGCTCTCGCCGCGCCAGTCGTTGGCGAGGAAGCGCCGCGCGCGCTCGCCGTACGCGACTCCCTCCATGCCGGGCTCGACGGCCACGAGCTGCGGGAAGCGCCGCACACCGGCCTTGTAGCTGGCGTCTGGGAAGGGCGCGTCGTAGGCCGCGACGTCGTAGGGGTTGAGCGCGCCCGGCGAAGACAGCGCGACGAGGCCGGAAACGGGGATGTCGTGGTACGCGCCTGCGAAGGCCTTCCACGCCGCGAAGCCGTCGGAGACGGGCTTGCCGACGGGAATCCCGGTGTTCATCACCAGCAGGCGGCGAAAGCGCTCGGGCATTTCCATCGGCAGCGTGAGGCCGAGCAGCCCGCCCCAGTCCTGACACACGAGCGTGACGCTCCGCAGGTCGAGCCGCTCCAGCAAGCGCAGCGCCGTGTTGCGATGGAACGAGTAGGTGTAGGCTTGGTACGCCCAGGTCGGCTCGCCGTGCAGGCACAGGAAGACCTCGCGCGCGTCCTTGGGCCCCTCGTCGAGATAGTGCAGCCGCAGCCCCTCGTAGCCCGGCAGGTCGTCCTGGTAGCGAGGCGCCCAGGGAAAGAACGGGAGCCTCGCAAAGCGCTCCTCGGGCGTGCGCAGCGCGTTCAGCTTCGACATGCCTCGAGACCCTCCTGCGGCGACCGTATTGTGGCACAGCATATGCCATAATGCGGCCGCCGTGAAGCGGGAACGCAGCCACCCCTTGGCGCGATAGCATCGGAGACAGCATGTCGCGCACCCGAAAGATCAGCGTGCTCGTCGGAGTCGTCGTCGCGCTCGTGGCGGGCCTGGGCTGGCTCTACCAGGATCGCATCCTGCTCGAAGCGATCGGCTTCGCGATGCAGCGCCGGCTGCCGGTGGGACCCAACCGCCCGGTCGTCTGGGACCGCGGCCCCGATCCCGCCGGTCGCGCGCCCGGCGAACGGCCACCGAACATCGTGGTGATCATGGCCGACGACCTGGGCTGGAACGACCTCAGCTTCGGCGGCGGCGGCGTTGCGGGCGGCAGCGTGCCGACACGCAGCATAGACTCGCTCGCACGCGACGGTGTCCGCTTCAGCGCGGGCTACTCCGCCAACGGGACCTGCGCACCCTCGCGCGCCGCGCTGATGTCGGGGCGCTACGCCACGCGCTTCGGCTTCGAGTTCACGCCGACCCCCGCGGGCTTCGCCATGATCGTGCCGCACCTCGCGAACCGCATGCCCGGCCGGCTGCGGCCGACGCTCCGCCTCGACGGCGCGCAGGGCGAATTCGACGCCCAGGGCATGCCGGCGTCGGAGGTCACGCTGGCCGAGCTGCTGAAGCAAGCGGGCTACCACACCGTGCACATCGGTAAGTGGCACTTGGGTGGCACGAACGGCATGGCGCCGCACGAGCAGGGCTTCGACGAGAGCTTGCTGATGGCGAGCCTGCTGCATCTGCCCGTGGCTCATCCCGACGTCGTGAACTCGATGCAGGACTTCGATCCCATCGACCAGTTCCTGTGGCGCGCCGGCAAGCACGCCGCCTCGTGGAATGGAGGCGAGGCCTTCGCGCCGGCGGGCTACCTGACGGACTACTACACCGACGAAGCGGTGAAGGCGATCGAGGCCAACGCCGCGCGCCCGTTCTTTCTCTACCTCGCGCACTGGGCACCGCACTCGCCGCTCCAGGCCACGCGGGCAGACTACGACGCGCTCTCCCACATCCAGGATCACCGCCTGCGCGTGTACGCGGCGATGATCCGCGCACTCGACCGCGGCGTGGGGCGCGTGCTCGACGCATTGCGCGCGCATGGCCTCGAGGAGAACACGCTCGTCTTCTTCACGTCCGACAACGGCGCGCCCGGCTATATCGGTCTGCCCGACGTGAACCGACCCTTCCGCGGCTGGAAGATCAGCTTCTTCGAAGGCGGCATTCACGTGCCGTACTTCCTGCGCTGGCCCGCGCGGCTCGCGGCCGGGCACACCTACGCCGCGCCGGTGCACGGCTTCGACATCTTTGCCACCGCGGCGGCGGCGGCGGGCGTGCCGCTGCCCGCGGACCGCAAGATCGACGGCGTCGATCTCATCCCGTTCGTCCGCGGTGAGCGCGAGGGTGTGCCGCACCGCGAGCTCTTCTGGCGCACGGGCCACTACCAGGCCGCGCTCGTCGACGGCTGGAAGCTCCAGGTGAACGAACGGCCGCCGGGCACCACCTGGCTCTTCGACATGCGAAGCGACCCGACCGAGCAGACCAACCTCGCCGCGCGCGAGCCCGAGCGCGTCGCCGAGCTGCGGCGCGCGCTCGCCGCGCACAACGCCGAGCAGGCCGAGTCGGCCTGGCCATCGCTGACCGAGTCGCCGATCAACATCGACAAGACACTGGCCGAGCCCGACGCGCAGGACGACGAGTACATCTACTGGCCCAACTGAAGGCAGCCGGCATGGAGGACGCACGCCAACCCCGCTACGTGCGACGTGAACGCGGCGGCCCGCTCTCGTTCTCGACGAAGCTCTACCAGGGCATCGGCGCGATTCCGGACACCGTCAAGAACTGGGTGTTCAACAGCTTCACGCTGCTCTTTTACAACCAGATCCTCGGGGTGGACGCGTTCCTCGTATCGATCGCGCTCGCGATCGCGATCGTGTTCGACGCCGTCACCGACCCTCTAGTAGCGACCTTCTCGGACAACTCGAGGACGCGCTGGGGACGTCGTCATCCGCTGATGCTCTGTGCGTCGCTTCCGCTCGGAGCCGCGCTCTTCGCCGTCTTCGTGCCACCGAGCGGGCTCTCCCACAGCGGGCTCTTCGTCTGGCTGCTCGTGTTCGCCGTCCTCACGCGAGGGCTCATGGCGCTCTACTTCGTGCCCTGGGCCGCGATCGCGGCCGAGCTCTCGGACGACTACCACGAGCGGACCTCGGTCATGACCCATCGCTTCGCCGTCGGCTGGACGATCGGCGTCGGCTTCCCGCTCTTCGTCTTCAGCTTCGTCATGCCGGGCAGCGAGGAGTTCCCGGTGGGGCAGCTCAACCCGGCCGGCTACCTGCGAATGGCCTTCCTGGCGGGCTGCCTGCTCAGCGGGGGCGCGCTTGCGACGACGCTTCTCACCTGGCGCGAGATCCCCTTCCTGCGCCAGCACGCGACCGCAGCCGCGGCGTTCGGATTCGCGCAGACGGCGCGCGAGCTGCTGCAGGCCCTGCGCAACCGCCAGTTCGCCCTGATCTTCGTGATCGTGCTGCTGTCGGCCGCGATCGGCGGCACCACGGCCAACATCGGCATCTACATGACGACCTACTTCTGGGGCCTCACCACGGAGGACCTGCGTTGGTTCGTGCTGTCCGCCACGGGCGCGCTGCTCGCGTTCCCCGTCGTCGCCGCCGTGCAGCGCAAGTGGGACAAGAAGCAGATTCTACTGGCGTGCTCGGTCGTGAATCTGGCGGACGGCATCGCGGTGGTGAGCCTGCGCCTGCTGGACGTGCTGCCCGAGAACGGCGACCCGAAGCTGCTGGCCATCCTGGTGGGAATGGGCGTGTTCGGAGCCAGCATCGCCGTGATCCAGGGCATCATCGGCGCCTCGCTCGTCGCGGATCTACTGGATGACCACGAGCTGCGCACCGGCTACCGACAGGAGGCGATGTTCAACGCCGCGCTGTCCTTCTCGGGCAAGGCCGTATCCGGGGTGGGCACGATCCTGGGCGGGTTGATCCTGACGCTGATCGCCTTTCCGGCCCACGTGAAGCCCGCCGACGCGCCAGCGGATGCGATCCTGCACCTCGGCATCGTCGTCGGTGTGGCGGTGCCGCTGTTGTATCTGATCCCGATCAGCCTGATCACGCGCTACCGGATCACACGCGAGAGGCACTCGGAGATCCAGGCCGCGCTCGAAGCGCGCCGCCCGCAAGCCGCACAGGAGGAGCTCTCGCCGTGACCACCACGATCGAAGCCGACTATCTCGTCATCGGTGCCGGTGCGATGGGGATGGCGTTCACCGACACGCTCGTCAGCGAGACCGACTCGAGCGTCGCGATCGTCGATCGCTACCACCAACCCGGTGGGCATTGGACCCGAGCCTATCCCTACGTCCGCTTGCACCAGCCGTCGTCGTTCTATGGGGTGAACTCGCGCGCTCTCGGCAGCGACTGCATCGATCGCACCGGCTGGAACGCCGGCCTGTACGAGCTCGCGACCTCTGGCGAGGTCTGCGCGTACTTCGACCAGGTGATGCAGCAGCAGCTGTTGCCGACCGGCCGCGTCTCGTACTTCCCGATGTGCGAGTACGCGGGCGATGGGCGGTTTCGCTCCGTCGTGTCGGGCGACGAGTTCGCGGTGAAGCTGCGCCGGCGCACCGTTGACGCCAGCTACATGCGCGTGACCGTGCCAGCCATGCGACCGCCCCCGTATCCGGTCGCCGCCGGCATCGCGTGCGTGGCGCCGAACGAGCTGTCGCGCCTGCGCCGCACGCACGCCTGCTACACGGTCGTCGGCGCGGGCAAGACGGGGATGGACGCCTGCCTGTGGCTGCTCGCGCAGGGCGTCCCGCCTCGCGCGCTCCGCTGGATCATGCCGCGCGACTCCTGGCTGCTCGATCGCGCGCGCATCCAGCCCGGCGCGCAGTTCATGCAAGCGATCGGCGCGGGGCTGGTGGCCCAGGGTCGCGCCATCGCGGCGGCCACGTCGATCGACGACCTGTTCGATCGCCTGGCCGCGTGCGGCCAGCTCCTGCGTCTCGACGACCGCGTGCGACCGACGATGTTCCGCTGCGCGACCGTGACCCAGGCCGAGCTCGAGCAGCTACGCCGGATCGAAGACGTGGTCCGGCTGGGTCGGGTGCAGCGCATCGACGAGCGCGCGCTCGTCCTCGACGGCGGCAGCCTGCCCACGCACCCGGACACGCTGTTCGTCGACTGCACGGCCGACGGACTCGAGCGCCGCCCCGCGCTGCCGATCTTCGATGGCGCGCGGCTCACGCTGCAGTCCGTGCGCACCTGCCAGCAGGTGTTCAGCGCGGCGCTCGCCGCGCACGTCGAGGCGGCCTACCCCGACGACGCGATGCGGAACGCACTTTGCGTGCCCGTTCCGCACCCGGACTCGGATCTCGACTGGCTGCGCACGACGATCGCCAACGACCGGAACAATCTGCGCTGGGCCGAGGATCCCGAGCTCGAGAAGTGGCTCGCGAACGCGCGGCTGCAGCTCTTCCGCAAGCTCTTCCCCGCGCTTCCCGCCGAGCCGCGCGCACGCGCCGATGCGCTCGAGCGCATGCGCGCGGTCTCGCGGGCGCAGAACTCGAAGCTCGAGGAGCTGCTCAAGGCCCGCTGAAGACCTTGCCCTCCGGCGGCCGTGCCATGTAGCTCTTCTTCGGGTCGTAGTCGCTCGCCCCGTCCTCGACCCAGCGCGCGAGCTCGGCCCGGCCCACGACGAACCAGTGCACCTCGTCGGGCCCGTCGGCGAGGCGCAGCGTGCGCTGGCTCGCGTACATGTCGGCGAGCGGCGTCCACTGCGACACGCCCGTCGCGCCGTGGATCTGGATCGCCTCGTCGATGATGCGGCAGACGCGCTCGGGCACCATCGCCTTGACGGCGCTCACCCAGATGCGCGCCGGCGCGTTGCCGAGCACGTCCATCGCCTTGGCGGCCTTGAGCACCATCATGCGCATGGCTTCGATCTCGATCCGCGCCTTGGCGATCGTCTCGGTGTTCTTGCCGAGGTTGGCCAACCGCCTGCCGAAGGCCTCGCGCGTGAGGCCGCGTTTCGCCATCAGCTCGATCGCGCGCTCGGCTGCGCCGATCGACCGCATGCAGTGATGGATGCGGCCCGGTCCCAGGCGCACCTGCGAGATCTCGAAGCCGCGCCCCTCGCCGAGCAGGATGTTCTCGCGGGGCACGCGGCAGTTCGTAAAGCGGATGTGCATGTGGCCGTGCGGCGCGTCGTCCTTCCCGAACACGTGCATCGGGCCGAGGATCTCGAAGCCGGGCGCGTCGGTCGGCACGAGGATCTGCGACTGCCGGAGGTGCGGCGGCCCGTCCGGGTTCGTCTGCACCATCACGATCATGATCTTGCAGCGCGGGTCGCCGGCGCCGGAGATGTAGTACTTCTCGCCGTCGATCACCCACTCGTTGCCGACCAGCCGGGCGCGGCACGAGATGTTCTTCGCGTCCGAGGACGCGAGGTCGGGCTCCGTCATCGCGAAGGCGGAGCGGATCTCCCCGGCCAGCAGCGGCTTGAGCCAGCGGTCCTTCTGCGCCGGAGTCCCGCAGCGCTCGAGCACCTCCATGTTGCCGGTGTCGGGCGCCGCGCAGTTGAGGCACTCCGACGCGAGCGGGCTCTTGCCAAGCTCCGCCGCGATGTAGGCGTAGTCGAGATTCTTCAGGCCCTGGCCCGTCTCGTCGTCGGGCAGGAAGAAGTTCCAGAGACCCTTCGCCTTGGCCTTCGCCTTGACGGAGTCGAGCAGCTCGAGCTGCCCGGGCGCCCACGACCAGCGCTCCTTGCGGTCCGCGCCCAGTCGGTAGAACTCGATCGTGATCGGCTCGACCTCCTCCCGGATGAAGGCCTTGACCCTCGCCAGGAGCGGCTTCGCGCTCTCCGACATCCGCAGATCGAACATCTCATCAGTAGTCTCGAGACCCGCCATATGCACCTCTCGTCAAAAGCCGGATCTTGTCATGCATGGCACATGAAGTGCCACCATTCGACGGGTCGGGCGAGGCTCGGCCCGCGGCGTTGCCTTTCTCGCCGTCCGGGCGCACCCTCGTGCGCCCAACCGGGGAGGGGCGTGGCGGAGCAGCGAGCGGTCGAGCGGCGGCTGGCGGCGATCGTCTTCAGCGACATCGTCGGCTACACGTCGCTCACCGAGCGCGACGAAGCGAGCGCGATCCGCGCGCGCGAGCGCCACCGCTCGATCGCGCGTCCGCTCGTCCTGCAGTTCCAGGGCGAGGTCGTGGACTCCACCGGCGACGAGCTCCTCTGCGTGTTTCCCAGCGCGCTGCTCGCCGTGGACTACGCGCTGGCGCTGCAGGCCGTGCTTCGGGACGACGCCGATCTGCGGCTCCGCATGGGCGTCCACCTCGGCGACGTCGTCCGACGCGACGGCGAGGTGATCGGCGAGGGCGTGAACGTCGCGGCGCGCATCCGGCCGCTCGCCGAGCCGGGCGGAATCTGCATCTCGGAGGCCGTGCACCGGATGGTGCGCGGCCAGCCGCACATCCGCGCTCGCTCGCTTGGCCCTCAGGCGCTCAAGAACGTCGAGTCCTCGCTCGAGGTGTTCGCGCTCGACGCGGGCGCGCGCCGCGAACCGCACGCGTGGTCGACGCGTCCCGCGGTCCGCGTGCTCGCTGGTTTCGCGATCACCCTCGCACTTGGCTACGCGATCTACGTCCCGAACCGCACTGCGATCCTTGCGAGCGTCGCGCTGAACCTGCCCAGGCTCCTGGGACCCCCGATCGAGCAGAAGCTCGGCTTCGCGACGACCGTGGATGGCGTGCGGATCGCCTACGCCACCTCGGGTCAGGGCCCGCCGCTCGTCTTCGTGCTCGGCTGGGCCAGCCACCTCCAGGACGGTCTCTACAGCGCCGTCTACGATACCTCGGGCGTCACGCTCGGCGCCTCCGAGCACCACACCCTGGTCCGCTACGACGGCCGCGGCTTCGGCATGTCGGATCGCGACGTCACCGACTTCTCGCTCGACGCGCGCGTGCGCGACCTCGAGGCGGTGGTCGACGCGCTCGGACTCCGGCGCTTTCCCATCTTCGCCGTCTCGGCGGGCGGACCCACCGCGATCGCGTACGCGGCTCGGCACCCCGAGCGCGTCTCGGCTCTGATCCTCGCCGCGACCAACGCCGGCCGGGACTTGAAGATGACGACGCCCGAGGTGCGGCGAGCGGAAGCGGACTTCTTCGCATTGATCCGGAGCGGCTGGGAGTCGCCGGCGGTGCGCGGGATGCTGGTCGAGCTCATCTGGCACGACTCGGACGAGGTCACGAAGCGGGTCGTGAACGAATTCCTCCGAAGATCGGGGAGCGGCCTCGCGGTCGCGGGCTTCTTTGAGCAGGGTGCCCTCATCGACACACGGGACCTCGCGCGGCGGCTCGAGGTTCCGACACTCGTGATCCACGGAACCCGCGACACGACCGTGCCGATCGAGGGCGGGCGCGAGCTCGCCTCGCTCATCCCGGGAGCGCGCTTCGAAATCCTCCAGGGAGCCAACCACATCGAAGACTCGGGCGGAGATCCCCGAGTCTACGAGCTGATCGACGCCTTCCTCGGCGAGCACCCCGCGGACGCCGCGGCCGGAGGATGATCGCTTGCCCAGCGGCGGCCCGAGCTGGGCCATGATGTGTCGGTCGTCCGAAGACGGGAGGGCACGTGACCGCGATCGATAGACTCGAGATCGAACGCGAGTGCGAGCGGCTCGTCACCCGCTACTGCCACTACGTCGACCACGGCGAGGCCGAGCGCATCGCGGAGCTGTTCGCGAAGGAGGGAGTCTGGCGGGCGCCGGGGGTCGAGATGAAGGGGCACGAGGAGCTCCGGCGCGGCTTCGCAGCGCGGCAGGCGAACCGCAGCCGCATGTCGCGACACGTCTGCAGCAACCTCCTCGTCGAGGTGATCGACGCCGACCACGCGAGTGGGGTCGTCTATGTGACGCTGTACCGCCACGACGGCGAGGAAGGCCGCCGGACCTCCCCGCTCGAGGGCCCGGTCATGGTCGGCGAGTACCGCGACCGCTTCGTCCGCACGCCCGACGGCTGGCGCATCGCGGAGCGCTCGACCCACATCGACTTCGTGCGCGAGTCACCCGCGGCCAAGCGCGGCTGAAGCGCGGCGCCGGCTTTCCCTACTCCGAGCAGGAGTAGACGGTGGGTGTACGCTGCGCAGACCGGAGGACGCCGATGGCGCGCTACATGGTGATCTCATCCGACTGCCACGCCGGGCTGCCTGCGCCGCTCTACCGCCCGTATCTCGAGAGGCAGTACCACGCGGACTTCGAGCGCTATCTGGAGAAGACCGCGCCCGGGCGCGGCCAGGGCATGAAGCGGCTCTTCACCTCCGAGGCGATCGCCGACCACGCGAAGCAGGCCGAGGAGGCCGGCGGCCTCGAGGGCTTCTGGCAGCACGCGACCCGCCTGAAGGAGCTCGAGGCCGAGGGCATCGTGGCGGAGGTCGTCTTCCCCGACGGCACCGACGACAACGAGCCGCCGTTCGGCAAGGACCCGGAGGCAGCGCCCGAGTTGCGCGCGGCGGGGACGCGCGCCTACAACCGCTGGGTCGCGGAGCTCTGCGCCGAGGCGCGTGGCCGGCGCATCGGGCTCGCCATCGTGCCCGTGCACGACGCGGAAGCCGCCGTCGACGAGATCCGCTGGGCGAAGCGCGCGGGGCTGCGCGGCGTCATGATCCCGATCACGACGAAGGGTCTCCCGAACTACTACCACGAGCGCTACGAGCCGATCTGGACCGCGTGCGAGGAAGAGGAGCTCACGCTCGCGATCCACGGCGGCGGCGGCAGCCCCGACTACGGCAGCGGCCCGGCGGCGATTCTCTCCTACGCGACCGAGGTGATGTTCTTCAGCAGGCGCCCGCTCACACACCTGATCTGGGGCGGCGTGTTCGAGCGACATCCGAGCCTGCACTTCACACTCACCGAGGCGCGCGCCGACTGGGTACCCGACCACTTCGCGTACATGGACGAGATCTGGAAGTCGAAGTGGATGGGCTTCGCCCGCAAGCAGCTCCCGCTCGCGCCGAGCGAGTACTGGAAGCGGCAGTGCTTCGTCGGGGCCTCGTCGATGACGCCGCGCGAAGCGCGCCTGCGCGAGCGGATCGGCCTCGGCAGCATCATGTGGGGCGCGGACTTCCCGCACGTCGAGGGCACGTGGCCGCACTCGCGGAAGTGGCTCTCGCGGGCGCTGCTCGAGGTCCCCGAGGCGGAGCGGCGGCTGATCCTCGGCGAGAACGCGGCGCGCGCCTACCGCGTGGACCCGCAGACGCTTCGCGCCGACGTCGAGCGCGTGGGCCTCGCCGACACCGACTTCTCGCGCGAGCACGCCGAGGGCTGGGGCAAGCTCGTCTTCGGCACCGCCGCGGATGGGTGAAGGGAGCGAGCCAAGCCTCGGCCCCCTTCTCGGCCATGAGCGGCATAGCCGCCGACGTAGGGCAGCTGTGGTGGGGGACTTCCACTTATGGCACTAGAGGTGCCATTATCTCGCCGAGGAGTCCTCCATGCAAATCGCCCTCTACCCGACCCGGGAGCAGCTCGAGAAGCTGCTCGCCGACCCGGCGCCGACCCCGGTCGTGATGCTCAACCTGCTGTGCTTCAAGCCTGGCGGCGAGGCGGCCTACCTGCGCTACGCCGGGCCGATGCGACAGATCGTGGAGGCGCGCGGAGGCCGCTTTCTGTGGAGCGGACGCGTGACCAGCCAGGTGGTCGGGGACGGCGGCGGCGGGGTTCAGATCGCGGCGCTCGTCGAGTACCCGTCGCGGAAGGCGTTCGTGGAGATCGCCACCAGTCCCGAGGTCGCCGCGATTTCGGGAGACCGCGCCGAGGGACTCGAAGGCCAGTGGCTGCTCGCGACCACCACTCTGTGAACAGGCGGAGCGCCCCGTGACTGATTCCCTGCTCCGCATCGTGGGCGCCCCCGGCTCGCCGTACAGCCGGAAGCTGCGCGCCGTGCTGCGCTACCGCAGGATCGCGCACGCGTGGGTGCAGGCCGGGTCGCGCGAGGCGAAGGCTCTCCCGCGGCCGCGCGTCGAGCTCTTGCCGCAGCTCGTGTTTCCCGGCGCGAAGGAAGCGCTCACGGACTCGTCGCCGCTGATCCGCCGCCTGGAAGCGACGCATGCCGGCCGCTCCGTGATCCCCGACGATCCTGCGCTCACTTTCCTCGACGCGCTGCTCGAGGACTACGCCGACGAGTGGCTCACCAAGGCGATGTTCCACTACCGCTGGGCGTACCCGGCCGACGTCGCACAGGCCGCGGCGATCCTGCCGCGCTGGCGGCGCACCGACGCGCCCGAGAGCGACGCGCTCGAGGCGGCCAGGTTCGTTGCGGTGAGGCAGATCGGTCGACTCGGCGTGGTCGGCTCGAACGCCACCACGGGTCCTCTGATCGAGGCGAGCTACCGCCGTCTGCTCGCGCTCCTCGACGCGCGCCTGCGCGAGGCGCCGTTCGTGTTCGGGGGGCGGCCAGGGGCGTCGGACTTCGGCCTGTACGGGCAGCTCACGCAGCTCGCCGGCTTCGATCCCACGCCGCGCGCGCTCGCGCTCGAGCTCGCGCCGCGCGTGGTCGCGTGGACGGACGTGGTCGAGGATCTCTCGGGCCTCGAGCCGCGCGACGGCGACTGGATCGCGCGCGACGCCATCACGCCCGCGCTGCGCGCGCTCTTCGGCGAGGTCGGTCGCGTCTACGCGCCGTTCCTGCTCGCCAACGCCGACGCGATCGCGCGCGGCGCCGAGCAGGTGAAGTGCGCGATCGACGGCCAGCCCTACGAGCAGCGGCCGTTCAGCTACCAGGCGAAGTGCCTGCAGTGGCTGTGCTACGGCTACGCGGCGCTCGCGCCGTCCGACCGCGCGCTGGTCGACGCGACGCTCACCGGCAGCGGCTGCGCGCTGCTGTTCGCATGAGCCGGAGTTTGCCCGCGCCTCGTTCCGGGCACGCGCGCCGCGTGCGTACGGAGCCGGACGGCCGCGTGCAGCGCGGCGAGCGCAGCCGCGAGGCGATCGTCGAGGCGATGTTCGCGCTCGTGGGCGAGGGCACGCTCGAGCCGACCGCGCAGCAGGTGGCCGAGCGCGCGAACGTCGGACTGCGCAGTGTGTTCCGCCACTTTCGCGACATGGACAGCCTGCACGCCGCGCTGGACGCGCGCCTGCGCGCAGAGGTCTTGCCGCTTCTCACCGCGCAGGAGTCGAGCGGAAGCCTCATCTCGCGGGCTCGCGCGCTCGTGGCGCTGCGCGTGCGCCTGTACGAGCGCATCGCGCCGTACAAGCGCGCCGCCAACGCGCACCGCGCGCGCTCGCCGTTCCTGCGGGCGCGCCACACCGAGCTGGTTGCGCTGCTCTCGGTGGACCTGCTGCGCTGGCTGCCGGAGCTCGTGAAGGGGCCCGATGCGCGGCGCGACGCCGTGGACGTGGCGACCTCGTTCGAGGCCTGGGATCGCCTGCGCAGCGACCAGCGCCTGTCGCGCGAGCGCGCGCAGGCCGCGATCGAGCACACCGTCCTGGCAGTGCTCGACGCGGCGAAGTAAAGGAGAGGCGATGCAGCACTTCGGCGAAAACGACGTTCCGGATCTCCGGGGCCGCGCGGCGATCGTCACGGGCGGCAACAGCGGCATCGGCCTCGAGGCGGCGCGCATCCTCGCGACGAAGGGCGCGCACGTGGTACTCGGCTGCCGCAACACGGGCAAAGCCAAAGACGCTGTGGACGCGATCCGAAGCGCGGCGCCGGGAGCCCGCGTGGAGGCGCGCGACCTCGACCTGGCGAGCCTCGACTCGATCCGCGCCTTCGCCGCTCGCTGGAACGCCGAGGAAGCTCCCCTGCACCTGTTGTGCAACAACGCCGGCGTGATGGCGATCCCGCGGCGGCTCACCGCCGACGGCTTCGAGATGCAGCTCGGCACCAACCACCTCGGCCACTTCGCGCTCACCGGGCTGCTGCTCCCGCGGATCCTGGCGACCCAGGATGCGCGCGTGGTGAACGTGTCGAGCACCGCGCACCGCAGCGGGCGCATCGACTTCGAAGACCTGCACGGGGAGCGGAGCTACGGGCGCTGGCGCGCCTACGGGCAATCGAAGCTCGCCAACCTGCTGTTCACGTTCGAGCTCGGGCGCCGGCTCGGCGCGAAGGGCGCGCGCGCCATTGCGGTCGCCTGCCATCCCGGCTACGCGGCGACCAACCTGCAGTTCGTCGCGGCGCGCATGGACCGCTCGACCCTGCTGGAGCGCGTGATGCGGCTCGGGAACGCGCTGTTCTCGCAGAGCGCGGCGATGGGCGCGCTGCCGACGGTCTATGCGGCGACCGCGCCGGGCGTACGGTCGGGCGACTACTTCGGCCCCGACGGCTTCGCCGAGCTGTGGGGGCACCCGAAGCCGGTCGGCTGCACGGAGCGCGCGCGCGACGTCGAGACCGCGCGCCGCCTGTGGGACGTCTCCGAGACGCTCACGGGCGTCTCTTTCGCGAGCTTGCGCTAGACAGTGCCGCGACGGCTGTCGCCGAGCGGCCTCCGCTCGCGCGGACGCGCTCGCTGCGCGCGCGCTCCGCGCGCTTGCCTCCGCCTTTGCCGCGACGGCTGTCGCCGAGCGGCCTCCGCTCGCGCGGACGCGCTCGCTGCGCGCGCGCTCCGCGCGCTTGCCCTAGCCGGCGAGCGCGGGGGGCGCTTCGCCGACGCCGATCCGGTGCACGTCTTCGAGGTGCGCGCGGATCGCGTCCGGCTCGAACGCTCCGCGGCGCAGGCGCAGCGCCGCGGGCACGCGCAGCACGTGGAAGACGAACGCGGTGAACAGGAAGCCGGCGCAGACGATCGCGATCACTGCCAGCGGTCCGGGAGTGCCGTCGGTCGTCACGGCGAGATCCTGCGCGGCCCAGAGCGCGAGCGCGCCGAACCCGACGAACGCCGCTCCCGCGGCGACGAGCACGTCGCGCAGCACCCCGTTCGGTCCGTGCCGCAGCGTGCGCTCGAGCTCGCCGCGAGAGAAGTGATCGAGGAACCAGCCCGTGGCGTCGTCCACGCCCTTCCCGCCAGGCGGCGCCACGACTAGCCCGGTGAGCGGATCGACCGCCGGCTCGCCGCGCCGGTGGCGCTCGATCCCCTCGAGGATCTCGCGGTGGATCTTCTCGGTGATCGGAAAGCGCCAGGCGATGAAGAAGGCGAGCGTGGAGAAGAATGCGGGCGTGAGCGCGAAGATCGTCTTGATCGCCAGGATCACACGGGGAGACTGCTCGACGTTGGGCATGTAACCGAGCCACGCCAGGATCGCGAGCGGTACCGACGCGCTCGGGATCACGATGAACTTCGGCACCAGCCCCCAGAAGGCCATGTACTGCGCCTCGCGGCGCTTGCCCGAGTGCAGCTCGTCGTAATCGATCACGTCGGCCTGAATCGCAGGACCGAGGAAGAGCCCCGCGCCGAAGCTCGCGCCGGCCCACGCGATCAAGACGAACAGGCCGAGCACGTCGCCCTTGCCGAGGAAGAACATCGCCACGCCGCCGGTGATGCCCATGAAAAAGCTCGCGAGCCAGGTCGGCGTCTTGCCGAAGCGGCGCGCGGCCCAGAGCCAGGCCGGAAGGAACAGGAAGCCACTCGCAAAGTACGTCCCGAGGAACAGGCTCAGCAGGCGGTCGGGGTTCTCGGGCTGGATCACGTACTGATTGAAGTACGGCATCAGCAGCCCGGGAATCGCGCCAGGGATGCTCGCGACCACGTAGCACGCGAGCAAGATGTTGAACGGGCGGTTGCGCAGCGCGCGGCGCACGCCCGGCACCAGCGGGTTCGACTCGCGCGTTGCGAAGTCGGCGCGCTCGCGCACGCGCCAGACCAGGAGCCAGTAGAGCGCCACCGAGAGCAGCGCGTACACCGCCGCCATCGCGCGGAACACCAGCCGCTGGTCGTGGATGAACTCGGACAGCACTCCCGGCACGATCGCCGCGGCGATCGTGCCGACCACCGCGATCCCCTCGCGCCACGCGAACAGGCTCGAGCGCTCGTTGTAGTCGAGCGTCAGCTCGGGGCCGAGTGCTGCGTGCGGCAGCCCGCACGCGGTGTGGATCGTGAAGTAGAGCAGCAGGAACGAGCCGAACCATGCGGCTGCCGTGGTGGCGTCGAGGCCGGCCGGCGGCGAGAACAGCGCGAAGAAGCAGGCCGCAGCGACGGGCGCCGCGGCGAAGATCCAGGGCCGGCGCCGGCCCCAGCGCGAGCGCGTGTGATCGGAGAGCCAGCCCAGGAACGGGTCGATGATCGCGTCGAGCACGCGCGCCAGCGCCATCGCCAGCGCCACGTAGCCGAGCGGCACGAGCACGCTGTCGGTGTAGAACTTCGGCATGTGGATGGCGATCGGAATCGCCATCGCCGCACCCGCGAAGCTCGGCGCGCCGTAGAAGAACTTGGTCGTCACGGGCAGGCGCGCGCGCTCGGAGATGTACTTCATGCCAGTGGCCTCTCGAGGACGGCGCCGGGGCCGAGCGGCGGCGACTCTACCACGCTATTGCAGCGCGAACGCCACCACGTAGTCGCCGCGGCGCGTGGCGAGCTTGCCGTGGCCGCCGGCGGCGATCACGACGTACTGCCGGCCGTCCTTGCGCGCGCGGTAGGTCATCGGCGTCGCCTGGCCGCCCGCGGGGAGCGCGCCGCGCCAGAGCTCCGCACCCGTGTCGGCGTCGAACGCGCGCAGGTAATCGTCCATCGCCGCGGCCAGGAAGACCAGGCCGCCACCGGTCGCGAGCGGCCCCCCGAGGCTCGGTGTGCCGAGCGACACGAACGGCAACGGAACCGGCACCATGTCAGGCACACTTCCGTGTGTCACCTGCCACAGGATGCGGCCGCTGGTCAGCTCGACGGCGGCGAGCGTGCCCCACGGCGGAGGGTTGCAGGGCAGCCCGAGCGGCGACAGCAGCGGCCCGCGCTCCATGCCGTAGGGCGTGCCGCGTTGCGGCGCGCGCTCGACGAGGTCCGAGCTCTCGTCGGCGAAGCGCTCGCGCGGCAGCAGCCGCACCCACATCGCTATGCGCGTGGTGTTGGCGTAGGCGATGCCGCGGCGCGGATCGACCGCGAGGCTGCCCCAGTTGGAGCCGCCCGCGTAGCCCGGGAACAGCAGCGTCCCCTGCAGGCTCGGGGGCGTGAAGATGCCCTCGTTGCGCAAGGCGGCGATCGCGTCGCGGCAGCGCGCGCGGTCCCACGGCGTGAGTCCGAACGCTTCCTCCGGCAAGAGCCGCTGCGGCACGAGCGGCGGCGGGGCGACCGGAAACGGCTGCGTCGGCGATGCGAGCTCGCCGGGAACGTCGCTCGGCGGCACGGGTCGCTCCACGACGGCGTGCAGCGGCTCGCCCGTCTCGCGATGGAGCACGAACAGGTTGCCGGTCTTCGTGGTCTGCACCACCACGGGCACCGGGGCGCCGTTCTGCAACAGGGTCGCCAGCACGGGTTGGGCAGGCACGTCGTAGTCCCAGAGGTCGTGATGGACCGTCTGGAACGACCACACCACCTCGCCGGTCGCCGCCCGGAGCGCGACCACGCTGTTCGCATGGCGATCGTCGCCGGGGCGCTCGCCGCCATAGAAATCGGGACTCGGGCTCGAGGTCGGCACGAACACCAGCCCGCGCTCCGGATCCGCCGAGAGCACCGACCACGCGTTGGCGGCGCCGCTCGCGCGCAGGTCGGCGATCGGATCCCAGCTCCAGCGCAGCTCGCCCGTGCGCGCGTGGTAGCCGCGCACCGTCCCGCGCGGCGCATCCGTGCGCGCGTTGTCCGCGATCGCGGAGCCGATCACAAGCAAATCGCCGACGACGGCGGGCGGCGAGCTCACGCCATACTCCCAGAGGGCGGGATCGCCGATGCCGAGCTTCAGGTT
The DNA here is from genome assembly GCA_964454165.1 of uncultured Myxococcales bacterium. GTDB lineage: Bacteria > Myxococcota_A > UBA9160 > SZUA-336 > SZUA-336 > CAYVQJ01. The sequence continues at coordinate 35,550 of CAYVQJ010000007.1, read as the reverse complement.
CACGGCGCCACCGGCACCGAAGTCGAGGCAGGGCTCGCCCGTCGCGGCGTCGAGCGCGAGCAGCTTCGACTCCACGGTCGCGACGTAGATGCGACGGCGGCAGGGCGCGCCCGCTCCGGCCTCCGCGTCGAGCCACGTCGAGACCCCGCGCGTGGTGAACTCTCCGGTCTGGCGATTCTCGACGCCCGCGTCGAAGCGCCAGCGCAGCGCTCCGGTCTCGGGATCCAGCGCGAACACGCGCCCGAGCGGCGTCGGCAGATAGAGCGTGCCGTCGACGAGGATCGGCGTCGCCTGGAACGTGGACCACTTCGGCGGCGGTGGCACGGCGTCGAGCTCGCCGGTGCGGAACGTCCACGCCACGCGCAATGCGGCGACGTTGTCGCGGTTGATCTCGTCGAGCGGCGAGAAGCGCGAGCCGCCGGCGTCGCCGCCGTACGCGGGCCAGTCCGTCGCCTCGCCGCCCCGCGGTGCGGGTGTGGGAGCTCCACAGGCGCACAGCGCGATGACCCCTACACGCAGCAGCCAGCCTCGCATGCTCACTCCTCCACGAGCGCAGCGACCACGAACGCGACCACGCTCTCGGCCACCAGGCGCTCGTCGAATGCCTGCGGCGAGGGATCCCAGTGCCGGTGCACGGACCAGAAGGTGATCGTCTCCAGCAGCATCCGCGCGGCCAGGGCGACGTCGGGGAACCGGCGCAGCCGGCGGCGGCGCGTGCGCTCGGCAAGCCACTGCTCGAGCAGCGCCAGCAGCCCTTCGCGGCCACTCGCGTACCAGACCGCCGCGAGGCCGGGATAGTCGAGAGCGCAGCGGTCGAGCAGCTTGATCGCCACGCGGTGGCGCGCGAGCAGCGCGTAGACCTCGCGCGCGATCTCCTCGGCCTCGGCGCGCGCGTCGCGCACGCGCCCGCGCGCGAGGGCGGCGCGCAGCGCGGGGAGCGCGGCCTCCTGCGCGATGCGCTTCTCGACGTTGGCGAGCGTCGCGCCGGGTTTCGGCGTCGGAACCGGCAGCTCCTCCGGCAGCGCGGGCGGCGCCGCGTCGTCGGCGTGGCGCAGCGCCAGGTCGAAGAGAGCTTCCTTACTCTCGACGTAGAGGTAGAGCGTGCCCTTCGACACCCCGAGGCGCTCCGCCACGTCGGCCATCTGGGCGCGCCGGAAGCCCTGCTCCAGGAACACCTGTGCACCCGCGCGGATCAGCGCTGGGAAGCGGTCCGGGGGAATCGGGCGGGCCACGCGCGGAGGTTTACATGACCGGACCGGTCAGTCAAACGGCTTAGCGGATCGCCCTGCCCTCAACCGAGCTCGCGCACCACCTGGATCACGCGCGCGGCGCTCGGCACGTAGGCGTCCTCCAGTGTGGGCGCGAACGGCACCGGCGCGTGCGGCGCGGTCACCCTCTTGACCGGAGCGTTCAGGAAGTCGAAGCCCTGGTCGACGCAGAGCGCGGCCACGTCGCTCGCGATCCCGCAGCGCGGTGGCGCCTCGTCGATCACCACCAGCCGGCCGGTCTTGGCCAGCGAGGTCAGGATCGCCTCGGTATCCAGCGGCTGCAGCGAGCGCAGGTCGATCACCTCCGCGCTGGTGCCCTCCGCGGCCAGCGCCTCGGCGGCCTCGAGCGCCACGCGTACCGTCTTGCCGACACCGACCAGCGTCACGTCCGAGCCCGCGCGCGGGATCGCGGCCTTGCCGAGCGGGATCACGTAGTCGCCCTCGGGCACGTCGCCCGCGACGAACATCAGCGACTTGGGCTCGCAGAACACCACCGGGTCGTCGTCGCGGATCGCCGCGAGCAAGAGGCCCTTGGCGTCGGCGGGATTCGACGGGCACACGGTCTTGAGCCCCGGGATCGAGGTGGTGATGCCGTACAGCGTCTGGCTGTGCTGCGCGGCGGCGCGCAGGCCCGCACCCATCGAGGTGCGCACCGTGAGGGGGACCTTCGCCTTGCCGCCGAACATGTAGCGGAGCTTCGAGGCCTGGTTCAGCAGCGGGTCGAGCGACACGCCGATGAAGTCCATGAACATCAGCTCGACCACCGGCCGCAGCCCGGTCGCCGCCGCGCCGACGGCGGTACCGAGGAAGCCCATCTCGCTGATCGGCGTGTCGCGCACGCGCTCGGCGCCGAAGCGCCGGAGCAGGCCCTTGGTCGCGCCCATGATCCCGCCCCACGCCTCGACGATCCCCTGCTCCTCGCGGCCGCCACCGCCCGCGACGTCTTCGCCCATCACGATCACGTCGGGGTCGCTCGCCATCGCGATGTGCATTGCCTCGTTCAGCGCGAGCACGAAGGAAAGCTTGCGCGCCATGGAACTACTCCGCCGCGTAGACGTCGGTGGTGACGTCGTCGGGGCTGGGGAACGGGCTGGCCTCGGCAAAGGCCACAGCGTCGTCGATCAGCCGCGCCACCTCGCCATCGATCTCGCGCAGCGCGCCGGGCTCGAGCAGGCCCATCTCGCGCGCGCGGCGCTCGAAGCCCTCGAGCGGGTCGCGGCGCTGGCGCCAGTCCTCGGCCTCTTCCTTGGTGCGATACGTCAGCGGATCGCCCACGTAGTGGCCGAAGTAACGGTAGGTCTTGCACTCGAGCAGCGTCGGCCCGAGGCCGTCGCGCGCGTGGGCGAGCGCAGCGGCCGCCTTCTCGTAGACGTCGAAGAAGTCCATGCCGTCGGCGATGTCGCTGCGCATGGCGTACGAGGCCGCGCGCTGCGCCAGGTCGCGGATCGGCGTGACGAACTCCATGGGCGTGGCCTCGCCGTAGCCATTGTTCTCGATCACGTAGACCACGGGCAGCTTCCAGATCGCCGCGATGTTGAGCGACTCGTGAAAGCTGCCCTGATTGGTAGCGCCGTCGCCGAAGAAGCTGACGGCGACGCCGCCGGTGCGCTTGAGCTTGGCGGAGAGCCCGGCTCCCGTGGCGAGTGGAATGCCCGCACCGACGATCCCGTTGGCGCCGAGCATGCCGAGGTCGAGGTCTGCGATGTGCATCGAGCCGCCCTTGCCCTTGCAGGTGCCGGTCGCGCGCCCGAACAGCTCCGCCATCATCCCACGCACGTCGACGCCCTTGGCAATGCAGTGGCCGTGACCGCGATGGGTCGACGTGACGAAGTCGCGCGCGCCGAGCTGGCTGCACACGCCCACGGCCACGGCTTCCTCGCCCGCGTACAGGTGCAGGAAGCCGGCGAGCTTCCCGGCAGTGACAAGATCCGCGAGCTTCTCCTCGAAGACTCGGATCAGCCGCATGTTCCGATACGCCAGCAGGAGATCGGCACGCGTGAGGTTCATCCGCCCCTCCAGCGCGCGACCGGCCTGCGCGCTTGACCCCATTCTACGCGGTCTGAGAAGGTACGAGTCGATGCCGCACGCGATCGCGATGCCCCGCCTCGGCATGACGATGCAGGAAGGTACGCTGATCGAGTGGCGCGTGCAGCCGGGCGATCGGATCGAGAAAGGCCAGATCGTCGTCGTGATCGAGTCCGAGAAGACCGAGGTCGAGATCGAAGCGACCGCGCCAGGCTTCGTGCGCCACATCTACGTCGAGCCCGGCACGACGGTTCCGTGCGCGACCGTTCTGGCTGCACTGACCGACGCGCCCGGGGAGCCGTTCGACGCGGCGGCATTCCGCGCCGCGAGCGAGCGCGGGGTCGTGCGGCCCGCGGCGGCGGCGCCCTCGTCCGTGTGGCGCGCGCCCGCGAGCCCAGCGCCCGGCGCTCTCCAGGCGCGCGGCGCGCCGATCACGCCCGCCGCGCGGCGGCGCGCGAAGGAGCTCGGGATCGAGGCAGCGGCGGTCTCGGGCAGCGGGCCCGGGGGCCGCGTGACCGAGGAGGACGTGGAGGCGTGGGCCGAGCGCCTGCGCTCGCGCGTCGTGGTGCGCGACGGCGTTGCGCTCGACGTGCCGTCGCAGGGCACAGGCGAGTCACTGCTCTTGCTGCCCGGCTTCGGCACGGACGTGTCGGCGTTCGCGCGCCAGATCCAGGCACTGGCCGGGCGCTTTCGCGTGCGCGGCGTGAACCCGCGCGGCGTCGCGCTCTCGGACGCTCCCGAAGCGGAGGCGTATACCGTCGCCGAGGCGGCCGCCGACGCCGCGGCGCTGATCGGGCGGGAGCGCTCACACGTCGTGGGCGCGAGCCTGGGCGCGGCGGTCGCGATCGAGCTCGCGCTCTCGCATCCCGAGTGTGTGCGCTCGCTCGTGCTCGTCACGCCGTTCGCGCGCGCCGGCGGGCGCCTGCTCGCCGTGCTCGAGGCCTGGTGCACCCTCGCGGCCGAAGCGAGCCCGGGCGCGCTCGCCGCCGCGATCGTGCCGTGGCTGTTCTCTGCGGCGTTCCTCGAGGACGACGCTCGCCGCGCGCGGGCGGTGCGCGGGCTCGCCGAGCTCGTCCCGCGCGTGCCGGCAGCGACGCTGCGCCGCGCCGCGGCCGGGCTGCGCGCATGGTCGGGCACGCGCGAGCGCGAGCTCGGAGGGCTGAAGCCGCCCACGCTCGTGATCGCGGCGGCCGACGACGTGCTCACGCCGCACGCCGACCGCGTCGCCGCGGCGATCCCCGGCGCAACGCTCGTGTCGATCCCCGGCGCCGGGCATGCCGTAAGCCTCGAGTCGCCAGACGCCGTCACCCACGCTCTGCTCGCCCACTTCCGCTAGCGGCGGAGAGGAGAACTGCATGCGCCTGCTCGTGATCTCGATCGTGCTGGGAAGCGCGTGCCTCGCGGCGGCGGGGGCGCGCGCGCAGACCGCGGAGAGCTTCCAGTCCGGCTGGTTCATCGTCGAGAAGCCGGCGCGCTTCGCGGTGCTGGTGCCGACGGCCGGCGACGTGCGCTCGCAGAGTCAGGCCGCCAAGGCGGGCTCGGCGTACACGATGCAGATCGGGGTCGGCGAGGTCGTCGTCGCGTTTGCGAAGCAGGGGGACCTCACCTTCTGTTACGAGGCCAGCGGGCGGGTCAGTGCGATCCGCGGGCGTGGCGCGCTGACGCCTGCGCCCGCGGGAGGCACGCCGGCGCTGGTCACCAAGGATGTCGAGAGCGGCGGGCGCACGCTCCGGCAGGCCTCCTCGGTCTGGGTGGTGGCGACGGCTGCGGACGGGCAGCACGCCAGCGTGCAGCTGGACGGCGGGACGACTCTGGAGCTGGAGAGCGCTTCGCTCCGCTTCCTGTCGAACGTGCTGACCGACGCCACCGCAGACAAGGAGTGGGTGCGGGCGAAGTGACTCTAGCTCCAGACGTGGCGTAGCATGGGTGCTACGCGGGAGGCGAGCATGGGTCTTCGTGGAGTGGCTGCGATCGTCGGCGTGGGAGAGCTGGCTCCGGCGCGCGAGACGCCGGGGCGCACGGCGCTCGATCTGACCTCGGAGGTGGCGCTCGCGGCGCTCGCCGACGCGGGCGTCCAGCTCTCCGAGGTCGACGGGCTGTGCGTCGACACGCTCAGCGACGCCGGCATGATGGTGCCCTCGGCGGTCGGCGAGTACCTCGGGCTCGACCTGCGCTTCGGCGAGATCGTCGATCTCGGCGGGGCGAGCGGCGCGGGGATGGTCGCGCGCGCGGCCTCGGCGATCGCCGCGGGCCAGTGCGAGACCTGCCTGTGCGTGACCGTCGCGCCGCGACTCGGGCAGGGCTTCTGGGGCGGCGCACGCCGCGCCAACACCCCTGCCCTGCCGGAGATGCAGTTCGAGTTCCCCTACGGCGCGATCGGTGCGAACTACGCCTACGCGCTCGTCGCCACGCGCTATGAGCACGAGTTCGGCGACACCGCGCGCGCGCGAGCGAAGGTCGCCGTCGATCAGCGCGCCAACGCCTGTCAGAACCCGCTCGCGATCTTCCACGGGCGCCCGATCCGCGAGCAGGACGTGCTGTCGTCGCCGATGATCCTCGACCCGCTGCGTCTGCTCGAGATCGTGATGCCGTGCGGCGGCGGCGCGGCCGTGGTCGTGACGAGCGCCGAGCGCGCGCGCCGGCTGCGCAGCCAGCCCGCATACCTGCTCGGCGCGGGCGAGCACATCACGCACCGCAGCATCACCTACGCGCCGAGCCTGGTGGAGTCGCCGATCCGCGCCGCCGCCGACAGGGCGTTCGCGATGGCGCGCGTCGATCGGGCCGACGTGCGGCTGGCGTCGATCTACGACTGCTACACGATCACCGTGCTGCTCTCGCTCGAGGACGCGGGCTTCTGCAAGAAGGGCGAGGCGGCGGACTTCGCGCTGCGCCACGACCTGACCTGGCAGGGCGACTTCCCGACGAACACGCACGGCGGTCAGCTCTCGTTCGGACAGCCCGGCATGGCGGGCGGTATGTCGCACGTCACCGAGGCCGCGCGCCAGATCATGGGCGTGTGCGACGGGCGCCAGGTCCGGTCCTGCGACGTCGCCTACGTGAACGGAAACGGCGGGTTCCTGTCCGAGCAGGTCTCGCTCGTGCTCGCGAGGGCCGCGTGATGGCCTACGCCAAGCCGCTGCCCCAGCCCTCTCCGACCACGCAGCCCTTCTGGAACGCCGCGCGCGAGCAACGGCTGCTGCTGCAGCGCTGCGACGCCTGTGCGCGTTGGGTCTGGTACCCGCGCCCGTTCTGTCCCGGCTGCGGCGGCAAGCGGCTCGAGTGGCGCCAGGCCAGCGGCCGCGGGACGCTCTACAGCTACACCGTCGCGCGTCGCGCGCCTACCCCTCACTTCGAGGGCGACGTACCGTACGTGATCGCGATCGTCGAGCTGGAAGAGGGGCCGCACTTTACGTCCAACGTCGTTGGCGTCGCGCCGGAGAAGCTGCGCGTCGGGATGCCGCTCGTGGCTGCCTTCGACGCGGTCACGCCCGAGGTCACGCTCGTCCGCTTCCGCCCCGCCTGAGCAAGCGCGCGGAGCGCGCGCGCAGCGAGCGCATCCGCGCGAGCGAAGGCCGCTCGGCGCCAGCCGTCGCGGCAAAGACCCTGCAAGCGCGCAAAGCGCGCGCGCAGCGAGCGCATCCGCGCGAGCGAAGGCCGCTCGGCGGCAGCCGTCGCGGCAAAGACTACGGGCACGTCGAAGTCGCCAGCCGTTGCCGCTCTGGCTCGCTCCGCGGCAGGATCTTCCAGACGTCGACGAAGACCGACGCAGCGACGAGACGCCGCGCGGGGTCGCTCCCCTGGTTCCACTCCCGGCACAGCCACGCCAGATAGGCTTCGAGCAGCGCAGCCCTCCGCGTCGCCTTCTGCAGGAAATAGCGGAGCCGGTAGCCCTCGTGCGCGCTGCGCACCCGGGCCCAGCCCGCCGCCCCGGGCGCGTCGAGCAGGCTCGCGCTCGAGCCGTCCGCGAGCGTTCCGCGCAGCTCGAAGCGGAAGTCCTGAACCGGCGCCTTCGCGTACATCGTCCAGCGATGGCTGATCGCGGCCCAGCGCAGGACCGCCGCGACCGGGTCGGGCAGCCGCTCGCGCGTGATCGGCGCGGCGCCGAGTGCGAGGCCGAGCAGCGCGAGCCCTGCGCCGGCGTTCGCCCATGCCGGCACGGGCGGGCTCGCGGTCGCTCTCGCCCCGACGCCGCCCCTGTCCCAGAGCCAGCCCGGGACCAGGGCGAGTGTCGCCACGCTCGAGAACCACGGGAACAGATTGAGCTGGACGCACAGACCGAGGCCGAGCTGAAATGCCCAGAACGCGAGGATCAGGGCGCAACGCAGCGGTCCGTTCCGGAAGGGCAGGAACAGCAGCAGCGGAGCCATCACCTCGAACAGCGGCACCACCGGCGTCAGCACGCGCAGCAACGTCGTGTGCGGGCGCAGCAGCTCACCGGCTGGATTCAGCCAGTAGCTCTGGCTCATCACCTGCTCGAGCGCGGTAAACGTCGAGCGCCACTCCGGCGAGGCCTTCACCAGCCCGGCGGAGACGTACAGGTAGACGAACTCTGCGAGCAGTCCGAGCGTCGCGGCCGAGACCACGAGCGATCCCGCCGCGGCGCGCGAAGTCTGATGGGTGGGTCGCTGCGCTCGCGCTTCGCGCGCTTGCCGGCGCGCGTCGAGCGAAGCGCGCGCCCCGAGCGGCAGGAAGAGGCTCCAGAGCAGGAGCTTCGACGCGAACACATCTCCCCCGTCGCTGAGATACGGATTGCGGTACAGGAACGACAGCAAGAGCAGCCAGGACGCGAGCGTCACCGTGCGCGTCGCCAACCCGACCAGCAGCAGCAGCGCGAAGAGCGCGGCCGCGCCCAGCAACGCGAGCTGGAAGCCGTAGCTACCGGAGAGCGTGTGAAGCGAGGGATCGAGCACGAGCCGGACGGGAAGCACACCTCGATCGGTGGCGGTCACGTCGAGCGTCTCGAAGCGCGCGGCGAGATCGACGAGCAGCAGCCCCGCGAGTGCGATCCGGAACAAGGCGAGCGAGCGCAGGTCGAGACCGAAGAGCTCGCGGAGCCCGCCTTGCGGCGCCGGACGCAACGCCGGGCGTCGGCTCACACCGCAGTCCCGGGCGCGGGCAGGTCGAGCAGCTTCGCGAGCAGGCGCGTGACGGTGTTGTTGGTCTCCATGTCGGAGTCCGGGGGCTGGATGCCGTACAGCACCATCTGCTGCGCCAGCCGCAGCATGATCACGGCAAAACGGAAGCCCGCCCAGACCGTCCAGTAGTGCAGGTTCTCGGCCTTGCGCTGCACGCTCTCCTCCCAGCGCGCCACGGTCTCGGCGTGGCTCGGGAAGCCCGGCAGGCGCGGCACGCCGATCCCGTCACTGTGGTGTGTATCCAGGAAGAGCGACCAGGCGAGATCCTGCTCGGGGTCGCCGAGCGTCACCATCTCCCAGTCGAGCACCGCCACCGGCGTGGTGCCGTCGAACAGGATGTTGCCGATGCGCGCGTCGCCCCAGACCAGCGCCGTGTGCTCGCGCCGCGGGCTGTGCTTCTCGAGCCAGGCGAGCGCGGCCTCCGCGGTGGGCTGGCGCTTCCCGCGCGCCGCCCAGGCGAAGTAGCGGCGGTAGTACTCCAGGTGTTGCTCGAAGGGCGTCGCGCCGAGCTCCGGCCGCTCCAGGAAGCCGAAGCCGGCCGCGCGCCAGTCCAGCCGGTGGACGCGCGCCATCGCCTCGTGGCCGCCGCGCCAGATGGCAGCGCGCTCGTCGGGTGAGATCTCGGTCATCCAGCCGCCGACGTGATACGGCGGCGAGTCGCCCGGCACGCGCCCGCGCACGCGTTGCATCACGTAGAACGGCGCGCCGAAGACGGCGCGATCCTCGAGCTCGAGCCAGAACACCTTCGGGACCGGCACGTCGGTTCGCGCCAAGAGCTCCATCACGCGGAACTGCAGCGCGAGGTCGTACTCGGGAAAGACCTGAAAGCCGGTCGGCTGGATCCGCACCACCAGGCTGCGCTGCTCCTGCTTCCCCGCCTGCGACCACGTGAGGTCGCAGAGCAGAGTCTCGTTGGAGAAGCCCGTGGCGCTCGGCGACGTGAGCGGCGTCGTGCGCAGGTCGCGCGCGTCCGGCAGCTTGCGCTCGAGCCAGCCGCGCAGGCGCCGGCCGTCCGCTTCCAGATCGCGCTGCCAGGGCGTCGGCATCGGCCGATCGTACCTCACGGGTACAATCGCCCGATGCGCCTCTACCAGACCTACCTCTCGCCCTTCCCCACGCGCGTGCGCCTCTTGCTCTACGCCAAGGGGATCGACGTGGAGATCGTCGAGCCGCCGGGCTTCCACGGCGATCGCAGCCCGAAGGGCGCGTACCTGGCTGCGAACCCGATCGGGCGCGTGCCCGCGCTCGAGCTCGACGACGGCCGCGTGCTCCCCGAGTCCGAGGTGATCTGCGAGTACCTGGAGGATGCCTTCCCCGAGCCGTCGCTGCGCCCGGCCGATCCCTGGCTGCGCGCGCGCATGCGACTGCTGTCGCGGATCAGCGACATCTACGTGGTGATGGCGATGCTGCCGCTGTTCAACATGGTGGCACTCCCGCCCGCGTCCTGGGACCAGCAGCGGATCCGCACGCAGCTCGGCGAGATCGACACCGCTCTCGGCTACCTGGAGGAGTTCGTCGGCGGCGAAGGCTACGCGGTCGGGACTTCGCTCACGCAAGCGGACGGCGCGCTGATCCCGATCCTGCTGCTCGTCGCCGAGTGGCTGCCGATCTTCCGCGGCCCCGACCTCCTGGCGGAGCGCCCGCGCCTGCGCGCGTACCGGTCGGCGATAGCGAAGGACCCGATCGCGGCGCGCCTGTGCGACGAGACACGCGGCGCACTGCGCAAGTCGATGGGGCGCGGTTGAGCGGGCAAGGCGCGGAGGTGGGTCTCTGCGCCGGCTGCCGCCACGCGCGTACGCACACCAACGCGCGCGGCTCGAGCTTCTGGCAGTGCGCCGCCGCCGAGCACGACCCGCGGCTCTTCAAGTACCCGCCGCTTCCGGTGCGGAGCTGCCCTGCGTTCGAGGCGGAGCCCGCGCGCGATCAGGAGCCCTGAGCCAGCGGCTTGTCGTAGTGCTTCACCTGGTCCGGTGCCGCGAACTCGCCGGTCGCGTACAGGGGGTCGAGCCGGCGGCGCGCGATGCGCCAGCCGCGTGGCCCACGCGCGAGCTCGTCCCGGTAGATGCCGTGCAGCATCACGTAGACGAAGGCGCCGTCCAGGCGCTCCTGCACGTGCGCGGCGGACAGGTAGCACTCCGAGCGCGCGCGATCTCCGTCGAGCTCGATGATCGGCGTCGAGATCGCGTGCTGCGTGACGCGAAACTGCGTCAGGGCGCCGCGCAGCCACTCGAGCATCTCGGGCAGGCGCAGCCGCGTGCCGCCGACCACCGCGTACTCGATCTCCGCGTCTGGCGCGAACACCTCGCGCAGCGAATCGAGATCGCGCGTGTCGATCGCTCGACCATACAGGTAGAGCAGGCGCTCGATCTCCAGCACGTCCTGGGGGGCGCGGCCCATCTGACGCGCATCCTACCTCTTTACGGGGCGCGGGCGGCCGCGAGACAATCCCGGCATGTCTGCAGACGTCGTGCTCTACGAGCGACAGGGACACGTCGCCACCATCACGCTGAACCGGCCGGACCGCCTGAACGCGCTCTCGCCCGAGGTGTTCCAGCGCCTGCCCGAGATCTGGGACGTGTTCGATGCCGACCCCGAGGCGCGCGTCGCGATCCTGACCGGAGCCGGCCGCGCCTTCTCGGCGGGCGCGGACCTGAAGGTGATGAACGAGTCGGGTGGCCCGTCGGGCCTCGGGCGCGGGCGCGGCGGCGGCAGCTTCCGGCGCGGGCTCGCGCCTGCGACCTGGAAGCCGATCATCGCGGCGATCAACGGCTACGCGATCGCGGGCGGCTGGTGGCTGGCCCAGCTCTGCGACATCCGGATGGCGAGCGACCAGGCGCAGCTCGGGATCAGTGAGGTCAAGTGGAACCTGCCGGCCGGCTGGGTGACGGACCTCACTCGCATCATCGGCATGGGCCACGCGCTCGAGCTCGTGCTCAGCGGCGAACGCATCACGGCGCAGCGGGCCTACGAGATCGGCTTCGTGAACCGGGTGGTGCCGCACGCGAAGCTCATGGAGGAGGCCCGCGCGCTGGCGCAGCTCATCGCCGAGAACGGGCCGATGTCGGTGCGCATGCACAAGGAGATCCTGTACCGCGGCTACCTGCTCTCCCGCGACGAGGGCAACGCGGTCGCCAATCACATCCTGTCGCGGCTCATGACGAGCGAGGACGCCAGGGAAGGCCCGCGCGCGTTCGTCGAGAAGCGCAAGCCGGTCTGGAAGGGCTGCTAGTGGCGCATCCGCTGCGCGGCGCGACGGCGATCAGCGGGCTCGGCATGACCGAACTCGGCAAGGTGTACGGCCGCAGCGCGGCAGACTTCGCCGTAGACGCCGTGCACATAGCACTCGCCGACGCGGGGCTCGAGAAGGACGAGCTCGACGGGCTCTTGATCAACACCGGGATCACGCAGGGGCTCGACCTCGGTCTCGCGGCGACGCTCGGGCTCGAGCGCCTGAACCTGTGCACCTTCATGCAGGGCTTCGGCTCGAGCGCGGCGCAGATGGTCGGCTACGCGGCGCTTGCCGTCGCGAACGGCCTCGCCAACCACGTGGCGTGCGTGTTCGCCGATGATCCCCTGAAGCAAGGCGAGGCGAGCGGTGCGGCCTACGCGCAGGGCGCCCGCCGCCGGGGCGCCACGGGGATGCTGAGCCTGTACCCCGCGTACGGCTTCTTCGGCGCGATCCCGTTCTACGCGATGTCCGCGCGCCGGCACATGGACCTGTACGGCACCACGCAGGACCAGCTCGGGGCTATCGCGGTGTCCACGCGCGCCTGGGCCACGCGGAACCCGCAGGCGAGCATGCGCGAGCCGCTCGAGCTCGCGCAATACCACGCGTCGCCGTGGGTGGTCGAGCCATTCCACGTGCTCGACTGCTGTCTGGTCACGAACGGCGGCATCTGCGTGATCGTCTCCGGCGCCGAGCGCGCGCGCTCGCTGCGCCAGCCGCCGGTCTACGTGCACGGCGTCGCGCAGGCGCACCAGTTCGACCTCGGGCGCAGCACGCTGGACACCTCGATCGTCGGCGCCGGCGCGCGCGCCGCACAGACTCTCTTCGGCATGGCGGGCGCGACGATCCGCGACGTGACTCACTGCCAGCTCTACGACTGCTACACGTACACGGTAATCGCCACGCTCGAGGACTACGGCTTCTGCAAGAAGGGCGAGGGCGGGCCGTTCGTGGCGGACGGTCGCCTCGGACCCGGCGGCGCGCTGCCGACCAACACCGGCGGGGGCGAGCTCTCCGCGTACTACATGTGGGGCATGACGCCGATCTCCGAGGCCGTGATCCAGGCGCGCGGTCACGGGGGGGCGCGCCAGGTTCCGCGCAACGACCTGTGCCTGGTCACCGGGAACGGTGGCATGTTCAACTACCACGGCGCGCTGCTCGTGAGCCCCCACCAGAGCTGAGCATGGACGAAAGCCACGAAGTGTTCCCGATCCCCGACGAGCGGTCACGGCCGTTCTTCGACGCTGCGCGCGAGGGTCGACTGCTGCTGCAGCGCTGCCGTGCCTGCGCTGTGTGGCTGCATCCGGTGCGCTCGCGCTGCCCGGGATGCGGCGCGGCCGACGTCGAGTGGGCGCCGGCGTCCGGGCGCGCGCGCCTGTATAGCTGGGGCCGACTGCACCGCGCCTACCTGCCGCAGCACCAGACTCGGCTGCCGCTCGACCTCGCGGTCGTGGACCTCGAGGAGGGCGTGCGCATGAGCACGAATCTGGTGGGAGCGCAGCCGTCGGAGATCCGCGCCGGCATGCCGCTCCAGGTCGAGTTCGAGCGCGTCTCGCCCGACGTGGCGATCCCGGTGTTCCGTCCAGCGCGAAGCTAGGGAGGTCCCATGCCTGTTGCGACCCAGGAGATCAGCGTGTCCACGCCCGACGGCGCCATGCCCGTCGTGCTCAGCGAGCCCGGAAGCCCGGGCCGCCACCCGGCCGTGATCGTGCTGATGGAGGCGTTCGGGCTGGTCCCGCACCTGCGCGACGTGGCGCGGCGCCTCGCGGAGGAAGGCTACGTCGCCGTCGTTCCCGACCTCTACTTCCGCTTCGGCGCGGACCGCACCGCACGCTACGACGAGCTGCCCAAGGCGATCGGCCTGATGCAGAAGGTGCGCGACGAGAACGTCGTCGCTGACCTGCGCGCGCTCGCCGACACGCTGGCGGCGCGCCCGAACGTCGACGGCGCCAAGCTCGGCGTGACCGGCTTCTGCATGGGCGGCCGCCTCAGCATGCTCGCCGCCTGCGCCCTGCCCGAGCGCATCCGCGCGGCGGCGCCCTTCTACGGAGGCGGCATCCACGCGCTGGCGCCTCGCTTCGAGTCGATCCGCTGCCCGCTGTACCTGTTCTGGGGTGAGCGCGACGCCTTCATCCCGCAGGACCAGGTGCGGGCCGTGGAAGCGCGGCTCAAGGACCTGGGCAAGCGCTTCCAGAGCAAGGTCTACACCGGAGCGGTTCACGGCTTCTTCTGCCCGGACCGCGCAGAGTCGTACGACGCGGCGTCGGCCGCGGACGCCTGGACCGAGCTCAAGGCCTTCTTCGTGGCGAACCTGCGCTAGCAGCCCGGGCCCTGGCAGGGCAGCAGGTAGAAGTTCCCGCACGCCCCGCAGAGGGGCGGCAGCAGGCTGCCCACCGCCGCCTTGGCGAGGTTGAAGTCGGAGCTGATGATGACCGAACCGCGGCCGTCGTGGTCGAAGCGCTGGCAGCGGAGCGCGCCGGAGGTGCCGCAGTTCGCTCCGGCGACGAGCCTGGCGATCGACGCCTTGATCTCGTTGAAGTCCGCCGCCGTGACGGCGGCCCCAGTCTCGTCGTAGTCGAAGTCGCAGGCGTCGCCGCGCCCGTTCCCGTTCGCGTCGCGTTGGCCCCCGCTCAGCGTCATCCACGCGGGGATCGGGGTCACCTGGCGCGGGTTGGCGGCGGTCGCGCAGTTGTCGCAGGCGTCCCCGACTCCGTCGCCGTCCAGGTCGGACTGGCCGGGATCCGGAACCGTGGGACAGACGTCTGCGGCGCCGACCAGGCCGTCGCCGTCCGCATCCGCGGCCACTGCGTAGCTCGCCACGAGGGACCCGCCGCCCTCCGGTGCAACGTACTCGTGCGAGCGCGCTCCAGCGTCGGACCACGAGGCGAACTCGAAGTAGAGCCCGTTCACGTTGAACAAAGGCGTGGCCTCGACCTGGTGCTGGTACCCGGAGTTGCTCCGGTACAGGCGCGGGGTCGCGAACGGCTGCCCATCCAGAAAGAACGGGATTCCGCCGGGCAGCGTGTCGAACGCGAGCGGGGAGATCACGGGCACGACCGCTCGCATCGCGGTGTCGCTCAGTCCGTCCGAATCGGTCACCGTCAGATAGATTTCGTAGGAGATGTCCTCGGGCGAGTGACCCGTCGTGGGGATGGTGAAACTTCCCGACGTCGTGCCCGTCAGTGGACCGAGCACCGGATGCGCGTGCGCGAGGTGACGCAGCAAAACCGTCCATGAGTATGCGCTCGGCGAGAGCGGGCCCTCGTCGGGATCGTCGGACGTCCCCGAGAAGGCGATCTGATCGCCCGCGCGATACGAGGTCCCCGGCTGCGGCTGGAGCAGCGTCGCCTCGGGCGGACCGCCTGCTTCGACCTGCACCACGGCCTGCGCTGCGAGCGCGCCGTCGCTCACGGTGAGCACCGCGAAGTAGCGGCCCGGGAGCGCGTACTCGTGGAATGGATCGGACTCCGTCGAGCTCTGGCCGTCGCCGAACGCCCAGAGATAGGACAACGGCTGCGGGCCGTCGTCGGGATCGTCGCTGCCGGCGCTCGAGAGCTGCACCGAGAGCGGAGCAGGTCCGGCGAGCGGCGCCCCGGCCGCGACGGCCACGGGCGGCTGGTTGCCACCGGCGCCGACGTACCGGATCCGATACACGCCCGGAGTGTCGTTCGGGTTCGGGAAGCCGATCCAGTCGAGCGCGACGTCCACGTAGTAGAGGGAGCCGTCCGGTCCGACCTCCAGGTCGACGATCGACTTCGCATCCGGCGGTGTATCGAAGTACGTCGCAGACACGCTCCCGCCGGGCCCGAACACCAGGCGTCGGATCCAGCGATTGGCGAAGTCGCCGATGAACAGGTTGCCGAGGTACTCCGCGGGAAACGACGAGGCGCGGTAGACGGGTCCCATCGTCACCGCGGCCTGGCCCGGCGCCCCGGGAGTGTCGTGGCCGTACGCGTAGACCGGCGTCGTGTAGGCGGAGCAGTCGGCGACGTAGCAGTTGCTGCCTTCCTGATTCGGCCAGCCGTAGTTGGCGCCCGCGGCCCCGAGGTTGACCTCCTCGATCGCCTGCGGACCGTCGCCGCCGACGTCGCCGATCCAGAAGTCCCCCGTCAGTGAGTCGAACGAGAAGCGGTACGGGTTGCGCAGCCCGAGCGCCCAGAGCGCTGGGCGGGCGCCGGGAACGCCGAGAAACGGATTGTCGGACGGGATGGACCCATCCGGACGCACGCGCAGGACCTTGCCGTTCTCGTTCGTGAGCTGCTGCGACTCCCAGGGGTAGAAGCGCTCGCCGGTCGCGATGTACAGGTTTCCGTCGGGCCCGAAGCCGATCGCGCCGCCCTGGTGGAAGCGCTGGGCGTAGTCGAGGTTCTCCCAGATCAGGACTCTGCTCGAGAGCGAAGCGGTGTTCCCGACGACCGTGACGCGGTCGACGCGGTTCGCGCCGGTGATCGAAGAGGTGTAGTACGCGTAGAGCCAGCCGTTCTGCGCGAACTGGGGATCGAAGGCGATGCCCGCCAGCCCTTCCTCGTACTCGGCGATCACGGGGAACTGGATCAGCGGCGCAGAGAGCAGCACGCCGTTGGCGATGATCCGAATCCGGCCGCCGCGCTCCGCGACGAACAGGCGCCCGTCGGGCGCGAACTCGAGCGTGGTGGGGAATGCGAGGGGCGCCGCGACTACGCTGCGCTCGAAACCCACAGGCAGGCCCGCACGCGCGACCGTTGCGACGCTCGCGAGCAAGAGCGCGGTCGCGCCAATGCGTCTCAGGGACACCCCGGCCCCTGACACGGCAGCAGGTAGAAGTTCCCGCACGCTCCGCAGGTCGGCGGGGGAAGCACGGCGATGTTTGCCTTGCCCGAATTGAAGTCGGCGTTGGTGATCACCGCACCACTCTCGTCCGTGTCGAAGCGCTGGCAGCGCATGCTGCCGCTGGTGCCGCAGTTCGCCGCGTTGGTGAGCTTGGCGACCGACGCCTTCAGGTGGTTGAAGTCGGTGGCGGTCGGAAGCACACCGATGGCGTCGTAGTTCCAGTCGCAGCGGTCCCCGCGCCCGTTGACGTTGCCGTCGCGCTGGCCGCCGGTGAGGGTCATCCACGCAGGAACCGGCGCGGCGGGTCGCGGGTTGGCCGTCGCCGGGCAGTTGTCGCAGACGTCGCCCACGCCGTCCATGTCGCCGTCTTGCTGGCTCGCGTCGGCGACGGTCGGGCAGCCGTCGAGAGCGCCACTGACCCCGTCGCCGTCGGCGTCCGGCGCCAGCACGTAGCTCGCTACGAGTGACCCTCCGCCCTCCGGCGCCAGGTACTCGTGGCTGCGCGCCCCGGCGTCGGACCATGCCGAAAACTCCCAGGTCAGCCCGGCGAGCGTGTAGCTCTGCTGGGCCTCGACCTGATGGCGGAACCCCGGATTGCTCGGGTACGCGAGCGGAGTGTTGAACGGCGCTCCGTCGAGGAAGAACGGGATCCCGCTCGGAGCCGTGTCGAAGACGAGGTTCGAGATCAGCGGCTGGATCGATCGCACCACGCTGACGTCGAGGCCGTCCGAGTCGGTGGCGGTGACCGAGATCTCGTACGACGTGTCCGCGGGGGAATGGCCCGAGTCGGGAATGGTAAAGCTCCCGGAGGCGATCCCGGGAAGCGGTCCCAGAAACGGGTGCACGTGCTGGAGGTGTCGGAGCAGCACGGTCCAGCTGAACGCGGCCGGAGCGAGCGTGCCGTCCTCGGGGTCGGTCGCCGTGGCGGAGAATCCGATCTCGTCGCCCGCGCGGTAGGGCGTCACCGCGGGCGTGAGCATCTGCAGCAGCGGGGGCCGGCCCACGCGGACCGGGACCGAGGCGTTGGCGGAAGCCACACCGTCCGAGACGCTGAGCTGCGCGGTGTACACGCCCGGCTGGGTGTAGGTGTAGTCCGGGCCTGGTAGCGTGGAGCTGCCGCCGTCGCCGAAGAGCCAGGCGAACGAGAGCGGCAGCGGCCCATCGTCGGGATCCTCGCTGCCGGCGCTCGAGAACTGGACGAGCAGCGGCTCGACGCCGGACGCAGGTGTCGCACCCGCGACCGCCACCGGCGCTTGATTGCCGCCCGCCGTGTACGCGATGCGATACACCGCCGACGGAGCGAGGGGATCGGGATCGCCCACGGCGTCGAACCCGATGGTCACGTAGTAGAGCGCGCCGTCCGGACCCAGCTCCACGTCGGTGACGGAGCCCGTATCGGGGGCGGTGTCGAAGTACGGGTCCGCAATGACGCTCGGGCCCGGCCCGAGCTGGACTCGCCGCATCCAGCGGTTGGAATAGTCGGCCACGAACAGGTTTCCGACGTACGCCGCGGGAAACATCGAGCCGCGGTAGACGGGCCCGAGCGTGATCGACGCCTGTCCCTGCGAGCCCGGGACGTCGTGCGCGTAGAAGTAGATCGGGAAGGTGTACGGGGAGCAGGGGGGCGCGTAGCACGCCGGCCCTTCCTGGTTCGGCCAGCCGTAGTTCGCGCCGGCCTGGCCGAGGTTCACTTCCTCGAACGCGTCGGGCCCGTTCCCACCCACGTCTCCGATCCAGAGAGCGCCCGTCAGGGAGTCGAACTGGATGCGGAAGGGATTGCGCAGGCCATAGGCCCAGATCGCCGGACGCGCCCCGGGCACCCCGACGAAGGGGTTCCCCGCGGGAATCGCTCCGCTGGGCGTGACCCGCAGGATCTTGCCGTGCTCGGTGAAGAGGCTCTGCGCGTTCGCGCTGAAGAACTGATCTCCGGTGGAGATGTAGAGGTTTCCGTCGGGACCGAAGCGAATGCAGCCCCCGTGGTGAAACTCGCCGGCGGTCGCCGGGTTCTGCCAGATCAGCACCTCGCTCGCGGGCGACGCCGTGTTCCCGACGACGGTGAAGCGGCTCACGCGGTTCCGCGGCTCGAGCGTCGTGTAATACACGTAGAGGAAGCCGTTCGTCGCGAACGCAGGATCGAGGGTCAACCCGACCAGCCCACGCTCTCCCTGGTTCGCCACCGCGAGCGCCAACAGCGGGGCCGCCTGGAGCACACCGCCCTCGATCAGACGGATCTCGCCGGTGAGCTGGCCCACGAAGATGCGGCCGTCCGGCGCGAGCGCGAGCGTGGTCGCCAGGCTCAGCGGGCCGCCGACCGTCGAGCGCGCGAAGCCCGCCGGCAGGGCCGCCTCCGCGGCCTCAGCCGCGAGCATAGTTGCGGTAAGCAACGCAATGACGACGGCAGGAACCCTGCGCACTCGACCTCCACCCCTGCCCGGCCCTAGCCCTCGAGAGTCTCCTCGTACATGTGGTGGATTCGCTCGATTTCGTGGTCCAGCCCCGCTCGACTCCAGCCGTCGGTCGGGATCGGCGCGTGCACGACGACTTCCACCGTGGCCGGCCGCATCACCAGGCCGCCGAGCGGGAGCGCGTCCAGGGCGTTCCGAAACACGATCGGTACGATCGGCGCGCCCGCCTGGAGCGCGATGTGGAAGGCGCCCTTCTTGAACGGGCCCAGCCGCGGCGTGGGGCTGCGCGTGCCTTCCGGCGCGATCGCGATCGAGAGCCCGCGGCGCAGCGCGTCGACTGCGGGCTCGAGCGCCGCGATCGAGCCCGCGCGATCGCTGCGATCGAGGAAGATCGTGCCCGCAAGCTCGAACGCCTGCCCGAGCCCGGGCACGCGGCGCAGCTCGCGCTTGGCGACCGCGACCACATCGCGGCGCAGCAACTTGCACACGAGCAGCGCGTCGACTGCGCTCTGGTGATTGAAGATGAACACGCACGGCCGCGCGGACCAGAGGTGCTCCTCGCCCTCCACGTGCAGGTCGATGCCCGCGAGTGCTGAGCCGAGCTCGCCCCAGGTCGAGAGCAACAGGTTCGTCGACTCGCGCGGCGAGGCGCCGAGCGCGCGCGTGAGCAGCGCGGCGGCGACGGCTGTCCCCAGGCTGCCGACGGTCAGCGCGGTGCGCAGCACGTCGCCGGCGCTCGGCGCGCCGCGGCTGGTGAAGCGGCGCACCGGCCAGCCGCGCCGCTCCGCGATCGCGGAGAGCTTGCGGTCGGGGTTCAGCGGGCGCGGGCGGCCGACGCTCTCGAGCAGCGGCAGATCGTCGACGCTGTCGGTGTAGAACCACGACTCGTCGAGGTCGAGCCCGAGCTCGCGCGCCAGCTCGCCGGCCTTCTGCGCTTTGCCCTCCTTGTAACAGGTCGGGCGCACCACGCGTCCGGTGAAGGCGCCGCGCTCGATCTCGAGCTCCGTGCACAGCACGTGCGGGATGCCGAGGTCGCGCGCGAGCGGCACGGCCTGGTAGCGCGTCGCGGAGGTCACGATCGCCAGCGTGTGGCCGCGCTCGCGGTGAGCGCGCACCAGAGCCCGCGACTCCGGGTAGATCTGCCCGGCGATCTGGGTGCGGAAGATCTCCTCGCCGAGCTGCTCCATCGCCGACTCCGAGAGCCCGCGGTACATGCGCGTGGTCGCGGCGACGAAGCCCGAGAAGCTGGTGCGGCCACGCGCGAAGCCGATCAGACCGGTGAGCGCCTCGAGGGCGTCGCGTGGCGCCATGCGCCCGGACATCACGCGCTCGCGCACGAAGGCGCCGGCGGAGAAGCCCGCAACCAGCGTGCGATCCAGGTCGAAGAACGCCCCGACCTTGGGTCCGGACGGGCCGCGCTCGATCTCGCGCGTGATCTCGGCGTGCAGCGACATCAGCCCGGCTCGTCCTCGGAGCCCGCCTCGGTCCGGATCAGCCCGCGATAGGCCTGGCGCGGCGTGCTGCCCAGGTGCACCACGCCGTACACCTCGCGCACGATCGGCAGATCGACGCCGTGCCGCTCGGCCAGCTCCATCACCACGCGGCAGGTCTTCACGCCCTCGGCCACCATGTGCATTTCGGCGACGATGTCCGGAAGCTTGCGCCCCCGGCCGAGCTGCTCGCCAACGGAGCGGTTGCGGCTGTGGGGGCTGGTGCAGGTCGCGACGAGATCGCCCATGCCGGCCAGCCCGGAGAACGTCTGCGCGCGCCCGCCGAGCGCTACGCCGAGCCGCGTCAGCTCCGCGAGCCCGCGCGTGATCACCGCCGCCTTGGTGTTGTCGCCCACGCCGAGGCCGTCGCCCATGCCGGCCGCGATCGCGATCACGTTCTTGAGCGCGCCGCCGAGCTCGCAGCCGATCACGTCGGTGTTGGTGTAGACGCGGAACAGCCGCGACTTGAACACGCCCTGGAGCGTGCGCGCGATGCGCTCGTCCTCGAGCGCCATCACGCTGGCGGCCGCGAAGCCGGAGAGGATCTCGCGCGCCAGATTGGGACCGCTGAGCACGCCCGGCGGGTGGCCGGGCAGCACCTCCTCGATCACCTGCGTCATGCGCGCGAGCGTCTTCTCCTCGAGCCCCTTGGCGAGCGACACCACGGGCACCCAGGCGCGGATGTGCTTGGCCACGTCGCCGAGCACTGCGCGGAAGCCGTGAGAGGGCACGCCCATCACCACCAGGTCGGCCCCGAGCACGGCCTCCTCGATGGAGGCGGTCGCGCGGAGGTCGCGCGGCAGCCGGAAGCCCTTCAGGTAGGCCGCGTTGGTGCGCTCGCGATTGATCTCTTCGGCGATCTCGGGATTGCGCGCCCAGAGCACGGTGGGCGTGTTGCGCGCGGCGAGCGCCGCCACCGTGGTGCCCCAAGACCCCGCGCCGATCACCGCCACGCGCAGCGACATGCCGTCTCCCCGGATGTCGCCCCATCGTACACCTCCCCTTTTCATGGGATGTGCGGGCGGGCCGGACAGGGCCACGCTTGGCCCATGCCGAACCGAGCCGAAGCCCTTCTCGCCCTTGCGCTCCTTGGTGTCGCGCTCCCCGCGCTGGCGGGGGATGGCCGCGTCGAGATCAACCAGGCCCGCGCGCTGGCCGGCGGGATCACCCCCGGCGATACCGCCAACTTCCCGATCACGCTGAACTCGTCGGCAAGCTACGTGCTCACCGGGAACCTCACGGTGACCGATCCCAACGTCGACGGCATCACCATCACGGTCGACGACGTCTCGCTCGACCTGAACGGCTTCACGATCGCCGGGCCCGCGACCTGCAACGGGAGCGGGAGCACCCTCACCTGTTCGGTGGGGTCGGGCCGCGGCGTCGACGCGGATTTACGGAGCCGCATCAAGATCTGGAACGGACGCGTGCGGGGTTTCCCGGGCCTCGGTGTCGCCGCCGGCGAGCAGGCCGAGATCCGCGACCTGGTCATGGCTTCCAACGGGGCCGGCGGCTTGTCTCTCGGAACCCGCAGCCGGATCCACGGCGTCACCGCAGACAGGAACGAGGGGTCTGGGATTCTCGTCCAGGGTGGCTCACGCGTGGACGGGGGCGTCGCCTCGTCGAACTTTGCACATGGCATCCAAACGGGCGGCCCAGTCGTGATGCTCGGCTGTAACGCGTATGACAACGGCGGCCTCGGGTTCTCCGCCAGCGGCGGGGCGGTCGTGCGAGACAGCAGTGCGTACGCGAACGACTTAGGCGGGATCCTCGTAGGCAGCGGCGCGCTCGTGAGCGACAGCTCCGCCTACACGAACGGTGGTGACGGGGTCGAGACATTTTCCGGTTCGACCGTGCAGCGAACCACCATGCGCACCAACGCCGGGTTCGGTCTGACTCTGGGTGCGGACTCGACCTACCGGGAGAACACGATCACCGGAAACGCCGCCGGCACGGTGACCGGTCCCGGCGTCAACATGGGATCGAACTCCTGCGATGGAGCCCTCGCATGCCCGTAAGCGTTCGCTTCGCACTTCTGGCCATCGCGCTCTCCTCTGCTCCGCTTCCGGCGCTCGCGGGGGACGGGCGGGTCGAGATCAACCAGGCGCGCGCGCTGGCCGGAGGAGTCACGGCGGGCGACGCCCCAGGCTTCCCGGTGCACATCTACACGCCCGGGAGCTATCTGCTCGCGGGGAACCTGACGGTGACCGCTCTCAACACGGCCGCGGTAAGCGTCCAGGTGGACGACGTTTCGATCGACTTGAACGGCTTTGCGATCATCGGACCGGCGACCTGTTTCGGGAGCGGAAGCGCCCTCACATGTAGCGCGGGAGTGGGCGTCGGGATCGAGGCGCCCGGTCAAACACGCATCGGGATCCGGAACGGGCGCGTGCACGGCTTCGCGTCTACAGGGGTCCTCACCGGCGAGCGCGCCGAGATCCGCGACCTGGTCGTCGATTCCAACGGGTCCAGCGGTGTGAGCACCGGGCCGCGCAGCCGGGTCCACCACGTGACCGCGGACAGGAACCGGGGGGTTGGGATCTCCATCAGCTTCGCCTCACTCGTGGACGCGAGCGTCGTCTCGTCGAACTTCTCCCATGGCATCAGCGGAACCGCGGCAAACACGACCCTCGGCTGCGTCGCGTACGACAATGGAGGCAACGGGATCAACGGCAGCCACGCGACCGTGGTGCGCGACAGCAGTGCGTACCTGAACGAAGGCGACGGGATCGGCGTGGGCTTCGGCGCGCTCGTGAGCGACAGCTCCGCCTACCAGAACGGCAGTGACGGGATCTCGACGGGCATCGGCTCCACCGTGCAGCGAAGCACCGCGCGCGTGAACGCTGGCTTCGGGCTGAATCTCGGCGGGAACGCGACCTACCGCGAGAACACGATCGACGCAAACGGTGACGGCACGGTCACCGGGTCGGGCGTCAACATGGGATCGAACTCCTGCGACGGCGCTACGACCTGCCCGTAGGCGGCTTGCGCAGGTACTCGTCCGGGTTGGCTACGAAGCGCGTGCGGCAGCGCACCGAGCAGAAGTAGTGCCAGACCCCGTCGTGGTACTGCTTGCAGCCGGTGGCAGGATCCACGACGGGCGCGCCCGCCTGGATCTTGCCGACGGGCCGCTCGATCGCCTGCTCGTTCACGGTCTTGCCGCAGACCGGATCTACAGCCATGCCTCGGGCTCCTCGATGGTCTTTGCGACGATGGCGAGGCACTCCTCGGCGGTGCCCCACGCCAGGCTCCGCTCCTTGCCGCGGATCGTGAAGAAGTACAGGTCGTTCTCCTCGATGAAGCCGTTCCCGCCGTGGATCTGCTGCGCGAGCATGGTGACCTCGGGCAGCGCGCGCGACACGCTGGCCTTGGCCAGCGCCACCTGCGCGTCGGTCGCGACGCCGCGGTCGAGCGCGTCGAGCGCCTCGTAGACCAGGAAGCGGCTCGACTCGACGAGCGTCGCCATGTTCGAGCAGTGGTGGTGCACAGCCTGGAAGGCCCCGATCGGTCGGCCGAACTGCACGCGGATGCCGGCGTACTCCACCGTCATGTCGAGCGCCTGCTGCATGTAGCCGAGCCCCTGGAGCGCGGCGAGCGCGCGGCCGATCCGGACCAGCTCCGCGACCGCTTCGGCGCCGCCGACGCGCACGCCGCGCGCGGCGTCGTAGCGCACGTTTGCCGTGGGCGTGCGGCCGATCGTCTGGAGCGCGCTCGCCTGCACGCCCGAGGCGCCGGCTTCGACCAGATAGAGCCCGAGCTCGCCGTCGCCGCGTGCCGACACCAGATGGTGTGTCGCAGCGGACGCGTAGTCCACGAAGCGCTTCTCGCCGAACACGCGGCCATCGCGATCGGCCCGGCATTCCACGCTCTCGAAGCGGTCGGAGGCCTCGAGGAGAGCCGGCGCGAGCGTGACCTCGCCGCGCAGCGCGCGCTCGACCACGCCGCGTGCCTGGCTCTCGCCGCGGCGCGCGAGCACCCAGGCCGACGCGAGCTGCTCCAGCACCGGCGCGATCACCGCGCGCCGCGCCAGCTCTTCGACCACGATCCCGGCGTCGACGAGCGAGCCGCCTCCTCCGCCGAGCGCCTCGGGAAACGGCGTGGCGAGCCAGCCGTGCGCGGCCAGGTCTTTCCAGAGCGCCTCGTCCCAGCTCCGGGCCTTCTCGACCTCGCGCACGCGCGCGAACGGAACCTCGCGCTCGAGGTACTCGCGCACGGTGTCGCGCAGCAGCGTCTGGGTCTCGGACAGCGCGAGGTTCATCGCGATCTCCCTATCTCGGCAGCCCGAGGCCGCGCGTGGCGACGATGTCGCGCTGCACTTCGTTGGTGCCACCGCCGAAGCGCAGGATCGGCGACATGCGCCAGGTGGACTCGATGCGACCCTCGAGCGGCGCCAGCGCACCCGACTCCGAGGTGAGCCCGCCCGCGCGGCCGAGCAGATCCATCGCCAGGTTCGAGAGCTTGTAGCGCAGCTCGCTGCCGTGGATCTTCGCCATCGACGCCTCGCCCTTCGGCGTGCCGCCTTTGGCGATGATCCAGGCGTTCTTCGTCGCGAGCGCGCGGTGGCGGTGCAGGTCGAGCTTCGCCTCCGCGAGGCGGTTGCGCACCACGGGATCCGCCAGGAGCTCCGGTCGCTGCGCGCGCAGGTGCTCCAGGAGCGCGTCGAACAGCCGCGCCAGATTCCCGACCGGCGCGAGCCCGACGCGCTCGTGGTTGAGCGCGTGCATGATGATCCCCCAGCCCTTGTCGACCTCGCCGACCAGGTCGGAGTGCGGCACGCGCACGCCGTCGTAGAAAGTCTCGTTGGTGCGCCCGCCCGCGAGCGTCCAGAGCGGCCGCACCGTCACCCCGGGCGCGTCGAGCGGCACGATGAACAGGCTGATGCCCTGGTGGCGCGGCACGTTCGGGTTGGTGCGCACCGCGAGCCAGACGTGAGTGGACGACTCCGCGAGCGAGGTCCAGATCTTCTGCCCGGTGATGATCCAGTCGTCGCCGGCCCGCTCGCCGCGCGTGCGCAGCGCCGCGAGGTCGGTGCCGGCGTTCGGCTCGCTGTAGCCGATCGCGAAGCTCGCCTCGCCCGACCAGATGCGCGGCAGGTACTTGCGCTTCTGCTCCTCGCTGCCGTGCGCCAGGATCGACGGCGCGATCGAGGTGTAGGTGAGGTTGCCGTACGGCATGCCCCAGTACTCCATCTCCTCGATGAAGAAGAACTGGTAGAGCGGGTTCCGGCCGCCGCCGCCGTAGGCCTTGGGCCAGCACATCTTCATCCAGCCGCGCTCGTTGAGCGCGTCGTGGAACTTGGCGATCAGCGGGCCCCGCCCGCCTTCGCGCGCGCGGTACTCGCGCAGGAGCTCGGGCGTGCGCCACTCCTGGATGAACGCGCGCAGCTCCGCGCGGAAATCGAGTAGCTCCGGGTCCCACGAAAAGTCCATCGACGTCTCCCTCGGGCTACGCCGGCTGCGGCGGCTGCGGCGGCTGCCATTCTTCGAGCACACCTTCGGCGAGGAGCGCGTCGATCTCCGGGTCCTGCATCGCGAGAAGACCGCGACACAGCTCGCGCGTGTGCTCCCCGAGCATCGGGGCCGGCTGGGCCATCGGCTCGGGCAGGTCGCTGCCGTGGAACGCGGGCCCTTCGAGCACGATCGTGCCGATCGGCTTCTGATCCACGAGCAGGTGATAGCCGCGCGCGGCGAGGTGCGGATCGACCAGGTGGTGGCGCGCGTGCGCGACTACGCCGGCCGCGATGCCGCGCGCCTGCAGCCGCTCCATCACCTGGTGCGGTGGCAGCTCGCGCGTCCACTCGACCAGATGCTCGTCGATCTCCGCGCGATGCGTCACGCGGCCGAGCCCGGTCGCGAGCTCCGGACGGCGCGCCCAGGCGGGATCGCCGAGCTCCGCGCGCAGCCCTTCCCACTCCACCTCGCTGCGCACGCAGATCGCGCACCACTCGTCGTCGCCCGCGCACGGATACACGCCCCACGGCGCGCCGCGCACGCTCGCGTTGCCCTGCGGCCGCACGGACCCGGGAGCCAGGCTCTCGAGCGCGAACAGATCGCCGAGATACTGGACGGCCACCTCGAACTGGGCGGCCTCCGCGACGACGCCGCGCCCCGTGCGCTCGCGCGCGATCAGACCCGCTACGGCGGCGAAGGCGCCGAGGCGCCCGACGAGGTGATCGGGGAAGATGTTCGTCGAGCCCGCGGGTCGATCGGCGTCCTCGGGGTAGTTCCAGAGCCACTGCAGGCCGGACACCGGATGCGTGGAGGGCCCGTAGCCGGTCCAGCTCTTCCACGGCCCGCGCGAGCCGGGGAGGGAGCTCCTGAAGTAGACGATGCGCGGATTCAGCGCGCGCACGCGCTCGGGGCCGAGGCCGAGCCGCTCCATCACCTCGGAGCCGTTGTTCTCGATCATCACGTCGGCGTCGCGGACGAGGCGCTCGACCAGCGCCAGGCCACGCTGCGTCTTCACGTTGACCCCGAGGCTCCTCTTGTTGCGGGACGACGACGCGAACGCCGGGTTCATCATGCCGGGCATGATCACGCGCATGAAGTCCGGCGCGGTCCCGGACTCGACCTTGACCACGTCGGCGCCGTAGTCGGCGAGCAGGCGTCCGACCTCGACGCCCACGCCGCCGACCCCGAAGTCGAGCACGCGCAGGCCGCGGAAGGGGTAGCCGTCCGTCGCCGTCACTAGATCACCCCCTGCGCGCGCAGCGCGGCGAGCTCGGCGTCGCGCAGCCCGATCTCGCCGTAGACCTGCGCGTTGTGCTCGCCCAGAAGCGGCGCACGCTCGCGCGGACCCATGCGCTCACCGTCGAGCTCGAGGAAGCCGGACGCGACCTGCGCCTCGAGCCCCGGCGCGATCTCGAAGGTGCGGAAGGTGCCGCGCGCCCCGGTGTGCTCGTTCTCGATCACCTCGCCCGGCTCGAGCAGGGGCGTCACCGGGATCCCGCGCGACTGCGCCTCGCGCGCGATGTCGATCTTCTTTTTGTCGGAGAAGAAGCGCGCGAGGTGCGGGTCGATCTCGGGCCGGCGCACCAGCCGCACCAGGAACTGCTCGAACGCGGGATCCAGCAGCTCGGGCGGCTTGCCCATCCAGTCGAGCAGCGCCTTCCAGTGGTGCGCGACCAGGATGATCATGCGCACGAAGCCGTCGGCGCAGGGGTACAGCACGTAGATGCCGGCGCCGTCGCGCTTGCCGATCTGTCCGCTCTGCGAGTGGTTGGGCAGCGCCCAGTCGGACAGGTTCGCGGTGGACTCCATCACCGACACGTCGATGTGTTGACCGCGCCCGGTGCGCAGCCGCTTCCAGTACGCGACCAGCGTGGCGAAGGCGGCGGTCACTCCTGCGCTGTCGTAGGCGAGCGCGCCGGGTGCGACCACTGGCGGCTTGGACGCGGCGCCGGCGCGGTGGAGCAGGCCGCCGAGCGCGAAGCCGACCAGATCGGTGCCCGCGTAGTCGCGATACGGCCCGGTCTGACCGAAGTCCGTGATCGAGGTGACGACGAGCGCGGGATTGTCGGCCAGCAGCTTCTCCGGCCCCGCGCTCGAGCGCGCCAGGAAGCCGGGCGCGAACGACTCGACGAGCACGTCGAAGTGCACCGCGAGCCGCTCGAGCAGCGCAGCCCCGGTCGGCGTCGCGACGTCGAGCGAGATCCCGCGCTTGTTCGCGTTGCGGAAGGCGAAGTAGAGGCTGGTGCGGCCATCGGGCGCGAACGGCGGCAGGCGCCGCGAGCGAGCGCCCGCCGGCGGCTCGACGCGCACCACGTCGGCGCCGAGATCCGCCAGCAGCCGGCCGCAAAGCTCGCCCTTCTCGTCGGCGAGATCGAGCACGCGGATGCCGTCGAGGGGTCGCATGGGAGCGGCCACTCTACGCGCGCCGCGCTCCGGGATTCAAGCGGCGGTGATCGCGCGCGGCGGCCGCGTACAATCCAGCGCATGGCGCGGCAGGACGTTCCCGCAGAGACCGCGGAGGAGCTCGCCCGGCACGGGCTGCGCGCGACGCGACAGCGGGTCGCCGTTCTGAAGCTGCTCCGGGCGCACCGCGGCCACCCCACGGCGCCGGAGGTTCACGGGCGCCTGCGCCAGCGCATGCCGAGCGTCAGCCAGAAGACGGTATACGAGGTGCTCGACGCGCTGGTCGTGGCGCGGCTCGCGACGCGCGTCGCGGCCGGCGGCGAGCCGTGGCGCTACGAAGCGCGGCCCGAGCCGCACTACCACGCGCGCTGCCGCGTCTGCGGCAAGCTCTCCGACGTTCCGGCGCTGGCGGATGGGCAGATCCGTGGTCGGACCCCGCTGCCCGAGGGCTTCCGCGTCGAGTCGATCCAGGTGACGATCGAAGGCCGCTGCCTGCGCTGCGCGGATGAGATCTGAGGTCACATTGACTTCCCGGAGCCGTCCGCCTAGATAACAGTTTGTGTTGTTTGCTCGCCCCTCCCGCGCGACGGCGCTCGTGCTGGCGCTCTTTGCATCGGCTGCCCTCGCAGGAGAGGTCGAAGCTCCGGCTCCGCCGGGTGTGCTTCCCCTCGACATCCCCGCCGACAATCCGCTTACGAGCGAGAAGATCGACCTCGGGCGCAAGCTGTACTTCGATACGCGGCTCTCGAAGGACGACAGCGTGTCGTGCGCGACCTGCCACGACCCGCGCCACGGCTTCGCCGACGGGCGCGGCAAGCCCACGTCGCAGGGCGTGGGTGGCAAGCTCGGCGCTCGCAACGCGCCGACCGCGCTGAACGCCGCGTTCCTCACCGCACAGTTCTGGGATGGGCGCGCGCCCACCCTCGAGGCGCAGGCGATCCTGCCGATGATCAATCCGGTCGAGATGGCCCAGCCGGATCACGCCGCGGTGGTCACGAAGCTGCGCGGCATCACGGAGTACGCCCCGCTCTTCGCCGCGGCGTTCGGGACCCCGGAGATCACGATCGAGCGCACGGGTCAGGCGATCGCGAGCTTCGAACGCACGCTGCTGAGCCTCGACGCGCCGATCGACCGCTTCCTGGCCGGCGACGCAAAAGCGATCTCCGACCCCGCGAAGCGCGGCTGGACGCTGTTCAACGGCAAGGCGCGCTGCCAGAGCTGCCACGGGCACGTCGGAGCGCTGCCGCTCTTCACCGACGAGCTGTACAAGAACGTCGGCGTCGGCACCGACAAGCCGGGCTTCGAGAAGCTGGGACGCGCGGTCGAGGCCGACCCGTCGGCGCTGGACCGGCTGGCCGCCGACCCGGCGCTCGACGAGCTGGGACGCTTCAAGGTCACGCGCGAGAAGGCGCACATCGGCGCCTTCAAGACGCCTCACCTGCGCAACGTCGCGCTCACCGCGCCGTACATGCACGACGGCAGCGAGGCGACGCTGCGCGACACCATCGAGCTCTACGACCGAGGGGGCAAGCCGAACCCCTGGCTGGACGGCGGGATCCGGCCGCTCGGGCTCGCGGACTCCGAGAAGGCCGACCTGGTGGAGCTGCTCGGCAGCTTCACGAGCTCCGACCTCGCTCGCTTCAAGGATCTAGAGAAACTCATGCGCTGACCGCGCGGGAGGACGCTCATGCGAATCAACCTCACTCCGAAGGAGCTCGAGCGCGAGCTGCGCGAGCGATCGCCGCAGTCCGAGCGGCTGATCCAGTCGCTCGCGAACTGCGACCGGCGGCACTTCCTGCGGGTGAGCGCGCGCTTCGCCGCGATGGCCGCTGCCGCCAGCGTGGTGCTGCCGCACTCGTTCCAGCTCGTGAACGTCGCGCACGCGGCGGTGCCGTCCGGTGGCTTCCGCTTCGCCTACATCTCCGACAGCCACCTGTACGCGCGCGGCATGACGCACCGCTTCGCCAGGGCCGTGCTGAAGGCGGTCGAGGACGTGAACGCGCTCGACCCGCAGCCCGACTTCGTCTTCTACGGCGGCGATCTGGCGCAGCTCGGCCGTGCCGACGAGCTCGACTTCGGCCACCAGCTCCTGAAGGGCCTCAAGGCCCCCGTCCGCATGATGGTCGGCGAGCACGACTGGTACCTGGACATGGGCGAGAAGTGGCGCGCGCTGTTCGGCGCCGACCGCTACTCGTTCGACCACAAGGGCGTCCACTTCGTGGTGCTCAACAGCGTGATCGAGAAGGACTTCTGGACCGCCAAGGGCTACACGCCCGAGCAGCGCATGAACATCGTGGCGGGCCTCGACGACGGCAGACAGAGCCGCTTCGAGGTCGGCGAGGAGCAGCGCGACTGGCTGGCGAAGGACCTGGCGAAGGTCGACAAGAAAACTCCCCTCGTCGTGTTCTCGCACTCGCCGCTCTACAAGTACTACGAGCCCTGGAACTTCTGGACCGACGACGCCGAGCAGGTGCAGGCGCTGCTCAAGCCGTTCGCCACGGTGAGCGTGATCCACGGCCATACGCACCAGCTGCTCACCAACCGCATCGGCAACATCTCGTTCCACGGCATGCTGTCCACCGCGTGGCCCTGGCCGTACGCGCCCAAGGGACTGCCCGAGTACACCGTGCAGATGTCGCGCGTCGATCCGTTCAACCAGTTCGACGGCTGCGGCGACGGCCGGGTCGACGTGCTCGAGGGCGGGCAGGTCGACAAGCACTACAACCTGTGGGATCGCAATCCGCGCAGCACGAGGCACGCGGAGCTTCTCGCCAACAAGCTCGTCGGACCGCGCGGCCACGCCGGTCCGTCCTACTAGCTCGAGGAGAAACGCCATGCGCTGGACATCGAGGCTCGTGCTCCTCTCCGCCGTCGTCGGGCTGGCCGCAGCCGCGCTGCCCAAGCGCGCGGTGGAGGCGGACGCCTGGTCGTCGCGCACGGTTTGGGCGTGCGACCGACGCAAGATGGTCGTGGTCGAGGGCACGAGGAGCGGCGAGAAGCTCCCGCCCGCGAAGGCGCAGCAGGTGGCCGACCTGCTCTCGGACCTGATGCGCTTCTGCAACGAGGAGATCACCGCGCGCATCGCCGCCGACGAGACGATCACGATCGAGGCGAACGGCCTGGTCTACCGCGACTACGTCCCCGGCGGCGCGCTTCCCATCGTCCGCGCCTCGTTCGGCGAGCCCTCCGCGCGCGAGCAGCAGCTCTGGAAGCTCGAGCTCGACAAGCTCGTCGCCGAGGGCGACCGCCTGTTCCACAGCGACGAGATCGGCAGCAACGGCATCGCCTGCGCGATGTGCCATCCCAACGCGTCGAACACGCACCCCGAGAGCTACCCGAAGTTCCAGCACCAGCTCAAGAAGGTGGCCCTACTTCGGGACATGGTGAACTGGTGCATCGAGAATCCGCTCGAAGGCAAGCCGCTGCCCCACGACGACGCCCGCATGCACGCGCTCGAGGCCTACATCCTGGCGAGCCGCGCGGGCGTCCCGCTCCAGGCCGGCAAGCACTGATCCCACAAGCGCGTCAGGAAGCGGCACGGGTGCCGATCAGCGTGGCGGGCGCCGGGAAGCCGGCTTCGCCGAACGCCGCGCCGACCGCGCGCATCGCGTCGAAGTAGACCTGCCAGTAGTGATCGTTGTGACAGTACGGGCGCACTGCGAACTGCGGGCCCGCGAGCGTCGCGCCGAGCAGCTCGACGTCCGGCGCGGGATCCGCCTTCACGTTGGGGATCTTCGCCAGGCGCTCCTTCAGCATGCGCTGGACCTGGAGCGGATCCACGCCGTGCGGCGCCTGGATCACCAGGTCCACGCGGCGGTACGGGTTCGCCGAGAAGTTCTGGATGTTGTCGGAGAAGATCTTGTTGTTTCCGACCACCGTGACCACGTTGTCGGGCGTCACGATCGTGGTCGCGAACATCCCGAGCTCGCGCACCGTCCCGATGACGCCGCCCGCGCAGACGAAGTCGCCGACCTTGAACGGGCGCAGCACGACCAGGAACGCGCCGGCCGCGAAGTGCGCGAGCAGCCCGCTCCACGCCATGCCGATCGCCACGCCAGCGGCGGCCACGAGCGCGGCGAAGGTGGTGGTCTCGACCCCGAAGTAGCCGAGGATCGCCATCACCAGCACGATGTTCAGCGCGGCGCCGACGAAGTTCCCGACGTAGCGCAGCAGCGTCGGGTCGACGTCCTGGCGCGTCAGCGCGCCCGAGATCAGGCGCACGCCGAGGTCGATCAGGCGGCGGCCGACGATGAAGACGACGATCGCGCCGAGCACGCGCAGTCCGACCATGAGGCCGACATCGGTCACCGTTTGTAAGATCCGGGTCGTATCCAAGCTCGCCCTCCTTGTGGGTTGGGGCGCGAGTATAGGAGCGCGACCCGCGCGGTTTCACTATCCAATCGCGCCGTGCCGGCCGGGGTTGCGGTCTCGATCTCCAGCTTCTGGTTTCTGCTGATGGCCTCGAACGGCGTCACGTTCCCGTTCTTCTCGCTCTACCTTCGCGAGAACCTCGGTCTCTCGGGAACGCAGCTCGGTCTGGTGGGGATGGTGCCGCCGCTGGTCGCGATCGCGGCGCAGCCCGTGTTCGGGCAGATCGCCGACCGCAGCGGGCGCCGCACGCACGTGCTCGCGCTCTTGTGCTTCGGCACCGCCGTCTTCGGCGCCTGTATGTCGCTGCCGGCGAGCTTCGCCGGCGTGCTGGTGGCGATCTTCGCGATGGCCGTGTTCTCGTCCTCTGTCGGACCGACCGCGATGTCGGTGTCGTTGGGCGCGCTCGCGGAGGGCGGCGCCCACCGCTTCGGACGCCTGCGCCTGTTCGGCAGCCTGGGCTTCGTGATCGCGGCCGTCGCGACGCCACTGGCGATCGAGGCACTCCAGACGTGGCGCGGCCTAGAGCGGGACGTCGGCGAGCCGAGCGAGCCGGGCCTGGGCGCGATCTTTCTCGCGTTCGGCGCGCTCTCGGCGGCGGCAGGGGTCGCTGCGCTCTGGATCCCCACCGGCGGGGCGCTCCACGTGCGCGCGTCGCCCGGCGACTGGCACGCGCTGCGCTGGAACCGCCCGTTCCTCTGGCAGCTCGCCTTCTCGTTCCTGTCGTTCGCGTTCATCGAGGGGCCGATGTTCCTGTTCCCGGTGTTCGTGCGGGAACACGGCGGCGACCTCAGCACGGTGAGCCAGATGTGGCTGCTGATGACGGTGCTCGAGGTGCCGCTGCTGCTCGCGTCGAGTGCTGCGCTGCTGCGCTTCGGCCCGCGCGCGCTCTTCTTCGTCGGGCTCTTTGCCTCCGGCGTGCGCTGGGCGCTGTGCGGCTTCAGCGACGACCTGCGTGTGCTGTACGCGGCGCAGCTGCTGCACGGCGTCGCAGTCGCCGGCTTCCTCGGTCCCGCCTTCTACGTGGACGCGGTCGTTCCCGAACGGCTGCGCTCGACCGGACAGGCCGGCGTTGCGCTCGCCACCTCGCTCGGGATCGTGCTGAGCGTGGCCGCGGGCGGCTGGTTGGTCGAGCACGTCGGCATCGCCACGCCCTACCAGCTCGGCGGCATCGGCGCGATCGCGCTCGCCGCCCTGATCCCCTTCGCGCTGCCCAGCACGCCCGCCGCGAGGCCAGGCGCGTAGACTCTCGGGCGGAGACGTCCGGGAATGAGAGCGTTCGTCGGCATCACGGACGGCGACTGGTTCGATGAGGTTTCGAGCCCGCCGCCACTCGACGAGGTGAACTTCTGGCAACCGAGCGGAAGCCGTCGCTTTGCCGCTCTCCGGCCAGGCGAGCTCTTTCTGTTCAAGCTCCACAGTCCCCGGAACTTCATCGTCGGGGGCGGCTTCTTCGCTCACTCATCCCTGAGTCCCGTCAGCCTCGCATGGGACACCTTCGGCCGAGGGAACGGCGCCCGCTCACTGGCGGAAATGCGGGCACGGATCGAACGCTACCGGCGTGTGCGGCCGAACCCGACCGACGACATCGGGTGCATTCTGCTCGGTGGCGCCTTCTTCCTGCATCGAGACCTCTGGATCGAGCCTCCCGATTGGAAGCCGAACATCGTCGTGGGCCGAGGCTACGACCTGGCGATCGAACCCGGCCGCACGCTCTGGGCTCGGCTCCAGGACGCCTTGCGCTTCGACCCGGAACGGGCGGTGGGCGCCTCGATCTCCGCGGATCGATTCGGATCACCCACGCTGGTTGCGCCTCGGTTGGGTCAAGGAGCGTTCAGGATCGCCGTCGCGGACGCGTATGAACGCCGCTGCGCGGTGACCCGCGAGCGAACGCTCCCCGTACTCGAGGCGGCTCACATCCAACCGTATTCGGACGGTGGGGAGCACCGAGTGGACAACGGTCTGCTGCTTCGGCGAGACCTGCACGTGCTGTTCGATCGCGGCTACCTGACAGCGACGCTGGACTTCAAGCTTCGCGTCAGCCGCCGCATCCGAGAGGAGTTCGAGAACGGACGGGACTACTACGCCCTGCAGGATCGCGAGCTGCATCTACCGCAGGACGCGCGCCAGCGCCCAGCGGCAGCCTTCCTCCGTTGGCACAACGCAGAGAGGTTTCTCGGCTAGTGCCTTGTCCGATGAGTTCCACCCCACGGTACGGTGATCGCTACTCGCGGAGGACGCTCGGGTCGGGCCGTCCGCACTGCGGGGCTTCCCGTGTCGACGCTGGCGGTTTGGGCTCGGCCGCGTTGCAACTGGCCCCGGGGCCACCAACAGTGGACGGGCGTTCTCGTCGGAAGCGCGCCATGTGCTCCGCGCCGAAGTCCTGCGTCGCTGCGAAGCCGTTGTGCGCTCGGCAGCGCAGCGCAATCTCCTGCGCGCGGTGGCGCTTCGAACGCGCGAAGGGCACGACGTGGTGGAACTCGAGCGCGTCGCGCGCGGCGCAGCGACGGCCGTGCGCGACGAAGGTGCAGCGCTCGCCGTCGCGCGCTGCGACCGCGCGGCGGATCGCTGCCGGGATGTGACGAGATTCCGGGCCCGGTGAGACCTCGACGTCCGCGCGCTTCGCACGCGGACTGGAAGTCTCAGCGAACTTGGTGCGCCGCGCCTCGCGCAGCAGCGCGTCGAGTGCGCGCTCGAAGAGCCGGGCTAGATCTCCGTCGGGGATCTGGTGGCGCAGCAGAGCCTGCGCCTGGCACAGCTTTGCGTAGGCCGCGGGGCCGGCCGTGAACTGGATCCTGTAGCGGCTCTCCCCGAGCGGCTCGCTCACGGTTTTCGCGACCTCCGGTCGCGGTGATGTCGGAGTCGGCATCGGCATGGCGTTGGTCTCCGGTGCGGGAGTGCGCGACGCCGCCGGGAGCTCGAGCGCCGCCGGCGCGGCCGGCGGCTGGAGCACGCGTCGCACCTCGGAGGG
>CAYVQJ010000006.1:0-35375 GCA_964454165.1 uncultured Myxococcales bacterium | reverse complement strand
CCCGAGGTCTCGCCGATCTCGTCGAGGAAGAGCGTCCCGCTGTCGGCCGCCTCGAAAAGCCCGTGTTTCTCACGGTCCGCGCCGGTGAAGGCACCGCGAACGTGGCCGAAGAGCTCGCTCTCGAGCAGCGTGTCCGGGAAGGCCGCGCAGTTGATCGCCACGAACGCCCGGCGCGAGCGCTGACTGCCGGCGTGGATCGCGCGCGACGACCTCCTTCCCGGTGCCGGTCTCGCCCTGAAGCAGAACCGTGGCGTCGCTTTGCGCAGCCCTCTCGACGAGCGCGAGGCAGGCGCGCATGGCGGGGCTCCGCGCGACCATACGGTCCAGCGCGGGCGCACTCCCCTCGCCGGCCTGGCGCCGCGCCAGCGCCTCGACGCGTGGCACGACGCTCGCCGGCGCGCTCGCGTCGCGCACGACGATCTCGCCGACGCCCGCGGCCAGGAACTCCGAGGCACGAACGACCTCCTCGGGCTCGACGAGCGCGACCACCGGCAGGCGGTTG
This sequence comes from uncultured Myxococcales bacterium, assembly GCA_964454165.1. GTDB lineage: Bacteria > Myxococcota_A > UBA9160 > SZUA-336 > SZUA-336 > CAYVQJ01. Next base: position 34,873 of record CAYVQJ010000006.1, on the reverse strand, counting down.
CGGCGCTTGCGCAGCCAGCGCGCGTCCGCGAGCGAAGCCTCGACGTCGCGCCGGTCGAGGCAGATCGCGCGGCTGTCGCTGCGCGCCAGGTACTCGCAGGCGGCGTCGCGATCGCGCACGAACACGAACGGCGCGGCGCGCGCCTGCGGCTCGGAGTCCGACAGCACCACGATTGCTCCAGTCGACATCGCCGATCCCTCCCTTGTGGCGGTACGCGAGAGCAAGCGACGTGCCGCCCGAGGGCCGCGCGCGACCATCGACCCCGCGCTGCCTTCCGCCGCTCGCGGTCGCTTCTGTCCGCGGCGCGCGTCCGGTCGCGACCGGAACGGAGGAAGTCGGCTGAAGCGGGCGCCCGGTGACCCGGTCGCTCAAGCCGTCCGGCACGGCGGTCGAAACCGCTCGCGCATGGAGTCGACGACCCGCAGCGCACTCCGCTTCGACCTGCGCGTTCCCGTGGTCATCGAGTACACCGGAACCTCGCTGGCGGGAACCGTCTGGAACGTCTCCAGGAGCGGGGTGCTGATCGAGGGAGTGCGCGCGCAGCCTTCGCTCGGCGCGGAGCTCGACATGCGCTTCTCGTTCTTCCCGGGCTCGATGGAGACCGCCCTCGGTGCCCGCGTGGTGCGCCACACCCCGACCGGCTTCGCCGCTGCGTTCCGCGCGCTCGGCGAGCGCGAGCGCCACCTGCTGGAGCAGGCCCTCCCCGCCGCCGCCTGACCTCGGCCGCGATGAACTGTCGAACGCCCTAGGAGGCAGCCCTGAGCGCGGCGGAGACGTCGGTCGCGCGCACGCGCAGCGCTGGAAGGAGCGCCGCCACCAGCGACACCCCGAACAGCGCGAGCGCGGCGATCGCGAGCGTCGAGAGCGAGAGGATCGGCGCCAGCCCGGTCCCTGCGAGTAGCCGCTCCAGGATCCAGCAGGCCGCGGCGCCACTCGCGACGCCCGCGACCGCGGTGATTCCCGAGACGATCAGGGACTCGAGCAACGCGCCGCGCACGAGCACGCGCGTACGCGCCCCGAGCGCGCGCGCGAGCGCGAGCTCGGCGCTGCGCTCCGTCAGGCTGGCCAGCTGCGCGTTGGCAATGCCGACGCCACCGACCGCGAGCGTCAGCGTGCCCGCGAACGCGATGAACAGGCCGAACCCGGCGTGCAGCAGGTCGATCAGGCCGAGCAGCTTCGAAAGATCGAAGTGCCGCACGGCGTCGGTGTCCTCGGGATGGAACCCGGCGCGCGGGCCGAGCGCGGCGAGCACCTGCCGCAGCGCGGCCTCGCCGTCGGCGCCGGGCCGGAGGATCAGCGACGCGAAGGCGACCGAGCGCTCGCGGTAGCCGAGCCGGGCCTCCGCCGTCGTGATTGGCACCAGCACCAGCTCGTTGTCTTTGCGGTTGGTGTTGAAGTACTGGCGCCCCTTCTTCGCGGCCACGCCGACGATCTGAAACGCGACGCCGTCCACGCGGATCCCACGCCCGAGCGCGTCCTCGGCGCGGCCGAACAGCTTCTCTGCGGCCTCGTAGCCGAGCACGGCGACGGCGCGGCTGCGCGCGACCTCGGCGGCGTCGAAGAAGCGCCCAACCACCAGGCCGAAGCGCCGGTGCTCGGCGAAGCGATGGTCCACGCCGGAGACGTCGAAGCGCCGGCGGCGCCCGCTCGCCTCGACCAGCGCCTTGGCGTCGCCGCCGTCGCGGTGCTCGGGCAGGATCGCGAGCACGTGATCGGCGCTGCGCTGCTCCGCGAACGCCAGGTCGGAGCGCGCCAGCTCGATCCGCACGCCTGCTCGGTGTCCGGGAAAGCCCGACGAGGTCACGCCGGGGATGACGAACAGCATCGGGCGCCCGTAGCCGCCCATCTCGGCCTGCATGAACACGCGGAAGCCGCTCGAGACGGAGAGCAGCACCACGATTGCGGCGGCGCCCCAGTAGACGCCAAGCGCCGACGCGATCACCCGGCGCGGCTGGTCTAGCACCGCATCCCAGGCGTTGCGGAGCTGCTCGCCGAAGTCCATCACACCACCCGCAGGGCGCTGGCGGGATCGACACGTGCCGCGACGCGCGCGGGGACGATCCCCGCGACGAGCCCGGTCGCCGCGAGCACGCCGAACGTCGTCGCCAGCACGCGCGGCGAGACCACGGGTACCGGGACCATCTCCGGCAGCGGCAGCAGGCGCACCGCCAGCGCGAGCCCGGCCCCGACCGCGACGCCGAGCGCACCCCCGGTCAGAACGACGAGGACGGTCTCGAGCAGAAGCTGAAGCATCACGTCGCCGCGACGCGCGCCGCAGGCGCGCCGCACCGCGAGCTCGCCGCGGCGCTGGCCGACCAGCGCCACCATCAGATTCGCGACGCCGACGCCGGCCAGCGCAAGCGTCCCCGCGCCGACGAACAGCAGCAGCACCTGGAGCCCGGCCGCGATCGCCAGCGTGGTCGCGGTGAATTCGGTGATGCTCTGGATCTGGACGGCCTCGCTGTCATCGGCGCGCACGTGGTGCGCCGGCAGCAGCACCCCGCGCAGCTCGGCGTGGAGCGCGGCGACGTCGTCGCGCGTGTGCGGATCTACCAGCAGGCCGTGCACGCGATCGCGCGTTCCGAACAGGCGCTGCCCGGCAGCGAGCGGGATGAAGACCATGTCGTCGTGCAGCGCGTTGTTCAGCATGAGCTGCGCGCCCTTGCGCGTGAGCACGCCGATCACGCGAAAGGGCTTTCCCTCGATCTGGAGCGTGCGGCCGAGCGGATCCTCGTCGCCGAAGAAGATGCGCGCCAGGTTGGCGCCGAGAACGGCCACGCGGCGGGCGGCCCGCTCGTCGGCCTGGTCGTAGAAGCGGCCGCGCGCGATGCGCAGCACCTGCAGCTCGGCTGTCTCGGGCGTGCCGCCGGTCACCGCCGTGGTGCGCGTGCGCCGTGGCGTGCGCACCAGCGCCGCGGCGTGGTCGACCTCGCCGACCACGCGCGCGGCCGACGGGACGCTCGCGCGCACGCGCAGGTAGTCGTCGTAGTCGAGCTCGATCCGGCGCCCGGGGCGCGCGCCCCCGCTCGCGGACGTGGTGTACTGACCGTTCACGAACGAGTAGCGGTCGCCGGTCTTCTTGAAGCCGAGGTCCAGGAACGCGAAGAAGCCCGCGCCGAGCGAGAGCAGAAGCACCGTCGCCGCCGCGCCCCAGACGAGCGAGAGCAGCGTCAGAGCGTGGCCGCGCGCGTGGGACGCGATCTCGGCCAGCGCGTCGCCCGCCAGGGGCCCCGCGAGCCGCCAAGCGCGCAGCGCTCGCGCACGGCGTTCAGGCAAGCGCGCGAAGCGCGCGCGCAGCGAGGCCTTCGGGCCGAGCGAAGGCCGCTTGGCGACAGCCATTGCGGCTCAGGCGGCCCGCGCATCGGGCTCGACCCGGCCGTCGCGCAGACGGACCACGCGCCCGGCGGCCGCGGCGACCTCGTCGCTGTGCGTCACGACGACGAGGGTGCGCCCTTCGCGGTGCAGCGCGCGGAACAACGCGAGGATCTCTGCGCCGGTGGCAGCGTCGAGGTTGCCCGTGGGCTCGTCTGCGAAGATCACTTTCGGGTCGTTGGCGAGCGCGCGCGCGATGGCGACACGCTGGCGCTCCCCGCCGGAGAGCTGATTCGGGCGATGGTCCAGCCGCTGGCCGAGGCCGACCCGCTCGAGCAGAGAGCGCGCGCGGGCCTCGCGAGCGGCGCGCGGGACGCCTGCGTAGAGCAACGGGAGGGCGGCATTGCGCAGCGCCGACATGCGCGGCATCAGGTTGAAGCTCTGGAACACGAAGCCGATCTGCTGCGCGCGCAGGTCGGCCAGCGCGTCGTCGTTCCAGCCGTGGATCGGGCTGCCGTCGAAACGATACTCGCCCCCCGAGGGGCGCGAGATGGCGCCCAGGATCTCGAGGCAGGTGGTCTTGCCCGAGCCCGAAGGCCCCATCACCGCGACGAACTCGCCGGCGCGGATCTCGAGATCCACGCCGCGCAGCGCCTCGACCGCGGAGTCTCCCATCGGATAGCGCTTGCGCACGCCGCGGAGCGCGAGCAGCACGCTCATCCCGGGTCCTCGGCGCCGCGCACCAGCAGCCGCTCCCCGGCGCGCAGCTCGTCGCCGACCACGGACTGGAAGCCGTCGCTGTACAGCTCGCGGATCGGGACCGCGCGCACGCCGTCGGGGGCGCTGGCGTCGAGCACGCGCACCACGGGTCCCGACTCCTGGCGCGTGATCGCCGCGACGGGGACGAGCAGTGCGTCGCGCCACTCCTTGACCGCCACGCGTGCGTCCGCCGACATGCCGAGGCGGATGCGCGGATCGCGCGGCAGCTCGAGCTCGATCTCGAAGTTCGAGACGTTGGTCTCGACCGTGCCGGAGGCCGCGACCTTCACCACGCGCGCGGCGAAGCTCTCGCCGGGGTAGGCGTCGAGCGTCACCTCGGCGCTCTGCCCGACCTGCACGCCTGCGATCTCGTTCTCGTCTACCTCGGCGAGCAGCCGAACGCGGGTGTCGTCGGCGAGCACAGCGAGCACGCTGCCGCCGGAGGACGTCACGTCGGCGACCACGCTGCCGAGGTCCACGCGGCGCTCGATCACGATCGCGTCGAGCTCTGCCCGGATCACCGACTCTTCGAGGTCGGTCTGCGCCTGTAAGAGCGCGCTCTCGGCCTGCAGCACAGCGGCCTGACGCGCGGCGGTATCCGCGCGGGCGTCCGTCAGATCGACCGCCGCCAGGCGCAAGGCGCTGTCGCTGCGCTCCAGCTCGGCCGGCGATACGACACCGTGTCGCGCCAGCTCGCGGCTGCGCGCGAGGTCGCGGCGCTTGTCGTCCTTCACGATCGAGGCGCGGCCGATCAGGTCGTGCGCCGCCTCGGCGCGCCGCATCGCGAGCGCGGCCTCGAGGCCCGACACGCGCGCCAGGAGCCGATCGCGGTCCAGCTCGAACAGCGGCTGACCGGGCTTGACGCGGTCGCCCTTCTCCACCAGCACGCGCCGAACCAGTCCGGAGACCTGGGACTTGACCTCGACGCGCGAGAGCGGCTCGGTGGTGCCGGTCGCTACGACGGTCTGGCGCAACGTGCCGCGTTCGACCGCCACGCCCCGCTGGCCGGCAGCCACGTCGATCTCGCCCGCGGCCAGCCTGCTGCGCGCGCTCCAGCCGAGCAGCGCCAGCAGCGCGAGCGCGGCGAGAGCGCTACCGCCGATGCGCGTGCCGCGGGAGAGCGGCTGTGCGGACTCCACGACTGACGAGCCGTGCATCACGCAGCTCCCCGCACGCGGATCCAGCCGCCGGCGGTGCGCAGACGGAGCGCGGGTCCACCGGCGCCGATGCGGCCGATCACGCGCGTTCGCGCCCGGCTCGCCGTCGCGTCGAGCGGCGCCTCGACGCGCACCCAGCCCCCAGCCGTCGCGGCGTCGAGCCCGGCGCCGGCACGGAGCGAGACGTCGATCGGACCACCGCCCGTGTCGGCGTCGACCGAGCCGCCCGGTGCACGCACGCCGATCGCGCCGCCCGAGGTCGTCGCAAACAGGTCACCATCGACGTCCTCCGCCCACAGCGGTCCACCGGAGCTGCGCAGCAGCACCGCGGCGCGCGCTCCGCGCACCTCGATCTCGCCGCCGCTCGTCTCCGCGGCGAGCCGACCGCCGATCCCGCGCGCGCGGATGCGCCCGCCGCGCGTCCGCACGTCGGCGGACCAGTCCCGAGGAATGCGCACACGCACGCGCGTGCGGCGCCCGCACAGCACGCGAGCCATCCAGCCCTCGCCCTCTCCCTCGAGGACCACGTCGCGTCCATCGCGCCAGAGCGTGAAGACGACGTCGCCGTCGCCCCAGGACTCGGTCTCCGCCTCGACCTCGACCTGATTCGCGTCGTGCGACTCCACGCGCACCGAGCCGCACGCGAGGTCCGCGTAGAAGGTGCCGCCGGGCTCGACGGCGAGCTCCGTGCGCAGGCGCCCTTCAGGTCCCGCGACCCTCTCGCCGCTGCGCGTGGCTTCTGGTCCGCCGCTGCTCTCGGTCTCCATCGCTGCCTCCGATCCTTTCCCCGGGGCGGAGAGCAAGGCGCGTGCCCTCGCCCGCGGCGCGGCAAACGCGCGCCGCGCTCCGGTCCGCAGGGCGCCGCCTGCGGCGGCGCAGGCCTAGCCCTGCGCGGCGGGCGGATCGAGCAGGAAGCGCGCCCGCAGGTGCCCGGGCACCAGGGGGCAGCTGTCCTGCGGCGCCGCGAACAGACGGCGGCGGACGCGCGCGATCCCGGCGTAGCCGGCGTCGAGCAGTGACGTCGGAAGCAGCGCCGCCACGCCGGCCAGCACGCGCCACGGGCCGCCCAGCCTGCGCCCGATTGCCAGCACGGCGCGTGAGCGCACCAGCACCTCACCCGTGCGCGTGCGGAGCACCACGCTGTCCGGGAGGACTGCGCGCGCGGCCGGACCGAGCGCGCGCGCAAACAGCGCACCATCGAGCGGCGCGAAGGCGAACACGCCGGCCGGATCGCGCGCCAGTACGAAGCGCACCGTCGCGTGACACAGGCCGCAGCCGCCGTCGTAGAACACGACGTCGGGCTCGGCGGGCGTCACGCTGCGGCGGCGCGCGCGGCCTGGTGCAGCTCGGCGAGACCGGTCGTCGAGAAGAAGTGATCCGCGCGCGGGATCACCTCGAGCCGCGCGTGCGGCAGCGGCGCGAGCAGCTCCGAGAGCCGGTCGAGCGGTGCGAAGCGATCGTGATCGCCCACGATCACGTGCAGCGGCTTGCCGAGCGACTCGAGCGGCAGCTCGCAGATCATCTCGTAGGGAGGCGCGACGAGCAGCAGCGCGCGGATGCGCGGGTCGCGCATGCCGACGCGCACCGCGGCGATCGCGCCGAACGAGTAGCCCGCGCCGAGGATCGGCGCGTCGAGCGTGCGGTGCAGGTGCATCACCGCGGCGCCGTAGTCCATCTCCGCCGCGGGCAGCGAGCCCGTGCGCGCGCCCTGACTCGCGCCGACACCGCGCCAGTTGAAGCGCAGGCTGGCGTAGTTCTCGCGGTAGAGCGCGTAGGCGATTTCGTTCACGACGGGGCTGTCGAGGCTGCCGCCGTATTCCGGATGGGGCGGCGCGATCACCGCGGCGCGGCCGGCGCCGGCCTGCCACACGCCTTCGAGGCTGATCCCGTCGGCCTCGACCGCGATAGTGACTGCCTGCTCCTTCCAGCTCACCGCCGCGAGGATATCAGGCGAGCTCGGCGAGCAGGTAGTCGACGCCGGGTGGGCCGAGGCCGAGCTCGCGCGCCAGCTCATCCGCGCCGTAGGTCCCGCCGGTATGCCAGAGCTCCTTCACCACCTCGACGCAGCGGCGCGCCTTCCAGAAGCGGCGCTCGAAGCGCGCACGCCAGAGCTCGGCGAGGTCGGCTGCACGCGCGCGCGCGCGCAGCCACGCCAACGACGCGAGCGGCTCGTCACAGTCGCGCAGCCAATCGGCGCGGCCCCAGGCACAGCTCAGCGCCCGCGCGTGCTCGTCCTCGAAGCGGTCGAGATGCGGGTGCGGACTCTCGCCCGGAGCGAGCGCGGCGAGCTCGAGCTCGATGCTCGCGCGCGCCGCGTGGCGGCGCACGCTGCCCAGCTCGCGCCAACGCGCGTCGGCGGCGAAGGCCTCGGCGCGCCCCGCGACCGGTCCATCCGCGATCCACGCCGGATCGCACAGGCGCGCGCGCCAGAGCTCACCCCACAGCGCTTCGAGGACGGGATCAGAGACGCGGCGGCGCTCCACGGGAAGCGCGCCGGCGACGAACGCGAGCGCGCAGCCGCGGCCGGCCAGCGCAAACATCGCTTCGCAGTCGGGGAACGGCGCGCGCGGCGCGAACGAGAGCGCGATCTCGCCTGGGACACGCAGCGCGAAGCAAACGGGATCGGGCGCTTTGCGCGGGCGCGACTCGGCGTCCAGACTAACGCCGGGGAGCTCGAATGCGCGCAGGCCGAACGCATCGGTGGTGCGCTCGAGCGCCAGGAGGGCGCGCGATCCGGCGAACTCGCGGTCCCAGTCCGGCAGCGCGAGCAAGCGCTCCACGTCGCCTCGACGCGCTGCGCCGGGCTCGACCCCGAGGCGCGCGAGGCGCAGCCGCAGGCCGTCCTGCCAGGCGCGCTCGGTCGCTTCGAGCAGTCGCTCGAGGTGTCTGCGCCAGGCCTCCACGTCGAGGCCGGGCTGCCGAGCGCGCGCAAACGCGAGCGGGCTCGGGAAGCCGAGCGCGGCGAGCGCCTCGACGCGCCGCACCAGGCGCTCCTCGCGCAGCGGAGCGAGGTCGGCGGCGGCGCGCTCCAGGGCAGCGTCGATCGCGTGTCGGCGCTCGCCGGTCGCGGCAAGACCGCGCCCGACCTCGAAGGCGAACGCCGGCGCTTCGTCGCGCTCCACGCGCACGCGCTGCGCGGCTTCGCGCTGGTAGAGCTCGACGGTGTACGCGCGCACGCGTCCCTCGACGCAGGCGCTGGCGAGCCCGAGCGCGAGCCGAGCCGCGTCGCGCCGCGCGTCCGCGCCCGAGAGCGATTCGGCGAGCTTGCGCGCGCGCTCGAGTGCGGCGCCGCCGGCGACGTCCTCCCACGTGTCGTCGATCTCTTCGAGCGCCAGGCGCTCGCTGCGACCCGTGCGGAACGCCGCGAGCGCGCGCGCCCGCGCTTCCGTCCAGGCCTCGAAGCGCCGCCCGAGCTCGTCCACTTCGAGCGACTGTACGCGTGTATTACCCTGCGCGCGATGCCGACGGAGTCGCGGGAGGCAAAGCGAACGCGCGCGCGGCGCCTCGCGGCGAAGCTCGCGCGCGCCTATCCCGACGCGCGCATCGAGCTCGATCACAAGTGCCCGTTCGAGCTCCTGGTGGCGACGATCCTGGCGGCGCAGTCGACGGACCGGCTCGTGAACACCGTCACGCCGGAGCTCTTCCTGCGCTACCCCGACGCGGCGCGTCTGGCCGCGGCGGACCTCGCGGAGGTGGAGAAGGTCGTGTTCAAGACCGGCTTCTTTCGCCAGAAAGCGAAGGCGATCACGTCGATGGCGCGCGCGCTCGTCGAGCACCACGCGGGCGAGGTCCCGCGCACGCTGGACGAGCTGGTGCGGCTGCCCGGCGTGGGACGCAAGACCGCGAACGTGATCCTGGGAGCATGCTTCGGGGTGCCCGGCGTCGTGGTCGACACGCACATGACGCGGCTCGCCGCCCGCATGGGCCTGTCGCGCAGCAGCGACCCGGTCGAGATCGAGCGCGAGCTGCAGGCGCTGCTCCCCGAGAAGAGCTGGACCGCGTTCTCGCAGGCGGCGATTTTGCACGGGCGCCGCGTCTGTGTCGCGCGCGAGCCGGCCTGCGAGGCGTGCCCGCTGCCGCCCGACTGTCCGCACCCGCTGCGCACCCGCCGGGCGCCGCCGAAACTCGAGCGTCGCACCAAGCGGCGAGCGCGCGGGGGTGGCCTCCGGTAGCTTCACGCCGGCCCTTTCGGGCAGGGAGACCGGCGGTGTACGGAAGACGCCCGTACCGCCCCAGCGGCTTCGGGTTCGGCGGCGACGCGCTCACGCCGATGGTCAAGCGCCTGCTCGTCGCCAACGTGCTGGTGTTCGCGGTGCAGGTCCTGCTGGGCCGCAACAGCTTCGAGTTCGAGCGGACGTTTACCGTCAGCGTCGAAGGCGTGATGCGCGGCATGGTCTGGCAGCCATTCACCTACATGTGGCTGCACGGGGGCGCGCTTCACCTGTTGATGAACCTGTTTGGGCTCTGGATGTTCGGAACGCAGCTCGAGACGACCTGGGGCTCGCGTCGCTTCCTGCGCTTCTACCTCTACTGCGGCACGGGCGCCGGGGTGATCATCCTGCTCTGGCACGCTCTGCTCGGGCAGCCCCACACCGTGACGCTCGGCGCGAGCGGCGCGATCTACGGCATCCTGATGGCGTTCTCGCTCACCTGGCCCGATCGCACGATCATGCTGATCTTCCCGCCGATCCCGATCAAGGCGATCTGGTTCGTCCCGTTCATGTTCCTGATGCAGGTCTCGATGGGTGGCGATCAGGCGGTGAGCCACGCCGGGCACCTGGGCGGGGCGCTCACCGCGCTCGTGCTGATGCGCGAGGAGTTCACGCGCTACGCCAATCTTCGCAGCCTGCGCTACCGCTGGCACCGCTGGCGCATGCGCAACCGACTGCGCGCGGTGCGGCGCGAGGACTGGGACCGCAAGAAGCGCGAAGACGACGACCGCCCCACCTTCCACTAGAGGCCGCGTGGCGGAGCCCCTCGATCTGAGCGTCGTGATTCCCTGCTACGACGAGGCGGCTCGACTGCCCGCCACGCTCGCGCGCGTGATCGAGCACCTGCGGCGCGAGGGCCTGCGCTTCGAGATCCTGGTCGTCGACGACGGCAGCCGTGACGACACGGCGGGCAGCGCTCGCGGATGGCTCGCGCGCGAGCGCTGCGGCGAGGTGATCGCGCTCCCCGGCAATCGCGGCAAGGGCGCCGCGTGCCGCGCGGGCGCACTGGCGGCGCGCGGCCGCCGCGTGCTCTTGTGCGACGCGGATCTGTCGACACCGATCGAAGAGGAGCGCCGCCTGCGCGCCACCCTCGACGCCGGCGCGGACCTGGTGATCGGCACCCGAGCGCACCCGGAAGCGCGCATCGTCGTGCGCCAGGCGCGAGGGCGCGAGAGCGCGGGTCGCCTGCTCAACCTGCTGCTGCGCACGCTCGGCCTCACCGACCTGCACGACACCCAGTGCGGCTTCAAGCTGTTCCGGCGCGATGCCGCGCGCACGCTGTTCGAGCGCGCCGCGATCGACGGCTTCCTGTTCGACGTGGAGATCCTGCGACTGGCGCGGCGCGCCGGCCTCCGGCTCGCCGAGGTGCCCGTCGAGTGGCGGAACGATCCGGACTCGCGCGTGCACCCGCTGCGCCACTGGCCGCAGATTCTGCGCGACCTGGTCCGGATCTCGCTTCAGCCCTGATCGAGCTCGCGGATCTCGGCCTCGAGCGAGGCCAGGTCGAGGATCGCGACCGAGCGCCGGCGCGACGGCTCCGGGTGCCCGGCGTAGCCGGGGTTCAAGTGCAGCGTGGCGCCGCGCCGCTCATTCACCGCGATGTGGGTGTGGCCGTAGACGAGCGCATGCGGCTGCCATTCCTCGACGATGCGCGCGTAGCGCGGGTGGATCCTGCCGAAATTGTCCCACCAGTGGCACAGCAGCACGCGGCGCCCGTCGAGGTGGAGCTGGAGATCCCAGGGGTAGCGGTGCTGCAGCGACTCGTCGCCGTTGCCGCACACCGCGACGACGGGAGCGATCTGTCCGAGGCGGTGCACGACGTCCTCGCTACCGATGTCCCCTGCGTGCAGGATCAGGTCGAGCTTCGCGCTCGCTAACACCTCGACGGCGTCGTCCCGGAGCGAGCCGTGCGTGTCGGCCACGATTCCGATGCGCTCGATCGCCACGCGCCCGAGGCTAACACGCAGGCGCTGCGAAAAAAGTGAGGCTTCGCGACCTGCGCCGCGAAGCCTCACTCGAGAGCAGCTCTCCGACCCGCGCGACGAGCAGAGGCGCGCACGAAGAATCCGTTCAGGTGACGACGCCTCGAGTGCAGCTGGGTGCGTGCTCAGCTCGTCCGCGCTCACCCCCAACCGTCGGCGATCTTATGGAGTCGGCGCGCGTGCTGTCAACCTCGAGCGCGCACAAAACCTCGACGTGGTGCGTTTGCGGCAGCGCGTCGATCACGACGAGACGTGCGACGCGCATTCGGTGACGCAGCTCACGTACGTCGCGCGCGAGCGTCGCCGGATCGCACGAGACGTAGACCAGCCGCGCAGGCGGCGCCGCGGCCAGCGCGGCCGACACCAAACGGTGACACCCGCCGCGCGGCGGATTCAGCAGCACGAGCTCCGGACCCAGGCGCTCGAGCTCCCGCGGGACCCAGTCCTCAGCGGCCGCGGACACCGCTTCGACGCGCGCGTTGCGCGCCAGATCGCGGGCGCCGGGCCCGCGCTCGACCGCGACCACGCGCTCGAAGCGCTCGTCGAGGCCGGCGCTGTAGAAGCCGGCGCCCGCGTACAGCTCGAGCGCGATGCGGCCTCGCCCGCAGGCGTCGAGCACGAGCTCGCGCCACGGCTCCCAGAGCCGGCTGTTCGGCTGCACGAACGAGTCCGGCCCGAGCGCGAGCGTTCGGCTCCCGAGCACGAGCGGGCTCCGGAAGCCGCGCAGCTCGACCTCGCCGGAGCCGCGCGGCGGGTCCTCGCGCAGCGCATCGAGCTCCGACTGCGTGGGCCCGTCGAGCACGGCGCAGCGCTCCACGTCGACCACTTCGTGCGAGTGGCGTGCCCGGAAGCCGACCCGCCCCTGGTCCCAGGCCAGACGGGCCCGCGCCCGATAACCCAGCGCAGACGGGGAGATGAGCTGCTCCACCGCGGGCAGCTCGGCGAAGCCGCTGATCCTGCGCAGCGCGTCGCAGGCGATCGCGACGCGTGCCGCGCGCTGCGCCGACTCATCCAGGTGCAACCAGTCGCAGCCGCCGCAACGCTCCGCGTAAGGGCACGGCGGCTCGCGGCGCGACGGGCCCGCGACGAGAAGTCTCTCGATCTCTCCGCGCGCCCAGCGCGGGCGCACCTCGCGCACGCGGACGAGCGCGCGGTCGCCGGGCGCCGCGTGCTCGACGAACACCACGCGGCCCTCGGCGTGTGCGACGCCATCGCCGCCGGCGGCGAGCGATTCGATCGAGAGCTCGAGCTCGCTCCCGACCTCGAGCCTCACGGCTGGAGCGCGATGCGCTTGCGCGCCGATCCCACCTGCACCTCGATCGAGCCCGGATCGATGCGTCGGACCAGCACGCCCGCGGCGATGTCGCCCTCGCGCAGCTCGAGCGGTCCCATCTGCGGCAGGTCGAGCGAGACGACGCGCCGCGGCGCCTGCGGATGCCAGCGCACGCTGCGCAGGTGGATCTCGGGAATCTCCTCGGCGTCAGACGCGGGTGCCGCTGGCTTCGCGATCGGCGGGCGCGGTCGCGGCTCGTCCAGGTCGAGCTCAGCGCGGCGCTTGCGCGCCTTCTCTGCGACGAGCTTCGCGACCTCCTGCTTCGCGCGCTCCTCTTCCGCGTCGGTCGTCGCGGCTTCGGGCGTCGTCGGCAGCGCTGGCGCGACGGGAGACTCCGGCGCAGCGGAGAGTGGCGGAGCCTGCGCTGCCCGCGCAGCGACCACGGCATCCTGCTCCGGGTCGCGAGCAGGCACCGGAGCTGGCTGCGGCGGAGCAGGGGGCGTCGGCAGTGTCGGAGCTTCGGCTCGAGCCACGACTTCGGGAACCTGCTCGACGGGGACCTCTGCCGGCGGCTCCGGCGGCGGCGCTGGCACTCGCGCCGTCGGTGGTGGCGCCGCGCGGCGCGCGGTGGACGTCGGCGCGGGCGCCTCGGCCTCGGGCGCGCTTGATCCGAGCCAGCGATCGAGCGGGATCCAGGCTGCGACCAGCGTCGCGCTCTCCTCGGGTATCACGAACCACGCGCCGGCGCCCGCGCCGACGACCAACACCAGGAGCGCGACAAAGCTCCGAAGCAAGCCCCGCGAGCGAGCGCGGTGCCGCGCGGGCTGGGCTACGGCGCGGCGGAGGTCCTGGCCCGCGTCCTTGCCCTCTCGATCGCGCTGGAGCTTGCGCAGCGCATCGAGGATCGTGCTCACGAGACTTCCTCATCGGCTGCGGCGAGGCCGAGGTGCGGCGCGCCGTAGTGCAGCGCCTGGTAGAGCGCGATCAGCGTCTCGGGTCCTACGTCACCGGTCGCGTCGAGGCGGCGCTCGCCCTGGAAGCGGCGGATCGCAAGGACGGTGTGCTCGTCGAACAGCCCCGACGCCTCGCCGCGCTCGAGGTACCCGAGCTCGGTCAGACGCGCCTGCAGCCAGCGCACCGCGCTTCCGCTCATACCCGGTACGAGCACGGGCAGCCGCTCGAAATTCGTCCAGACGATGAAGCAGCGACCGGTGAGCAGGCGGTCGAGCGCGGCGCCGGTGAGCTCGAAGGTCTCGTCACCGATGCCCACGCGCGCGATGCCTTCCGCGTCCAGGCCGATCAGCGCCGCGTAGCGCAGGTCTCCGGGAGCGAGCTCGAGCTCGGCGATCACGGGGATGTCCACCGCCGCGAGGGTCTCGCGCGTGACTCGCGCCACGAACACGTTGAGCGGCGAGATCTCGCGCACCGCGCTCGCGAACCCATTCGGATCCATCTCGTCCCCCGCGATCGGATCGTAGCCCCAGATCTCGAGCAGGCGATCCAGCGCGAGCGCCGCGGAGCTGTTCGCGTCGAGCTGGCGCAGCCGTGGCTCGAGCCCCGGCGCTTCGACCTCGGTGGCGTCCGTCGCGGGCTCGGGCTCCGGCGCGGGTGCCACAGGCGGCGGCGGCGTTGGAGCCGGGCGCGGTGTCGCGAGCGGCTGCGACGCTGCCGCCGCGGCGACCGCAGGGAGATCCCTCTGCCATGGCGACCAGCCGACGAGGACGACTCCGCTGGCGAGCCCGACCGCGAGCAACGCGCCCGCCACGCCCCAGCGCAGTCCGAGCGATGACTGCCAGCCGCCGACCTCGGTCGCCGGCATCTCGCGCGCCGCCCGCCGCACCTCGCCGGCGCGGACGCGGCTCCTGCCGGCCGACCAGGTTGCGAGCAGCGCGCGGTCGGCGATCGCGTTCACCAGGCGCGGGATGCCGGCGGACGCCCGAAACAGCGCGCGCACCGCGTCGGGCGCGAACAGCACCGGCTGGGCGGCGCCGGCGATGCGCAGCCGGTGCTCCAAATACTCACCGACCTCCTCGAGTGTCAGCGGCAGCAGGGACCAGCGCACGGTGATGCGCTGGCGGAGCTGGCGCAGCTCGGTGCGCGCCAGGTTCTGTTCCAGCTCCGGCTGTCCGCACAGCACGATCTGGATCAGCTTCTCGCGCTCCGTCTCGAGATTCGAAATCAGCCGCACCTGCTCCAGCACGTCGGCCTCGAGGTTCTGCGCCTCGTCGATCAGGAGCACGGCGCGCCGCCCGGCCGCCTTGCGCGCCAGCAGGTGGTGGTTCAGGTCGTCGAGCAGCTCCGAGCGCGTGCGCGCTGCGACCGGAATCCCGAACTCGCGGTTGATCGCGGCGAGCAGCTCGGTCTCGTTGGCGCTCGGGTTGAAGATGTAGGCGAGATCGACCTCGGGCCCGAGTCGTGACACGAGCGTCCGACACAGCGTGGTCTTCCCGGTGCCGACCTGACCGATGACCTCGATGAAGCCCTCGCCCTGCTCGATGCCATACAAGAGGTGCGCGAGCGCCTCGCGATGCGAGCGCCCGAGAAAGAGGTACCGAGGATCCGGCACCAGAGCGAAAGGCTTCTCGTGAAGTCCGAAGAACTCGGTGTACATGAGAGGTCGGGGGCACACTCCGTAGCGGAAAGCACTCCCCGGATCTGGAGTCTAGCGGTCTGCGCGCCGTGCCGGTGATAGTCTCGCGACCGATGCCTACGGTCGGGATCGACGTCGGGGCGACACTGTGCAAGCTCGTCCGTCTGGACCAGGGCGCGGAGCTTGCGCGCTTCGCCTCGAACGACCTCGAGCAGGTGCGCGCGCAGCTCGCGGTGTGGCAACCGGCGCGCGTCGCGGCGACGGGCGGTGGCGCGGACGAGCTGGGCGACGCGCTCGGTGGCGTGCCCGTCCAGCGAGTCCCGGAGTTCGAGGCCTGGGCGCGGGGAGCGCCGCTCGTGGCCGAGCGCGCCGGAATCGAGCTGCCCGCGGAGTACCTGCTCACGAGCCTCGGGACCGGCACGTCGGTGCTGTGCGTCCGCGACGGCGCCGTCACCCGCGCGGGCGGCACGGCGATCGGCGGAGGGACGCTGCTCGGGCTCGGGCGCCTGCTGCTCGAGGCCGGCTCGTTCTCGGAGATCACCGCCCTCGCCTCCCGGGGCGACCGGCGGCAGGTCGACCTCCTCGTGGGCGACATCTACCGCCGCGGCGGCATCCCGCTGCCGGCCGACATGAACGCGTCGAGCTTCGGCAAGCTCGCTTCCCGGCGGCGCGAGGATCTCGCGAGCGCACTCACGGGGATGATCGGCGAGAATGTCGCGATCATCTGCGGCGCGCTCGCGCGCGCGGCCGACGTGAAGGCGATCGTGTACTGCGGCTCGACGCTGGACGAGAACCCCGCGCTGGAGCAGGTGCTGTCGATGGCCACGCGCCTGTATGGCGGGCAGCCGATCTATGTGCCGGAGGGCGCGTTCTGTGGCGCCTTCGGTGCCGCCGCGCTCGCTCGCTAGCTCGTCCGCGCGCTTGCTCCGCCCGTGCCGCGACGGCTGTCGCCGAGCGGCCTCCGCTCGCACGGACGCGCTCGCTGCGCGCGCGCTCCGCGCGCTTGCCCACCCGTGCCGCGACGGCTGTCGCCGAGCGGCCTCCGCTCGCACGGACGCGCTCGCTGCGCGCGCGCTCCGCGCGCTTGCCTAGAGTCCTGGCTTCGCCAGGCGGTTGGTGCGGTCGCGCAGGAGCTTCAGCTCCTCCTGGAGCTCGGACACGCGCTCCTCGAGTGCGATTCGCGCGCGCGCCTCCTCGTCCAGGCGCTTCTCGACGCTCTCGAGCCGGTCCTCGGCGCCGATCTCGAGCGGGCGAATGCTGGTCGGCTCATCCGAGGGCAGCTCGTCGATCGCGTCGAAGGCGGGCGCCGCCGCAACACGGCGCCGGCGCAGCGCGATCCAGAGCACGATGAGGGCGGCAGCGCCCGCCAGTCCGGCGATCGTCGCGAGACCCTGACCGATCCAACGCTGCCACGCGCTCTCGGCCGGGGCGACCGGCTCCGGCGCGGGCTTCGCGGCCGTTGGCGGAGCGGGCGGCGGCGGCGGGACGCGCGCGGGCTGCGGCGGCTCGAGCGTCTCGGGCTTGGTCGCCGGCAGCGCAGGCTCCGGCTCGGGTGGCTCGGGCGCCGGTGCGGGTGGCGGCTCCGCCTGCTGCACGGGAGGCGGCGGCTCGGCCGGGGGCGGCTTCGGCGCCTCCGCGACCGGAGGCGTGGGCGGCTCGGCGCTCGGCGGCGTCGCCGGCTCGGCGACCGGCGCCTCCTGCGGCGGCGCCTCGACTAGAGGAATCGCCTCGGCTCCTTCGGGGATCGCGAGTGGCGCCGGCGCGGGAGCCGCGACGTCGACGACCACGCGGAACGGTCGTTCGAGCACGAACGCTCGCGCGCGGCCGGGGCGCGGCTGCAGGCGCAGATACACGCCCCCGTCGCCGGCCTCGAGGTCGATACGTCCCAGTCGGCGCGCGGTCTCGAGCCGCTGCTTCGGCAACGACGGCTGCGCCTCGAGCCAGAGCTCGAGCCCGCCGGGAGCCTCCGAGCGCCGCTCGACGCGCGTGCGCTGATCGAGCTCGATCACGATCCGGTCGAAGTCCCGGTGCGCGCCGAGGCGCACGTCTCGTACCCGGCGCGTCTCACTCGCCGCGGCTGCGACGCTCACCACGATGAGCGCAGTCAGCCAGACCGACTCCAGCGCTCGCGCCGTCAGTCGGGCTCGCCCGCGCACGCCACGGCTCGCCGACGGTCCAAACACCCCTCAAACATCGGCAAATCGCCCCCCGAACCTGAGGTTCTCGCACGGGGTCCACCCTGCCGATCCCGTCGCCGAAGGTGACGCATCGCGCGCGCGCGCGCCCGTCTCGTCGTGCGACAATGCGCGCCGCAGCCGCCAGGAGGGTCTCGCTCTGACCGACCGTGCACGCGCTCGACGCGAGACGCCCCCGGATCCGACGCCCGTCGCGGAGCGGCGCGAGCCCGACCGCGTCTCGAACGGCGCGATCCTCGCCTACTCGTCGCCCGCGCTCGCCGCGGGCTTCGTGTTCCTGCTCGTGAACCTGTACATGATGAAGTTCTCGACGGACGTGCTCTTGATCTCGCCGTTCGCGATGGGGCTGATCTTCGGGATCTCCCGGATCTGGGACGCCTTCTTCGACCCGATGGCGGGCTACCTGTCGGATCGCACGCGCTCGCGCATGGGGAGGCGCCGGCCGTGGATGCTGGCGTCGATCCCTCCGATCGCGCTCGCCTATCTGATGGGTTGGGCGCCGCCGACGGTGCTGACGGGCTTCTGGCTCACGGCGTGGATGGCCGTGGCCGTGTTCGCCTTCTACACGGCGACGAGCGTGCTGATCATCCCGCACACCGCCCTCGGCGCGGAGCTGACCCAGAGCTATCACGACCGCACGCGCGTGTTCGGCGCAAGGCACATCGCGTGGAGCCTCGGCTCGCTGCTCGCGCTGCCGGCGATGGCGCTGCTCACGCGGCCGGGCTCGGATCCGCGCGCCACCGCCCTCTGGCTCGCGGTCGGCGCGTCGCTCGCCGCGGCGCTCCTGATCCTGCCGGCGGTGGTCTGGCTGCGCGAGCGCGTGGACTACAGCGGCAAGGGTGGCCAGCGCCCGTTCGCGGTGCTCGGCGACGTGTTGCGCAACCGCCACGCGCGCCTGCTCCTGATCGTGTTTCTGATCGAGAACATCGGTGGCGCGACCATCGGGATCCTGACGCCCTACATCGGGCAGTACATCGTCGGGCGCCCGGACCTGACCCCCGTGTTCATCGGGTTCTACATGGTCCCGACGATTCTCTCGGTGCCGCTCTGGGTTGTGCTCTCGCGGCGCTTCGGCAAGAAGAGCATGTGGCTGTTCGCGATGCTGCTCACGGCGTTCGCCTTCGGCGGCATGTTTTTCCTGGAGCAGGGCTCGGTCGTGCTGATCTCGGTGCTCGCGGTGCTCGGCGGACTCGCGGGTGGCTGCGGCGCGGTCGTCGGGCCCTCGGTGCAGGCCGACGTGATCGACTACGACGAGTACACCACCGGGCAGCGCAAGGAAGGCGCGTACTTCGCGGCGTGGAACTTCGTGTTCAAGGGCGCTTCCGGCATCACCAACATGCTCACCGGCTTCGCGCTGTTCTGGTCCGGCTTCGTGCCGAACGTCGAGCAGACCGAGTTCGCGAAGCTCTCGCTGCTCACGCTCTACGCGATCTTCCCGCTGGTCTGCTACCTGCTCGGCGCCGCGCTGTTCCTGACCTTCTCGCTCGGCGAGAAGGAGCACGCGCAGATCCGCCTCGCCCTCGACGAGCGCGCGGCGCGCGCGGAGGTCCGCTAGTGAAGTTCGGGATCTTCTACGAGCTGTCGGTTCCCCGACCGTGGACGCCGGAGAGCGAGCACACCGTCTATCACCGCTCGCTCGAGCAGGTGCGGCTCGCCGACGAGCTCGGGTTCGACTACGTGTGGGCCGTCGAGCACCACTTCCTGGAGGAGTACTCGCACTGCTCGGCGCCGGAGATCTTCCTGACCGCGTGCGCCGCCCAGACCAAGCGCATCCGCGTCGGCCACGGGATCGTCACCTGCGTGCCCGAGTTCAACCACCCGATTCGCGCGGCGGAGCGCGCCGCGGCGCTCGACATCATCTCGAGCGGTCGCCTCGAATTCGGCACCGGGCGCAGCGCGACCTGGACCGAGCTCGGCGGCTTCGAGTCCGATCCCGACGAAACCAAGAAGACCTGGGACGAGTTCGTGCGCGTGATCCCGAAGATGTGGACGCAGGAGCGCTTCGGCTATCAGGGCCGCTCGTTCTCGATGCCGGTGCGGGCGGTGCTGCCCAAGCCGTATCAGAAGCCGCACCCGCCGATGTGGGTCGCGGTCACGAGCCCCGGCACCGAGCTCGACGCGGCCGAGCGCGGGCTCGGCGCGCTCGGCGTGTCCACCGGGACGTTCGACGAGCAGGAGCGCAAGCTCCGCGAGTACAAGAAGCGCATCCGAAACTGCGAGCCCGTGAGCAGCGTCGTGAACGATCAGGTCTCGGCGCTGAATTTCATGTTCGTGCACGAGGACGACGCGCGGGGCGTGCAGCTGGGGCAGCGGCTGGTGCAGACCTTCAATTACCTGGCTGCCCAGCTCCTGACCGCGCGCGAGGCTTTCCCCACGCGCTCCTACCCGTCGCTCGGCCTCCTGCCCAACCTGCGCCAGCAGGCGGCGGAGAAGGACGAGGCGGGGATCTCGCTCACGCTCGCGCAGGGCAACCCGGACCGGGTCGTGCGCATCATCAAGCGCTTCGAGTCGATGGGCTTCGACTGCATGAACTTCCTCTTGAACGCCAACGAGGTGATCCCGCAGCAGGACGTGCTGGCGAGCCTGCGCCTGTTCGCGAAAGAGGTCATGCCTCACTTCAAGCAGGCCGCCTGAGATGCCGCTGGTCGGAACCCTCGACGTGAAGGCGCGCCTGGACGAGACGCCGCTCGTCACGCGCCTGGCGAGCGAGCCTTGGACTTTGCCGCGCGTGTCGATCCTGCACCTCTTGTTCGAGATCGACGACGCGACCATGCTCGAGCTGATCCCGCCGGCGCTCCACCCGACCATCCCGCCGACCGTCCAGCTCGTGGTGATGCAGGCGCCCGAGTCGTCGGTGGGCGCGTTTGCGCTGGCTCTCTGCCGCGTGGGCTGCCGCGCGAGCGCGTTCCAGCGCGCGTTCGTCACGCGCGCGTACTGCGATTCGGAGGCCGCGACCGCGGAGCTGCGCGAGCGCTACGGCTTCGACGCCCGGCGCGGGTCGGTGCGCCTGGCGCGCTACCACGATCGGGTGATCGGCCAGGTCGAGCTCGCCGGTCGCAGCATCCTCGACTGCGAGCTGGTAGATCCGATCGCGATCGGCACGGGCGACGTGCGCTACGTCGACAACCTGAACCTCGCGCGCCTGCGGCGCGGCGGCGCCGAGCTGCCACGACTGCTGCAGGTCGATCCCGTGCACGAGATCCGCACCGCCGATCGCGGCTCCGCGGCGTTGCGCACGCTCGACGCCGACGCCTGGGGCGCGCACGGACTGCGCACCAACTATCCCGTGTCGGGCTCGATCGTCGTCGCCGACATCACCTTTCCGAAGCTGCGCTTCGCGATCGACCCCGAGAAGCCCGCGTACCTCGGCACCGAGCAGCTCTAGTCTCTTCCCCACCTGATAGGATCGCGGCGTCGGCGTGGAATCGACTCGAGCTGGCTCCTTTCCCGCTTGCAACTCCGCCAACCCGGAAGGGAACCGGGAAGACGCGCCTGCTCGATGAGTTCCGCGCGCGGGTGGCGAAGGACGTGCAGTAGCTCGAGGGCCGCGCTGCGCTCCATCGGAGCCGGCGGCCCTCGCGCCGGTGACACGGCTTTCTCGGTCTGCCATGCTGCGCGAAGCTGCGAGCCGATTCTCGGGAGTCTTCATGCCCCTGCGACGCGTTCGCTGTGGCCGGACCCTATGTGCAGCCGGCGCGCTGGTCGCGCTGGCGAGCGGTGCGCGGAGCGCCGCGGCCATTCCTCCCCAGCAGGTCGTGATCTTCGACGGCTCACCCGCAGCCGCAGATACGCTCGTCGTCTCGCTGACCGCTGCGGGCCTGCTCCTCGACCTCGGTCTGGGCGGCTTCCAATGCCCGCCGGGAGTGATTCACGTCTCGCCGGGCGGCCCGGTCACGCAGGGACCCGCGCAGATCGGCGCGTTCTTCGGCTTCTCGGGTCTCGGGTCCGAGCTGTTGAGCTTTCTCTTCGCTCAGCCCGGGATCGCGCCCGCCACGATCGAGGTCTTCGAGGACGACTGCGACGTCGTCGATCAATTCGCGGTGGCGCAGAGCTACCTGTCTCAGTCCGTGACGTCCGCGCAAAGTCTGGTCGCGAGTGTCGCGACCTGCCTCTATCAGGTGCTGACGACATATTGCAGCGTGCTGGCCGCGGTCGAGGCGGCGACGATCATCCCGGACCCCGGTGTTTCAGTTTCGATCGTAGGGGGAAGTCATCACGTAGGAGGCGGCGGGGGCGATGTGGGGGGGAGTTGCACCGAGTTTTATCACCTGCTCGTCGTGTCGATCCCATACTTGCAGGACGCGATCCAGCTGGAGCTCGCGATTTGCTCGGATGCTCGCGCGCATTTGCTTACCCAACTGGCCGACGTTGGCGTCACCCTGACCGACGTCGAGCGAAACCAGCACCTCCTGGACGCCGACTTCCAACTCGAGGAGGCCCAGGCCGCGTTGTCGCGCGCACAGTCGGATCTTGTACGTGATCGAGGCTCTGAGCTCGGGCATGACCCTCGGAGCCGTGCAGTCTTCGTGTTCGAGCTGTCCCGGGTTCGGCAAGTTCTTGCTTCCTAGCGGGGCCGTCTCGCTCGGCGCCGGGACCGGCGTGCTCACGGTGCTCGCGGCAGGCCTCGAGAACGCTGCGGCGGTAACCGGAGACCCCGGCCTGGCGGCGCGTCTTGCGGCCGTCGCGGCGCGCATGCGGAGCCTGCCCGGCGATCGCGTGCTTCACGTGCGGCATCCCTCGGCCGGAGCAGTCGGCTCGCACGTCGTCGCGCTGCGTCCCCAGGACGCTCCCGATGCCGGTTCCTCTCCGCTCGCCGTGGTGATCAGCTCCGAGACCCCGGCCCGGGCGGTGAACATCATCGATCACCACATCGTGCTGGACGCGTGGCGAGCCTTCGCGCACGCGCTCGACCCGAGAGCGCAGCCCCCCGACGACGCGGACGACGACGACGACGGCGTGCGCGACCCCTACGAGACCGACACCGGGGCGTTCGTCTCGCCGCTCGCTACGGGCAGCGACCCCGCGCGCTCCGACAGCGACGGCGACGGCTACTTCGACGGCACCGAGGTCGCCACTGGCTCCAATCCGAACGATGCGACTTCCATCCCGAGGGTCCTCGGCATCCCCATTCCAGCGCTCACGCGCTCTGGACTCGCGGTCCTGCTCGCCGCGCTCGGCACGAGTCTGGTCTTCGGCGTCGCTAGCTCGCGAAGAGCTTCTCTCAGGTCCGCCTGGGAACGAAGCTGGCGGTCACGTGCATGATCGTCCAGTAGTTGAAACCGTCCACGGTGAGAAGCCAGGCGAGGACATTCTGACTCGATCTGCCGAATCCATAGGCCCAGACGACGGCGAGAGCGGCGACCAGCACTGTCAGCCCCACGTGCAACGTCTGGAAGCCGCGCTGTGTTTGCTTGAACCAGGTCACCCAGCCCAGCTGCCTCGGCCCTTCCTCCCGGCCATGCAGCTCCAGCCACTTGCTGGTGTAGACCCACCACGCCATCACGTGAAACAGCACGATCGGGAAGAGCGCCTTCTCCAGTTGGACGCCCGCCAGGAGAATGAGCGCGATCCCGGCGTACACCAGCCCCAACGGCCGGTACGCCAGCCAGAATCCGGCTAGAGACAGTCCCCTCCTCCGCAGAGCCTGGCGGAGGAGCGTCGCGCCCAGCAGAGAAAGGACGAGTACAGGACCGAGCCACCAGGTGAGCTTCGGAGCGGTGGTCGGGGCGTTCAGATCGAAGAGGGGCTGGAAGAGCTCCACCTGGCGCTGGGATTGCCTGATGAAGGGGACGGTCCAGACGACGGCGAGCGCGCCGCACACGGCGGCTGCCAGCAAGAAGAACAGCCCGCGCCGATCGAAACCGCTCCTCGGAGGAACGTCACCGTAGGATCGGCTGAACAGGTACTCGTCACGCAGTTCATGAACGAGGAAGAAGATCGCGACGAAACCGGATGGGAAGACGATCGGCGCCCATGCGTGGCCGCTGTAGGAGACAAAGCAGAGGATCCCCCCGATCCCGAGACCCAACAGGATGCTTCTCCGCCCTCCGGGCTCCGACACGCTCGCGCTCGTCCAGCTGAAGAGGAACGCGATGGTGAAATGGGCGACGCCGGTGAAGATCATCGCCGAGCGCACCGGCCTTCCCCCGATGGCGCCGTGTGCCGGATCCTCCACGGGCTCGAGCATCATCAGAAGCTCGAGCAGGAGAACCAATCCCGTCATGAACGCGGCAGCAACGCTGAACTGACGGAACGTCTTGCTCGTCCAGACGGAGGTCCCGCCCGCCGCGGACGAGGCCGCTTCGGATTGGGAGGCGAGCACGGGATTCACGGGCGCCCCTTGGTCGCTGCTGCGAGCGTCGCCGCGATCGCGGCGGGTGGAACAATACCCCGACACGGAGGCCGGGCAAAGACCGGGGGAGTTGGAGGCTCCCTCCGGCAGTCGAAGTTCCCGGAGCGAGCACGCACAGCCATCCCGCGCCCGCCGTCCGCCCGCAGCTCACGGGGTTCTAACGGTAGAGATCGGTCCTCGGATGGAAGCTCTGCCACGCGAACCAGTACGAGAGCACACCCGGGACTCGCTCCTGTCGATCACCGGTGCCGCTGATCAGTGCGTCTTCCTGGACGGCCCAGCGCTGCCCGTTCTCGTCGAGCAGATGGTCGCTCGCTTCGCCGAGTCGGAACTCGTGGTCGCCGCGCCGGTAGGCGCGGACCTCTCCCCCCGACTCGTAGCGGGCAGGGCCGCTCTGGACGCTGCTCCCATCCACCCAGATTCGCGCGCCGTAGGCGACTAGAACCAGCGGTAGATCTCCGACCGCGTCGTTCACGACCCCCCGCTCGAGAAGAGTTCCGAGCGGGTACGCCTTGGCCAGGCCGCTGCGATCGACGCCGAAGATCCGCTCCTTCTCCGGAAGCTCGCCGCGTTTCCTCCCGACCGGGAACATCGTGCCCGGCGCTGCGAAGTAGCCCGCGTACGCAGCGCCGGGTCGATACGGCCGATCGTGGCCGGTCGCGAGCGAGAGCACCGTGGTGTCAGGGTGGCGCGCGAGCCAGTCTTTCCAGCGTGCCACGACCGACGGGATTCGTGAGAGGCGAAGCTCTCGGCCGGCGAGCGCGCCGAGCACGGGCTCGCCCGTGAACTGATTCCAGAGTGTCCGGGTCTGCCGGTCGACCATCAGCTTGTTCGAGCGCATCAGAAGGCCCGAGGATCCGAAGTCGAGACGATCCTGGCCTGCGACACGGGTAGCGTAGGCGATGCCCGATCCGCAGAGCGTGCAGTAGGCCAGCGAGAAGGGGACGCCGCCGAGCTCGTCGTTGACCATCTCGTGCCAGTCGAGAATCCTGAGCGGATAGGCGCGCGCGCTGCCACCGATCTGGACGCCGAACACGGGCTCATCGAGTCCCAGGTAGCTGGCTTCCCCAGCGGACACGGAAGCAGGGCGATCGAGCGCCGGGATGCCCTCGTAAGCCACCCCGCCCCATACGATCTCCTCCACGCGAATGCGGCGCGGCAGGTCGTCGCGCAACAGACTTCCGAAGGCGGGATCGATCCTTGCGAGCAGGCGCCCTTTGAATCCGATGAAACCCGGCGGCGGGTCGAGATCGGTCTCGGAATACCAGCGCACCCAGGCGGACCAGTCGGTGGCGAACGACCCGTGAGTGAGTCTCTCGAGCGCCCGCGCTGCTTGATCGCGCACCAGCGGCGCAGCAACCCCCGACTCGGAAGCCCGCATCAGCTCGACGAAGACCGCTACGAAGCGCTGATCGCCCGCTTCGACGATGCGCTCGATCGCCTCGCGGGCGACACTTCCGCGCGAACCCTCGATGGCTGCGAGCAGCTTCCTCGACTCCTCGTCTGAGATGGGGCCGGCCCACACGAGCCCCGCGGCGAACACCATGGCGACGGCGATCACTCCCGCGACGATTCGGCGCGGCTGTCTGTCCGAGAGGCTCACCGAGTCCCCCTCCGGTCCTCTCCCGGGCGTCCTCGACGACGGGCTCAGAGACGTTTCAGCGCAAGGCGACCGAGCAACGCTCCGAGCAGTACGGCCGCGCCAACGGGTGCCAGGTGATGGGTCAAAGCATGGGCCGGGTCGTACATGCAGGCGAACTGCATCACCAGAGCGGGAATCGCGGCGGCCGCGGCGCCGACCATCGCCCCCGTCGAGCCCCGAGCCAGCGGCGCCTGGCGGCCCACGAGCCAGAGACCTGCGGCGAGCGGGGGGCCGGCGCTGATGAGGAGCGTCACGTAGCAGTGCGTGCGCTTTCCAAGCATCGAAGGAGGCAGAGCGGGATCCAACAGTCCCCAGACATACGCGCCCACCCAGGCGCCGAGCATCAAGAGCGCCGGCGCTGACTTGCGCAAGGCGCTCGAGGGACTGGGGATCGCGAGCCTGCCACCGGTATGGATGGCCAGTACACCGGTCGCGAATCCGATCAGGGACTCGAGCAGGAAGCGAGGATGCTCGACGAGCTGGGTCAGGAAGCCGGGACGAAGCGGTCCCGTCGCGACGAGGGTTGCGCCCACGAACAGCCAGGATCCGGCGAGCCAGACAAGCGCGAGATCCCGGGGCACCAGAGCGCGCCGCACGGGTCGGAGATCCCGGACCAAGGCTTCGATGAGTTCGTCGCGACGCTGCGTCACATCCCGCCCTCGCTCCGCAAACGCTTCTGAACCGTCCGGATCGCCCGATGAACACGAGTCTTCATGGCCGTGACCGAGACTCCGGCGCGCTGGGCGGCTTCGTCGATCGAGAGTCCGTCGAGCTTCGTCAGCACGAGCGCCTCACGGTACTTGGGCTCGAGCCAGGCCAGCACCGTGGCGCCATCGAGTCGCGCCGAAGGGTCCGAACGCGTCACCGAAGACGGCTGGCTCGCGTCGATTGTCGCGGTTCGCTCTCGAACGCGCTGCCTTCGAAGGGCATCGATCGTTTTGTGCTGGACGATCGTGAAGAGCCACGGCCGAAACCGCCGTTCGGGGTCGTACGTGTGGCGCGCTTCGTGGATGGCGAGGAGGGACTCCTGCACACAGTCTTCGAGGAAGTCTGAGGGGACCGTGGCGCCGAACCGACTCCGAAGGTAGGCCTCGATCGCGCCGCCGATCTCCGCCATCAGCTCAGCGTAGGCTTCCCGGTCGCCACCTTGCGCGAGGCTCATCCCGATGGACCAGCGCCGCTCGTCGTCGGGCTCGCCCGCTCGTGTTTCGACTTTGCGTCCCGACATGTACTCGACTCGCGACGAGGTGACGGCGTATCCGCCCGCGCACTCTGTTCGAGCAGAAGGCGTTGCGACGGGGAGTTTACTGAGACGAACGTCGAGCGCCGGCACGCACACAGGACCGATGCGCCTGAACCACCGCGCGCGTCGCAGGATCAGCGAAGTGGACGGGGCGGGAGCTCGAGAGGGCGCCCTCGCCCGCTTGGGTTCGGGCGTCCCCGTCCGGTCCTCTGCCACCCAATCAGGTCCTCGCGCGTATTGGTCACTGAAGGCAGTTTCACGGCTCTCGATCTGGCCCGCCGGTGGACGGCCCATCGCTGGACCCGGGAGCAGCTCGGGCCCTTCGGGAGATCTCATGCGCCATCGACTCGCTTGCGCCGTCCTGCTTGGCGCCTCGGTACCTCTCGGCACGCCGGCTGCCGCCGGCGACGACGATCAGCGGGAGTTCGAGAGGTTCGGGCAGGCCCGCTACGAGATCTCCGTCACGAACGTGACTCGAGATCAGCGTTTCACTCCGATCCTCGCCGTGACGCACGACTCCTCTGTGCGACTCTTCACGGCCGGCGAACCCTCCTCGACCCAGCTCGCCATCCTCGCCGAGGAAGGGAATACCGGCCCGCTGGCCGACGCGCTGCGCGCTTCTCAGGGAGTAAGCGAGGTGGGTGAGACCGCTGGACTACTGGACGCCGGGGCAACCGCCACGCTGCTAATCCACGGAAGGCCCCTCGAGAGGGTCAGCCTTGCGGCCATGCTGATCCCCACCAACGACGCGTTCCTCGCGATCAACGGCGTCACCCTGCCCCGCGGCTTCGAGCCGCTCCGCCTTCCCGGCCCGGCGTACGACGCCGGGAGCGAGCAGAACGACGAGCTCTGCGCTTCGATCCCCGGCCCCTTCTTCGTCGAGTGCGGTGGACCAGGAGGGGGCGCGGCTGTCGTGGGAAACGAGGAGGGCTTCGTTCACATCCACGCCGGGATCCACGGGATCGGCGATCTCGACGAGTCACAGCGCGACTGGCGCAATCCTGTAGCCATGATCTCGATCCGACGGATCCGCTAGAGCGGCGACGCCGCCGCGCAGACCGACGCAAGTGAGGGAGCGAAGCCGTTCCGCGCGCGCACCAGCACCGCGAAGTCGGCCACATCGCACTCGATCCCGCCGATCACGCTGCAGCGTTGCAGCGCCGGTGTGGGGCCCGGCGCGCGTGCGAGCCAGCTGCGCAGCGCGGTGATGTCAGGGTCGTCGATCCGGCCGTCGATCCCGAGGTCTCCGCACTCGCAGGCGTTTCCGACGCCGTTCCGTGTCGACGTGAGCAGCGCGCCGTCGTCCTCCTGGCCGGCGTTGCGCTCGTTCGGGCAGTTGTCGCCCGGCTCCAGGATTCCGTCTCCGTCGGCGTCGGGACCGGGGCCGATGAACGCGCCGCGCCGATACACGACGCCGAAGTCGGCGTCCGCGAGCCAGAGCGTGCGCGGTCCCGTGGGCGTGATGCGGTCGCTCGCGAGCGCGCGGAAGAACAGAGACGCGCCACTGGCGGTCGGGGCAGGCTCGGAGTAGACGATCCTCGAGTCGTCGCCGGTGTAGGAAGGGATGCCCGCGAGGCCGTTCACGGTGTCGATCGCGGCGAGGTCACCGGTGAGCAGGTTGCCGGCGTAGACCGTCGAGTTGGAGATCGCGGCGTCGAGGGCATCGAAGGTGATAAACGCGTCGCTCGTCCGGGACAGCGCAGGGAAGCCGAAGTTCGCGTCGGGCAGCGGCGCGACGACATCGAAGACGCTGCCGCTCGTCAGGTCGAGCAGGTAGATGCTCCACGCATACGCGACGCTGCCGCCGGGTAACGGCAGCGCGTTCAGCGCGTCGAAGACGAGCGCGCCGCCGCTCGCCGTGAAGCTCATCGCGTCGGCGAAGAGCAGCGTCGACGACGGCGAGCCGTCGCGGGTCGGCGCGACGAGCGGGTAGAGGGTCACCCCCCCGATCACCTGGAGATCCAGGACCATGATCTCGTTCGTGGGTTGGCCTGTGAACAGATCGTTCAGCACGAGCGCGACGAAGTTCCCGTCGCCCGAAACGGCGACCGAGTCGATCAGGCCGGCGAGCCCCGCGCAGGTCTCCTGCTCCAGCGGGTCGCTCAGCGGATCGGCGTCGGTCGCGATCGCGCACAGGTCCGCGACCGAGTCGACGAACCAGGCCACACTGCCGTCGCGCGTGACGGACGCGCGCCGGCGGCTCACGTCGAAGTAGCTCAGATTCGAGCCCTCGTCGGGATCGGCGAGCAGGGCCTCCTGCCGCCACAGAAACCAGGCCGGGAACGCGGGCTCGAGGCGGAGGAAGAGCGTCGAGTCGTCGCCGGAGAGAGGCGGCAGCGGCGCCGGCGGGCCCGTGCCGGCACCGTCGAAGATCTCGACCTCATCGAAGGCCTGCGCGGTGCGCTGCGCCTGCGGCGAGCCTGCGCCGAAGAGCTCCGCCGCCGAAGCGATCGCCGCCAGGCGCACGTCGACGAACTGCGCGGTCGAGGTCAGGTGCAGCGTCAGCGCGCGGTAGAAGATCTGCTCGGCCGCCGTCGTGCCGAGCGCGCCTGGCAGGCCGGCCGCCAGCAAATAGAACGCGCGATTCAAGATCCCGCTGTTCAGGTGCACCCCGCCGTTGTCGAAGGCGACGCTCACGCCACACAGCGGGTCAGACGCGAGCAGGAACTGACTCATGCGCGCGGGATACTGCCGGCCGCAGCCGATCTCGAGCGCATCCGGGTTCGCCATGTTGCGGATCGCTTCGGAGAGGTCCGCACCCAGGAGCCAGTCGGGGGCGCCGTCGATGCTCGTCTCGACCATCTCGCCGAAGACGTCCGAGAAGGCTTCGTTCGCCGCGCCGGACTGGTCCAGATAGAGGAGCCGCGCGGTCGCGTCGGTCACGCCGTGGGTCAGCTCGTGGCCGACCACGTCGGGCGCGCCTGCGAACGGCGCTGCGTCGCCGAAGAACATCGCCTGCAGGCCGGAGTGCCAGAAGGCGTTGTAGTAGCCGAGCCCGTAGCGCACTACGCCCAGGATCGACCCGCCGGCACCGTCGAGAGAATTCCGCGCGTGCCGGGTCAGGTAGTAGTCGTAGGTGCGCGAGAGGTTGAACGCGGCGGAGACGCCCGCGGGAACGCTCCAGGCGTTCGGGTTCGCGGAAGTGATGTGGAAGAGCGCGGGCACCGACGTCGGGTTCGAAGTGGCCGGCTGGTTCTGCGCGTCGAGCACGCTGATCGCGCCGCGCGTGGTCGCGGGCTCGGGCGGGTCCGAGGTCGGGTCGAACATCGGCTTGCTCGCGTCCACCAGGTAGTGCACGCCGGTCTCGTTCCAGACGTCGAGCGGTCGCACGACGCCGAACAGATCGAGCCCCGAGCCGGCGACGTTCACGTCCATGACCTCGCTCACCGAGAACAGGAGCTTGCCGTTCTGCGCGTCGATCGCGACGCGGCGCCGGAAGCGCGGGCCGGCGTCGACCGCGAAGCGCCAGGCGAGGCGCGCGACGCGATCGCCCGGCGCGAAGATGACGAGCTCCGGCATCTCTGCGGTAGCGTCGGCGCCAGTGCCCAGGGCGTGGATCGCGCGCGCCACTGCCACCCGCGGCGCGATCCGCGGTGCGACCGGAACACCGCGGGGTGTCGGCACCGATCCGCCGTCCAGCAGGTAGGCGTCGCCCGCCGGATCCAGGTGCACGATCAGCTCCGAGGGCCACACGGGGATGCCGGCGAACGCCTGTGAGAAGCGCAGGTGCCGGTGGCCGAGCGCGTCGGTCTCGGCGCGCTCGGCGCGGAGCTCCAGGTCGGGATCGTCCAGGCGCAGGAGCGCGCGCTCGGCGCGGAACAGCCGCCGCGCCGTCTCCGCGTCGGCGCTTGCCGGGCCGCCGCCGGCGGCGGCGGGCTCCAGCACACGGCCGGCGATCTGGCGCGGGGTGAGCGTGCCGGGCCGAAGCACGACGCGCGCCGCGCCAAGCGCCGCAGGCCGTTCGCGCAGGCGGCGCAGCGCCTGGCGCTGCGCGGGGTCTGCAGCCGACACGCTGGCACGTTGGCCGCTTCGCGCCAGCGTCCGGAGCCGCTGTGCGCGGACGAACGCGTCGAGCGTTCGAACCGAATCCCTAAGGGCGGCAACGCTCACTCTTTGCGCCGGAGCCGCCCCCGAGAGCACCGCGGACGGGATCCGCGCGAGCACGGGTGGAGCCACCGCGGTCTGCCCCGACGCGCGCGTGGCACAAACGGCGAGCAGCAAGCCAAGCGCCGACGGGACGAGCAACGCGAGACGGGCCATTGCCAAGCTCCAGTGCCGCGATCGTATACCCTGCTCGAGAGGTTGCTGCGCGAGCGGTTCCAGCAGCCGCTCCCCGCGCGAGGAGGTCGGGTCAATGGTGCGTCGCATCCTCATCGCGGGCGTAGCACTCGCTTGCCTGGGCCTCGCCACGATCGTGGCCGGGTCTCTGCTCTCCCTGGATTGGGGCCGTACGCACAGCGCGCGCACGGAGGCGCTGCCGCTCCTCGCCGGCTCGACCTCGCAGGGTCTCGTGCGCATCGAGGCGAACGGGCTCGTGTTCCGGGCGCGGGTCGCCGGGCTCGACGCGAACGGACCGGGCCTGATCCTGCTCCACGGTTATCCCGAGACCTCGGCCATGTGGGAGCCCCTGATCGCAGCGGCCGCCGCGCGGGGCTACCGCGCGATCGCCTTCGACCAGCGCGGCTACAGCCCCGGCGCGCGGCCCGAAGGCGTCGACGCCTACCGGATCGACGAGATGGTGGTGGACGTGCTCGCGGTCGCCGACGCCGCCGGCTTCGAGGACTTCCACCTGGTCGGGCACGATTGGGGCTGCGTGGTCGGCTGGATCGCCGCCGTCCGGCATCCCGAGCGCATCCGGTCCTGGACGGGCCTCTCGATCCCACACCCCGGCCCCATGATCCAGCAGCTGCAGGGCGGCCTCCCCACCTACATCCGGGTCTTCAACACGCCCTGGGTTCCCGAGCTGTTGTTCTCGTTCGGCGACTTCGCGCTGCTGCGGCGCGGCCTGCCCGAGAAAGAGGCGCTGCGCGACGAGTACGTCTCGGTGCTCGCGGAGCCCGGCGCGCTGTCGGCCACCCTGAACTGGTACCGCGCGATCCCGTCGAGCCTGGCGAGCCTCACCGGCGAGTCCTTCGACGTGCAGCCGCCCACGCTCTTCGTCTGGGGCAGCCGCGAGGGCTGGGTGAATGCCGAGCGGCTCGAGCGTCAACGCGCGCTCATGCGCGGTCCCTACCACGAGCTCGAGGTCGACGCCGGGCACTGGCTGATGCAGGAGCAGACGCGGGCCGTCGTCGAGCGCATTCTCGGCCATCTCGCCGCGGTCGACGCGACGGCCCCGTAGCGGTCTTCAGACCGTCCCCGCCTTGCGAACCGCGGACGCACAGTCCTAGACTGCGCCTCCCATGTATGCGGTCGTGCGAACCGGTGGCAAGCAGATGCGGGTCTCGCCCGGCGAGATCCTCGACATCGAGCTCGTCCCGGGCAACCCGGGCGATCGCCTCGAGCTGTCGGAAGTGCTGCTCGTCGGGGGCGACGCACTCAAGGTCGGCTCCCCACTCGTCGCCGGCGCCAAAGTGATCGCGACGATCCAGGGCGAGGCGAAGGGTCCGCGGGTCAAGGGCTTCAAGCACAAGCGCCGCAAGCGCTACCGCATCCGGCTCGGCCACCGCCAGCACTACACCCGCGTCAAGATCGACTCGATCGAGGTCTAACGATGGCGCACAAGAAGGGACAGGGCAGCACCCGAAACGGTCGCGACAGCGCGGGCCAGCGCCTGGGCGTGAAGATCTTCGGCGGGCAGGTCGTGACGGGCGGCATGGTGCTGGTGCGGCAGCACGGCACCAGGATTCACGCCGGTCGCGGCGTCGGGCTCGGTCGCGACCACACCCTGTACGCGCGCAAGGACGGCCGCGTCCGCTACTACGAGTCCCGCAACCGCAACATGGTTGCGGTGGACTCCTAGCGCGCCATCCGCCGGTCGTCGCTCCGGGTACGATGGAGCGATGCTGCGCGGGTCGATCAATCACGTCTCGATCAGCGTGAGCGACCTGCCGCGGGCGATGCCGTTCCTGCGGCCGATTCTCGAGTTCCTGGGCTACGAGTCCGAGGGCAAGGGCGACGGCGTCGGCGTGCCGCTGGTGGTGTCGCTCGGCGGCGAGATCCTGGACCCACCGGGCGAGTTCCCGTTCGAGCAGCTCTACCGCAAGCGCGGGATCCTCGAGAGGGACCGGTCGTGAGCGTGCGAGGGCCGCTCAGCCACGTCGACCTGACGATCCGCGATCCCGAGCGCTCGATTCCGTTCTACGCCGCATTCTTCGAGGCTCTCGGCTGGAAGCGCGCGCGCGTGGATCTCCCCGATTTCGCCGGACCGGGCCCGCGCCGCGCAGCCTGGTTCATTCGCTCCGGGAACGGCGCGGTCTTCGACCTCGAAGTTCGGCCGGCCCATCCCGGGAGCCGCGACAAGCCGGTCGACCGCTACGCGCCCGGGCTGCACCACATGGCGTTTCACGCGGAGAGCCCGGAGGACGTCGATCGCATCCATGCCGCGCTCGTTGCGGCCGGCGCCTGCGTGCTCGATCCGCCCGCCGACTACAGCGATCGCTACTCGAAGGGCTACTACGCGGCGTTCTACGCCGACCCTGACGGGATCAAGCTCGAAGTCGTGTACGAGCCGCTCTCGAATCCATGAGCACGCGCGCGCTGGTGATCGGTGGCACTGGGCCGACGGGACACTTCATCGTGAACGGTCTGCGCCAGCGCGGGTATGCGGTGGCGATGCTGCACTCGGGTCGACACGAGCTCGCGGAGATCGGCGACGACGTCGAGCACGTGCATACCGATCCGTTCGACGAGCGCGCGCTGCGCGATGCTCTCGGCGCGCGCTCGTTTGACGTGTGCGTCGCCACGTACGGCCGCCTGCGTGTGACGTCGCGCGTGATGGCCGGCCGCTGCGCCAAGTTCGCGTCCGTCGGCGGCGGCCCCGCGTACCGCGGCTACATGAACGCGGAGCTCTTCCGCCCCGCCGGCCTGCCGGTGCCGACGGCCGAGGACGCGCCGCTCGTCCTGCACGAGTCCGACGACGCCAAGGGCTTCCGCATCGCGCGCACCGAGGAAGCGGTCTTCGCCGCGCACCCGACCGCTGCCCACTTCCGCTACCCGTACGTGTACGGTCCCTATCAGCTCCTGCCGCGCGAGTGGTGCGTGGTGCGGCGCATCCGCGACGGCCGCCCGTTCATCGTGCTCGCCGACGACGGGCTCACGCTCTGCCACTACGGCTACGCCGAGAACCTGGCGCACGCGGTCCTTCTCGCCGTCGACCAGCCCGACGTCTCGGCCGGGCAGGTCTACAACTGCGGCGACGAAGAGGTGCTCACGCTGCGGCAGGTGGTCGAGATCGTCGCCGCCGCGCTGGAGCGGCCGCTCGAGATCGTCTCGCTGCCGGCGGCGCTCGCGATCCCCGCGCGCCCGCTGCTGGCGCAGCCGCACACCACTCACCGCGTGTACGACCTCGGGAAGCTGCGCACGCAGCTCGGCTACCGCGACGTGGTCCCCGCGCGCGAGGCGCTCGCGCACACCGCGCGCTGGCTCGCCGCGCATCCGCTCGAGTTCGGCGGCCCGCTCGAAGCCAGCCTGCAGGACCCCTTCGACTACGCCGCCGAAGACGCGCTGGTCGCGGCATGGCGCAAGGCACTCGGGTCCATGCCCACGATCAAGTTCGCGCGCTCGCCGGGTTTCACCGCGTCCTACAGCGGCCCGGGAGGCCGCCCCCGAAGTCGCGCGTTCTAGCGCGCCCGTGAGTGGCCCCCTCCTCACCGCGCCGACGACTAGCGCCCCTGTCCAACGAGTCCTCGTCTCACGACCCGCGTCCTCGTGGATCCGTCGCAGGGCTCAACGTTGCTCTCGCAGCCAGTACTCGCGGAACGCTCTGAGACGAGGCAGCGACTCGCGGTCCTTCACCCGGTTGGCGGCGAGCTTGCTCGGGATGATGTCGTCGATGTGGCAGACCGGAAAACCCTCGACATCGATGCGACGGGCCCACGCCTCGCCGAACGTCTCGATGCCGTCGGGCGCGCAGACGAGGTCGACGTCGAAGGGGCCGTTCCGCAGCTGGACGAAGACCTTGCCACGCTCGATCTCCTCCGCCTGCTCGGGGCTGAG
>CAYVQJ010000005.1:0-51732 GCA_964454165.1 uncultured Myxococcales bacterium | reverse complement strand
GGTGCGCGCCTGGTCGGCGATCGCGCGCGTGATGGCCTGGCGAATCCACCAGGTGGCGTAGGTCGAGAACTTGTAGCCGCGCTTGTACTCGAACTTGTCCACGGCCTTCATCAGGCCGATGTTGCCCTCCTGGATCAGGTCCAGGAACTGCAGCCCGCGGTTCGTGTACTTCTTGGCGATCGACACCACGAGGCGCAGGTTCGCCTCGATCAGCTCGCTCTTGGCCTGGCGCGTCTTGTTCTTGGCGACGGCGATGCGGTCGAGCGCCTTGCGCGCATCCTCGAGCGTGGCGCCGCAGTCGGCCTCGATCTTCCCGATGCGCTTGCGCACCACGAGGATCTCGCGCTCGGCGACCTCGATTTTCTCGGCGTCACCGCCCAGGCGCGAGAGCGCCTTCTTGCCGGGTACCGAACGCCGGCGCGACTGCTCGGCCAGCTCGAGGAAATCGTCCTCGCGCAGCCGCAGCGGCTCGAGCATGCGGCTGATCAGGCGGCGCTGCTCCTGGGCGGAGTCGAGCATCGCCTGGATCTCGGTCGTGAGCTGGCGGATGAAGTCCTTGGCGAGTCCCGACTCGCGCACGCGCGATGCGTTGCGCGTGCGGATGTCCTCGATCTCGAGCTCGACGCGCTGGCGGGTCTCGGCCGTGCAGCGCGGGTT
This sequence comes from uncultured Myxococcales bacterium, assembly GCA_964454165.1. Classification (GTDB taxonomy): domain Bacteria; phylum Myxococcota_A; class UBA9160; order SZUA-336; family SZUA-336; genus CAYVQJ01. Next base: position 51,075 of record CAYVQJ010000005.1, on the reverse strand, counting down.
GGCCAGCACGCGCTGGCGCCGCGACACTCGCGCCTGCGTGCGCCGTAGCTGGACCAGGGCGCCCAGCAGCCCGCGTCGCTTGATCTCGTAGTCCTGCTCCTCGCCGTCGGGAGCCGGCGGGAAGATCTCGGCCAGGTCGAACTTGCCCTTGCGGATCTCGTCACCGATCTCGAGCAGCCGCGTGACGACGATCGTCGACTTCAGGATCTCGCGGAACTCCTCCTCCTCGCCGGCCTCGATGCGCTTGGCGATCTCGACCTCGCCTTCGCGCGTGAGCAGCGAGACAGCGCCCATCTCGCGCAGGTAGACGCGGACGGGGTCGTTGGAGCGAAACGTCTCGTAGTCATCGTCGTTCGCGACGCGCACCGTCTCCGGCTTGCGCAGGCGTACGGGCGCTGCCCAGTTCCGGATCGCGACGCCGTGGCGCGTGAACAAGGTCGCGACGGCGTCGAGCTTGTCCGGCACCGAGAGGATGTGCTCGGGCAGCACGCCGAGCAGCACCGACCCGTCGACCTCTCCCGACTCCTTGCCGCGCCGCAAGAGCTGGCGCAGCGACACGCCGCCGGGTACGCGGCTCTGGTGCTCGCCGTTCGAATGCCCCGGCCCGGATGCACGACGCGCCTTGTCGCGGACGCGCGGGCTCCCGTTCAGAACGGGGCGGTTTCGATTCTCGACGGCGGCAGTCCTCGTCTTCTCCATCGGGGGGGGCCTCCGGGTTACGGGGGTTGGGGGTTGGGGGTTGGGATCGAGATGGAATGCGCTAGCGCACGGCCCGACGCTCCTCGAGCAGGCGCTGCTTTGCCAGGAGCAGCGTGTCCTCTTCACCGGGATCTCGTGTGTCTCGCAGGCGAAGCTGCAGGGCGTGCGACTCGCGCTGCCAGCTCTGGCTGGCGATGCGGAGCTGGCAGTCGCGCAGCGCGCGCTCCGCCGCCGGCCGCTCCAGCGGCTCGGCGCGAGCGGCAAGGGCGAGAAACACATCTCTCTGTTGCACGTTCAGCCGCTCCGACTCCGGCGAGACCAACCTCTCGACCGCGCGCACGCCATGCTCGAGCGCGCTCGCGACCAGATTTTCCAGCAACTCGCGCCCGTAACCCTGCGGCAGTGCCGCGAGATGCTCGGGCTCGAGCCGCTCTGCCAGGTCCGGGAACGCCAGCAGCGCTCCTAGCAGAGTCCGGCTCACGGTGTCGATCCCCTCCGGGGAAGAGTGGCTCGGATCGGCTTCCGGTGACGCGACCCGCGACCCGCCCGCGGCAAGCGACGCTTCCAGGGCAGCGACCGGCAGCTCCAGCTTGCCGGCGAGCTGCCGCAGGTAGTCCGCGCGCTCGATCGGATCGGCGATCGCGCGCAGCGCAGGCGCGAGCGCGCGCGTCGCGTCGGCCTTGTTCCAGGCGTGCCCGCTGGCCCCGCGCAGCCGCGTATCGATCAGCCAGTCCAGGTACACCGGCGCGCGCTCGACCAGGGAGCGCAGCGCCGCCTCGCCCTGCTTACGCAGGAATGTGTCGGGATCCTCGCCCTGCGGCAGGAAGGCGGCGCGCACGCGCAGGCCCTCGCCGAGCAGGATCGGGAGCGAGCGCTCTGCGGCGCGCTCGCCGGCTTCGTCGCCGTCGAACAGCAGCACGACCTCTTGCGCGTAGCGGCGCAGCCGCGCGGCGTGCTCCTGGGTCAGCGCCGTCCCGCACGGAGCGACGACCTCGTGGACGCCCGCGGAGACCAGCGCCAGCAGATCGAAGTACCCCTCGACCACGACGGCGCGGTGGCTGGCGCGAATCGCGTCGACCGCCTGAGCCAGCCCGTACAGCGCGCGACCTTTGCGGTAGATCGGGGTCTCGGGCGAGTTCAGGTACTTCGGCGTGGAGTCGTCGAGCGCGCGTCCCCCGAAGCCGACCACACGCCCCGCAGGCTCGGCGATCGGAAACACCACGCGGTCGCGGAAGCGGTCGTAGTAGCCATCGCCGTTCTGGCGCTTGGCGATCAGCCCTGCCTGCTCGGCCAGCGCGATCCCATGTCCGCCGCCTTGCAGCTGCGAGACCAGACCGTCCCAGCGCGGGGGCGCGTAGCCCACGCGGAAGCGCTCGAGCAGCTCCGGGGCGACGGCGCGCGACTCGAGGTAGCGGCGCGCGGCGGCGCCCTCGCGACCGCGCAGCGTGTCCACGAAGAACTCGACTGCCGCGTCATGCACCCGGTAGAGCTGCATCACGCGGCCGTCCGAATCCTCGCGCGAGTCCGGGATCTCGACACCGACCTCGCGCGCGATCGCGCGAATCGCATCCGGGAAATCCAGCCCCTCGACGCGCATGCGGAAGGAGAAGACGTCGCCTCCCGCGCCGCAGCCGAAGCAGTAGAAAATCTGGCGCTGCTCATGCACCTGGAAGGATGCGGACTTCTCGGAATGGAACGGACAGAGTCCCCAGTGACGTGGCCCCTGCTTGCGCAGCGCCACGTGCCGGCTCACGACCGCGACGATGTCCGCGCGCTCGCGCACCGAATCGACGACGTGCTCGGGGATACGTCCCACTCCCGCTTGCACCCCCGGGGCCACGCGACCCCGCCCTCTCGAACGCCGAACTCTCTCGAAACGAATCGGGCCCGCCGCGGAGGCGACGAGCCCGTCAAGCTTTCCTAGGTGACGGCGGCGCGGAGCTTCTTGATGGCTCGCTTGCGCGCCGCGATCGCCTTCTTCTTGCGCCGGACGCTGGGCTTCTCGTAGTGCTCGCGCTTGCGGAGTTCGTACATGATCCCCGCCTTCTCGCACTGCTTCTTGAAGCGCTTCATTGCGCTTTCGAAGCTCTCGTTATCTTTTACTTTGATGCCCGGCAGAGTCTGTTCCCTCTCGACGCAACACTCGCCTAAAGCCAAGTCTAAAGCCAAAATCCCCTGCATTATCAGGAATTTGCGACTGCGTGCTGCAGCGCGCGGAAGCTAGCACACGGGCTCTTCCGGCCGCAAGGCGAGCATGATTGGCCGGACCTCTCCCTCTGCGTCAATCGAGTGGTCTGACCAATATTCCGTGCTTGGACAGATACTGCTTTGCCTGTGGAATGGTGTAAGTGCCGAAGTGGAAGATGCTCGCGGCGAGTACCGCGGCTGCACCGCCCGCGGCAAGGCCTTCGCACAGGTGATTCAGGTCTCCGGCGCCGCCCGAGGCGATCACCGGGATCTGCACCGCGTCGCAGACCGAGCGGGTGAGGGGCAGGTCGTAGCCCTCGCGCGTACCGTCGCGGTCCATGCTGGTGAGCAGGATCTCGCCGGCACCTGCCTGCTCCATACGCTGCGCCCACTCGACGGCGTCGAGGCCGGTCGGTCTACGCCCGCCGTGCGTGTAGACCTCCCATCCGGCCCCGGGATTGCCCCACTCCCGCCGGCGCGCGTCGATCGCGACGATCAGGTTCGCCGAGCCGAGTCTCTCGGCGGCGCGGCTCACCAGGCTCGGGTCCGCCACCGCCGCGGTGTTGATCGCAACCTTGTCGGCGCCGGCGCCCAGCAGAGCCCGCACGTCTTCCACCGAGCGCACCCCGCCGCCGACCGAGAACGGGATCATGACCCGGTCAGCCGTGCGGGAAACCAGATCGAGCAGCGTGCCGCGACCCTCGTGTGACGCGGTGATGTCGAGGAAGCACAGCTCGTCCGCGCCCTGGGCGTCATACGCGGCCGCCGCTTCGACCGGATCGCCCGCATCGCGAAGCTCGGTGAACTGGATCCCCTTTACGACGCGTCCGTCCTTCACGTCGAGGCACGGGATGATGCGCTTGGTCAGCACGCTGTCGCCGCTCCGAACGCGTCCTCCAGCCGGACCGCCCCTGAGTACAGCGCCTTGCCGACGATCACCGCCGCGATCACGCGCTCGCGCGCCAGCGCCCGGATGTGGTCGAGGCTTCCGACGCCCCCCGAGGCGATCACCGGAATGGGAGTCGAGCGCGCGATGCGCGCCGTGGCGGCGACATTCGGCCCGCCGAGCAGCCCGTCGCGCTCGATGTCGGTGTGCAGGAATGCGGCCAGGGGAAGATCCTGGAAGCGCGCGACGACCTCCTCGACGCGAGTCGTTCCGGAGGCGAGCCAGCCTCGCACGGCCACGATCCCCGCCCGTGCGTCGATCCCGACGATGACGCGCCCGGGGAAGCGCGCCGCCGCCTCGCGCACCAGCGCCGGGTTCTCGAGCGCGGCCGTCCCCAGCACCACACGATCCACGCCGAGCGCCAGCAGCGCCTCGACGTCCTCGAGCGATCGCACACCACCGCCCGTCTGCACCGCCAGCTGCGGGCATTCCGACACGATCGCCTCGAGCGACGACCGGTTCCTGCGCTCGCCGCTCCGCGAGCCGTCGAGATCGACGACGTGCAGCCGGCGCGCCCCCGCCGCTGCGAACGCCTTCGCCGCGGCCGCCGGGTCGTCCGCGTGAACGGTCTCGCGCGCGAAGTCGCCTTGCTCGAGACGGACGACCCGCCCGGCCCGCAGGTCGATCGCGGGAATCACCTCCACGACGACGCGCTCCGCCGCAGCTCCTCGGCAAGCTGCCTCGCTCCATCGGCGGCGAGCGCATCGGCGGTCACCCACTTGAAGCCGCGCCTCCAGGCTCGGCCGAGACTCAGTGCGTTGCCCGCGACGTCCTCCTGCGTCTCGTCGTAGCGCCCATGCCACAGCACGCTGCCATCCGGCGCGCGGACCTCGAGCTCGAAGGCGACGCTCGCGGGGTGCGTCACGCCGCGGGTCCCACCAACCCGCTCTACGAATCGAGCCACGGAGCCCGACGCGATCCCGTCGCAGCCGAACGCCGCCGCCAGCACCCGGCCCATCGCCTTCGAATCCTTGGGATCGCCCGCGGCGCGCAATGCGAGAACCGCTTCGCTGGGCGGGATGACCTCGAACTGCCCCACCTGAGTCAGTGCCTCGAGGACCCTGCCGGTGACCAGCGCCCCAGCCGACGCGTTGGACGCCGAGTCTTCGAGCGGCAGCAGCGCGAGTTTCGCGAGCGCTCGCCCCTGCGCCTCCGGAAAGCTCTCGACGCGCACCGGTCCGGCGCATGCGAGGCAGAGCGCGACCGCCACCGCGGCGAGAGTGCGCGTCAGGGCGCCCATGCGCCGAACCGCTCCAGCAGACCGAGCCCCGCCTTCTGGCTCTTCTCCGGGTGGAACTGGACGGCGACCACCGAGTCGAAAGCGACGGCCGAGGTGAACGGCCCCCCGTAGTCCGTCGTGGCGGCGACTGTCTCCGCCGGCGCATCCGCCGCGCGGTACGCGTGGACGAAATAGAAGTAGTCGGAGCGCAGCACCGGATGCGGCCGGCTCGTGCTGACCTGGTTCCATCCCATGTGGGGGACCGGAAGCCCGGGCCTCCGCGGGAAGCGCTCGATCCGGCCCTTGAGCACGCCGAGACCCGTCGCATTCCCCTCTTCCGACGACTCGAACAGCACCTCGAGCCCGAGACAGATCCCGAGGAACGGCCGCGCGGCGCGCAGGCGCTCGCGAAGTGCGTCATCGAGCCCCCGCTCTGCGAGCGTCTTCATGCAGTCGGCGAGCGCACCGACGCCGGGCATCACGAGGCGATCCGCGCGCCGGACCACGTCAGGGTCCGCGGTGACGGACGGACGCGCCCCCGCGTGCTCGAGCGCCTTCGCCACGCTCCGCAGGTTGCCCATGCCGAAGTCGAGAACCGCGATCTCGGGCATGGCGCGTCAGAGCGCCCCCTTGGTGGAGAGGGCGCCGCGAATGCGCGGATCCGTGCACGTGGCTTGCGAGAGCGCACGGCCCAGCCCCTTGAAGATCGCCTCGACGATGTGGTGCACGTTGTGCCCGTAGTCGAGTCCCACGTGGAGGTCCACGCCGCCGTGCGTGCAGAGCGCGTACAGGAAGTCCTCCACCAGGGCGGCGTCGAAGTCCGCAACCCAGTCGCGCGGCAACGCGACGCGGTACACCAGGAAGGGACGGTTCGACAGGTCGAGATCGACCTTCACCAGCGCGTCCGCCATCGGGACTCGTGCGGAGCCGAAGCGGGAGAGTCCCGAGCCGTCTCCCACCGCGCTGCGCAGGGCCTGGCCGAGGACGATCCCGACGTCTTCGACGGTGTGGTGCTGGTCTACGTGCAGGTCGCCCTTCGCGCGCACGCGCAGGTCGAACAGTCCGTGCCGGCAGAACGAGTCGAGCAGGTGATCGAAGAACGGGACGCCGGTCTGGATGTCGGCCTCGCCCTGCCCGTCGAGCTGGAGCTCGACCTGGATGTCGGTCTCGCGGGTTCGCCGCGTGACGCTCGCCGTTCTCGTCATGACGCTTCTCCTTCGCCGAGCCGCCGTCGCACCGCGCGGGCGTGCGCGTCCAGCCCCTCGAGATCCGCCAGCAAGGCCGCGCTCGGCCCGAGCTTCGCCAGCGCCGCCGCATCGAGCTCGATCACGCTGATTCGCTTCACGAAATCCTCCACGCCGAGCGGCGAGAAGAAGCGCGCCGTGCCGCCGGTGGGCAGCACGTGGCTCGGACCCGCGAGATAGTCTCCCATCGGCACCGGGCTGTGTCGGCCGAGGAATACCGCGCCCGCGTGCTCGACGCGCGGTAGCCACGGCTCGGGCTGCTCGAGCATGAGCTGAAGGTGTTCCGGGGCGTAGCGGTTGGCCAGCTCGAGCGCCTCGTCCAGGCTGCGCGTCAGGATCAGCGCCCCGCGCGCGCCGAGAGCCTTGGTAACCACCTCCCGGCGGGTCAGGCTCGGGAGCTGGCGACCCAGCTCCTGCTCCACTTCCTCCAGGAGCCGCGCATCCGGGCAGGCGAGAGCGACGCTCGACAGCTCATCGTGCTCGGCCTGCGCGAGCAGATCGGCGGCGAGCCACGCCGCAGGGGCGGAGGCGTCGGCCACGATGAACACTTCGCTCGGACCCGCCTCGGAGTCGATGCCGACTTCGCCGAACAGCATGAGCTTCGCCGCCTGCGTGTACGCGCTGCCCGGCCCCACGACCTTGTCGACCTTCGGGATCGTGGCGGTCCCGAGGGCGAGCGCCGCGATCGCCTGGGCCCCGCCGACGCGGAAGATCCGCTGCACGCCCGAAAGCCGCGCGGCCTCCAGCACCGCGGGGTGGATCTCTCGACCCGGGGTACACATCGAGACCTCGCGCACGCCGGCGACCGAGGCGGGGATCGCGATCATCAGCACGGTCGAGGCGAGGGGAGCCTTGAAGGCGGGGACGTAGATACCCACGCGAGCGATGGGGCGGACCTCCTGACCGAGCACCTCACCGGGTTGACGCGAACGCCAGGAACGCGGCGCGCTCTCGCGGTGGAAGGCGCGGATACGGGTTGCAGCCAGGGCGAGCGCGTCGCGATCCGCGTTGGAAAGGCGCTCGCGTGCCGACTCGATCTCGCGGAGGCTCACGCAGAGCTCGTCCGCGCTCAGGCGATAGCCGTCGAAGCGCTCGGTCGCGTCGAGCACGGCAGCGTCCCCGCGCTGCCGCACGTCCTCGACGAGCGCGCGCACCGACGCTTCGACCTCCGAGCGGCTGGCATCCCGTCGGTGCTCGAGCACGCGGAAGCCGGCCTCGAAGCCGGGCTCGCGCGTGTCCAGTCGCCGGATCACGACACCGCTCCCGAGCCCGGAAACGTCCCGACCACGACGCGCTCGATCCCCCCGAGATCCTTGTGGATTCGCACCTCCGCGGCGCCTGCGTCGCGCATCGCCCGCTCAACCGCGGGGGCCTGGCCGCGACCGACCTCGAGCGCCAGCGCTCCCCCCGGCCGCAGCCGGCCCGGCGCCTGGCGGATCAGCCCGGCGCTCACCGACATGCCGTCGTCGCCGCCGTCGAGAGCGAGCCGCGGCTCGTGCTGGAGCTCCGCCGGCAGGCCAGCGAGCTCTCCCGAGTGCACGTACGGCGGGTTCGACGCGATCACGTCGAAGAGCCCTTCGAGCGCGGCGATTCCGGCGCCCTCCCGCAGCCCGACCCGGTCCGAAACACCCAGGCGCTCGAAGTTCCGTGACGCGACCGCGAGCGCGTCGGGGCAGATGTCGGTGGCAACGCCCGCTGCACCGGGAAGCTCGAGCGCGACCGCGGCGGCGATGGCACCACAGCCGGTGCCGACGTCTGCGAAGCGAGCCGGCGCCAGGTCGATCACCGCGCGCACCAGCGACTCCGTGTCGGGTCGCGGGATCAGCGTCCGGCTGCTCACCTCGAACGCCAGCGACCAGAACTCGCGCGTGCCCGTCAGGTACGCGACCGGCACGCGCTGCTCCGCACGCTGCCGCACCAGCTCCCGGTAGCGCGCGCGCTCGGCCTCGCCGATCGCCTCCTCGAAGCGCAGGTACAGGTCGATGCGCCGCCCCCCGAGCACGTGGGCGAGCAGCAGCTCCGCATCCAGCCGCGGCGTCGCGACCCCGTGGCGCGCGAAGTACTCGGAGGTCCAGCGCACCAGCGCGAGCGGGGTCCACGCCGCGGGCTGGGTCATCGCGGACCTTCCTGGAGCTGCTGCGCGCGGAACTGAATCGCGCACTGCTCGAGCAGCTCTTCGATCGCGCCTTCCATCACCGTGTCGAGCTGGTGCAGCGTCAGGTTGATCCGGTGATCCGTGACGCGGTTCTGCGGGAAGTTGTAGGTGCGGATGCGCTCGCTGCGATCGCCCGTGCCGATCTGGCCGCGCCGCGTCTGCGCGCGCTCGGCGTCCAGCCGCAGGCGCTCCTGCTCGAGCAGGCGGGAGCGCAGGATCTTCATCGCACGCGCCTTGTTCTTGTGCTGCGACTTCTCGTCCTGGCAGACGACCACCAGGCCCGTCGGGATGTGGGTGATCCGCACCGCGGAGTCGGTGGTGTTGACGTGCTGGCCGCCGGGTCCGCCGGAGCGGTACACGTCGACGCGCAGCTCGCGGGCCTCGTCGATCTGGATGTCCACCTCTTCGGCCTCGGGCAGGACGGCGACCGTCACGGTCGAGGTGTGAATGCGCCCCGCGGACTCGGTCGTGGGCACGCGCTGCACGCGGTGGACGCCGCTCTCGAACTTGAGCGTGCCGAACACGCCCTTGCCCATCACGTCGGCAATCACTTCCTTGACGCCGCCGGTGCCGCTCGACGAGAGCGCCATCTCCTCCAGCTGCCAGCCACGGCGCTCCGCGTAGCGACGGTACATCCGGTACAAGTCGCCGGCGAAGAGGGCGGCCTCGTCGCCCCCGGTCCCGGCGCGGATCTCGAGCACCGCGTTGCGCGCATCATTCGGGTCCTTGGGGATGAGAAGCTTCTTGAGCTGGTCCTCCAGCTCCGCGCGTCGGGAATCGAGCCCCGCGACTTCGCACTTGGCGAGCTCGCGCATCTCCGGGTCGGCGTCCTCGAGCAACGCGCGGTTCTCCGCCAGCGAAGTCCCTACGCGCTTCCACTCCCCGTAGGTCTCGACCAGCTCGCGGATGCCCGCGATCTCGCGGCTGATCTCGCGGAGCTGGTCGCGATCGGAGGCCACTTCCGGGCGCGAGACGCGCTCGGACAGCTCCTGATAGCGGGTCTCGACCTCTCGAAGCCGTTCGAACATGAGTACTCCCGAGGCAGAAAGGCAGCCTTCCGGCAGCCGGGCGCTCGGGAGGCCGTGGGGTCCCTACCGGGGGTGGGAATGGCGGGCGAGCGGGGCGGTCATGGCGCGCAGCCTCACTCGGCCTTGGCGACGGTCGGCTTGGCGGCGTAGCGGCGGCGGAAGCGATCCACCTTGCCCGCGGTGTCCAGCATCTTCTGCTTGCCCGTGAAGAAGGGATGGCACGCCGAGCAGATCTCGACCCGGATCTCCGCCTGGGTCGACCGGGTCTGAAACTCGTTCCCGCAGGCGCAGCGCACGTGCGCATTCCGGTACGTCGGGTGAATCGCAGCTTTCACGGCGGCCGAACTCTAGCCCGCGCCGGGTCCGCGCCGCCAGCCCCGAGAGCCCGGCGAGCCTGTCCCACGAGCGGAGGTTGCGCCGTAGTAGCATACGAGTGCGCGATCGCGAGGGACCGGAGGGAGCGATGCCGAGTTGCGGGCGCGCACGACTTGGGGCCTTCGTTGTGGCCTTCGTCTCCAGCGGGTCACATCTGCTGGGATCTTCCTCGACGGCGAACGCGACGTCGCTAGCGCCACGTCTCTTTCGGGCCGGTGTCGGGATCTGCCAGCAGTACAGCGCGCTGGAGCGCGAGAGCCCCGTCTCTCTGCAGCGCTCGGCGAGCGAGGGGATCGCGGCTACGCTGCTCGCCGACACCGCGGGGGAATCCGCCGGAGCCGTGGGACGGGCCTCGGCGTCCGGTACGGGAGAAAGCGGCGGCTGTCTCCTCGGACTGAACAGTGCAGGCGCAGTGCTCATCGAGTTCGAGGTACTAGGTTCGCCCCAGGCTCCAGCGATGCCGGTACCGCTCCTGATCGACGCGCATGTCAACGCAGCGGCCGCCGCAACGACGAGGACGGTCGTCTCGGCTGCTGGCGTCTGGGTCTTTCCTGCGGACTTGAATCACTATCGGAACGACCTCGATGACACACCCACGTGGGAGGGCCCGATCCCAGGTCTGTTTGCGACCGCGTGCTCAGGTCAGTCATGTCGCCCGTCGTCCGAGGCCGGCGAACTCGACGGGTTGTTCTCGTTCGCGCTCGTGCCTGGAGTCGTGAACCTCCTGAGCGTGGAGGCGAGCGGCCAGGTCACCGGGACCGGAGCCTACCAGAGTGCGGCGACCTTTCGCGGGATCGCGATCGATCCCGGCTTCAGCGTCGACATCGACGGGCGCGCCGTTCCTGGGACCGAGCTCTACACCTTGCACGTCGCGCAGGTCGTTCCGGAACCCTCGACAGTTGCGCTGCTCGCGCTTGGAGCGGCTCCCCTCCTCGCGCTGCGCAAGCGCGGCCGGAGAGGCTGACCCACCGAAGTCTACTGGTTCATCGAGTTCAGGAACTGCTCGTTGCTGTCGGTGCGCTTGAGCTTCTCGAGCAGGAACTCCATGGAGTCCACCGGGGTGAGGGGCGAGAGGACCTTGCGCAGGACCCAGATGCGGCTGACGGTGGCGGCGTCGAGCAGGAGCTCCTCGCGACGCGTGGAGCTTCGGTTCAGGTCGATCGCGGGATACGTGCGGCGCTCGGCGAGCTTGCGGTCGGGGTGGATCGTCCATGCGTGAGCCGGTGTCGACGAGCGCGGTGCCCACGATCGTGAGACTGCCGCCCTCCTCGACGTTGCGCGCGGCGCCACACCTCAGCCGCCCCAGAGGGAGAGCGGGGCGTGCCGAGCGACCCGGGTGAAGTCCTCGTCCGTACTGAGCAGGACAAGCTCGTGGCGTATGCAGAGCTGGGCGAGAAGTGCATCGATCGTCCCTAGCTGAACTCCCTTCCGGCGGCAGGCGTTCCGCAGGTCCGCCGCCGCGATGTGGTCCTGACGATCGGGGATCAGAAACGGCAGAGCCGTGAAGCGCTCGACGATCTCATCGCGGGCACGTGGCCCGCGGAACCCCTGCAAAAGCTCCTGCAGGACCAGCCCTGTCGTGAAGACCGCGTCGCCGCGCTCGAGTGCGTCGGCCAGCGCGGTGACTTCGGGACCCGCGGCGGGTGGGTCGCGACGCAGGGCGAGGGACCAGACGCTCGTATCGACGAACAGGCTCACCGCCGCGACCGGTCCGCCTTGTAGTCATAGTCTGGATCCCAGTCGAGCGTCCGGAACAGCTCGATGATCCGCTTCTGCTGTCGGCGCGCGATGAACTCCCGGAGCGCGCGCGTCACCGCAGCCTTCTTCGTCTTCTCGCCGCTCACCGCAAGTGCCCGTTCGACGAGCTTGGGATCGATCGCGAGATTCGTCGCCATGTGTCGATGCTCACACATCGCTTCCCGAGGTGCAAAAGCGAAATACGTGCGCTTCCCATCGCTCCGGGGAGCGACGACGGCCCGGAGGAGCGCTGCACGATCCGCCTCTGGGCCCACATCCGAATCACCGGCGCAGCGTCGCTCGGCCTTCGCTACGAGTTTCCGCTCGAGAGGTTCGCCGCCGGCGACCGGAGACTCACTTCACCCTGATCCAGTGCAGCATGTGCTTGCCGGTGCCGTCGCGGCGGAAGCTCTGGTAGACGCCGGGCGTGCACGCGGTGCAACCGCCGACCGACTCGATCGCGTGGTCTGAAACGCCTGCGGCCAGGAGCTGCCGCCGATTGGCGAGACCGAGGTCGAGCTGCCAGTGATTCGCGCGCTTGCCGACGGCGAAGGGCGCGTGATCGGCGAAGGCGTCGAAGACGGGGCGATCCACCTCGTAGCAGCACGGCCCGATGTGGGGTCCGATCGCCGCGACGAGCGCTCGCGGCTCGCTGTCGAGCTGCGCGCAGAGCTCGAGCACGGCCTCGGCGCACACCCCCGCCGCCGTTCCGCGCCAGCCGGCGTGAACGGCCGCCACGCCGCGCCCTAGCCGATCCGCGAGCAGGACCGGCACGCAGTCCGCGGTCCAGACGCCGACGGCGACGCCGCGTTCGCAAGACACGAGAGCGTCCGCTTCCGCGCCGGCCGGCGCCGGCGGGACGCGGAGCACGCGCTTGCCGTGCACCTGGCGCGCGGTGTGGAGTCGCTCGACCGTGTCCGTCGCGGCGAAGCCGTGCTCGACGCCGAGTACGAGCGAGGGCGCGCGGTCGAGCGGACGGCTCACGCGCGCAGCGCCGCGAGCGCCCGCGCGAAGTCGTCGGGGAGTGGCGACTCGAACGACAGGCGCTCGCCGCTCACGGGGTGCTCGAAGCCGAGCCGCCCCGCATGCAGCGCCTGACGCTCGAGGCCGAGCGCGGCGTCCGCCTTGCGGCCTCCCCCGTAGGTCGGATCGCCGGCGACCGGCAGGCCGACCGACGCCAGATGCACGCGGATCTGGTGCGTGCGCCCGGTCTCGAGTCGCACGCGGAGCAGACAGTAGCCACGCAGGCGCTCGATCACTTCCCAGTGGGTCGCGGCGGAGCGCGCGGCGCGCGGGGAGCGCACGGTGAAGCGCTTCGGATCGGAGCGCGCGCGCCCGATCGGCCTGGTCACCGAGCCGTGTTCCGCACGCGGCGCGCCTCGCACCAGCGCCAGGTACTCGCGCTCGATCGTGTGCGCGCGAAAGCACTCGGCCAGCCGCCGGTGCGCGACGTCGCTCTTCGCGACGACGAGCACGCCCGACGTGTCGCGATCCAGCCGGTGCACGATCCCCGGCCGCTCCGCCCCGCCGACGGCCGAGAGCGTGCGCGCGTGATGCAGCAGCGCGTGCACCAGCGTGTCGCCGCGATGCCCCGCCGCCGGGTGCACCACCAGCCCGGCCGGCTTGTCCACGACGATCAGATGCTCGTCCTCGTACAGGATCGCCAGTGGGATCGCGGCGGGCTCGAGGCGACTCGGCTCGGGCGGCGGAATCTCGCCCTCGACGCGCTCGCCCTTGCGCAGGCGCTGGGCGGGCCGCGCGGCCGCGCCGGCGACGCGCACGTGACCCGACTCGATCAGCCGCCGCGCCTGCGCGCGTGAGAGCTCCGCCACGCCTTCCGCCAGGGCGGCGTCGAGGCGGCGGCCGGCCTGCGCTTGCCCCACCTCGAAGCCGAACTTCACCAGATGCCGGTCGAGACGCGCTTCTGGCTGCCGACGAGCACGTCGACCAGCGCCCAGTTGAAGATGCGCTCGCGCTCCGCCAGCTCGGGGTCCACGTGCGTGAAGTACCAGACGCGCGCGCGCTCTATCTCCGAGCCTAGCCGCTCGAACAGGTCGTCCTTCTCGAGCCCGATGCGGAGCTGGTCGCCGGCGTACGCGACGATGTCCGAGAACAACACGCGCGCGAGCCGGCGCGCGCGGGCGGGGTCGCGCACCCGCTCCATCACACGCGGGCGGAGCCGGCCGGCGGCGGCGGCGTCACGCGGCTCATGTAGCTCTCGGTCACGCGGCGCGGATCCAGCCGCAGGTGCCGCGCGTACTCGCGCAGGAAGCCGCGCATGTAGACCGCGGCGGGAAGCTCGGAATAGCGGTTGTCTTCGAGCAGGCGCAGCCACGCCTCCTTGATCTTGGTCACGGCCGCGATCTCCTCGAGCTCGATCCCGCGCGAGAGCCGGATCCGGCGCAGCGCGCGACCATCGTACACGCCGTCGTCGGGCTCGAGCGAATCCTCGAGGTCGAGCGCGGGCTGGGACGCAGGCGAGGCCCAGCCGGGCGCATCGGGCTCGCGCAGCGGCGGTCGCACGCCCTCGCGCGCAGGCGTCGAGCGCGCCGCGGCCCCGCCGCCCTCCCGGCGCATCCGCGCGTCGTACTCGCGCCGAAGACGCGCATCGGAGAGCACGGCGTACGCGTCTTCCACGCGGCGCAGGATCTCCGCGCTCTCCGTCTCGCTGAACAGCGAGTACGTCGCCAGCGAGTTCGGCTGGTACGTCGCCTTGGCGATGCGGTACGCGCGCTCGATCTCCTGGAGCGTCGCCTCCGGGGAGACTTCGAGCACCTCGTAGTAGCTCTGCTCGGACAGCTGGCCCACGCCCTTCATCCCTCCAGGATCTTCTTGACGATGCGGCGCATGTACAGCGCGCCGTCCGACTGCGGGTGCGCGAGCACCAGCGGACGGCTCGCCTTGACCGAGCGCCACACGGCGTCGTCGAAGTTCACGTAGCCGACGTACTCGAGCCCGAAGCCGAAGTACTTGCGCACCACGGTCTGGATCGAGAAGCCGATCTTGATGTCTTCCTGCGAGCGTACCTGGTTCAGGATCAGCCGCGGCCGGAAGTCTTCGAGGATCTTGCGGAAGCGCGTCGCCTCTTCCGGGTCGACGCGCTCGATCTCGTCGAGCAGGTCGACCGGCGTGCGGATGCCGCGCTCGTTGCGCGTGGTCATGCCGTCGCGCACCAGGTCGCGCACGGGGGACGTCAGCATCGCCTGCGACAGCCGCCGGTAGAAGGCGCCGCGCAGAAAGGCGTAGGCATTCTCGATCGCCGTCGGCTCGGGCGTGGTCACCACGAAGCTCTCGTCGGAGACCAGGAAGAAGTCGAGCGTCGCGCGATCGGTGCCGGCGGCGAGATCGAGCACGATCACGTCGGCGGGCAGGCGCCGCAGGCTTTCGAGGAGCTGGGCGCGGCGCGCCTGATTCGCCTCCGGCGCGGCCGCCTGACCCAGCGCGCCCAGGATGAGCCGCAGCCGCGGGATCGGCGTTTCGATCGCGACCTTCTCGAGATCGGGCACGCGATCCTCGAGCCAGTCGCCGAGGTTGGTGCGCGCGGCGCCGCGCACGCCGAGGCAGGTGTGCAGGTTGGCGCCGCCGAGATCGAGATCGACGAGCACCACCTGCTTGCCGCCGAGCGCCGCGAGCGTGCCCAGGTTGGCGGTGACGAACGTCTTGCCGATGCCGCCCTTACCGCCGCCGACCGCCCAGATCTGACGGGGCGGCTCCACGGGCGGCGGCGCGTCCATGGGATCGTCCGGCCCTTCGGGCCGGCGCTTAGTCGTCAACCAGCTGGGTGTTCCAGTACGACGCATCGACGATGCCCAGGTAGGGACGCCACTCCGGATACCCCTCGCGACCCGCGAGGCCGACCAGCGAGATCCAGCGCGGTTTCGTTGGACGGCGGACCAGGCGCAGCCCTGCCTGTTCCGGCGTCCGTCCCCCCTTGCGCCGGTTGCAGTCGATACAGCTGCACACCACGTTCTCCCAGGTGCTGCGCCCGCCCTTCGAGCGCGGCACCACGTGGTCGAGATTGAGCAACGCGCGCGCGAAGCGCTTGCCGCAATACTGGCACGTGCTCTTGTCGCGCGCGTAGATGTTCGCACGGTTGAAGCGCACCTGCCGCACCGGGATGCGATCGAACGAAGAGAGCAGGATCACGCGCGGCACCGCGATGCGTCCCGAGGCCACGCCGACCGCCTCTACGCGCGCCGCCAGACCGAGCTCCGCCCACGACTCGAAGTCGAAGGTTTCGTAGCGCTCGTTCACCGCCTGCGCGGTTCCGCGATAGAGCAGCGAGAACGCGCGCCTCGCCGTCGTGACGTGGATCGGCAGGAACGAGCGGTTGAGCACCAGCACCGCAGCGTTCAGCACGACGAAAACCTAGCCGAGACAACGGGTTCGATCAATCAGCCAGAGCCGCGAAGGCAGCGACGACGAGCTCCACGTCGCGCTCGTCGAGCGTGCGCGGATCGAGCAGCAAGGCACCTTTGTGGATGCGCGCGATCACAGGAGGGTCCGAACGTCGCAACGCTGCCGCTAGAGCGTCGGCGGAGCCGCGCGGCTCGAGACGCACCGCGGCGCCCGGCAGCTCGAAGTCCGGCAGTGCGCCGCCACCGACGAGCGCGGGCTGCGCAAGGACGCTGGTCTTCCAGCCCAGGCGAGACAGGCCCCCGGCGAGAAGCTCTGCTCGTGCGCGGACCACGGCTTCCGGCGCGAGCAGCATGCGCAGCACGGGGATCTTCTCGCGCGCGCTGCCGTCCTGGAGCGCGCGCAGCGTCCAGTCGAGGGCGGCGAGCGTGAGCTTGTCGGTGCGCAACGCGCGCGCAAGTGGACTCTTGCGCATGCGCTCGATGAGCTCGCGGCGGCCGAGCGCGATCCCGGCCTGCGGGCCGCCGAGCAGCTTGTCGCCGGAGAAGAGCACGAGGTCGGCGCCGTCCCGAAGACCCGACCACGCTTCCGGCTCAGGGATGCCGTGCGGTCGCAGGTCGAGCAGCGTGCCACTACCGCGGTCCTCGACCACGGGCACGCCGCGCGCCCGGCCGATCGCCGCGAGCTCCGCGAGCGAAACCTCCGCGACAAACCCGCGCACCTCGAAGTTGCTGCGGTGCACCTTGAGCAGCATTCCCGTGTCGGGACCGATCGCGCGCGCGTAGTCGTCGGGGTGCGTGCGGTTGGTGGTGCCGATCTCGCGCAGCCGCGCACGGCTCGAGGCGAGGATCTCGGGGACGCGGAACGAGCCACCGATCTCGACCAGCTCACCGCGCGAGAGGATCACTTCGCGCCCCGCGGCCAGCGCATCCACGGCCAGCAGGACCGCGGCGGCGTTGTTGTTGACCACGAGCGCCGCCTCCGCGCCCGAGAGTAGCCGCAGGCGTTCGGAAACCACGGTGAGGCGCGACCCCCGCTCGCCGGTCTCGAGGTCGAGCTCGAGATCGGAGTAGCCGACCGCGGCTCGGGCGACGGCTTCGGCAGCCTCGGGCGCGAGCGGGGCCCGGCCGAGGTTGGTGTGCACCACCACCCCGGTCGCGTTCAGGACGCGGCGGGGGAAGGGCCGGAGCAGGCGTCGGGCCTCCTCCGCGACGCTCGCCGCCAGCGTGCCTAGCTCGGGAGCAGCCGCATCCTCGCCCGCGAGCAGCGCGTCGCGGGCGCGCGCCAGCACCAGCCGGGAGGCTTCGAGCAAGCTCCAGCGGGGCAGGTCGCCACCGGCCGAGGCCGCCAGGGCGAGTCGCTCGACCGCCGGCAAACCTCGCAGGCGCGCATTGACCGGCCCCGACACGTCCAGTAGTTTCCCAATGATGTCCGTAGGTTGGACGCGTTCGAGTGTACGCGTCAAGACTGCGGCATTGCCAGTCAGACCGCCTCGAACCGCGCGGCGTCTGCTGCGGCGCGAGTCACTCCGCCGCACCACGCCGCGCCGGCTACGGCAGACGACGTGAAGTTTTACAGCGCAGCCCAGCACGCACAGGCCGATCCGGCGCCGCTCGCGTCGAGCCCTCCCTCGCTCCGCGAGAGCGCATTCGTTCGGATCCGCCCAGAGAGGATCCAGCATGAAGAACGAGTTGTTCGTGAACGTCGGCCCGCGCGAGACGCGCGTCGCCGTTCGCGAATCCGACCAGATCACCGAGCTCCACATCGAGCGCCTGAAAGAGCGCGGCGTCGCCGGGGGCATCTACAAGGGTAGGGTCACCCGGGTTCTGCCCGGGATGCAGGCCGCGTTCGTCGACGTGGGGCTCGAGCGGGCCGGCTTCCTGTACGTCGCCGACTACCGCGACCTGGACGACGTGGACCTGGACGACGACGACGGTCCCCCGCGCCGACGCGGCGGTTTCGCCCAGCGCGGCGGCGGGCCCCAGATCCAGGACCTGCTGCAGGAGGGCAGGGAGGTCACGGTCCAGGTCTCGAAGGAGCCGCTCGGGACCAAGGGCGCGCGCATCACCTCGCGCATCTCGATCGCCGGGCGCCACCTGGTGCTCATGCCGTGGGCCAGCCGCGTCGGGGTGTCCCGGCGGATCGGGGGCGACAAGGAGCGGCGGCGGCTGCGCCAGCTCGTGGAGAAGCTGCGGCCCGAGGGGCTCGGCTTCATCGTGCGCACCGTCTCGAGCGGGGTCACCGAGGCCGACCTGCGCGCCGACATCGACTACCTGGCCAGCGCCTGGGAGCGCGTGCAGAGGCGCATGAAAGAGGCCGAGGCGCCCGCGCTGATCTACGAGGAGCCGCTGCTCCACCTGCGCGTGCTGCGCGACATGACCACGCGCGAGACCAAGCAGATCTTGGTCGACGACCCCGACGCCTACGGCGAGATGCAGGAGTTCTCGAACCGCTTCATGGCCAACCCGCGGCCGCGGATCGTGCACTACACCGACACCGATCCGCTCTTCGACAGCTACCGGATCGAGTCGCAGATCGAGGACGGGCTGGCCCGCAAGATCTGGCTCAAGTCGGGCGGCTACCTGATCTTCGACCAGTCCGAGGCGCTCACGGCGATCGACGTGAACACCGGGCGCTTCGTGGGCGGCAAGTCGCGCAACCTCGAGGAGACGATCCTCAAGACCAACCTCGAGGCGGTGCGCGAGATCGTGCACCAGCTGCGCTTCCGCAACATCGGCGGGCTGATCATCCTGGACCTGATCGACATGGAGATCTCGGGCAACCGCGAGAAGGTCTACCGC
This sequence comes from uncultured Myxococcales bacterium, assembly GCA_964454165.1. Lineage (GTDB taxonomy): Bacteria > Myxococcota_A > UBA9160 > SZUA-336 > SZUA-336 > CAYVQJ01. The sequence continues at coordinate 32,328 of CAYVQJ010000005.1, read as the reverse complement.
TCGCGGCTCGAGGCGCTGCGCGAGGACAAGGCCAAGGTCAACATCCTGAAGATCAGCGAGCTCGGGCTGATCGAGATGACGCGCAAACGCACGCGCGAGAACCTGGTGCAGCAGCTCTGCGACCCGTGCCCCAACTGCGAGGGCAAGGGCTACCTGTCGTCGACCACGAGCATGGCGCAGCGCATCTTCCGCGAGCTGCCCAAGGCCGTGCGCCACGTGAGGGAAGAGCTGGTGCTCTTGCAGACCAGCCCCGACGTCGCGGAGCTTCTGGACGGCGACGACGCCGACGCGCTCGAGAAGATCGAGCGGCGGATCGGCCGCCTGGTCGCGGTGCGGCCCAATCCGTTGTTCCACCGCGAGATGTTCGAGGTCGGCCCTGCGCCCGACGCGCCCGAGTTCGACGAGCTGCGCGCGCTGGCGCGCGAGTTCGCCGCGGAGTCGGAGCGCGCGCAGGTCGCGGCGTTCGAGCCCGCGGGCGTCGAGCCGGAGCCCGAGCCCGAGGTCGAGCCGGAGCCGCTGGAAGCCTCCGGGCCGAACGGCGCCGACAAGCCCGACGAGGATGATCCCGACGCCCCGCACGCGGAGGACTCGGAGCGCACGCCATGAGCGTGATCGTGCGCCGGGCAGGGCGGCGAGACCTGGACGCGATCCACGCGCTCTGGCGCGCGCTGCGCGAGGCGGCCGCCAAGGCCGACCCGCGCTTCGCCCTGGCCGGCGACGCCGACGCCCGCGTGCGCGACCACCGCGAGGTCATCCTCGCCGACCCGCGCACCCGTTTCTTCGTGGCCGAGGAACAGGGCCGCGTGCTCGGCTACCTGCACGCCCAGGTGGACGCCAACGAACCCGAGTACGAGACCACGCGCTTCGGCACCATCGTCGATCTGATCGTGCGCGAGGACCGCCGCCGCGAGGGGATCGCCGCCGCCCTACTCGACTCCTGCAAGGAGTGGCTGCGCTCGCTCGGCGTGACGGAGTACCGCGCCGCGATCCCCGTCCACGCTCCAGGAGCGCAGCTCCTATTTCAGAACCTTGGCGCGACCGCGCTGGCGACGACGCTCACGGCGGCGCTCTGAGGGCCGGTCCCGTCTATTCGACGAAGGAGCTCGGACCCGCGGCAGGCGACGGCCAGTCGCAGGGCTCGATCTTGATCGAGCCGATGATGCGGGGACCGATCGCGTTGCGCTCCTCGTCGGTAGCGCGGCGGTAGATCGGCGCGTCGGCGATCAGCACACCCTGTCCGGGCACCGGCGCGACGAGAATCTCGTGCACGTGCGTCAACACGCTCGGCGGCGTCCAGCGCGCGCGAAATCGCACGCCGGTACACGCGCCGAGGACGATGGGCCGCTGATTCGAGAGTTCGAGCAGCTCGAAGACCTTCGGCTCGCACGCCGCCTGAAAGAAGGCCATGAGCTCTTCGGGCTCCGAGCGAGGGCGCGACAGGCGCCGCACGAGCGAGGGCTCCAGTCGATCGCTCTCCGTGACGACCAACGGCACGAACTCGATTGCGTAGAGGGGTCTGCCCCGCGTGGTCGGCCTGATCCCCCACGTCTCCACGCGTTCCTTGCGCGCGTCCAGCGGCCCCGGGTTGGCCAGCCAGGGCACCCCGGCGTCGGCCGGCGCAGCGTAGTTCGCGGGAAGCTCGAAGGAGATCGGAAGCTGCGGGTGTCTGATACGCACCCAAACCTCGCTCGCGGGCTCGGCTCCGACGAGCAGATCCGGAATGAAGAAGAGGCTCGACTCGTCCCAGAAGCAGCCGGTGACCGCCACGGAGGCGGCGGTGATCAACGCCTGTAGCGAACGCGCGTGCATCACTCCTCCTGGTAGCGCCAGCCCTCGTGGTTCAACCGGCGCGTGAGGAGCGTCGACACCACCGCGGTCGGGATGTAGAGCGGGTTACCGAGCGCGGCGACAGGGTCGAACATGCGCGTCGGACCGAACCGCGAGCTGCCGCGATTGAACGCCAGCGGCGTGCCGATCATCGCCTTCGCCGCCAGGAAGCTCCGCGGCGATCCCTCGAGGCGCACGCGCCGCACGCTGGTGATCCCCTGATTCCTCGACCAGAGCATGGCGTTGGTCAGCACCAGCGAGCCCTGACTGTGACCCACCGCGAGCGGGATCGCGCCCCTGGCTGCATAGGTGGCTGCGATCAGTCCCGACACCGCGCGGTCGAGGCCCGAAACGCCAGGGAGCAGCTTCTGTACGGTCGATTCGATCAGATCGTTGACGAAGCCGTGACTCTGATTGTGGACCAGCAGGCCGTATCCGTTGAGCTCTCCCTTCGCGAGCTCTACAGCTTCGTCCCTTCCGGTCACCATGCCGTTCACGTAGAGACCGAAACGGGCCGCGAGACTCATCGCCCCGTCATAGCTGACCGCATCGCCGCTCGCTGCGTCGTAGTAGGCGGGCCGCGCGAACGGGATTCCAGCGAGCCGGATCGGACTGGCCAAGGCCGCACCGATCTCCGAGCCCGCCCGACCTGCGCGTCCGGGACCGCTCGCGAAAGGGTGGTTCGTCGCGGCGTCGCGGAAGCCGCTCCACACGCTCGAGCCGAAGGCGCGGATCGGCGACGCCACGTAGTCGTAGCCCTGCGAGAAGAAGCCGCCGATCGCCGAGAAGAAGGCGGGGAGGTTCCCGCTGGGATCCACCAGGCTGAGCGGATCGTTGCGAACGTATGCGTAGCGATTCAGGCTCTGCGGATCGCCAGGGTCCGGGACGACAGGGTCGGGCTGGATGAACCTCCCGAGGCTCGGGTCGTAATAGCGCGCGCCGAAGTGGTAGAGGTCTGTCGCGGCGTCGTAGATCTGCCCGGTGTACCGCCGCGCGATGTCGAGCGTTCCCATCGGCGCCCCCGCTTCCACGGCATTGGAGCGCAGCTCGCCGAAGATCCCGTAGCGCAGCCTGCGCACCACCCGGCCCGCCGCATCCGAGAGCGCCGCGACGGATCCGAGCGGATCCGTGTGGATCCACTGGATCTGATCCCCCGCCGGGGTGACGCGCGCGAGCAGCTTCTCCTGACCGTCCAGGATCCCGTCGCCGTCGGAATCGGGATCGAGTGGATCGGTGGCGAATACGGGAAGCTGGGAAGTCTCTAGGTTGTCTCGGATCCCGTCGTGATCGGAATCCGCCGGGCTCGTGCCTGCATCGATCTCTTCGGCGTCGCTCTTGCCGTCGCGGTCCGAGTCGGCTCGGAAGGGGCTCGCGAACGCGGCGAGCTCGGTGTCGGCGGCCACGCCGTCGCCGTCGACGTCCTCTCCGGCAGCTGCGCGCAGCAGAAGCAACGCATCTCCGACATCGACTTCGCCGTCCGGCGCATCCTCGAGCGGCGCGACATCGCCCGCAAGCCTCTGCCTGGAGTTCGGAGCGAGCGTGCCCGCTGAGAAGCGCAGCTCGAGCAGCACGTCCGCTGCGTCCAACCGGCGATCTCCCGAGACGTCACCGTCCGGGATCTGCGCGAGCGCAGCGCCGAACGGCGCGAGCCATACGAGCAGCGCGCCAGAACCCGCAAGCGCCGGCTCGAGCAGCGCGAGCCCGCGCCGTCGCCGCAGCACCAGCATCCCGACGAGCGCCAGCGCCGCCGTGCCAGAGGAACCCAACGCAAGCCTGCCGATCCAGTCGTCGCCGAACGGAACACGGGCGCCGGCGTCCACCAACTCGCCTGGCGACGCTGTCGAGACGCGCGCGACGAGCGTGCTTCCGCTGCGGATCGTCTTCTCGAAGCGCACGCCGTGGCGGATGCGCCCGTCGGGCAGCCGCACACTCTGGATCTCGTAGTCCGGCGTGAGGTAGTGCGAGAGCGCGGCTCCCCGCTCGAAGCGAATGCGCTCGCCCGCGTGGTCGTAGCCGAATGCGATCGTCTCCGCGCCGCTGGCAGCGACCAGCCGGTTGCGCGCGTCGTACGCGAACGTACGTCCGGCGTGCGCCACGAGATTGCCGTTGGCATCGTGCGCGAAGCGCGTGGGCGCAAGCGGATCGTAAGGCGCATGTGGCTTCGTCGGGTGCGCAAAGGGCAGGCTGGACCCTTCCCTGGAGAGCAGGTTCCCGAGGACGTCGTAGCCGTAGCTCTGCGCTAGACCTCCGCGGCTGAGGGCGCGGAGCCGACCCACGCCATCGTACTGTGCGTCGAGCAGACTCTCGGCCGGCACCAACAGGTCCTCGAGCGCGCGCACGCGCGGCGTACGGTCGTACTGCACGCGTCGCGACAGGAAGGGAGACTCTGGATCGGCTGCGTAGTCTCGCACCGACTCGAGCAGACCCGCGGGCGTGTAGCCGAGCCGCCGTATCGTCGCGTTGCCGTAGTCGAGGCGCGCGACGCTTCCGTCCGCCGTGTGGTGGGCGTCCGTCAGGTAGCTGCGTCCGGTGGACGAGAGGATCGCGTCGAGTCCGCGCTGATCGTACAGCGCCGTCACGACCTCTCCGTCGGGGAAGGTCGTCACCCGCGGGCGATCGAGCCAGTCGTGCGTCCACGAGATCGCGTACGTGGGCCCGCCCGGAAGCGGGGTCAGTGACTTCCGCTCGACCCGCCCCGCCGCATCGTACGCGTAGCGCACCTCGGCGTCACGCGTCGTGACCGAGACGAGTCGCCCGAGCGCGAGCTGCCCTGCGACCTGGTCGCCGTAGCCGTAGGTCACGTCCGCGCCGCGCGCCGGATCCCCGCAATCGAGAGCGCCGATGGGCGATCCGCCCACCTTCTCGCACTGGAGTCTCCCGTGCGCCTCGTCGTAGATGAAGTGCAGCGTTTGCCCGCGCGCATCGGAGCGACGCGCCAGGCGGCCCGCGCCGTCGTACGCGAAGTCCCACGGGCCCATGTCGGGGTCTTCGATCCGCGTCCTGCGACCCAGCGAGTCGTAGAAGAGCTGCGTGGTGTGGCGCGCGTTCGGACTCGAGAGCACGAGCGCTGGACAGTTCGACGGCGCGACCGTCGCGTCGCAGATCCCGCGCAGCTGGCGCAGGGCGTCGTAGCGGTAGCGTGTCGTGGAGGCGACGCCGGGCGCCGCGTACTCGGTCACGGCGACGGTGTTCCCCGCGGCGTCGCCCTCGACCACCGTGGTGATGCCCTCGGCATCGATCGACGTCGTGACCAGGCCCGCGTAGCGGGCTTCCTGCACGCCGCCGTCGCGCTGGATCGCGAAGCGCACGCGACCGCGTGCGTCGTACCGCGTCTGCGAGGACGTATTTCCGGGTGGCTCGGACTCGGGTTGCAGTGGAGCCGGCTGTCCCGGAGCACTGCTCCTGCAGCCGGCGACGGATTCGGCGTAGGGCGCCGCGACCCGGACGACGCGGCCGAGCACGTCCAGCTCCGTTCGCGACACCACGCAGCCGAGGGCGCCGTTCTGGCCCGGCGACGCGCCTTCCCCGTACGCGGTCACGCGCGTCGCGACCTCACGCCCGAAGCCGTCGACGAAGCTCTCGCTCACGGACTCGTTCGACAGTCCATCCCGCAGCGTCGCTCGCACGCGCGCGCGTCCTGGGCTCCAGCTCGGAGCCCAGCGGGGAGTGTCGTCGTAGTCGATCGTGCTGCGCGTCCCGATCGGCGGAGCTCCGGCCTCCCAGATCGGCCGCCCGAATCCATCCGCGCCCAGCTCGAGCTCGAGTCCGTTCGGCCCGGACCTGCGGTGCAGGAACCCGAGCCCCGGCGGACCTCCGCCGCCGTCGTAGGCCAAGCTCGTCACGAGCCCCGCGCGGCTCTGGCTCGCGAGCAACGTGCCGGACGCGTCGTAGCCGAAGTGAGTGATTCCGGCGGGCGAACCCGCGGCGGCGTAAGGGTCCGTCCGCGACGTCGGAACGCCCGTGTTCGGAACGTGCGCGTAGCCGAGATCCTCGGCGGTTTCGTCCGCGCCGAGGCCTTCCCTGTGCCGCGTGGGATTGCCGCGCGTCGCCATACCGAGCGCAGAGAGCCCGTCGTAGAAGCGCACGGATTTCCGCAGCGGAACGCCGGCTTCGTCGTAGACCGTCGTTCGGAACGGAAGCGCGCTCAGATGAACGGGACCGCAGGCCAGCTCCGCGCACGCGGGCGCTGCGTACTCCCGCGTGGTGACGACGCTCTCCGCGGCGTCGGCGAACTCCCACTCGTACTGCGCGTTCCCGTACGCGTCGTGGAGCACCACTCCCCCGCGCACGATCAGGTCTGCGCCCGCGGCCTCTACCGATGTCGTCTGCAGGGGCTGCGCCAGGTACGCGAACCTCGCGTCGCGGTTCGCCGGGCCGAATGCGGCGCGGAATGGCGCAAATCCGAGTGGCCTCGGGGGCGTCGTGGGCGGGGCATCCGCTGGCAGCGGGTTCAATTCGTCGAGCGCCGCGAACACGCAGGCCCCGGGCGCGGGAAGCGAGTCGCTGCGATCGCAGTAGAGCCCAATACTCGTGTCGAGCTGGAACAGCGTGGCATCGAGATCGCCGCGCGTGACGAGGAAGTCGTGGATCGCGAACTCGAGCGTCTGGGCGCCGAGTCCGATGCGATCGTCCGCGGAGGCGACGAGCCGGCTCCAGGCCGCAGCACCCTTCAGGTACTCGTACTGCAGGAAGCGCGTTTCGCGCAGGACTCCCAACGGGACTGTGACCCCGGGGTCGACGGGCGACGCGTAGTCCGGCGGCGAGCCGACGTCCTCGAGCACGAGCCCGAAGCCGCGGAACTCGCGCTCGAGCGAAGCGTAGAAGCCGAGCGAGCGCGCGAAGCGATCGCTCCGCAGGTTTCCGTTGCGGTCATCGGAGGCCACGCGGTCGACGACCTCGAGGCGGATCGGGAGCGCCTCGACGTCGAGCCGGCACACGGACTGCGGATCGACGCTGTCCCGATACAGCGGGTAGTCGCACTGCGAGCGGCTGAGCAGCACGACCTCGGAGTGGTTGCAGCCGTAGCGGTCGATGCTGTCGCACGGCCTCTCGGTCGTCGCGAGATACGAGAGGTCCACGAGCCCGCCGTCCGGACTCTCGACGCGCACCAGCAGTCCGCGTTCCGCTCGCTCGGGGTCGGACAGCCACGCCTGCATCTCCGTCGCCGTCGCGCGCAGGAAGTCCGGTACGCCATCACCGTTCAGGTCGGCCTCGAGCTCGCCCTGGGATTCGTCGAGCCCGTCGGCCGCGAGCGGCGGAACTACGCTGCTCGTGCTCGCGAAGCCGGTCCCGGTACCGAGCCGGGCTGCTCCGTTCGACCCGAGATGGTCGAGGAGACCGTCGCCGTCGAAGTCCAGCGGCCGGAAACCCACAGGTACATCGAGGCCGAGGGCGACGGCGTCCTGCCAGCGCTCCCCTGTGTGAACCCGGACGCTGGCGACGCTGCCGACGCCGTCGCCGGGACGCGCGAGATCGAGCAGCCCGTCTCCGTTCAAATCGAACAGAGCCGTCCCATCGACCCGGGTGCCGAGCGTTCGCAGTGCGTCGGAGAGCGCCGCGGACCAGCGTGGTTCCCCGCCCGAACGCCAGCCGCTGCCGTCGTTCACGAAGACGCTCGCGGTCCAGTTGGAGAGGTCGACGACCTGAGCGCATGTCCACTGCCCGGCGGGCAGGTGATGCCACAGCAGATCCGGCAGCCCGTCGCTATTCACGTCGGCGAAGCGCGAGATGCCGATCTCGACCTGCTGCCCGCCGCACACCGCGAGCTGCCGGGTCGCGACGCCCGGGGGGAGGCTCGCGTAGGGCTCGCCCGCGGCGAGCTTCCGCCACGATCCGCGCTCGGCGACCCAGGCGTCCGCCACGCAGCTCGCGGGATAGCTGCTCTGACATCGATACCAGTCGGGCTGGCCGTCGCCGTTCCAGTCGACGAACGCCGTCTCCGTCGCCTGGAAACGGGGAGAGCGATACAGGTTCGAGCCGAACGACCCGCGCTCGGGTAGGTACACGAAATCCGGATGCGGCTCGCGCGCACGGCCGTTCAGGAAGCCGCTGCCGTTGTACACCGTCGGCTGCACGCCCGTGAGATCCACCTGCTTCCACGAGAACTGCAGGTCGACGGCGGCGTCTCCGTTCACGTCGACGGCGTCCCAGCGGTAGAACGCCGCGAGCGTTCCCCCCAGGACTCGCGCCTTTAGCCCGCCGACGAATCCGGTGTACGCGCCTTCGCGCGAGGCGTCGCCGGGAAACGGCTCGAGGCGCCGGAGATGAGCCTCGAGCACGGCGTCGCGCGTCCACGCGGGCGGGCTGGTCGCGTAGGTATACGCGTCGCCAACGAGCGTCCGATCCCCGGCAACGCGGTCGATCCGGTGCAGAAGTGAGCGCTGATTCTCGGGCGGCGCAACTCCCGCCTCGTCCAGGTACACGAGGTCGTACGTCGTCGACACTGCGCCGTTCGGAGCGGTGGTCACGATCCGTTCGAGCCGGCGATCCAGACGTGCTGCGATGCCGTCGCGAAACGAGAGGCTGCGATCGAGTCGCGCGCCCGCCTGGCCTGCGGCTGGACTCAGTACGAACTGCACAGTGCGTAGCGTCGACGCACAGACCGCGTACGCCCGGTCGCAGCCGTAGCGCAAGAGCCGCGGATACGCGACGCCGTCGGCGCTGTCGTACTCGTACTCGATCGCGTTCCCGTTGCGGTCGCGCGCGCGGTGCAGGAGCCAGCGCACCGTGAGGCCACCGGGGTGCAACAGCCGGCCCACCGCGGGATCGCCGTCCGATCCGAACCACAGCGTCGTGCCGTCCGGCCGGTGGACGATCCAGTGGTCGATCGTCCCGTTCGGGCGATCCACGCGTTCGATACGCTGGAAGCTCTCGCGCGCAGTGTGATACAGGCCCGCGTCGTCGCGCACCAGGCGATCGTCCCCGAGCGAGAACAGGTCGCCGACCAGCGCGTCGTCGCTCGAGGCGACATCGAACGCGGACAGACCGAGCTTGGACATGCGCTCGATCGAGGGAAGCGCGAGATCCCATCCGAGACCGATCCAGCCGTTCCCGCGCTGGCTCGAGTACTCCAGCCGCAGGTCGGGCTGGAACCCCCCTGATCCGACCGGAACCGCGATCGGCACCGATAGCGTCGCTGCGCCCGTGAAGAGGTCGGTCTTGTACGACTCGCGCCGCGCCTCGGGGCCGCCGCCCGCATTCACGCCGAATCCGGACGGCGTGCTCGGCAACGCGGTTCCAGCCGCGGCGAGCGCCGCGCCGGTGAGCCCGAGCATGCACAGCGCGCGCAGGCTCATCGGCGGACCTCCAGGGTTGGCGTTCGGCTGGTCGACGCGTCGTCGGGGCGCGCCGGCTCGGGGGGCGCCACCACGTCGTCGGGCGCCACGCTCCCCCCGTCGAGCGAGCGAACCGCGCGCTGCTCGTGCGCGGGTGTCCTCTCCGGACGGCGACCAGGACCCGGAGCGGGCGCTCGCTCAGCCACGGGCGCGGCGGGCCCGACCGACGCAGGTCGTTCGACTTCTGCGCGCGCGCGCATCGGGGACGTCGTCGCGAGCGGGCGCTCGCGCCAGAATGTCGACCAGAGCTGCCGCAGTACTCCGGCCAGCGCCGCGGCTGCGAGCAGGAACGCCGTGAGGCGCACCTTGCGACGGCTCGTTCTCCGCTCCGAGCGCGACATCAGCGAATCTGCCCGAGCCCGGCGCCGCCGGGAATCCACGCGCCCCGCGTGTCGTAGAGCCGAACCGCGCGCACCTCGAAGTCCTGCGGCTCGACTCGGCCGACGCCGAACGGATCGAGCGGCTCGAAGGCGATCGCGAGCGCAAGCACGCGAGCGTCCGGATCGAGTAGCTGGATGCGCAGTGTGTCGGGCGCGACGAGATGCCAGCGGACCAGCGAGCCGCGCCCCGGGTGCTGCTCTTCGAAGACGGAGCGCACCACGAGCTTTTGCGGCGGAAACACGACCTCTAAACTGGCGGCGGCCACATCGATCGCACCGAGCCCGATGACGAGCTTGGGCAGCGGATACAGACCGAGCGCGTCACTCTCCGCGTCTCCGAAGGGCCGCCCCGCCACGATCGCCTCGAGTGGCGTGAAGCGCTCGACGGGCGCACCCGAAGCGTCGCGCTCCGGCGGGAGCACGCGCAGCTTCGGATGGTTCTGCGGCATGGCGGCGAGCCACTCCACCTGACCGCTCGCCGAGATCCTTCGCTTGCGCCGAACCGAGAGGTGGAAGTCCCCGGCCGGAACGCTCGCCGGCACGTCGACCAGCGCGAGGATCTGTGCAAAATCGTGCAGCGTCCTGCCGTTGGCGATCGCAGCCGCTGTCGCGGGATCCGGCTGGACGCGCGTGACCAGCCGCGTGACCAGCGTGTGCGTGCTGGACGGCGCAGCGGGATCGTCGACGAGCGCGAACTCGAGCCCGCCGCGCTGGTCGTCGTACAGCCCGCGCCGCCGCGTGAGCTCGCTCTCGTAGCCGACGTACGCGCCGTGCAGCGCCTCGCCGGCGAATGGCACTACGATCGTCGTCCCCGCCTGCGCCACGAGTGGAATCGGTCGGAAGCTGCAAGCGGTCGCCAGCAAAGCCGTCGCAAGCAGAACGAGCATCGCGTCGTCTCCGGGGGTGAGACGAGCGAAGCTTTCGCAAGAACTACGCCCGCCGAGCGGCGACGTGCGCGCAAATCAGCCGCGTATCAGATCAGCTTTCGGCCGAAGCGGCTCTAGTTGGCTGCGTCCCCGGGGTTCCTCAGTAGTCGAGATCGCGAGACTCGAACGGGACCGGCGGCCGGCGGCCGAGGATCCTCTGCAGCGTCGAGTTCAGCGTGACCGGGTCGTTGTCGAAGCCCTGATGCTTCGTCGACGCCGTGACCTTTCCGTCTTTGCCCGGCGACTCCACGATCTCGATGGACTGCAACACCGAACGGTCGGCGTTCAGGTACTCCCGCATGCCGAGGAGCGGCGCGCCGCGCTCATCCTCGAAGGCGTTCGAGACCAGCCAGAGCAGTGACTTGCCGTAGGGGCCCACGCTGTCGCCCTTCTCGAGCTCCTTACTCAGGACGTAGAGCGTGGGCGTGGGGCAGCTCCCCGCCTTCACCCGCGGCTGGACGAGCCGCTTCCACTCGTCGATCCGGATCGACGGCGCGAAGAGCTGAACGGTCCGAAGCGGGATCCCGAGCGAGCCCAGGTGCTCGGCGGCGTTCGCGAACAGGATGCTGCCGGCGCTGTGCGCGACCACGTGCAGCTCCCAGCTCTCGGGCTGCGCCACGCCCTGCGCGTGCTTCCGCAGGAGCTGCATCGCCCCGCGCCCGTCGCGATGGTCCGAGGCGCGCCGCGCGTTCTCCTTCATCTCGTTCCAGATCGGGCGCCCGACCCCGCTCGCGGTGAGCTCGAGCATGCGGTCCTTCGCCTCGCGCAGGCCTTCCATGAGGCCGCCGCCCGCCCGCTCGTCGGCCTTCGTGAACAGGTCGCCGATCTGGCTGCCGAGCGTCTCCAGCGCGCCCGTCTCCCACATCACATGCAGGGGATACACGCCGTTGGCCAGGCACTTGTCGCGGAACGCCACCACGCGCTTGGCGGTGTCGTCCTCGCTGCAGAGGCCGCCGTGCAGGTAGAGCATCACGCGCTTCCGGGTCCAGCCGCGCTCCGCCGCAGCCGCGGGGATGGTCTCCGCGAACAGGCGCACCAGGTCCGCCTCGCTGGTCCAGTAGTCCCCGGTCTGGGAAAGCTCGCCGTTGTTGCCCACGTCGATGGTGAAGGGGCGGATCTCGGCGAGCGGGATCTCGCGCCGCCCGCGGAAGCGGCCGCTCCTCGAGTCCGCGCCCTGCGCGGTCGCCCACAGATCGACGCTCGTCGGCACACCGAGCTGCGCCACCCAGACGTCGGTCGCGTGGAGCAGGAAGTCCTCGTAGGGGAGCAGCGCGAAGCCATCCGCGCCCCATGAGCCGCTCCACGAGTTCTGCACGATGAAGCCGTCGCGCGTGTAGCCGACGAACGCGACCGCGTGGCCGCCGTCCGCAGCGCCCTTGCGCGCAATCACCGGGAGCCGGCGCGGCTTGCCCGTGCCCTGGACGGCGACGTGGAGCGGTCCCGGCGCGTCCCAGCCCTGGTGCACCATCAGCGTGCAGTAGACGATGCCGACCTCGGAGAGCGCAGCGTGCACGTCGCGCACCTCCTTGTGGTTCACGCGGTAGTAGGCGCCGCACGGGACCGCGAGCGCGGCGCGGCTGATCGCGGGCGTGAGCTGGCCGCGGCCGAGCATCGCGTCGCCCCACTGCGCCTGCTCGCACACGCCGTGGCGCGCCCAGCCCTTCATGGCGCCGCGCGCCGACGAGCCGTCGTACTTCTCGCCGGGCCACTCGTCGTAGCAGCGCGCCATCTCGTAGAGCATGCGCGGGCTCGACGTGCGCTTCGCGCCGCGCTCGGCGAGCAGGAAGTTGATCACTGCGGCGAGGGCAAAGCCGGTGCAGGCGCCCTCGCGCCCTTGATCGAGCACGCGCGGGACCCGGGCGCAATTCACGATCTCGTCGGGAAGCGGCGCCAGCGTCGGCTGGTACGGCCAGTCCCGCAGGTCGATCCGATCCGGAAACGCGTCGAACACGCGCCTGGGTCGAGTCTTCACCGCCCGTCGCTGGGAGGTCTTTCTCTGCATCGCCGCGACTCTACAGCAGGGACCCGCCGATCTTGAAGGAACCCCAGAAGATCTCTGCTGCACGCCGGCGCCAGCTCCTTCGTCCGCTCGATGAGCGTCAGGTGAGCCGATCCAAGCTTCGCCAGCAGCCTCCGCTTCGAATCAGTTTGACTCCCGGCAGATCAGAATGACACTTCGCGGCGCTTCGAAGGGCTCGCCGAACCCTACAAGCATGACGCCGCGCACGTCCGCGGTCGGCATGCTCTTTGCTCAGCGAAGTCCGCGATCGGACGCGCCGGACACTCCGGCAAGACAAGGAGCAATCGATGGAACGTCACGTGAAGCAGCAAGTGGAGCGGATCATCGACGCGTCAAGCGAGCGCAAGCAGAGCGTGATCGTCCAGATGGGGGCCACTGATCCGTTCGGCGGCGTGCTCGCCGCCCAGAGCCGCGCGGTCGCAGGGCGTAGGCTAGCGACCTCGGCCCGCGACCTACTACCACCACCCGCCGCAGACCTGCAACCCAGAAATCGAACAGACGCCGTGCGCCGCCGGCTGCGCGGGCGCACGAAGAGCATCACGTCCCAGCTCGCGACCGAGGCCACGCCTACGCGCACGCGCATCGTCACGGCAGCGACGAAGAGCCTCAAGCCGCTGCTCGAGTCGACTGAGCTAAAGACGGCGATCGCACGCGAACGCGGCCGCAGCAGGAGGGCCGACCATTCGCGACCGATGATGCGAAGCTTCTGGAGTTCTTCCAGCGCGGTTCTGGAGCTGGATAGAGACGACCTGGCGAAGGTGCTTCTGGCGATTCCGAACGTGGTCGGTGTGTATCCGAATCGATTGGTAAGCGTCCCACCCGTCGTCAAGGTCAATCCCAGCCGGCTCTCGCAGAACGTGCTCGACAACAAAGTCAGCGCCTGGGGTGTGAACGCGATCGGCGCGATGTCGGTCTGGGGCGCCTACGGAGCAGAAGGCAAGGACTCTCACATAGCGGTCCTCGACACCGGAGTCGACGCGAGTCATCCAGATCTCGTCGGCAAGGTGATCGGCTGGGCCGAGTTCGACGCCGATGGTGCGCAAGTGGCCAACTCTCAGCCGCACGACTCCGCGCAGCACGGCACCCACGTGGCCGCCACCATCGCAGGAGGTGACGCCAGCGGGCAGTGGATCGGCGTCGCTCCTCAAGCAAGGATCCTCGGCGGCCTGGTCCTCAAGGGAGGAAGCGGCACGGATGCCCAGATCCTGGCAGGAATCGAGTGGGCGATCGAACAGAACGTGGACGTCATCAACATGTCGCTCGGAGGCCTCAGCTTCAGCCCCGAGGTCGTCGACGTGTACACGCAGTCGTTCGTCAATGCGAACCTGAATGGCATCGTGGTGGTCGTGTCCGTCGGCAACGAATGGAGTCAGACCGCCGGCCCTCCGGCAAACGACTTCTTCTCGCTGGCCGTCGGTGCCACCGATCACCGGGATCGAACGGCTGGTTTCAGCGGCGGCCGCACTCTCGTGGTCACCGAATCAAACTTCATCGACCAGCGTAACCTGCCATTGATCTATTCCAAGCCTGACCTTTCGGCGCCCGGGGTTGCAATCAAGTCGGCAGTGCCCGGCGGTGGGCACGAGATCTGGAACGGCACGTCGATGGCTGCACCGCACGTATCCGGGGCAATCGCAGTCCTGCTGGACGCCACGAAGATCGGCATGGTGTCCGCATCCGAGCGTGCCTTTCTGATCCAGGACCTGTTGATCTCGACCGTGGAGGAGCTGGGAGAGGCTGGGCAAGACCACCGCTTCGGCTTCGGGCGCGTCGACGTGCTGCGTGCGGTGGGGTACGCGCGCGAGCTGGGCTATGCGTAGCCCGGGTTGCGATTCGGCTACGCTCGAGCGGTGACGCGCTCCGCCGGAAGCTCTGGAGAGAGCAACGCAGCGTCGATCCGGAGGAAGATCCGCGACGACGACCTGCGACGCTTTACGTTGAGCTCCTCCGGAAACGCGAAGTTGGTGCTCCTGGAGCTGGACCTCCCGCGTCCGAAGCTGACGATTGATCCTGAGCGCCCCGGTGAGCACTCGCCACGGACCCGGCATCTTCGCGTGCCGCCGCACCAGCGCAAGAAGACTGAGCAGCTCATGGCCGAGGTCGTCGAGCTTCTCAACGGCATGGGGCTCGCGCCCCGACCTTTGCGCAGCGCCGGCGTCGTGCTCGTCGATCTGGCGCCCGAGCAGCTGCGCAAGGTCGCGGACTGGGCGTCCGTTCGCGCCATTCACCCGAACCGAACCGTTCGCTGAGTCCAACTTCCGCTCGGCCGTGTACCGCGCGACGAGGTAGGATGTACGCCGCCCACCGGCGCGGAGGACCCCCCATGCAGGCCGCGATCTTCCACGGACCCAAGCAGCCCCTCGAGGTCGGCGACATCCAGCTCGGTAGCCCGGGACCGCGCGAGATCGTCGTGCGCACCTCGTTCGCGGGGATCTGCCACAGCGATCTCCACTTCGTGGACGGGCTCTACCCGCTCCCCGCGCCCGCCGTGCTCGGCCACGAGTCGGCCGGCATCGTCGAAGAGGTCGGGAGCCAGGTCGAGTATGTGAAGCCCGGCGACCACGTGATCACCTGCCTGTCGGTGTTCTGCGGCATCTGCGAGCACTGCCTGTCGGGCTACCCCAACCGCTGCGGCGGGCGCACCACCGACCGCGCGCCGGGCGAGCCGCCGCGGCTCTCGCGCAACGGCCAGCCAGTGCTCCAGTTCGCCCACCTGTCCTCCTTCGCCGAGCGCATGCTGGTGCACGAGAACGCGGTGGTGAAGATCCGCGAAGACATGCCGCTCGACCGCGCCGCGCTGATCGGCTGCGGCGTGACGACCGGCGTCGGCGCGGCGCTGCGCACGGCCCGGGTCGAGCCCGGCACCACCGTCGCCGTGATCGGCTGCGGGGGAGTCGGCCTCTCCGCGATCAACGGCGCCGCGATCGCCGGGGCCGGGCGCATCATCGCCGTGGACCGGCTCAAGAGTAAGCTCGAGCTCGCCCGCCGCTTCGGCGCCACCGACGTGGTCGACGCCTCCGCCGGCGATCCTGTCGAGGCGGTCAAGCAGCTCACCGGCGGCGCCGGCGTGCACTACTCGTTCGAGGCGATCGGTCTGAAGGTCGCCGCCGAGCAGGCCTGGTCCATGCTCCGCGCCGGCGGCACCGCGACGATCATCGGCATGATCCCCTTCGGCCAGAAGATCGAGCTCAACGGCTTCGAGTTCCTCTCCGAGCGCAAGATCCAGGGCTCGATGATGGGCGGCAACCGCTTCCGCATCGACATGCCCCGCTACATCGACTTCTACTTCGCCGGCAAGCTCCACTTAGACGAGCTGATCTCCGCCCGCCTCAAGCTCTCCGAGATCAACGCCGGCATGGAGGCGCTCAAGACAGGCGAAGTCGCCCGCCAGGTGATCGCGTTCTAACGGGCACCGCCGGGGCGCCGACACGAGACCCGGAGCAGGCGGGAGGCGATCGGGTGTCAGCCCGGCTAGCGCCCCGCGGAAGGCACGACGAGCAGGCACTCGCGGAACGCGCGCGCCCAACCTACGTCGACGTAGAGATCCCGGCGGTTCACACCTTCACGCAGCACTGTCCGCGTTTGGCCGCCGATCACCCGTCCTTTGGGTGTCGCGCAGAACGCCTGAAGACCCATCGGCTCGCTGAGGGTCCTGACCTCGAGAGCGTAAAAACCATTGTAGTCGGACCGAGTTTGCGCAACGACGTTGCTCGGCGAAGGAAATCCTGGAGGAGACGCGACGTTCCCCTGAATCTGCACCTCGGCACCTGCGAGCGGGACACCGGTCCGCAGGTTGAACACGGTCCCCTCGACGACGGCCGTGTACACCTGCGCGGCAGCGGGTAGAGCGAACAGCGCAAGCGCGGAGGACAGCCCGATCGACAGGCGCCCTCGGATTCGGCCGGGCTTTGGCATTGGGAATCTCCGTACGAGAAGTTCGTCGCTCAGTGATCTCGACGCATTGCGATTCACTCCACGACGACCGTGCCACGGTCGGCCTCGGGCGGCAGTCCCCGCAGCGCGTCGTCCCGTCGATCCTCGAGGATGAGAGCAATGGCCGCGGAGAGGCTCGCCCGCGCCTCGTCCTTCGTTTTGCCTTGGCCGTTCGCGCCCGGGATCTCCGGGCAGTACGCGATGTACCAGTCTCCCTCCCTCTCGAAGATCGCTGTGAACTCGTTGCGCATCCTCGCCTCCAGGTGTCGCGACAGTCTGCTTCGCGACGCCTTCCGGGTCCATCGTCGCCGCGATCGCTGGGCCCGCGGGCAAGCTCCACCTCGACGAGCTGATCTCCGCCCGCCTCGAGCTCTCCGAGATCGACGCGGGGATGGACGCCCTGAGGAAGCGCGAAGTCGCCCGGCAAGTGATCGCGTTCCGATACTGGTTGCCGCGAGCTCGGTTCGAAAGCAGACTCGCGAGCATGCGCAACGCCCTTCGCGAGGAGCTGCTCGAGCTCTCGCCGGAGGAACGGCTAGAACTGGTCGAGCTGCTCTGGGACAGCATTGCGGACGATGACAACGCCCTCGCGCTGACCGACGAGCAGCGCGCGGATCTCGAACGCCGCCTGGCGGAGGCCGATGCCGATCTCACGGGTGGGTCGCCGTGGGAAGAGGTGCGCGAGCGCATCCAACACCACCGGCGCTGAGGCAGATACGGCCGCCTCGCACTCGGCGGCTCCGGCGATGAGCTTCATAGCGGGGTAGTGAACGTCGCGGAGATCGGCATGGAGCGTGCCTGCTACGTTCTAGCAACATGGGTCGAATCAGCGTCAGCGAGCTGCGGCAGCAGGCCAGCGCAGTGTTGAGACGAGTCGCAGCGGGTGAGCGGGTCGAGGTGACGGACCTCGGACGAGCGGTCGCGGTGATCGTGCCGCTCCCGCGGAGTGACGGCTTGGCAAGGCTCGACGCGGAGGGGCGGCTCGTGCGCGCTCGAGGCGACTTGCTCGCCCTCGGCAGACCTCTTCGCGCAAAGCGCGGCCAGGAGTCGGCCTGTCGGCGTCTGCTGCGCGCCCGCGCGCGCGAGCGCTGATGGCCGCGCGCGCCGGCCCTAGCGTGGCGCCCGCAACGGTGTCCGAACTGAGTTAGGCTGCGCGCCATGGCTGCGCCCCTGGACCGGGCTGAGTTCGAGCGCTGGCGCGCACAAGCGCTGAGCGCGCGTGAGACGGCGGCGCTGGCACGCGGCGGCGAGCGCTACGAGTGGTCCTGCTTCCTCTCGGAGCAGGCGGCGCAGCTCTCGGTCAAGGGGCTGCTCCACGGCTTCGGACTTCAGGCGTGGGGACACGATCACGCCGTGCTCTGCGCGCGCGCCGGCGAAGCGCTCGGCGGCGCATGGCCCACGGACGTGGCCGAGCCCGCGGCCCGACTGTCGCGCCACTACATTCCGACGCGATATCCCGACGCTCTCGCCGCCGGACCTCCGTCGGCGCACTACACCGATGCCGCTGCGGAGCTGGCGGAGCGCGATCTCGGTCGTGTGCTCGGGGCCGTCGATCGGGCCTGGAGTCAGCTCGGAGGCGGGAGGTGAGCCACCCGATTCTCGAGCGGCGGCGCGCATAGCAGGAACAGCGCGTGGACACCGCGCGGGTTTGGGCCGAGGCGCTCGCGCAGCGTCTCGAGCTGGTGGCGGTGGTCGTCTTCGGGTCGTCGGCGCGCGGCGACTTCAACAAGTGGAGCGATCTGGACGTGCTCGTGGTGGCGCGCGGACTTCCAGGAGGATCGCGCGAGCGGCTCGACGTTCTGATGCGCGGAGCTCCCCCCGGCCTGCAGGCCGTCGGCTGGACACCCGCCGAGCTCGCCGCGCGCCGCCAGCGGCGCGATCCGATCGCCGTGGAGTGCGACAGCGTCGGAGTCGCGGTCTACGGGCGCTCCCCCGCGTGTAGCCGAGCGCGCGCCCGCGAGCGCCCTCAGCGGCAGCGGACGGCGTCGATGCGGCGCGCGCCGGCCTGGCGGCGGACCTCGATGCGGTACCAGGGCTCGAAGCCGAGCGCCTCGGCCGCGTGGCGCGTGTCGAGCACGAGCCCGTAACGGTAGAGCGGGCCGGCCGTGCCGAACCCGAGCGCGGACTCGGCGAGCGAGACCACGCCGCGCACGAGAGCGGGAACCGGGAGAGGGCCGATCCGCCGCGCGGGATCGGCGCAGAGCTCCGAGCGCGGGAACACCTCGGTGCCCGCGACGTTGTAGATCCCGGGCCGGTCGCCGTGCAGCGCGAGCACGAGAGCGCGCGCCACGTCGCGGTCCGAGACCACGCTGAACATCGGATCGAAGCCGACGGCCGCCTCGCCCCGCTCGAGCGGGGGACTGTGCACGAAGGCGCCCCCGTCGGAGACGATCGCCGCCGCGCGCAGGATCGTCACGCGCAGCCGCTTGCCGTCGAGCTCGCGCTGGCACAACAGGTCCGCGTCGATCCAGGCGCGGATCTCTGCGTCGACCTGCGCCTCGAGGTCGAGCACCGTGTCCTCGTTCACCACGTTCGCGTTGCCCGGCTCCGGCCGGTAGACGAACGCGGACGACAGGTACACCAGCCGCTCGATGCCGCGGATCTCGCGGCAGGCGTCGAGCAGGCGCTGCGTCTCGGCGACCAGCGACGGCAGGTTCCCGGGAATGCGTTCGCCCGGCCGGTCGGCCGCGAACGGCAGGTGGACCACCGAGTCGAGCCGCGCGCGCGCCACGCGCTCGCTGCCGAAGAAGCTCTGGACGTCGCGCGGGCGCGCGAAGTCCACGCGCTGGTAGACGCACTTCTCCTGATACGCCTCGAGAAAAGTCGGCGCCTTCTCGCTGCCCGTGCCGAGCACGAGTGCCACCTCGGGGTCGTGATACAGCGCCTTCACCAGCCGCCGACCTACCGGGCTGTCGACGTGAGTGACCAGCACGCGTCGAGACACGGCTACGTTTTCCGGCGGCGCGCGAGGACTCCGCGGTCGACCAGCTCCTGAATGCGGCGACGCACGCGCTCAGCCATGTAGCGCACGGCGTGCGGATCGGAGACGGCTTCGCGCGGATACTCCTCGTAGAAGCGCAGCGGCTCGCCGTAGCGGATCTCGTAGCGCACGGGGTACGGCAGCAGACCGAGCGGCCCGAGCCACGGGAAGGTGGGAGTGATCGGGAACACCGGCAGGCCGAGCCAGCGCGCCAACGGCTTGATGTCGTAGAGGATCGGCGCCTGATCATCAGCGCCGACGATCGCGACCGGCACGATCGGCACGCGGTGGCGCAGCGACTCCTCGATGAAGCCGACGTGGAAGGGCTGCAGCACGTAGCGCTCGGCCGCGCGCTTGCGGATCCCCGCGACGCCCTCGGGGAACACCAGCACCAGCTGGTTGTCGTACAGGAGCCGGCTGAAATTCTCGCGCGTGCCGATCACCTGCCCGACGCGCGCGTAGAAGATGTTCACGAACGGGATCGTGCCGGCCCAGCGCTCCACGATCGCGCGCGCCAGGCGCGGCGGGTCGGCGCGCAGGAACACGTCCACGATCGTCATCGCCGCGTCGAAGGGCAGCAGGCCGCCGTGGTTGGCGGCCAGAATCGCGCCGCCCTTCTCCGGGATCGCCGCGTGGCCGTAGCTCTCGACGCGGAAGTACCAGCGGTACAGCAGCTTGAACAGCGCGAGCGTGCGGCGCGTCGTGCGCAGCGACAGGCCGAGGGCGTCGTAGGGCGCGTTGCGGTAGCCGATCGCCGCCGCCTCCATGCGCTCCTCGTCCTCGCGATCGAGCAAGAGCCCGGCGGCGCGATCGAGCCAGCCGCCGAGCTCGTCATGGTCTTCCGCGGCCGCGATCTCGGGAATCGGCGGGCCGATGTCGGGCTGGGGCGCCGCGTGGCGCTGTCGCTCCGACGCGGGCGCGGGCTCGAGCTCGGGCGTCACCGCGCGCAGGCTGCGCTCGCGCAGCTTGATCAGGAACGGCAGCGTGCCGTCGCCACCGACGAAGGGATCGCTGCCCAGGGCAGCTCCCTCTTCCACGGGCGGCAGCGGCTTCACGGCCGCACCCGCGCGGCGTCGCACACGAGCAGCTCGCTGCCGAGGTCCGCCATCCAGCGCGCGGCCGGCGAACGCGGCGCGTACTCGAAGATGGTCTTGGCGCGGCTCTGGGCCTCGTCGATCAGCACGGAGTAGCCGAGCACCGAGCGCGAAATCTGTTTGGGAAAGTGCTCGCGCAGCTTCTCCAGGATCTCGGCGGCGAGCCGGGTGCGCCGCGCGAAGGTCGGAATGACCAGCGAGATCTGGAGCGTAGGATGGGAGAAGCGCGCGCGAACCATCTCGACCGTGCGCGTCATCTCCGCTGCGCCGTCGAGCGCCAGGAAGGTGAGCGGCACGGGCAGCACGATCTCGGTCGCGGCGAGCAGCGCGTTGAGCGTGATCGCCCCGAACGAAGGCGGCGCGTCGAACAGGATGAAGTCATAGCCGCGCACGCGCTCCAGCGCCTCGCGCAGGTAGAAATATGCATCCGTGCCGTGAGCCGCGACCTCGGACGGGAACAGCGCCAGTGACTTGTTCGACGGCACTAGATCGAGGCGCGGATGACGCGCGCGCACGATCGGCAGAGCAGGGCGCGTCTCTTCGCCGAGCACCGCGTCGAGCAGGAGGTCGAGCGCGGTGCGCTTCTCGGCGCCGACGTCGACCCCGAGCACCTTGCCGAGCTGACCCTGCGGATCGAGATCGACGAGCAGCACGCGCTTGCCCGCCATGCGCGCGAGCCAGTCGCCCATGCTCGACGCCAGGGTGGTTTTGCAGCTACCACCCTTCTCGTTGATGAAGGCAATCCGCCGCGTGATCGCCGCCCCCCACCGCCCAGTCGGCCAAACCCCGCTCCGGCC
This sequence comes from uncultured Myxococcales bacterium, assembly GCA_964454165.1. GTDB lineage: Bacteria > Myxococcota_A > UBA9160 > SZUA-336 > SZUA-336 > CAYVQJ01. The sequence continues at coordinate 11,037 of CAYVQJ010000005.1, read as the reverse complement.
CCTTCGTTACTTCAGGGCGGCGGCAACGTCAACCGGAAGTGCCGATGGCGACGAGATTTTTTCGTCGTCGGTGGGGGCGCGTCAGGCGCCGGGATGCTCGAGGCGGGCGCGCACGCCGGGCGGAAGCTCGGCGGATCCGACCAGGCGCACGGGGGTGATCGACACCCAGCCGCGCTCGAGCGCTCCCACGTCGGTGCCGTCGTGACGATCGGACCCGATGAGCTCCCCGTTGGCCATGTGCGCGAACACGCCGCCGCCCTTGTCCGCGAACAGCGCGGCGTAGCCGAGTGACGCAACGCGGGTTACGACGCGGCGCGTCTCAGGTCCGGCTCCGAGGGGAAAGTTCACATTGAGAAGGTCGGCGTCGGGCGGGAACCCGACCTCGCGCAGCGTCCGCACCACGTCGGCGCAGAGCGCTCCGGCCCGACGCCAGGTCTCGTCGCAGTGCAGCCGGGCTGGATCGTTCTTCCAGCCCCGGTCGTCGCGCGGCACGCCAACGGAGAAGGCGACCGCGGGCCGCCGGGCGATGCGGGCCTCTGCCGCGGCGCCGACGGTGCCGCTCGACAGGAACCAGCCGAGGCCGGTGTTCAGTCCCAGATTGATCCCGGCGACCACCAGATCGGGCGGATCCTCGAACAGTGTGTGCACCCCCAGGTTGGTGCAATCCGCCGGGAAGCCGTCGACGGCCACGATCTCGAAGCCCTCGCGCACGACGCGCTCGACGCGCACCTCGGACCAGCGCGAGATCGCCTTCGAGATCCAGCTCCGCTCACCCATCGGCACCACCGTGCGCAGCGGGCCGAGCGGCGCGAGCGCCCGCAAGAGCGGCAGGAGCGCGGGGGAGTCGATCCCGTCGTCGTTGGTGACCAGAATCACGGTCGGCGAGGATAGCCGATCGAGTTCCGCGGACTTACGATGCCTGCGCCGATGCCGAACCTGACGCTCGAGCGGATCCGGAGCCAGATCTCCGCCTACGAGCCCACGCTGGCGGACCGGAGCGACGGCGTGGCACAGGCTGCGGTCGCGATCGTGGTGCACGAGCCCCGCGGCGCCTCTCCGGAGCTGCTCTTCATCGAGCGTGCGGTGCGCGAGGGCGACCCCTGGTCGGGTCAGATGGCGTTTCCTGGCGGGCGCTGGTCTGCATCGGACCAGAGCCTCGCCGAAACCGGCGCCCGAGAGACGCACGAAGAGGTCGGGATCAAGCTCGCCGCGCCCATCGGGCGGCTGGACGACTTCGAAGGCTCACGCGCCGCGACGCCGCGCTCGATCGTGGTCTCACCCTTTGTCTTCGACGTGCCGCAACGGCCGCCCCTCCTGCTTTCGGAGGAGGTCGCGTCCACGGTCTGGGTGCCGCTCGACTGGATCCTGTCGCCGGAGTCCGCGGAGCTGTACGCGTTCCGCCGCGAGGTGTTCGGCGGTACCTTCCCCTCGGTCCGTTACGACCGCTACACGATCTGGGGCATGACCTACCGGATCCTGGCGAGCTTCGTGGGGGTACTCGGAAGGCAGCTCCCGGATCCGCAGAGCTAGAGGCTCAGACCAGGGCCGCAGACACCGACGACGCCAGGCGCAGCACCAGGGCGAGCTGGCCGAGCACGCCGGCGAGCGCCAGATAGCTCGGGGCGCGGGCGCCCTGCTTCCAGTGCCGGCGCGCGAAGATCGAGGCGAGCACCACGTTCACGTACGGGACCCACACCAGGAAGAGCCAGGCCAGCGCCCAGCCCGGCCCGGTCTGGAGTCCCTGCGCGAACAGCCAGACGAGCGCGGTGAACAGCGCCGCGCCGCTCGCCGCGTGGAGCAGGATGTCGAGGCGCGTGGCGGAGAGCGGCAGGACCGACTCGCTGGTGGCGATCAACGCCACGGCCACGATGCCGAACAGCAGGACGCGGAGCGCGCTCACTCGCCCCAGTGGTCGAAGTGAGTGATCGACGCGGCCGGCGGGCGCTGCGCCGGCTTGAAGTTCAGCGTGGTCGTGTAGGCGACGGGCAGCAGGCCGACCTGCGTCACGTCCTTCGGGATACCGAGCAGCTCGGCGGCTTCGCTCTCGCGGTTGCAATGCAGCGTGGTGAGCACCGAGCCGAGGCCGCGGCTGCGCAGCGCGAGCTGGAAGCTCCACACCGCCGGGAAGATCGAGCCCCAGAAGCCTGCCTGCATGCCGCCGGGCATCCCGTCGGGGAGTCGACCGAGCGCGCACGGGATCACATGCACCGGCACCTCTGCCAGGTGATCGACCAGCCAGAGCGCGGAGTCGTACACGCGCCGCGTCTGCTGGTCCTCCGGCGGAAGCTTCGCGAGCGCCGCCTTCAAGTAGTCCGCTCCCCCCGCGCGGTAGATCTCGGCGAGACGCGCGCGCTTCCTCGCGTCCTCGACGATGACCCAGCGCCAGCCCTGGCGGTTCGAGCCCGTCGGCGCCTGCTGCGACAGGCGGATGCAGTCCAGGATCACCTCGCGCTCGACGGGTCGCGCGAGATCGAGGCGCTTGCGCACGGCGCGCGTCGTCGAAAGCAGGCGATCGACGCCGGCCAGGTCGAAGCCGCCGGCGAGCTCGGTGGTGTGCTCGTCGCCAATCCCGACCTCGAGCGTGACGTTCCAGCGCTGCAGCATCGCGCCGGCGTCCTCGCGCATCGCCTTCCATTCCGGCGAGTGACTGGACCGCTCGAGCGACGCCAGGTCGTCGAAGACCATCTCGGCCACCCGATAGAAGGCAGGCGCTGCTCCCTCCAGTCCATGATCGGTGCGGGTGAGCGCGATCCGGCGCAGGCCAGGCGCCTTCCGCGCGAGCGGCACGTGCGTGCCGAGGTAGTGCGCCTCGAACGCGGCGCGAGCGGAGACTTCGGGCGCGGACCAGCAGGCCACGAGCTTCTTCATGCCGCGAGAATACTGCCTACTCGGGCTCGTCGTCCCCGCCGGAGAACGCGTCGAGCTCCTCTTCGGGGTCGACGGGCGGGGGCGGCGGCGGCGGTCTCCGCAACACGGGATCGAGCGTCTGGCCGATCCGGAACAGGTCGAGGGGCGCAGTGCTGTCGAGCACCTCGTGCGGCGCCAGCGCGCGCAGCGTCGCCAGCTCGCGCAGACCGCGATCGATCCCGCGCACGGTCTTCTCGAGCGCTCCGGGAATGGCGTCGTGGTCCGAGAGGCGTAGCCGGTCGGCCACCGCGATCGAGTTGGCGACGCCGAGCACGTAGCCGAGCACGTCTGCCGCCCGCCCGCCCGGCAGCTTGGCGAGCGACTCCCCGAGCAGGCTCCCCTGGAGCTGGCGCGGCAGGCGCTCGACCGGGACCAGCGCTGCTGTGGGCGTGGAGTGCTGCCAGATCGGCGCCTGCTCCGGGCGCAGCGGCCGATACGCGCGCATCGCCTGCGGGTAGCTCGGGAAGCCGAGGTCGGCCAGACGTCCCTCGCGCCAGCGCAGCGCCCATTCCTCGCAGTCGGACGAGCTTTCGTGAATGAGACTCAGCACGAGCCTCCAGTAGAGCTCGGGCGCGCGGTCGAACAGCGCCATGGCCGTCTGCTGCACGAGCGCGGGATTCGCACCGTCGCGCACGCCGAAATAGACCGAGCCATCGATGGTCAGCCAGCCCTCGGGTCGGTCGTCCTCCTTGCCGAGCACGGCGGCCTCGGTGAGCGAACGGAACAACAGAACCCAGACTTCGGGATCGACGGACTCGATGCCGCGCGCGAGCGCTTCGGGGCCCGCCTCGACCAGCGCGTCGAGCCATTCGGCACCGCGCTCGAGCTCGAAGCGCGGGTAGTCCCAGCAATCGAGGTCGAAGCAGGCGCGGAGCTGGTCGGGCGACGCCAGCTCGACGAGCCACGACGCCTCTTCCATCCCGGTCGCGCGCGCGGTGACAGCCACCTGGGCGTCGCCGAGCAGCGGCACCACTTCCTCCGGGCTCTCACACGCCATCAGAAACTCGACGCGCAGCTCGGGCCGCAGCTCCAGACACGCGTCGGCCTGCGCCTCCGGCGAGAGTCGCGCGAACGCAGCGCGCGCGGCGTCGCGGTTCGAGCGCGCCAGGCGCAGCAGCTCCGGGCCGGAGGTTCGCGGCGCGGGTCGCCGCTCGTCAGGCACCGGTCGGGATCGCCGCGCGCAACGCGTCGCGCACCTGGTCGACGAACACGAACTGGATGGCGGCGCGAACGTCCGCCGGCACTTCCTCGAGCTCGTTGCGATTGCGTTCCGGCAGGATCAGCTCGCGCAACCCGGCGCGGTGCGCGGCGAGCACCTTCTCTTTGATGCCCCCGACGGGCAGCACCTGCCCGCGCAACGTGATCTCCCCGGTCATCGCCACACCGCCGCGCACCGGCCGACCCAGCAGCCGGCTGGCCAGCGCGACGGCGAGCGCGATCCCCGCCGACGGCCCGTCCTTCTGCAGTGCGCCCGCCGGCAGGTGCACGTGGATCTCGTTCTTCTCGAACAGGGTGGGATCGATGCCGAGATCCGCGGCGTTGGCTCGCAGGTAGGACAGCGCAGCCTCTCCCGACTCCTTCATCACGTCGCCGAGCTGGCCCGTCAACCGCAGCGTCGGCTCGCCCTGCATCAGCGCGGCCTCGACGAACATGATGTCGCCGCCGACCGGTGTCCAGACCAGACCGATCGAGACACCGGGCGTGTCGATGCGCTCGGCGACCTCGCGCCGGAAACGCGCAGGGCCGAGCAGCCGGGGCACGTCGTCCGCCGCGATCCGCACCGGGATCTGGCCCTCGGCGACGCGCAGCGCGCTCTTGCGCACCAGCGCCGCGATCTCGCGCTCCAGGTTCCGCACACCGGCCTCGCGCGTGTACTCCTCGATGATGCGCAGGATCGCGCCTTCGGCGATCTCGACCTCGGCCGCCTGCATGCCGTGGCCGTCGAGCTGGCGCGGCACCAGGAATCCCGTGGCGATGCGCAGCTTCTCGCGCGACGTGTAGCCGGGCAGCTCGATCAGCTCCATGCGGTCGAGCAGCGGCGGCGGGATGGTGTCGGTGCGGTTGGCGGTCGTGACGAACAGCACGCGCGACAAGTCGAACGGCAGCTCCAGGTAGTGGTCGCTGAACGTCGAGTTCTGCTCGGGGTCGAGCACTTCGAGCAGCGCCGACGAGGGATCGCCGCGCCAGTCGGCGCCGACCTTGTCGATCTCGTCGAGCATGAACACCGGATTGCGCGAGCCCGCGGTCTTGAGCCCCTGCACGATACGGCCGGGGAGCGCGCCGACGTAGGTGCGGCGGTGGCCGCGGATCTCGGCCTCGTCGCGCACGCCGCCGAGCGAGACGCGCACGAACTTGCGGCCCATCGCGCGCGCGATCGACTTGCCGAGCGAGGTCTTGCCGACGCCGGGCGGTCCGACGAAGCACAGGATCGGACCCCTGGGGTCCGCGGCTAGCTTGCGCACGGCCAGGTACTCGAGGACGCGATCCTTCACCGTCTCGAGCCCGTGGTGATCCTCGTCGAGGATGCGCCGGGCGTGCGGCAGGTCCAGGTCGTCAGGCGTCTCGGTCGCCCACGGCAGGTCGAAGATCCACTCCACGTAGGTGCGGATCACCGAGCGCTCCGGCGAGTGCGACGGCACAGACGCGAGCCGCGACAGCTCGCGCTCGACCACGCGCGCGACGGGCTCGGGCAAGGCCAGCTTCTCGGCGCGCTCGTGCAGCGAGTCGACCTCGACGGTCTGGTCGTCGCTCTCCCCGAGCTCGGCCTGGATCCGGCGCAGCTGCTCGCGCAGCATCGCCTTGCGCTTGCTCTCGTCGATCTCGCCGGCCGCGCGCTCCTGGAAGGTCTTGCCGACCTGCGCCACGCGGATCTCGCGGGTCAGATACCGAATCAGCACGCGCAGCCGCGCCAGCACGTCGGCTTGCGCGAGCAGGCGCACCTTCTCCTCGATCGACAGGTTCCCGCCGAACGCCACCAGATCCGCGAGCCGCGCGGGGTCGTTCATGCGGTCGAGCATCTCGATGAGCGCATCGGGCAGGTCTTCGCGCAGGCGCACCAGCTCCTTGCCCAGGCGCTGCACCGTACGCCGCGCCGCTTCCGCCTCCGCGGTGTGTTCGAGCAGGTCGCGCACCAGCTCCAGGCGCACCCGATCGTGGTCGCCGGCGCTCGTCAGCGCGAGCAGCCGGAAACGCGCGAGCCCGGCGACGACGACGGCAAGGCCCTGACCTGTCTCCACGAGCTGCAGCACACGCACGATGGTCCCGGCGTCGTACAGGTCTTCCTGGCCGGGCTGCTCCGCCTCGGCGTCGCGCTGTGTGACGACTGCCAGCAGCCCCCCGGCCTGCGCCGCCGCGCGCAACGCAGCCGTCGAGCGCGGCCGACCGACGTTGAGCGGCAAGGTAGTGCCGGGAAAGATCACGGCGTTGCGAACCGGGAGCAGGGGAAGCTCGGCCGGGACCTGGATGCGGTCGCCCCCGAGCTCGATCTCGAACGGCGGAGTCTCGCTCACAATCGGCTCACCCTAGGCTCGCCTCCCGAACGGTCAAGCAAACCGAGAAGGTCGAGCAAGCCGGAGAAACGCAAGAGGGGCCCGGACGCGCGGCCCGGACCCCATCGCGAGAACGTTGCCGGCGAGAGCCGGTCGTCAGTACTTGAGCTCGTCGAAGTTGATGGTCTTGACGCCCGGCGTCTTGCGGATGTCGTTGATGACCGAGGACGCGACCGTGTAGTCGGGAAGCTTGCCGTCCACGGTGACATTCCCGTCCTTCACGACGATGTTGAGCTGACCCTTCGCCTTCGCTTTCTGCGAGTCCTCGTCCTCCTCGATCTTGCCGTCGATCTTCTTCTGGAGATCGGCGTCGGGCGGCGTGGGCTCGGCCGGCCGCACGGTGAGGCGATTCTTCACCTCTTTGACGCCCTTCATCTCCTTGGCGAGCACGTCCGCCTTGGCCTTGAGCCCCTCTTCGGGCACCGAGCCGGTGATCAGGAGCAGGCCCTTCATGTAGCGCGGGTCGGCCTCTGCCATGCCCGGCTCTTTGTAGAACGCCTGCCACGCCTTGAGCGTGCGCTTGGCGTCCGCGGGCGATTGCGCAGCCACGTCGTGCGAGATCCCGGCGACGCCGAGGGCGATGGCCAGAGAGAAAACCCAGCGAAGCAGCTTCACGGTCAATCCTCCCAGTCGGTGAGATGCGCAGGCAGCCTATCTAAACCCCGCCAGCGGGGTCAACGTTCTTCTGCCGACACCTGCTGTGAATCCGCTAGTAGCGCACGTATTCGATCAGCCGGCGCGGGTCCCGATCCAGGCCCCGCTCCCAGCGCGCGAGCAGATCCGTCCCCGGGCTCGTGCCGCGCGCGGCGACCTCCTCGAGCGAGTCGAGGTAGGCGCTCTCGTCTGCCGTGCTCCCGGTCTGCTCCGCGATGCGTCGCAGCCCCGCGCGCGCGAGCGCGAGCAGCTCGCGCGCGACCTCGAGCGCCGAGCCGTCCGGGGTCTTCGCCGCGAGGCCGCGACGCGCGGCGTCAGCCTGCAGCGAGTCGACGTCGGCATGCGTCCAGCGGCGGAGGCGGGAGAGTGCAGCGTCGAGGGACGTCTCGTCGTAGAGCAGCCCCTTCCAGAAGGCCGGCAGGCCGCAGACCAGGCCCGCCTGCACGGCGTCGTGATCGCGGATCTCGATCACGCGCTTCAGGCGCACCTCGGGGAACAGGGTGGTCAGGTGCAGTGCCCAATCCGCGAGCGTGGCCGGCGCGTCGGCCGTCGCGCGCGCCAGGTAGTCGCGGAACGAGCGGCGCGGCAGCTCCACGTGGCGACCGTCGCGCCGGACGAACCACATCGGCACGTCGAGGGCCCACTCGGCGTACGCGCGGTACGCGCTGGCGTCGAGCCACGCGTCGTCGAAGTAGACCTCGGGAAACAGACAGCGCGGCGTGTCGGTGTCGCGCCAGATCTCCGCGCGGAAGCTCGCGTAGCCGTTTGGCCGCCCCTCGGAGATGCTCGAGTTCGCGTAGAACGCGGTCGCGATCGGCGAGGCCGCCGCCGCCACGCGCATCTTGCGCGCGACGTCCCGCTCCGACGAGAAGTCGACGTTCACCTGCACGCCCGCGGTCATGTGCATCATGTGCAGGCCGTAACGCCCGGTGTTGGCGAGCAGCTTGCGCATGATCCCGTGGCGCTCGCTCGGCATGCGCGGCGTTTGCTCGAGCCGCGCGAACGGATGCGAGCCGAGCGCCAGCCATGCGATCCCGAAGTCTGAGCCCGCTTCCTTGAGCAGTGCCAGGTGCTCGGCGAACTCAGCGCAGCTCTCGTGCACGGACGTGAGCGGCGCACCGCCGAGCTCGAGCGCACCACCGGGCTCCAGCGTGATCCGCGACGCACCCTGCTCGAGACCGACGATCAGCTCGCCCTGAAGGATCGGCGCCAGACCGCGCATGGCCGCGAGCTTCTCGAACAGCACCCGCAGCCCGCGCGGGCCCTCGTAGGTCACGGGCTCGAGGGTGTCCTGGTAGAGCCCGAGCTTCTCGTACTCCGTCCCGACCAGCCAGGCGTCGCGCGGCTTCTCGGCGGCGCGAAAGTAATCGACCAGGTCGTCGATCGCGCCGATCGGGCGCTCGAGCTCGGGCTGCTCGCGGGTGAGCGTCATGCGTTCGCCTTCCACAGCTCCGGCCGCAAGAGCCGAACGGCGGCGCAGATCACCGCTTGCGCCGCGTACTCCGCGCGGGGCAGCACGCCTCGGGTCAACCGGCCAATGTTCCCCGAGCCGCGCCCGGGGTCGGGCCAGCCTGCCGGAGGTCGGAACAGCGCGTCGAAGGAAGTTCCCACGGGGGTGCGCTCCGGGCCGAGAGCGGCCTCGACACAGGGCGCAGGATACTCGAATCCCGCGGAGAGACCTACGTAGTCAGCGTCACCGTCGAAGAGCGCGCAGCAGCCGATGTTCAACCATCCCGTGCGCGTACCGGGCACCTGGGTGAGGCCGTCCTCGATCCCCGCGCCGAGTGCGCACGGCCCCAGGGCCCACGCCGCGCGCGCCCGGTTGCGCGCGCCGCGCACGATCTCGTCGAGCCCGAGCGGCTGCTCGGCCACACCACTTGGCGCCGTGCAGCCAACGACTTCGACGCGCTCGAAGAGCCGGCCCAGGCCGAGTCGGACCGCCTCGAGCTTGGCGGCGTTCTCGCTGCCCAGGCGGACGAGCACGCCCTAGCGCTCGGACGCGGTGCGGATCAGCGCCACGAGCCGGTCGTCGAAGCCCGCGAGCAGCTCGGGTCCGCGCAGCGCGAAGTCCGCGCACGGGCCCTCCTGCTTGCCGCGGCGGAACGGCCCGACCAGCGTTACCCGGCCGTCCGAGTTCGCGACGCACACCAGCTCGTGCCGGCCGCGCGCGAGCTTGAGCTGCACGCAGTCCACGTGCTTCTCGTCGGGCTCGACCGGACCGATGTGAAGCTGCGTCAGGTGCTCGGCGCCCTGCGCGCGCGCCGCAGCACAAAACGTCGCGACCGCCCGCTCGGCGTGGCGTCGGAGCTCGACCGCCGCCGCGCGCGCGTCTGCCAACGCTGGGGCGAGCTCGCGATCGCGCGCACCGAGCTCGCGCGCCAGAGCCTCGAATCGATCGATCTCCATTCACTGCCTATACACTGCGCCGATGCGAATCGTCACCTGGGGGGCCCTTCTCGCTGGAGCGGTCGGACTCGGCCTGGTGCTCGGACTCGAAGAGCGCACGCTCGGGTACCTGCTGCTCGTCGCCGGCGGTGTGGTTGCCGCGTGGACCGCGCGCGTGTCCCTGAACCTGCAGATCGCTTTCGGGGCCGCGCTCGGCGTGGGGGTGGGCGCGCTAGAGGGCGCCGAGTTCGAGCGCGTGACTGCGGTCGGACGCGTGTTCCTGGCGGGACTCAAGATGCTGGTCGCGCCGATGATCCTGTGCTCCGTCGCCTATGGGATCGCGGGCCTCACGGGCGCGGTTCAGCTCGGGCGTCTCGGTGCGCGGACCGTCGTGCTCTATTTGCTGACCATGACGCTCGCTGCGGCGACGGGCCTGCTAGTGGTCAACCTCGTCGAGCCCGGCGCATCCGGCAGCCTGCGCGACACCGCGTTCTTCCAGCAGGCGATCGGCGGCCAGGCAACGCCGCCGCCAGACGTCGCGCTGCCGACGTTCTTCCTCGACATGCTCCTCGATGTCCTGTCGAATCCCGTCGCGTCGCTCGCCGCAGGCAAGATCCTGCCGATCGTCGGCTTCGCGATCCTGCTCGGCGTAGCGCTGCTCCACGTCGGGGAGCGCGGGCGCGTCCTCGTCGAGCTGCTCGCGGCCGCCAACGAGGCAATTCTGTGGATGATCGGTCTGGTGCTGCGACTCGCGCCGGTGGGCGTGTTCGCGCTGCTTGGACATCTGGTCGCGTCGGTCGGCTTCCGCGTGCTGTTCGCGAACCTGGCCGAGTTCATCGCCGTCGTGATCGGCTCGACCCTGTTCCACGCCTTCGTCACGCTGCCCGCCCTGGTCTGGCTGCTCGGCGGCTACCCCCCGCTCGCATTCCTGCGCGGCATTCGCGAGGCCCTGGCCGTCGCGTTCTCGACCAGCTCGAGCATCGCCACGCTGCCCGTGACGACGCGCTGCACGGTCGAGAACCTCGGCGTTCCGCCAGGGATCGCGAGCTTCGTGCTGCCGCTCGGCGCGACGGTCAACATGGACGGCACGGCGCTGTACGAGGCGATGGCGGCCCTCTTCGTCGCCAACGTGTACGGGATCGAGCTCTCGCTCGGCCAGCAGCTCGTGGTGTTCGTGGTCGCGGTCCTGAGCTCGATCGGGGCGCCGGGCATCCCGAGCGCGGGCATGGTGACCATGATCGTCGTGCTCGAGGCGGTCGGTCTGCCGACGGAAGCGGTGGGCGTGCTGATCGCGATCGACCGGCCGCTCGATACGGTGCGCACGATGGCGAACGTGGAGTGCGACGCAGTCGCCGCAGTGATCGTGACTAGGAGCCTGAGCCGGACCTGACCCTTCTTTGCCGCGACGGCTGTCGCCGAGCGGCCGTCGCTCGCGCGCGGACGCGCTCGCTGTGCGCGCGCTTCGCGCGCTTACCTTTGCCGCGACGGCTGTCGCCGAGCGGCCGTCGCTCGCGCGCGGACGCGCTCGCTGTGCGCGCGCTTC
>CAYVQJ010000004.1:0-32392 GCA_964454165.1 uncultured Myxococcales bacterium | reverse complement strand
CGCAAGCTACCGGGCCTTTTTGTCACTTCGGGTGAGTCGCGGCTGGCCGCGATCATGGCTCAGGGAGCTCTGAACTGATCCCCAGGCTCGATTTCGGCACGCGAGCGAGCGACCAGCGCTACCGCGGTGCGCGGACCGGTCTTCAGCACGAAGACCCGCCCGAGTATGTCGTCGGGCTCGAGCACGCGCGCCTCCGACAGCGGGTCTCGCACCAGGGAGCCGGCGCGGAACACCACGAGCTCGTTGCCCGACGCGAGACCGTCGTCGGCGCCGCGGTCCAGGATCACCAGGTCCTGATCCCCGCTGTAGAGCCGGTGCGGCTGCAGCGCGACGATGGTGCCGTTCACGTCGCCGCTCGGGGCGTTCAACATGAACTCCGCCGGGGCATTCTGCCAGGGGACGATGCGATCCCCGGGCTCGATCTCGGCGGTGGCGGTCACGATCTTCGCGATCGAGGTCTCTGGGTGCACCTCCAGCACTTCCGTCTTGCCGATCACCTCGACGAAGTAGCCGACCACGGCGCCGGTCGTCGGGTGGTGGACCCGGCTGCGAACCCGGAAGACCGAGAACGCCTCACCCGGGTGGACCAGGCCCTCGCCTAGCGAGAGGATCGCGGTCTGCTCCTGCGACACCCAGTAGTGTTCGTCGTGGTTGCCCAGGATCACGCCCGCGGCCTGGAGCTCGTCGGCCGAGATGAACGGCGCGTGCTCGAGCCCCGAGAAGCGCAGCATGCGTCGCCGGCTGCCGGCATCCTCGTCCAGCGCCGCAAACGGATCGTCAGGCGCGGGCGGAGCGCCCGGGACGAAGTCCGTCCCACGGGTCCCGGCCTTGTCGCCGGAAGCAGGGACCTCCGCCGCCGCGCCGCGCAGCAACGCCTCGGCCTCCTCGGGCGAGAGCTTGCGGATCTGTCCTTCGGCGATCCAGATCAGGTCGCCGGGGAAGATCCGGTGCGGGTTCGCGATCCCCGTGTTCTCCTGCCAGATCGAGGGCCAGATCCAGGGCGTCCCGAGATAGGTGTTCGTGATCCCCCACAGGGTGTCGCCGGTCACGACCCGATGAATGCGGCCGCGCTTGCCGTCGGGCGTGACACCCTCGCCCTGGGCCAGGGCGAGCGCCGGAAACGCCAGCAGCGCGAGAGCGAGAGCGAAACGGAGGCGAGGCATGGAATCCCCCTTCCGCCGCCGAATCGGCAACGGGGGCCGACGTCTTGAGGCTCTCCCGGCTCCGGGCGCGCGCTACGAGGGCTTGAGCTCCCGGAGCAGCGCCTCGGCCTTCGAGCGATCCGGGAAGCTCGGCGCCTCCTGCAGGGCAGACTCCAGCTCACCCACCGCGCGGTCCGGCTCACCATTGGTGCGGTACGCCTGCGCCAGGTGGTACTTCATCAGCGAGCGCAGGGGATTACCGGCGTCGTAGCGATCGATCGCCTCGCGAAACAGCGAGATCGCTGCGCTCGGCAGGTTGCGCTTCAGCATGACCCAGCCGAGCGTGTCGGCGACGCTCGGGCTGTCGGGAAGCAGCTCCTTCGCCTGCTGCGCGAGCTGCAGGGCGCGGTCCAGGACGCGCTCGTCAGCTTTCTCGTCCTGCGACAGCAGCCACGCCAGATTGTTCATCGCCACGCCGTGGCGAGGGTCGATCCGGATCACCTCTTCGTAGGCATGGATCGCATCGGCGGTGCGCCCGGTCTTCTCGTAGAGCATTCCGACCAGGAGCCAGAGGTTCGGCGAGTCCTTCTTGGTCTCGAGCGCCTTCTCGTAGGTGGCGATCGCCTCGTCGCTGCGATTGGTGGCCTGGTACATGCTCGCCAGCAGGAAATAAGGGTCGATGCTCTTGCCGCCGCCCTTCTCGATCGCGGCGTCGAGGTCCGCCTCCGCTTCCTTCGGGTAGAGCGGTACGCCGTCCTTCGTGAAGCCGAGGCGCACCCGCGCGCGCAGCTCATACAGGTTCGCGGCGTCGGGGTGCTTCTGGATGCCTTCGTCGAGCTGCTCGATCGCGCCCATCGGGTTCTTTTCAGCCAGGTCCTGCAGTGCGAGCTGCGCGACCAGCAACGGATCGTCGGGGCGCTCCTTGATCTCCTGCTCGATCAGCCCGCGCGCCTTGTCGTGGTCGCCGAGCTTGCGATACAGGCTGGCGAGCTGGAGCCGCAGCTGCGGGATCGAGGTCTTGTGCCGCTCGACGTCGACGCGCCCGAGCACCTCGCGCGCCTCGTCGTCCTTGTCGAGTCCGTGCAGCGTGCCGGCGAGCAGGATGATCAGGCGCAGGTCATCCGGCTTGCGTGCGAGCGCCGCGCGCGCCTCCTGCACCGCCAGGTCCTTCTCACCCTTCTCGGCGTAGATGGCCGCGAGCTGCGTCCGCGCCGCGATGTTGCCGGAGTCGAGCTGGACCGCGCGCAGAAACTCGCTGCGGGCGAGCTCGGGCTCCTTCATCGCGACGTAGGCGGTGCCGAGCAACACGTAGGCGTTCGCGTTGGGCTCCTCGTCGACCACCCGGCGCAGCTTGGCCGCGGCGTCCTCGGGCTTGCCCTCCAGCAGCAGGAATTTCGCCTGCGTGAACATCCCGCGCACGCTATTCGGGTTCTTTTCGAGCACGCGGTTGAGCAGCGCGCGCCCTTCCTTGCCGCGCTCGGGGTCCGAAGCGGCATCTTCCATCAGGAGCTCCGCGCGCTTGAGCAGTGCAGTCTCCGAGTCGGGATCGACCTTCAGAGCCCGGTCGATCGCCCCGAGCGTCGCCGCCTGGTCGCCCTGGCCGCGGTGGAAGTCCGCGAGCACGAGCAGCGGATCGACGCTCTCGGGCTGCGCCGTCGCGCGCAGCTCGAGCATGTCCCTGGCGCGATCGGGCTCGCCCTTCATCACGAAGAAGCGCGCCATCGCCAGCAGCAGCTCGCCGTCTTCGGGGGCTTCCTTTTGCGCGCGGATCAGGTCCTCCTCCGCCGCTTTGACGTCTCCGCCGTTGAGGTGGGCGTTCGCCAGCACCAGGCGCGCCCGCGCGCGCTGCTTGTCGTCCACGGCCGCGTCGACCGCTTTCCCGTAGAAGGCGAGCGACTCCTCGGGGCGCCGTCGCGTGCCCAGGAAGAGCGCCATACGGATCATGTTCTGCGTGCTCGGGTGCGCTTCGACCAGCAGGCGGTACACGGCCTCCGCGCCGTCCGGATCCTTCTTCGCCTCGAGTCCGCGCGCCTTCAGCGTGAGCGCTCCCTCGTTCTTCGGATCGACCGCCAACGCCCTGTCGGCGTCGCTCACCAGCGCGTCCAGGTCGCCGGACTGGGACGACAGCACGCCGCGAAGCAGCAGGGCATCGATGTTCTGGGGCTCGAGGGCGAGGATCGCGTCGACCTGCTCCTGCGCGTCTTTTGGGCGCTGCACCGCGATCTCGATCCGGGCGAGCTGGAGGCGCGCCGGCACATTCCCGGGGCTCAGGCGCACGGCCTCCTTGTACTGCCAGCGCGCCTCGCCGTAGTTCTCGAGCTTCCAGAGCACCTCGGCGAGCTTCCAGTGGCCGTCGGCGTGATCGGGATCGATCTGCACGACGTTCAGGTACTCGATCTTCGCCTCGTTCCACTTGCCGTCCGCAAAGTACTTCCCGGCGCGCTCGAGGTGCTCGGAGAGCCGCTCCTCAGGGGAGCGGCAGCCGCCGAGCAAGGCGGCCCCGACGAGGGTGGCGAGAACGAGGGCGGGCATGCGCATGAGATTCCTCCGGTCAGTGCCGCCGCGCCGTCTGGCGCGACCCAAACCGCCGCTAGCTCTAGCAAACCTGAACGTGTACGGCGCGCGCGGGTCTGAGCCGTGTACGCCCGCGGACGGCCGCGGGCTACGGCCTTCGCTCGGCCGCAGCGGCCTCGCTGCGCGCGCGGAGCACTTGCGGGTCTGTGCCGCGATGGCTGTCGCCAAGCGGCCTCCGCTCGCGCCCGGGGCAGCGCTCGCTGCGCGCGCGGAGCGCTTGCTAAGCCGGCTCCTCTTCGCGGACGGCGTAGCGCTTGCCCTGCTGCTCCAGCCAGCCCTCGTCCTTGAGCGCCTTGACCACGCGCGTGACCGTCTCGCGGCTGGTACCCACCAGGTCCGCGAGCTGCTGGTGCGTGACCGGGCTGGTCACGCGCAGCTCGGGGCGCGACGCGTGCGGATCACGGGCCAGGCGGCGCAGGATCCGGCGCGTGCGTTGCTCGACGCGCTCGAACAGCAGAGCGCGCACCTGCTCGTTCACTTCGCGTAGCCGATGCGACAGCGTCTGCACCAGGTTCATCGCCATGTCGGGGTTCTGGCGCAGGTGCGCCACGAAGTCCGCCCGCGACAGCGCCAGCAGGATGCACGGTCCCGTCGTCTTGATCGAGGCCGAGCGCGGCTCGCGATCGACCAGCGCCATCTCGCCGAAGAAGTCGCCCTCGGCGAGCATCTCGAGGATCTTCTCGCGGCCGTCGTCGGAGGTCTTGGTCACCTTCACCTGGCCCTGCTGGATCAGGTACATGTAGTCGCCGGCGACACCCTCTTCGAAGATCACCGCGTCCTTCGGAAACTTGCGCTCGATCAGGAGGTCTGAGATCTCCTCCAGCCCGCGCTCGTCCAGGGACTGGAACAGCGGGATCACGCGCAGCGCTTCCGCGATCGATTTGCGGCTGCTCATCACGCCCTCACAGCAGGTCTGCCCGGCCCCGTCGCGACAGCTCATCGGCTACGCGGCGCAGTTCCTGTGCCCGGTCCAGCTCGCAGACGAGCAAGACGTCGTCGACCAGGACGACAGCCAGCCCTGAGACACCTAGCAAAACCGTCGCCAGGGGCGTCGTGTTCCAGATCACGTTGCGCTCGCCCCCGAGGACCAGCGCCGGCGCCCTGGCCAGCACGCGGCTGCGACCCAGCCGGGGCAAGTGCTCGGCTAGCGCGTCCCAGCTCCCGACGTCGGACCAGCGGAAGCCCGCGCGGACGGCCCGGACTCGCCCGCTGCGCTCCAGCACCGCATAGTCGAAGGAGAGTGGCCGCGCGCGCGCAAAGGCCCGGCGCAGCGCGGGGGCGTCGAGGCGCGCGCCGGCCGCCACGCGCAGCAGCGCTCCTCCGAGCGCGCGCCAAACCTCCGGAGCGTGCGCCCGCGTCTCGGCGAGCACGCGCTCGGGCGTCGCGACCAGCATCCCGGCGTTCCACAGGTAGCTTCCGCTCGCGACGAAGCGCCGGGCGCGCGCCTGCGCTGGCTTCTCCTCGAAGCGCAGCACGGCTGGGGCTCCGCTCGCGTGCGGCGGGCCGAGGCGCAGATAGCCGTACGCGGTGTCGGCACGCGCCGGCTCGATGCCGATCAAGACCAGATCGCCGGTCGAAGCTGCGGCGCGCGCCGCCCTGCGCACCGCGCGCGCGAACGCGGCGCCGTTGGACACGACGTGATCCGCCGGGAACACACCGAGCAGCCCGCCGTCGCGCTGCGCCGCGACGTGCGCGGCGGCCCAGGCGATCGCGGGACCGGTACCGCGCGACGAAGGCTCGACGAGCAGGCGCACACCGCGGTGGTGTCGGAGCGCGCGCCGCACCAGGGGCGCGAGCTCGGCCGAGGCGACCACCCAGCGCCGGCCGGGTGCGGCCACGCGCGCCACGCGGCGCAGCGTCGCGTCGAACAGCGTAGGGCCGCCGAGCAGCGGCACGAAGAGCTTCGGGCGACGCCGGCGGCTCGCGGGCCACAGCCGCGTGCCCGCGCCGCCCGCCAGCACCACGGCGTGCAGCGGCGCCCGCGGCGCTATCTCCCGACTCCGGTGTAGCGGAAGCCCGCCTTCGCCATCTCGCTCGGCTCGTAGACGTTGCGCAGATCCACGACCACGGGCGCCGCGAGCTTCTCGCGCAGCAGCGCCAGATCGAGCTTGCGGAACTCGTTCCACTCCGTGGCCAGCACGAGCGCATGGCAGCCCTCGGCGGCCTGGTAGGGATCCTCGCAGAAGACGACGCCCTTCAGCTCGCGGCGCGCGTTCTCCATGGCCTGGGGATCGAAGCAGCGGATCTCCGCGCCGCGATCCCGGAGCATGCGGATGATCTCGAGCGCCGGCGAGTCGCGCACGTCATCGGTGTTGGGCTTGAAGGAGAGCCCGAGCACCGCGACCTGCTTGCCCTGTACGCCTCCCGTGATGGCGTCGATCTTGTCGACCATCAGCGTGCGCTGCGCGCGGTTCGCCTCGACGACGGCGGAGACCAGGCGCTGCTCTACGCCGAAGCTGCGCGAAAAGTGCAGCAGCGATAGCGTGTCCTTGGGAAAGCACGAGCCGCCGTAGCCCGGCCCGGGATGCAGGAACTTGCGCCCGATGCGGCCGTCGAGGCCCATCGCGCGCGACACGTCGTGCACGTCGGCGCCGACGGCGTCGCACAGGTTGGCGATCTCGTTGATGAAGGTGATCTTCGCCGCGAGGAAGGCGTTGGAGGCGTACTTGATCAGCTCGGCGGTGCGGATCGTGGTGATCACGAACGGCACCTCGACCAGGTAGAGCGGGTCGTAGAGGTCCTTCAGGATCGCGATCGCCTCCGGGTCCTCGGCGCCGATCACGACGCGGTCGGGGCGCAGGAAGTCCTCGACCGCGCTGCCCTCGCGCAGGAACTCGGGATTCGAGGCGATCGAGACGCGGAAGGCCGTCCGGCCCGACGCCGTGCGCGCCTCCTCGATGATGCGTTTGACGCGCTCCGCGGTGCCGACCGGCACCGTGCTCTTGGTGACGACGACCTTGTAGCCGTTCAGGTGCGCGCCGAGCGTGCGCGCGACTTCGTCGACGTAGGAGAGATCCGTGCTGCCGTCCTCTGCGGGCGGCGTCGGCACGGCGATGAAGACCACCAGCGAGCGCTCGACCGCCTGGCGCGCGTCCGTCGTGAACTCGAGGCGGCGCGTGCGCCGGTTGCGCTGTACGATCTCGTCGAGGCCCGGCTCGAAGATCGGGATCTCGCCGCGCGACAGCCGCTCGATCTTGTCGGCGTCCTTGTCGACGCAGGTTACGTGAATGCCGAACTCCGCGAGGCATGCGCCCGTCACGAGCCCGACGTAGCCGGTGCCGATCACCGCGATGTGCATCCGACCTAGCCTCCCCGCCGCGGGAGCTCCGCCGCGCAAAACCCCTCGCGCGCCGTGATCCCGAGCAGCGCGCCGAGGCCGTCGTTGCCGATGTCACTCCACGAGAACACGCGACCCGGCACGAACTGCTGGTGCCACTCGTCGCTGAAGCCAAAGGCGAGACACACGCAAAACGCGAACGGGATTCGCACCCAGACGGGTGCCTCGACGGCGAACAGGGTAACGGACGCCAATCCCGCGTACAGCGGCACGTGCAGGAAGTCCCAGAAGGCGTAGGACAGCTTGAGCCCGGCCAGCCAGGAGCCGGGCACCGCCGACACGCTGTAGGTGAACGCCATGTACGCCGTGACGAGCGCTGCGCGCAGCGGCTGGACGCGCATCACGCGCCCGCGCTTCCGAGGAAGCGCGCGGTCTCGCGCAGCCCAAAGGCGAGCTCCGCTCGCGGCTCCCAGCCGAGCAGGTCGCGCGCACGCGAAACGTCCGCCTCGCTGTGCCGAACATCACCCGCGCGGGCTGGCTCGAGGCACGGAGCCACCGGCTCGCATCCGACGACGGCGCACACCTGCGCCCAGAGCTCGAGCAGGGTCACGCGCCTGCCCCGCGCGACGTTGAATACCAGGCCCGACGCGCGCGCCGGCGCGCGGGCCGCGGCCCGGTTGGCCGCGACCACGTCCGCCACGAACGTGAAATCCCGCGACTGCAGGCCGTCGCCGAAGATGCGCGCCGGCTCGCCGCGCTGGGCGGCGCGAATGAAGCGTGGGATCACCGCCGCGTAGGCCGAATCCGGGTTCTGGCGCGGCCCGAACACGTTGAAGTAGCGCAGGCTCACCGTCTCCAGACCGTAGAGCTCCGCGTACTGGCGGCAGTAGATCTCGCCGACGAGCTTCTGCAGCGCATAGGGAGAGAGCGGGCGCGGGGGCATGTCCTCGCGCTTGGGCAGCGTCTCGGTGTCGCCGTACGCCGACGACGACGCCGCGTACACCACGCGACGCACGCCCGCGTGGCGCGACGCCTCGAGCACTTGCAGCGCGCCGGTCGCGTTGACCGCGTGAGTGCCCAGCGGATCCTCCAGCGAGCGTGGCACCGACGGCAGCGCCGCCTGGTGGTAGACGATCTCGCAGCCGGCGACGGCGTGCCGCACAGCGTCGGGATCGGTGATCGAGCCCTGCAGCCACTCGAGATCGCCGGACACCTCGGCCAGGTTCTCGCGCCGGCCGGTCGACAGGTCGTCGAGCACGCGCACCGCCTCGCCGGCCGCCAAACAGGCGCGCGCCAGGTTCGAGCCGATGAAGCCCGCGCCGCCGGTGACGAGGACGCGCACGCCTCAGCCGCCGCCGCGCGCCGGCTTCGACTCGCGCAGCCGCGCCACTTCGGCGTCGACCAGGATGCGCACGAGCTCGGCGAAGGAGGTGCGCGACTCCCAGCCGAGCTCGCGGCGCGCCTTGCCCGCGTCGGCGAGCAGCGTGTCGACCTCCGCCGGGCGCAGAAAGCGCGGGTCGAGGCGCACCCACGAGCGGTGGTCGAGGCCCAGGTGGCCGAACGCGAGCTCGACCAGCTCGCGCACGCTGTGCTGCTCGCCGGTCCCCACCACGTAGTCGGTGGGCCGCTCCTGCTGGAGCATGCGCCACATCGCGTCGACGTACTCCGGCGCGTAGCCCCAGTCGCGACGCGCGTCCAGGTTCCCGAGCAACAGCTGGTCCGCGAGCCCGAGTGCGCAGCGCGCGGCGCCTTCCGCGACCTTGCGCGTGACGAACTCGCGCCCGCGCCGCGGCGACTCGTGGTTGAACAGGATCCCCGAGCACGCGAACAGGCCGTAGCTCTCGCGATAGTTCACAGTGATGTGGTGCGCGTAGGCCTTGGCTACGCCGTAAGGACTCCGCGGGTGGAACGGCGTGGACTCGCGCTGCGGCGTCTCGAGCACCCGCCCGAACATCTCGCTCGAGCTCGCCTGGTAGAAGCGGATCCCGGGATCCACCAGGCGGATCGCCTCGAGCATGCGCGCGACGCCGAGCCCGGTGACGTCGCCGGTCAGCAGCGGTTGCGAGAAGCTCGACGGGATGAACGACTGCGCGGCAAGGTTGTAGACCTCGTGAGGGGTGACCTCGCGCAGCAGGTTCACCAGCGAGAGCTGGTCGAGCAGGTCCGCCTGGTGCAGTGCGATGCGATCCCCGAGATGGGCGATGCGCTCGAAGTTCTCGACGCTCGACCGGCGCACCATGCCGTGCACCGCGTAGCCGCGCTCCAGCAGGAGCTCGGCGAGGTAGGACCCGTCTTGCCCGGTGATCCCGGTGATCAGCGCGCGCCTGCTCGACCCCAAGCTCCGCCCCGCGCCCTCTTGGTCCCTGGTCACCCCGGCGCTAGTACAGGTTGACGTCGTAGCTGTACGCGAAGCCGAGTGTGAAGACGTTCTTATCGATGTCGGACCGGCGGGTCTCGCCGCCGGCCGACCGCTGGTACCAGCGGTACTGCACGAAGGTGCTGAACTGCCTCGTCATCTGCCAATTCAGGCCGGCTGAGAAGCCCTTCGAATCCTGACTCGCCTGCTGGCTCGAGAAGCCCAGGCAGTCGGTCACGTTCCCCTCGACGACCTCGACCGAGTTCGGGCCGCAGATCGCCCGCTGCAGCGCAGGGTTCTCGGGGTCTGGGCTCGGAGCGACGTTCAGATCAGCGATCGTGGTGCCGAGCGATTTCTGGTGCGACCAGTATCCCGACAGGTCGAGGCTCAAGCGCGAGTTGATGCGGCGCTGGAGCGACGCGCTCACGGTCTGTGTGTCGAGCGACGTGCCGTAGCTGACCGAGGGGCTCGTCTGGCGCGAGTAGCGCAGCGCGAGCGACGACTGGCGCACGCGGTACGAGACCTCGAAGCTGCCGATCCCGAGCGTGGAGACGTCGTCGAAGGCCGGAAGGGTCGTCTGCGCGCCGATCGTGGTGAAGCCGAGCCCGCCCACGTCGATCGGCTGCGTGTCGCTCAGGACGCGCTCGATCCCGAGCTCGATCCGGGTCGTCAGGCGCGGCGTCCACTGCCGCTTCCAGCCCAGCTCGATCGAGTCGACGGTGTTGCTGTTCTCCGATGAGGCGTCGCCCAGGGTCGCGCCGCGCTCGAAGTCACGCCAGGACTCGCCGAGCCGGAGCGAGGCGCTGTCCCGCTCGGTGACGTTGCGATCGAGGCCCAGCTCCACGCCCCGGACGCTGCTCAGCGCTGACGGCACCACCGGCTGTGTCGTCGGGACGCGCGTCGCGGCGCCGTCCACGGGAGGCCCCAGGATGAACGGACACGGCGGAACCGCGCCAGGCACCCGGATGCTGCCGACGACGCAGTACTCGAGCTCCTGCTCGGAGTACTCGCTGCGATAGAAGCTCGGTGTCAGCGAGAGGGCGGTCCGCATGCCCAGCGTGTAGCGGCCGGTGCCGCTCCAGATCACGTTCTCGCTGTCGGGTGACCCGGCGATCAGGTCCTGGTTCATCTCGTAGGCGTCGGTGGCCTCGGAGTAGTCGTAGCGGCCATTCGAGGTCAGGCTCAGGCGGGGCGTCCACATGTAGTCGACTTCGTAGGACGCGGTGCGATCGAGCCCGTTCCGATCCGTGACCTGCCAGGCCTGATGCTGGCGAAGGTCGAGGCTCAGCTTCCCGCCGCCGCGCTCCGTGCGGTAGCGGGCCGCCAAGCCGGGCGCGACCGTCGTCACCAGATCGCCCTCGACGTTCTCCTGCTGCGAGCGCACGTTGTCGTCGTACGCTTGCGAAACCGTGAGCGTGGGCCGCAGCACGAGCGTGTCGGCCGCGGCGCCTCGGGCGAGTGCCATGCCACAGAGGGCGACGAGAAGTGCTTGCGCCTTCACGGCGCTAGTCCCAGAACGGCGCATCTTTCCAGAACGGCGCCTGCTCGGGGACCACGATCTGGTCACCCGGCAGCAACAGGATGTTCTGCTCGAGGTCGCGACCTCCGACGTACTCCTGGTAGTTGAACGAGAACTCGATCGGGCCCGAGCCGTTGCCCTTGCGGATGACCTTGATGCTGCTCTTGCCCGCGAACGCCGTGAAGCCGCCGGCCGTCGACAAAGCGTCGAGCACACGGAAGTCGCTGCGGATCAGCACCGGACCCTGACGCGCGACCTCGCCCGTCACGTACACGACCTTGGAGTTGATCTGCTTCACGATCACGGTGACCGTCGGGCCCGTGATGTACTCCGCATAACGGTCGGTCAGGTGCTTCTTCAGCTCGAGCGGCGTCAGGCCCGCGGCCTGCACGTCGTCGAGCAGCGGCACCGAGATCTTGCCGTCGAGGCGCACCGCAACGTTGTCGATCGACAGCTCCTGCTGGCGCCAGATCGAGACCTGGATGATGTCGGTCGCGCCGATCACGTAGCTCGAAAGGTCGGCGGTCGCGTGGCTCTCGAGCTCCTGTGCGGGCGGGAGCGCGCGCAGCGTCCCGCCGCAGCCGGCGAGCGCCACGGCGAACGCGGCCGTCGCGAGCCGCGCCTTTTGTCTCTGGATGAACATGCTCTCGTCTCCTCTCCTGGGGGGCTAGGCGGAGTCGGCGAGCCCTGCCTCTTTCATCTTGTAGAGCAGGGCCTTGTAACTGATTTGCAAGATCTCGGCCGCTTCCTTGCGATTCCAGCGCGTGCGCTGCAGCACCTTCTCGATCACGAACTTCTCGGCGATCGCCGCGGCCTGGCGTCCGATGCGCTTGAGATCGAGGCTCTGGATCTCGCCGCGCAGGTAGCGCTCGAGGTCCGGCGCGTCGCGGTCGGCGCCGTTGCGCAGCTGCGGCGCCTGCGCCATGCGCGCCTCGATCTCCTGCAGCACCGGCGCCTCGGTGCCGAGCACGATCATGCGCTTCACCAGATTCTCCAGCTCGCGCACGTTGCCGGGCCAGTGGAAGCGCTGGAATGCGTCGACCAGCTCCTGCGTCGGGGTCTGGTAGGTCCGGCCGTACTCGACCGAGTAGCGCCGCAGGAAGTGCTCGAGCAGGAGCACGATCTCGTCGCGCCGCTCGCGCAGCGGGGGGATCTGCACGGTGACGACGTTCAGCCGATAGAAGAGGTCCTCGCGGAAGCTGCCCTCGCGCACCGCGGCCTCGAGGTTGCGGTTGGTCGCGGCGATCACGCGCGAGTCGACGCGCACGTCGCCCTCGCCGCCCAGCCGCGAGAAGCGCCCGTCCTGCAGCACCTGCAACAGCTTCGCCTGCAGGTTCGGATGCATCTCGCTGATCTCGTCCAGGAAGATGGTGCCGCCGTTGGCGGCCTCGAAACGGCCGAGCTTGCGGCGCTGCGCTCCGGTGAACGCGCCCCGCTCGAAGCCGAACAGCTCGCTCTCGAGCAGCTCCGACGGCAGCGCCGCGCAGTTGACCTTGACGAACGGGCCGTTGCGACGCCCCGAGCGCTGGAACAGCGTGCGCGCCACCAGCTCCTTGCCGGTGCCGCTCTCGCCGCGAATCAGGACCGTGATGTCGGTGTCGGCGACGTGCTCGATCACCTCCTGGATCTCGCGCATCTTGCGGTTGTCGCCGAACAGCACGAGCCCCGACTCGCCGAACGGGTCGTGCGCCTGGCTGCGCAGCAGCGCGACCTCGCGCTCCAGCCGCTTCTTCTCGAGCGCCTTGTCGAAGGCGAGCTCGAGCTCTTCCGGCTCGAACGGCTTGCGCAGGAAGTCGGCAGCGCCCGCGCGCACGGCGTCGACGATGGTGCGCGCCTGGCCGTGGCCCGAGAGCATCACGATCGGGACCTGCGCGTCGATCTCCTTGAGCGCTTTGAGTGTCTGCAGACCGTCGATCCCGGGCAGCATCACGTCGAGCGTCACCAGGTCCGGACGCGTGCGGCGGAAGGCCTCGATCGCGGCCTCGCCGGAGTCCGCCACATCGGCTCGGTAGCCCATGCGGGTGGCGACCGAGCACAGGAGGTCCCGCACCGTCGGGTCGTCGTCCACCACCAGCAGTTTCCGCTTCTCCGCCATCCACCCTCTCGCACCCAGGCTGGTGCACCCGGCAATGCGACATCCATGCCAGCTTGAGCGACGCGCGCCTCCGCCCTCGGAACCAGCGGCTGCGCGGCCGCGGGAAGCCCTCCCGAGGCGCTTCAGAAGTCGGCCGCGATTGTGTACGGATCTACCCCGAAAGGGAAGGGGACTTCCACAGCTTTTGCGCAGGACACCCCGGGACGAGCCGCCCGGGGCATGTATCTTGAACGCCCCCCGGCGATGGCTGGCTACGCGCGAGCTGCGGCCCGCCCGCGGGCCGATGGAGGCAGCGGAGGATGACGCAGGAGCGGGGCGCGCCGGTCGAGGCGAGCTGGTACCCGTGGATCTGGGCGGGGCTCGTCGCGACGCTCGCGCTCTGGGTGTTCTTCCCGATCCTGGTGCTGCACCCGAGCGACGACCTCTGGGCCCTCGCGGAGGAGTGGGAAAACGACCCGAACTACTCGTACGGCTACCTGATCGTCCCGCTCGCGCTGTTCTTCGCCTGGGAGCGGCGCGAGCTGATCCAGCGGATTCCAGCGCGCGGCTCGGGGCTCGGACTCGCACTGATCGGGCTCGCGTTGCTCGTCTTCCTGGGCGGCATGATGGGCGGCGTCTACTACTTGACCCGGATCAGCGTGGTGATCCTGGCTCCGGGCGTCGTGGCCTGGCTCGTGGGCTGGGAGCGCGTGCGCGCGCTGGCCTTCCCGCTGCTCTTCCTGGCGTTGATGGTGCCACCGCCCTACTTCCTCTGGGCGTACGTGGCGGCGCCGCTGCAGGAGTTCGCCGCCACGGCAGCGGAGCAGACCCTGTTCCTGCTCGAGGTGCCGGTGCTGCGCAACGGCAACGTGATCGCGCTCGCGAACACCGAGCTCGAGGTAGCCGAGGCGTGCAGCGGACTGCGCTCCCTGCTCGCGCTGGTCACGACCGGGATCGTGTTCGGCTACTTCTTCGGCAAGTCGAAGCTGCAGCGCGTGTTGGTCGTGCTGAGCTCCGTGCCGATCGCGATTGCCGTCAACGCGGCCCGCGTCGCCGGAACCGGCTGGCTCGCCTACCACTACGGCGCCGACGTGGCGCAGGGCTACTACCACGAGTTCGAGGGCTTCGGGATGTTCCTGCTCGCGTTCGGGCTGCTCTCCGGCGTCGGGCTCGTGCTGGTCTCGGTGCTGCCGGCGTCGCGCGCGAAGGTGCCGGCGTGAGCCAGGCGTGGCGCTGGCAGGTGCTGTTTCTGGTCTTTGCGCTGTTCGGCGCCGGTGGCGTGTTGCTGGGCCGGGACCACGTGATCCCGCCACGCAGCGACTTCTCGCGCTTCCCGCTGCTCCCGGGCTGGACCAGCACGCGGGAGCCGGTGTCGAACGAGGCGCTGCTCGTGCTCCACCCGACCGACTACCTGTCGCGCAACTTCCAGAGCGAAGCGGACGGGCGCCTCGTCAACGTGTACATCGGCTACCACGGCAAGCAGCTCCGTGGCGGCGCTCTACACAGCCCGAGGCTGTGCCTGCCGGCCAACGGCTGGCACGTCGTCTCCCTCGAGCGCGTGCCTCTCCCGGGAGGCGCAGCGGGCGTGGAGATCAACCGCATGGTGGTCGGACGCGGTCGCGAGCGGCAGCTCGTGTACTACTGGTACGAGGGCCGCGGCCACGTGACCGCGAGCGAGTACACCTCGTTCCTCTACCGCACGGTCGACGTCGCGCTGCGACGCCGCAGCGACGAGGCGCTGGTGCGTTTCGGCGTCGCCGGCGATGACGCCGCGGCCGAGCGCGCACTCGAAGGGATCGTCCGGCAGGTCGCCCCGCTCCTGCACCCCTTCCTGCCGGCCTAGCCTCGAGCTGGCCGGCAGCGCTCGATCGCCTGCCACAGGGCCGCGTGCGCGGCTTCCCACGAGTAGTGCTCGCGGATCAGGGCGCGGCCGCACGCGCCGAGCGCGCGCCGCCGCGCCGGGTCGGCGAGCAGCTCTGCAATCCGCTGCGCGAAGCCCTCTGCGCCGTCGGCCACCAGCACGTGGCGTTCGGGTACCAGCTCGTCGAAGCCCTCGCACGTGAGCGGGCTCACGACCATCGCCTTCTCCATCGCGAGTCCCGCCTGCAGCTTGTTCTTCATGCCGGCGCCGAAGCGCAGCGGCGAGACCGCGAGGGCGGCGCGCCGCAGGTACGGCCGGACGTCGTCGACGAAGCCCGTCGCCGTGACGCCCGGAAGCCCGCGCACGGGCGCAAGCGCGTCCCCCGGATCCGGGCCGATCAGCAGCGCGCGCGCGCGCGGGACGCGCTCTCGGACGCGCGGCAGGATCTCGCGCGCCAGAAAGCGCGCAGCGTCCGCGTTCGGCGGATAGGCCATGTTGCCGATGAAGACGATCTCGTCTTCGCCCTCGGGCAGTGCCGCGAACGGCTCGGGCGCGAAGTAGTCTGCGTCGCCGCCGTCGATCACGCGCACGAGCGGCGCATCCGGCAACCTCGCGCGCATCCACGCCAGGTCCGCGCTGGAGTTGAGCGCAACGGCGCCCACGCGCGGCAACACGAGCGCCTCGTAGCGGCGCAGGAGCCGGAGCTCGACGGCCAGTCGCACCCGCCCTGGCCACGCGAGCGAGCGATCGGCCTCGAGCTGGCGGGCGGCCGAGAGCGACAGCGCATCGACGCAGTCCAGCACGACCGCGCTCCAGAGCTCGCGCGGTACGTACTGGAGCGCGGCGAGACCCCAGCAATAGAAGACGAGCGGGCCTTGCAGTCGCGAGAGCTCGCGCGCGGTGCGGTGAGCCGCCGCGAGCGCCGCGGGCGCCTTCCAGCGCTGCACCAACGACGGCTGACCCGCGAGCCAGGTGCGCACGGCGCCGAGGAGATGCGGACGCTCGCGCTCGATCGCGAGGACGCTGGCCAGGAGCGGCCGCAGCTCGGGGCGCGCGGCGAACGCCTCGAACGACAGCGCCGGAGCCGCGACCACCGCCAGCAGATGCACCGGCAAGCGCCGCGCAAGTCCGGCCAGCAGATGGAACGGGCGCGGCGTGCCGGCATCGGGGGGAATCGGGAAGCTCTGCCCCACGACCGCCACCACGGCCCGTAGTACGGCCGTCATCGGGCCCGCCGCGGAACGAGCTCGCGCGCCGCCCACACGACCAGCCACGCGAGATACGGCGCGAGCGGCGCGCGGTAGCGAGCCCCCTGCCCCGCCACGAGCGCGCCGAGCACCAGGTGATAGAGCACGACCGCTGCGACCAGCGCGAGCAGCGCGCGCTCGTCGCTCGTCCGCGAGCGCCAGCGGGCGAGGAGCACCGGCACGGCGACGATACCCGCGACGCTGATTCCCATCCCGAACGCGAGCCAGACGCCGGTGAGTCCCAGCGCGCCGAGCCAGGCGAGACGGGCCCTCACTCCCTTCCCGGCC
The DNA here is from genome assembly GCA_964454165.1 of uncultured Myxococcales bacterium. GTDB lineage: Bacteria > Myxococcota_A > UBA9160 > SZUA-336 > SZUA-336 > CAYVQJ01. The sequence goes on along the minus strand of CAYVQJ010000004.1, from coordinate 16,054 downwards.
GGCACGGGCGCATCCGCGAGGAGCTGCGCGGGCAAGGCCGCGTCGGGGACGCCGACCAGCAACACGAAGTTGCGCAGCCACACTCCGGCTGCCGCGACGGGGTGCGTCGTCAGCACGTCGCGCACATAGACGGAGCGGGAGGCTGCGATCTGTGCCTCGGAGAGCCCGCGGTCGCGGCCGAAGTCGAGCGTCCAGGGCGGCTGCGTTCCGGGCTCGGCTTCCGTCGGAGCTCCGACCGAGACCTCCACGTCGCGCGCGAACAAGGCCGACCCCCACGCGCTCGTGATCGACAGCGTCAGGTTGCCGGTGTAGGCGAAGTTGCGTGCCGACCAGAGCGCGCTCGGCGCCAGCGCGAGGGCCAGCAGCAGGATCGTCGCGCGCCGGGCGCGCCGGACCCCGGGAGCTAGCCAGACGAGACACACGGCGGCCGCGACGATGGGCAGGTACAGGCCCACCGGTCGGATCAGCGGCGCGATCGCCGCCGCGAGCACGAGCCCGACCGCGCCCGCGCGCGACCGCTCGCGCGCGCGCACGAACGCGAGCAGGAGCGCGCCGAGCACGAACTCGTACAGGGGCTCGGTCAGGAGGAGCCCGGCGTGCGCGACGCTCGAGGGCTCGAGCGCGCCGATCGCGCCGATCGTCAACGCCCAGCGCAGGGGCAGACGGCCGGCCGCGACGTAGACCGCGAGGGCCGTACTGGCGGCGGAGAGACCCGCCTGCAGCGCCGCGATCGGCGCCGGATGATCCCGTGACCCGACGCCGAGCTCCAGCCACAGCGCGAGCCAGAGCGGGTAGATCGGGGTTCGCTCCGCCCGGCGCCACTCGCGGCCAGCGAACGCGCCCGGCACGCCCCGCAGATCGTCGGCAGCGGTGAAGTACGTGAAGCTGTCCGGCGCCATCAGGTACGCTGCCGGATGCGAGACGTTCTCCGACCAGACCAGCAATCGAATCGCGAGTGCCGCGATGAAGACCGCGAGCGCGATGCGCATCCGCTGCCGCCGATCGGTCTCGCCGCGCACGGCGACTCGCGAAGGACTGTACGCAGTCATGTCACTGGATCGGCTTCGTCTTGCGGCGAACTGTAACGCAGCCGCGATGCCCTGCTAGAATCGCCACCCACATGGCCGGCGCTCGCCACATCCTCAGCATCGTGATCCCCGCGCTCAACGAGGAGGAGGCCATCGGCCAGACGATCGCGCGCTGCGTCGCCGCGCGCGAGACGATCGTCGACACCGGGCACGTCGAAGCCGTCGAGATCATCGTCGTGAGCGACGGCTCGACTGACCGCACTGAGCAGATCGCCTCGTCGTTCCCGGAGGTCGAGACGCTCGTCTTCGAGCGCAACCGCGGTTACGGCGCCGCGATCAAGTGCGGCTTCGAGCACGGCCGCGGCGACTGGGTCGGCTTCCTCGACGCCGACGGCACGTGCGACCCGCGCATCTTCGCCGATCTCTGCAGCGCGCTGGAGACCAAGAACGCCGACATCGCGCTCGGCTCGCGCATGGGCGCGGACAGCGAGATGCCTGCAGTGCGACGCATCGGCAACACGCTGTTCGCCTGGCTGCTCGGGCTGCTCTCCCGCGTGCGCGTCGACGACACAGCGAGCGGGATGCGCGTGATCCGCCGCTCCGCGTTGGAACGGCTCTATCCGCTGCCCGACGGCCTGCATTTCACGCCGGCGATGAGCGCGGGGGCGCTGCTCTCCGGCGACCTCTCGATCGTCGAGGTGCCGATGCCGTACGCAGAGCGCGTGGGGCGCTCGAAGCTCTCCGTGCTGCGCGACGGCGTGCGCTTCCTGCGCGTCATCCTCCAGGCCGCCACCTGCTACCGGCCCGCGCGTCCGCTCCTGCTCGCCGCGGGGCCGCTCGCCGCCGTCGCGCTCGCGCTCGGGGCCGTGCCCACGCTGCACTACCTGCGGCACGCTCGGCTCGAGGAGTGGATGATCTACCGCGTCCTGCTCGCGTCGCTCGCGACCACGGGCGTAGTGCTGCTGCTCGCGGCGAGCGTGGTCGCCGATCGCATCGCGGCGATCGCGCACGACCGCGCGCCCGACGCGGGCGGCGTGGGCGGACTCGTGGCGCGCCTGTTCACGCCGCGCGCGCGTTGGCTCGGCGGGCTCCTGCTCGGCGCCGGCGCGCTCGCGTCCGCCTACCCTGGGATCGCGCAGTACCTGTCGACGGGCATGGTCGAGCTCCACTGGTCGCGCGCTGTGCTGGCGTCTCTCCTGCTCGTGCTCGCCGCGCAGCTCGGTCTCACTACGTTCCTCCTGAACATGCTGGACCTGATCCATGGGCGCCGCGTGCCCTTCGAGATCCGGCCGCCGGATCGGATCCACCCCTCGCAGCCGCGCCGCTAATGAGCGGACACGGGTCGCGTCTGTTCGATCGCGAGGCGGGCGACTACGACGCGCAGCTCGAGCGCGGCCTCACGCTCTCAGGGGAAGACCGCAGGTTCTTCGCGCAGGGTCGCGCCGCGTTCCTGGCGCGCTGGTGGCGGGAGCAGCGCCGCGCAGGCCCGACCAGCATCGTCGACTGGGGCTGCGGGAACGGCGAGGGAAGTGTCGAACTCGCGCACGCGTTCCCCGGGGCGAGCCTGATGGGCGTGGATCCGTCGGGCGCGAGCATCGAGGCCGCGCGCGCGCGCTTCGGCACACCCGGGCTCCGCTTCAGCACGCTCGAGGACGCGCAGCGCGAGGGCGTCGCCCCGGCCGATCTCGTCCACCTGAACGGCGTCGTGCATCACGTTCCAGTCGCCGAGCGTCCCGATTTCTTCGCCCGGCTCGGCGCGCAGGTGAAGCCGGGAGGCGTGCTGGCGCTGTTCGACAACAACCCGCTGAATCCGGGCACGCACCTCGTGATGGCGCGGATCGCGTTCGACCGCGACGCGGTGAAGGTGCCGCACTGGGAGGCGCGACGGCGGCTCCGCGCGGCCGGCCTGCTCCCCGAACGCGCGCGCTTCCTGTTCGTGTTTCCGCGCGCGCTGCGCGGGCTGCGCGCACTGGAGCCCGCGCTCGAGGGCGTACCGCTCGGCGCCCAGTGCTGCGTGATCGCCCACCGGGGCGCGCTGAGGCCCGGGCCGACCCCAACCGGAGCGCCGTGAAGCTCTCGACCCGCGTTGTCCGCGTGCTGCAGGATCTGGTTCGCGAGGCGATCTACGCCACGCGCCGCACCCGACGCGTGATCGTCGTCGAGGGTGGCCCACGCGAGGAGCTTGGCGAGGCCCCGATCTTCGTGATCGGAGTGCATCGCTCCGGGACGACTCTCGTGCGCCTGATTCTAGACAGCCACTCGCGCATCGCGTGTCCCCCCGAGTCGTTCTTCCTGCGCCCGCTCGAGGCGCTCCTCCGCGACGCCCGGAGCCTCGAGGGTCTGGCCGCCATGGGATTCCCGGAGGAGCAGGTGGCGCTGCGGCTGGGCGAGTTCGCGAGCTGCTTCTTCGAGAGGTACGCCGCGTCGCGCGGCAAGGCGCGCTGGGCCGACAAGACTCCGTCCTACGTGAGCTGCCTGGACTTCGTCGATCGACTGTTCGGCGACCGCGCGCGGTATCTGCTGGTGTACCGACACGGTCTCGACGCCGCGTGCTCGATCGCGCGGATCCCCGCTATCGACGACGCCGACGCGCACATCGCGGCGTGCGGCGGCGATCGCTTCGCGGGCGCTGCGCGCTACTGGGCGCAGCAGTGCAAGGCGATGCGCGCCTTCGCGACCACTCACCGCGGCCGCTCCTTCGAGCTCCGCTACGAGGACCTGGTACGCGAGCCGGAGGCTCGGCTGCGCCCGCTCTTCGAGTTCCTGGGCGAAGCCTGGGAGCCGGCCGTGTTGCGCTTCCACGAGCAGCCGCACGACCATCGCGCGGGGCTCGAGGACCGCAAGGCCGTGCTCTCCCGGGGCTTCGCGCCCAATGTGAGCGCATGGAAAGACGAGCCGCGCGACGTGATCTCCCGCATGCACGAGGAGGCGGGGCCGATGCTGCGTGAGCTCGGCTACGACGACGTCGGGGCGTTCCTCGTCGCCAGTTCGGGCGCGTGAGCGGCGGACGCCTCGAGCAGCCGCAGGCGCCAGCCGCTCGGAGCTCGTGTTCGCTGCGAGAGCCGGTGCGCCTCCACCCACGCCCGCGCGGAGGAGCCGAACAGGATCCAGAGCGAGCCCGCCATCAAGTGATCCGCGACGAAGCCCACCTGGAACAGGTTCGACGCGGAGATGCTCGCTGTCGCCGCCAGCACTGCGATGCCAATCGCCGCGCTCTGGCCAGCGCCGCGCGCGAGCCGGATGCCCAGCACCGCGAGCGTGAAGCCGAGCCAGGCCAGCATCGACAGGCCGAATAGCCCGCTCTCCGCGGCGAGCTTGATCAGCACGCTGTGCGCCGCCTTGTTCGACAGCAGCCCGTAGCGCGCGCCGTACTTCGGAGTCATCATCGTGAACGCCTCGAGGCCGTGACCCCAGATCGGGCTCTCTGCCAGCATCGTCGCGCCGATGCGGTAGTAAACGATGCGGTCCGCGCCGGATCCGAACTCCTCCGCGCCGACGTAGACGGTATTGCGCGGGGTGAACGTCTCTTCGATGCGTTCCCGGACCAGGCGCGGGAAGAACGGATACGCCGGGGGCACCAGCAGTACCGCCGACACCGTCAACGCGAACAATAGACGTGGGCTCAGCAGAAGCAGCAGCACGGCGTGACCCGCCAGGAGCCCGAGCCAGCCCGCCCGCGACTGCGCCAGGACCGCAACGAGCAACCCCAACCCGTAGAGCGCGGCGTAGAGGACCCGGCGCAGCCGGCCGAGTGTCCCATCGCGCAGGAGCATCGGCGCGGCGAGCGTGGTGACCGCGAGGTATCCACCGAGCGAGTTGGGGTCGCCCAGGATTCCAGTCGCGCGACCTCCCATGCCGCTGCTCGTGAAGGGCGCGACGTAGTCGACCACGCCGCTCACGGCTGCCAGCGTCCCGGACCAGAGCAGCGCCTCGAGGACGCCGCGCCGCCCGCGATCGTCGGAGATCCACCAGTACGAGAAGAGGAAGAACAGCGTGGTGAAGGACATGGATTTGACGATCTTGAACAGCTCCCAGATGCCCTTGCCGTCGATGCCCCTGAAGTTGGATGCGCCGACCAGCCACGCGACGAGCAGCACCAGCACGTACGCGATCACCGGCCCCGAGTAGCGCAGCGGCGGCAAGCGCAGTCCGAAGCGCATCAGGGTCATCGCGAGCAGCAGGAAGAGGAGCCCGGTCTCGACGTTCAACCCCGCGAGCGGCAGCCGCGGTACGCTGTCGATGAGTGGCGTGAACACGACGAGCGCCAGCAGCCCGAGCGGCGGCCGCACCAGGATCGTCACGAGGACCGCGAGGGCGCCGACCCCCGCGAACACCTCGAGCGGAGTCATGGCAGTCTCCCCCCGCGCATCCAGCCGGGCGCTTGCAGTCCCAGGCGTTCCAGCAGGGTCGGCGCGATATCGAGCAGCGATGCGCCGTCGCTGCGTCCCGCCCCGGCACGCTCGGGGTCGCGCAGCGCGAAGAGCCCATCCCAGTCGTGATTCGCGCGGTCGAGTCCGGTGTCGTTCCCGGCGAGAAACGCGCCGCCGTGGCCCACGCTCGCGGCGCAGCGCCAGTCGAGGTCGCCCGCGTACAGCAGCAGGTCCGGCGCGACGCCGTTCACGCGCGCGTAGACCTCTTCCGGCAGGTGCACGGCGTTGCCGAGCGGAGCGCCGTCCGGACCCTGTAGCGCCTCGAGCTTCGCGCGCAGCTCGTCGCGCAGGGCCCGCGCGCCCGCGGCTGCCAGCGCACCGCGCTCATCGCGCGGCGCAGCGTGCAGGAAGACGCGTCCGCAGTAGCCGCCATCGGCGAAGGCCCGCGTGTGCTCCCAGTCGACGAACGCCGGGTCGAACGCGAGGGGCCCGTCCGCGGGAAGCGGGTGCAGTGCGAGGTAGCCCTCCTGCGCCAGCCACTCGTTCAGGCAGAAGCTCCCGACGAGTGCGCGCGCCCCGTGGTCGGAGACCAGGGCGGTCACCACGCCGTCGCCGACCGCTGCGAGGGTCTCGGTGACCTCCTCGTCGAGGACCCGGTGGTAGTCGAGCAGCAGGCGCTCGGCCAGGGCGTCTGCATCGCCCGGCTCGCACCACAGCGCGTGCTGCAGGCGATCGAGTCCGATCTCGTGGAAGAACGCGAGATCCCACGGGCGCGTGCGCAACAGCTCGCGCAGGACGCGGAAGCGCAGGCGCGTCATCTCGACGACCTCGGCGTGGAGCTCCGCGGGCTCCGCACCGTGGCGAGCGTCGCGCTCGACGTCGAAGCGGTAGCGTCCAAAGCGCGCGCAGAGCTCGTCGCCGAGCGAGGGCGGCCACGTCCACTGCGGCGCGTCGGCAGGCGTCAACATCCCGGAAACCGCGCAGCCGCGCAGCGGCCGCACCGGATGACCGAGCGGGAAGCCGACCACGATCGAGTCGAGACCCGCGGCTCCCGCAATGTCCCAGAGGGTCGGCGCAGCGAGCCAGTCAGCGTCGACGAGCGCGCTCGACGCTCCGCGCACGCGGCGGCCGTGGAAGCCGTAGAGGCCGAGCTCGCCGGGGTCGAGACCCGTCACGAGGGACGCCCACGCCGGAACCGTGATCGGCGGATGCACCGAGCGCAGCGGCCCGAAGCTGCCGCCTTCACACAGCCGCGCGAAGCCCGGCAGCGCGTCGCGGAAGCGCTCGAGCCAGAGGCGCGGGGACGCGCAGTCCAGCCCGAGGATCAGCACGCGCCGGCTCATCCCGCCGCTCTTCGCGCCGGGACGGGTTCGGTCGCGGCGCTCGCCCCGGGCGCACGCGCCAGAGCTTCGCGTTGCTCGACGCGTCGCTCGATCCAACGCAATGCCGCAACGCCGACCACGAGCAGCGCCAGGCATGCGCCCCAGCGCGCGCCGGGCGTCGCGGAGCGGATCTCGAGCGCAATCCAGCCGAGCGCGCCCGAAAGCGCGTACAGCACGAACAGAATGCGCCGCACACTCCAGCCCGAGCGCAGCAGCAAGTGGTGGATGTGGCCGCGGTCGGCGGTCACGACCGCGCGCACGATCGCCCCGGGTCGCAGTCCGGCCAGCCCCTGGGAGCGCAGGTGCGCCCGCGCCCGCCGCACGACCGCCCCGACGACGTCGAGCAGCGGGACGCCGATCGCGAGGAAGGGAACGATCAGCACCACGGCGGTGGGTCCCTTCTGCGCCGAGGCGAGCGAAAGCACGCCGATCGTGTAGCCGATCGCAAGCGCGCCACCGTCGCCGAGGAAAATCCGCGCGGGCGGCAGGTTGAAGCGCAAGAAGCCCGAGAGCGCGCCCGAGAGCGCGAGCGCGGCCACCACCGGAACGCTCGCACCGCTCTGCGACGCCAGCACGAACACCACGAGCGCGGCGGCGATCCCGACGCCCGCCGCGAGTCCATCGACGCCGTCGATCAGGTTGAAGGCGTTCGTGACCACCACGATCCAGGCGACGGTCACGAGGAAGGAGACCGGAGCGGCGTCGCTCACCACCCAGCCGCCGACCAGCTCGATCTCGTTGCAGCGAAAGCCGAGCCACCACGAGAGCGACGCGATCGCGACCTGGCCGGCGGCCTTCTGGAACGGCGACAAGTCGCGGACGTCATCCCAGGTGCCGAGCGCGACCATCGCGGCAACTCCGATACCGAGCGCGGCGAGCGAGCCCTCGCCGAACAGTCCCCCACGGATCGGGTCGGAGAACGGCGCGCCGAGCGCCAGCCCGAGGGCTGCGGCGCCGAACACGGCGATCCCGCCCAGGATCGGCACCGGCGCCGCATGCTGCTTGCGCCCGAGCGGCAGGTCGAGCGCCCGCGCCCGCGAGGCGAGGGCCGCGACCAGAGGCGTCAGCACGAGCGCCAGCAGCCAGGGCACGATCAGCGCCCAGAGCCACGGCCGCAGCACTTCCAGCGTCGAGCCCAGCACCCTCATCCACCTCCGACGCCGCCGGCGGCGCGACGGGCCGCGTTGCCCAGAGTATCCGAGCTACGCGTCCGACGATTGGCCGTAGCTGATCATCGCCTCCGGCGCCCGATTGAAGACCGTCCCCAGCACCCGTGCAGCGTCGATGCGCTCGAGCGCGGCGTCGACCTGCCCGCGCGAGGCGCGCCCGCTCGACACCACGAGAATCGCCGCGTCGCACAGGTCGACCAGGATCGTCGCGTCCGGCAGCCCGAGCACGGGTGGCGAGTCGACGATCACGGTGTCGAAGCGCTCGTACAGCTCGGCGAGCAGGCGGCCCAGGCGTCGCGAAGCCAGGAGCTCCGCGGGGTGCGAGGGCAGCGAGCGCACGGCGATCACGGAGAGCCGCGTGTCGGGCACGCGCACCAGCGCCTCTTCGAGCTTGGCGTCGTCCTGCAGCACCTCGGCCAGGCCCGCGGACGCCTGCTCGGAGAGCGCCTTGTGGACGGCCGGCGTGCGCAGGTCCGCGTCGACGAGGCAGGTCTCACGCTCCAGGTCGAGCCCGAAGGAGAGCGCCAGGTTCACCGACGTCGTCGTCTTGCCTTCGCCTGCGAGCGCGCTGGTGATCACGATGCTGCGGAGCGGACGCGTCCGCCGGATCGACTGGATGCGCGCGCGCAACGAGCGGTACTGCTCGGTGATCGCGGACTCGCTGTCGGACAGCACGACGCGCGAGCGCCGGGCGGAGCGCAGCGCTCCGCCACGCAGGCGCCCGAGCAGGCCGCGGGAGTCGGGCGAGCGGTCGAGCAGCTCGCGCGTCGACGCAGGCCCGCCAGGCGCTCCGCCGAGCGCTTCGCGTTGCTCCTCGGCGCGCTGCAGCGCCTCGTGGATCTTGCCCATGATCTTCCGTCTCCTCCTAGATGCCCACTTGAGCCGCAGTCCGCCGGAACGGCCAGATCCGACGCAGCCAGCCGTCGCGCCGCTCATGGCCGTTGACCTCGACGCTCTCGGTCATACCGAGGTCACGCGCCGCCTCGCGCACGGTCTGCGGCGAGACGCGATTCGAGTTCGCCGCAAACGTCGCGAGCAGCGCGTTGTCGCACAGCACGTTGATCATGCGGGGGATGCCGCGCGTGTGGCCCCACACCGCGCGCAGCGCGGCGGCGCCGAAGAGCATGCCGCTCTCGCTCCCCGCGATCAGCAGCCGTTCGCGCACGTACTCGGCGGTCTCGCGCGGTGTGAGCGCGCGGATCACGTGGAACAGCTCGACGCGCTGGCGCAGCTGGCGCAGCTCGGGCCGGCGCAGCTTCGCCATCAGCTCGGGCTGCCCGACCAGCACGATCTGCATCAGCTTCGACTGGGGAGTCTCCAGGTTCGAGAGCAGGCGGATCTCTTCCAGGAGCTCCGCCGGCAGGTTCTGCGCCTCGTCGACGAGGAGCAGCGTCTGCTGGCCGTGGCGCAGCCGCTCGATCAGGTGCGCGTTCAAGCGGGCGAGCGCCGCGCTCTTGCTCCACGGCTCCACGCGCGGGAGCCCGAGCTCGTCGAACACGTAGGCGAAGAAGTCCTCGAGCGAGAGCGCGGTGTTGAACAGATACGCGGTCTGCACGTGCTTGGGCAGCTTGGCGAACAGCGCGTTGACCACGGTGGTCTTGCCGGTCCCGACCTCGCCGGAGAGCACGATGAAGCCCTTGCGCTCGCGCACGGAATAGATCAGCGCGGCCAGCGCCTCGCGGTGGCTCTCGGAGAAGTACAGGAACCGCGGGTCGGGATTGACCCGAAACGGATCCGTGTCGAGTCCGAAGAAGGCGTTGTACATCAGCCCTGCCTCGCTTCGGCGGCCGGGGTCTCGTCCGGCGTGATCTCCGAGGGCGGGCGCGTCAAGAAGAACCAGACCGCGCTGCCGACCACGAGCATCACGAGCGCCGCCGCCGCTCCGCCCAGACCCCAGCGCCGCAGGCGCGCGCGCATCTCGGCGATCTCGGCGGGCAGCCGGATCAGCGAGACGCTCCCGAGCACCGGCAGCGGGATCGCCTGCTGCAGCTCGTGGAGGCTCACCAGCCGCTGATCGGTGAGCTCGCGGACGACGAGGGCCGCGATGCCGACGATCAGGCCCAGGATCGCGCCGATCACGAACACGAGCGGGCGGTTCGGCTCGATCGGCTCTTCGGGCGCCTGCGCCGACTCGATCACGCGGTAGCGCTCGCCGCGCTGCTTCGCCTCGAGCGACTTCGCCATGTCGGCGAGCGCCTTCTTCTGGCGGAAATCCTGGATGGCGCGCTCGTGCGCGAGCGCGCGCGCCTCGAGCTGGCCGAGCTCGGCCTGGTGCTTGGGCGTCGCTCCGATGCGCGCCTCGTAGGTCGCGATCTCGTCGCTGACGCGCTCCACCTCGAGCGAGAGCACGTTCACCCTGACCTGGTTGTCGCGCTGCTCCGACAGCACGCGCGACTCGGTCGCGCCGATCGACGGTGTGCTGCCGCCTGCCTCGCCCCCCTTGGCGGCGTCGGCGCCGATCAGCTTGTCGAGCTCGGCGAGCTCGGCCGTGTACGCAATCACGTCGGGGTGCTTGTCCGTCAGCCCGTTGGCGCGGTGCGTCGCGAGCACGGTCTCGATCGCCTGGCGGCGCCGGACCGGGGTGTTCTCCGAGTCGCCGCCGCTGCGCATCGCGAGCAGCTCGCGCTGGATCAACGAGACCTGCGAGCGCGACGACTCGAGGGCGGCCCCCTTGTCGGCGAGCTCACGGGTCAGCCGGTCGAGTGTGGCTCGATTGAGCGGGAGCTGCTCCGGGAGCTCGCCGGCGTGCTTCTCCTTGTAGTCGGAGACCTCGGCGAGAATCCTGGAGAGCTCGGTTTCCTCGCGAGCCAGCTCGGCGCCGAGGAAATCGCTGGTGCCTTGCGCGTCGGCCGAGCGCGCCTCGATGTTGATGCGGATGAACTCGCGCGCCAGGTCGTTGGCAACGCTGGCTGCCTTGAGCGGGCTCTCGTGGCGGAAGGCAATGCGCAGCGAGTCGACCTCGAGCTCTTTGCGCGGATCCACGATCGCCGGCAGGATCGGCTCGATCGTCACGTCCTCGCGCATCTGCTCGACCTTGAGCTCCATCGGCAGGGCTTCGTCGGCGTAGAGCTGGTGCTCTCTCTTCTGGATGATGGCCGCCAGAGCATCGCGCGCGAGCAGCCGCAGCCGGGTCTGCTCGAAGCGCGCCTCCTTGTCCGCTACGACGGTGCTGGCCACGATTTCTTCGCGCACCGTCGAGGGCTCGATCAGAATCGTGGTCTCGGCCTCGTAGACCGCCGGGATCAACAGCGCGAGCAGCCCGGCGACCGCGATGCCGACACCCGTGGGGACCAGAAACCAGAGCAACCGGCGCCGGAAGATCGCCGCCAGGTCGCCGAGGCTGACGCCGAGCTCTTGCTGCTGCTGAATGGGTGGCATGTTCTGCGTTTGCTCCGTCCACGCGCGCCGCTGGCCAGCTGGCCGTCGGGTCGCGGCGTGCGCCCCTCCCCTGCCACAAGCATGCCAAGGCAAGGCGCGACCGCGCCCGTGCATTCAGGGGGGGCTATGTAGCCCCGTACATATAACCGGAAGCGGGGCTCCGCGGCATGGAAAAATTGTGTGAAACCCCCGCGGCACGCGCGGGCGGACTACCGCGAGCGGCGCCGGTGCGACGGGCGAAGTACCCGGACCGGCAAGGGTTCTTCAGCCATCCGCAAGACCGCACTCCTTGATCTTCTGGAGCAAAGTCTTGTAGCTGACCTCCAGGATCCGGGCGGCCTTCTTGCGGTTCCAGTTGGTCTGGTAAAGCACGCGCCGCAGGGCCTCGCGCTCGGCCTCGAGCGCGGCTTTGCGGCCGATCTCCTTGAGCGAGATCGGGCCGTCCGCGCGCTCGATCTGCTTGACCACGCGGTCCGCAGCGCTTGCCGGCGGCTCGACCCGGCGCTGCGCGCCGAGGATCTCGTCCGCGATCGCATCCTCGCTCTGCAGCACCACGACGCGCTTCACCATGTTCTCGAGCTCGCGCACGTTGCCGGGGAAGGAATAGCGTTCGAAGGCCCGCACGAGCCGTTCGGAGAGGCGCGGCACCGGGCGCGCGTAGCGGGCCGCGAAACGCCGCAGGAAGCTCTCGATCAGCAGCGGAACCTCCTCCCGCCGCTCGGAGAGCGGCGGCAGGAAGACGGTCACCACGTTGAGCCGGAAATAGAGATCCTCGCGGAAGCTCCCCTGCCGGACCATCTCCTCGAGCCGCCGATGGGTCGCGGCAACGACGCGCACGTCGACCGTGATGTCGTGGTTGCCACCGAGGCGCGAGAACTGGCCGTCCTGGAGCACCTGCAACAGCTTCGCCTGGAGCGGAGGGCTCATCTCGCCGATCTCGTCGAAGAAGATCGTGCCGCGGTCCGCGAGCTCGAATCTTCCCGGCTTGCGCGCGTTGGCGCCGGTGAAGGCGCCCCGCTCGTAGCCGAAGAGCTCGCTCTCGAGCAGGTTGCCCGGAAGCGCCGCGCAGTTGACCTTCACGAAGGGGCGATCCCGGCGCGAGGACGCGGACTGCAGCGTGCGCGCGACGATCTCCTTGCCGGTTCCGCTCTGCCCCTGGATCAGCACCGTCACGTCGGTGTCCGCGACCTGATGGATCAGGTCGCGCACCCGCTGCATGGCTGGGCTCACCCAGACCACCGAGTCCATCGGGTCGTCGACCGAGGCGAGCAGTCGCTCCCGCTCGCGAAGCAGCGCACTATCCTCGAGCACCTTCTCGAGCGTCGCCGCGAGCTCCTCCTCCTCGAAGGGCTTCGTCAGGTAGTCGGCCGCACCCCGCTGCATCGCTTCGACGATCGTGCCGGCGCGCCCGACGACCGAGAGCATCACCACGGGCACCGCCGGCGCGAGCTCACGGATGCGCTCCAGGGTCTCGAGCCCGTCGATCCCGGGCATCATCACGTCGAGGAGCACCACGTCGGGATCGGCGCCGCCCTGGAGCAGCGCGAGCGCGCGGGCGCCATCTTCGGCGCTGTCGACCTCGTAGCCGCGCAGCTCGAGACAGTTGGCGAGGTAGGTCCGGATTCCCTCGGCGTCGTCGATGACGAGGACGCGCCGGCGCGCAGGGCCCGCTCGTTCGCTCTCGCGCTTCGCTTTCTCCACTGCGCTAGGCCTCCGCCGCCGGGAGGGTGAAGGCGAAGCGGCAGCCGCCGCCGAGACGCTCGCCGAGGGTGATGCTCCCGCCATGCCCTTCGACGATCCGTTTGCAAAGTGCCAGGCCGAGGCCGAGCCCGTTCGGGCAGGAGCCCTGCCCGCGCACGTAGGCCTGGAAGACCCGCTCGCGCTCCTCCGCAGGAATCCCGGGGCCGTCGTCGGAGACGGCGACCTCGATCATCGGCCGTCCTTCGACCTGCGTCGGACGCAGCGCAAGCTCCACCGAGGCTCCGGGCGCCGCGTACTTGAGTGCGTTCTCGAGCAGGTTTCCGAGCACCTGCTCGATGCGCATGGCGTCGAAGCGGGCGCGGCACTCCGGCGAAGCATCGAGGCTGAGCTGCGAGCGCCGCTGCTCGAAGAGCGGTCGCATGCGCTCGACCATTTCCTCGAGCACGGGCCGCAGCGGCGCGGAACAGACCTCGAGCACCTCGCCGCCCTTGGCCACGCGAGAGGCGGCCAGCAGGCGCTCGATGAAGGCATCGAGCTTCCGGCACGCCTTGGTCGATTCCTCCAGGAAGCGGCGCTGGTCGGGCGTGAGGGGGCCCACGTCCTCGCGCAACAGGATCCGGCTGTAGCCCCCGATCACCGTGACGGGCGTTCGCAGCTCGTGGCTCACCACGGCGAGAATCTCGTCGCGCTCGGAGTGCTCGTGATGGAGTCGGCTGCGCAGCGCCTCGGCCTCGCGGTGCAGGCGGCCGAGCTCGCGCGAAACGCGCAGCACCTCTTCGCCGAGCTCGCGCACGGGGTTCGGGTCCTCGACGACCCAGGCATCCGTACCCGGGGCGATCTCGGGCCAAGCGAGGCGCCAGGTCGTGCGCCGCGGTGCACCGTCCGGCCAGCGCAGCCCGCACTCGAGCGGCCCGGGCCTCGTGGCCTCGGGAAGCCCGTCGCCCACGTCCGTCAACAAGCGGGCGAGCTCGACGCCGGCCAGGTCCGCGGCCCGGGGGCGCGCCGCCATCGCGGCGAGCGCTTCGTTGGCCCACACGATTCGCCCCTCCCGCACGAGCGCCACGCCCTCGGAGATGATGGAGGCGAGGCGCCGCACGGCGTCCTCCGAGCGCTTGGCGTCCTCGCGGCAGCCCGCGCCCTGCTCCATCGCCTCCCTCTCTGCGCCGCTTACGGCGGTGCTGTACGTTTCGGCCGGAGCTGCGAGGCCCGGCGCCCGCAGCACATATCGCCCCATCCGAGCGCGAGCTTTACATCCGGTTTCGCAGCGGAGACGGTCGGTTGCCCCAGCACAAGCGCGAAACTTCCCGCCGGCGCATCGAGCAGCTGGCGCGTGAGATCGCGCGCCACGACCGCCTCTACTACCTGGAGGACCGGCCGGAGCTCTCGGACACCGACTACGACGCGCTGTTTCGCGAGCTCCAGACGCTCGAGGCAGCCCATCCAGAGCTGTGCCTCGCGGACTCGCCGACGCAGCGCCTTGGAGCCCCTCCGGCAGATGGATTTTCCGAGATAAAACATGTGGTTCCGATGCTGTCTCTCGACAACGCCATGAATCCCGAGGAGCTGCGCGCGTTCGACGAGCGCGTGCGGCGGGCACTCGGCGATGAAAAGCCGGTCGAGTACGTGGGCGAGCCCAAGGTCGACGGCGCAGGGGTCGAGCTCGTCTACGAGAACGGCTTGCTCGCGGTGGGCTCCACCCGGGGAGACGGTCGCGTCGGCGAGGACGTCACCGCGAACCTGCGTGCCTCGCGCTCGATTCCGCTGCGCATCCCGGTGCCCGGCGCCCCCGCTCCCCGTCCGGTGCCCAAGCGGGTCTCGGTGCGCGGCGAGGTGGCGATCCCGATCGAGCGCTTCGAGCGCCTGAACGCGCGCCGGGAGGCGGCGGGCCAGGAGCCCTTCGCGAACCCGCGCAACGCGGCGGCCGGCTCGCTGCGGCAGCTCCACGATGTGGACCGGGCGCGCCTCGCGGCCCTCGAGTTCCGCGCCTATGCGCTCGGCGAGGGCGTGCCCGCCGGCGTCGCAACCCAATCCCAGGTGCTGGAGACGCTCGCGGGCTGGGGCTTCCTGCTGAGCGGCGACTGGCAGCCCTGCGCCGACGCGGAAGCGGCGATCGCGTACCACGAGCGCCTCCTCGAGGCCCGCGACCGCCAGCCGATCGAGATCGATGGCAGCGTGATCAAGGTCGACCGCCTGGAGCTTCAGGCGGAGCTCGGACAGGTCTCGCGCTCGCCCCGCTGGGCGATCGCCTTCAAGTTCCCGCCGCGGCAGGCAACGACCCGGGTGCTCGCGATCGAGGCCCGGGTCGGCCGCACGGGGGCGCTGACGCCCGTCGCGAAGCTGCACCCGGTGCACGTCGGGGGCGTCACGCTGACGAGCGCCTCGCTGCACAACCAGGACGAAATCGAGCGCAAGGACGTCCGGGTGGGCGATACCGTCGTGATCCAGCGCGCGGGAGACGTGATCCCCCAGATCGTGAGGGTCGACCCGAAATGCCGGCCGGCCCGCACCCGGCGCTGGCGCCTCCCGAAACGCTGCCCCGTCTGCAACGCAGCCACGCTGCGCCTCGAGGGGGAGGTCGTCACGCGCTGCCCGAACCTCGACTGCCCCGCACAGCTCAAGAACAACCTGCTGCACCTCGCACACCGCGGCGCACTCGACATCGAGGGGCTCGGCGAGAAGCTCGTCGATCAGCTCGTCGAGAGAGCACTCGTGCGGCGCCTGTCGGACCTCTTCGGGCTCGAGCGGGAAGCGCTGACGGCGCTCGAACGCATGGGCGGGAAGTCGACCGAGAATCTGCTCGCGAGCCTCGAGCGGGCGCGCCACACCACGCTCGCGCGCTTCCTGATCGCGCTCGGGATCCGCCACGTCGGCGAGACGGTGGCCGAGCTTCTGGCCGCGCACTTCGGGGATCTCGACCCGCTGATGGCCGCGAGCCAGGAGGAGCTCGAGGCCGTGCCCGGCGTCGGTCCCACGATCGCCGAGAGCGTGGCGGGCTTCCTCGCGGACCCGCGCAACCGCGAGGAGGT
>CAYVQJ010000003.1:0-2693 GCA_964454165.1 uncultured Myxococcales bacterium | reverse complement strand
AACAGCACCCGGTGCTGGTAGAGCGTCGGTACCGCGAAGAAGCCGAAGATCATCGCGATCACGAAGATGTTGTCCACACTCAGGGACTTCTCGACGACGTAGCCGGCCAGGTACTTCTCCATTGCCGTTGCGCCGTCGTTCGTCAGCCCATCGACCGCGTCCACAGAGGTACCAACGCCGAACCACTGGCCGTCGTAGGCGAAGTACACGAACACGGAGAACGCCAACCCCGTGGATAGCCAGACGGCCGACCAAGCGATGGCCTCCTTGACGCTGACGACGTGGGCTTTGCGGTGAAAGACGCCCAGGTCCAGCGCCAACATCAGTAGGACAAACGCGATGAATGCTACCCAGATCCAGATCATGCCAACGTTAGCTCCGTCGTGGGTTTGAGCCGGCTAGCCCGGATTATTCGTGAAGAAGGAGTCTACATCACCTCGTGGCTCGGTCACCGCGTTTCGCGAGCTCAAATGGGGAGGGCTGAGTGGTAAGTGGAGGCGTGCGGGTCCGGCAGGCGACTCAAAGGTCTCGAGCGGCGCGAGGATGTTGGATGTCGCGTCCCATGCGAGCAGGATTCTGGCGGACTTCGACTGGGGATTGCGTTTTGACGTCGGATTCGGGGGGGCGATCGCGGGCGGGGAGACTACCCGACGCCGGCACCGAGCGCGTGTGCGAGGCGGTACCAATCGTCCTTGAAGGGGAAGGCGACGGGCAAGTGCAGCACGATGCGACGGACGGACTCCTCGACCCACACCCCGAGCTTGATCAGCCGCTCGCGCAAGGTGCTGACCTGCGCTCGCGCGCATGCGGTTCCCGTCGCATGAGTTCGCAGCTCCTGCATCAGTACGAAGGCGGCTGCGGTCATCAGGACTCGAAGCTGGTTTGCCAAGAATCGCGTGCAGCTCGTCCGGTCGATCTCCAATCCGTGGTGGAGTTCCTTGATTCGGTTCTCGACGTCACCCCGCTGGCAGTAGACGTCTTCGTAGACCGCTCGCGGCGAATCGGCGAGATTGGTGATCACGAATCGCGGGTTGTCCTTCGGCTCTCGTCCCTCCAGTTGGACGACCTCGGCCTTGATCACAACGCGCCGTCGCCGGTTCCAGCTCTGCGCCGCGTAGCGGCAGACGCCGTAGACGTGCTCGGTCTGCCCGCTGCGCTTCGACTTGCGCCGCGCCTTCTTCATCAGCGGTTCGGCCAGCCGTGTCAGGACGGAGTTTTCCGCCATGGCGACGACGTAGTACAACCCGGCGTCCTCGAGGAATTCGAGGATCTCCGGCGACGCGAATCCGCCGTCGAGGCGCACGAGGATCTCGGCCTCTGGGAAGGCGTCGATGATCTTCTCCAGGAGCCGCCTCAGGATACCCAAAGCTCCGAGCTTCGCCGGAGCATTCCCCGGACGCAGGACGCAAGTGAAGAGATGCTGCTCGGGTTCGTCGTCGAACTTCAGAAACCCGACGATCGGCAGATAGCACCACGTGTCGTAATGGCCGTTGAAGAACGAGAGCTGTTGCCCGCCATGGGTCGGATCGTCGGTGGGATCGAGCTCGATGGTAATCCAGGTCGCCTTGCCCTTGCGCCGTCGCCGCTGGGTCTCGATGACCACGTCGCTCAAGCTCTCGGCCATGCGAAACAAGCCGGTCCGAGAGACGGAGTTCTCGAAGCGCGACAGCGTGGGTTGAGAGGCCAGAGGATCTCCATCGATCGGGCCACGGCCCACGAGCATCTTGTGGATCGGATCGTCGGCAAGCCGGGCCGCGTCGTTGCAGTCCGCGTAGCCACACGCGATGCCGAAGATCCGCTGGCGCATCAACTCGAGAAGCTCGTGATCGACCTTCCCGGGCTGTCGCCGGTCCCGAATGCAAGCAGCCAGGCGCTCGGTCAGATGGAGCCGTCGATCGGCAGCCGCCAGGAGTATCGCACCGCCGTCGGAGCTGCCGTTGGGCTGATCGAACTTGGCGACGACAGGCTTGTCGAACAGTCCGGGGAACAGAACAGACTGTTGTGTGGTAGTTTCAGTTCGCACGAGGCCTCCGGAGTGGCGAAAGTTGTGTCGTAACTGCTTTCTACCACGAAGGAGGCCTTGTTGTTTTCAGGTCTCGTCAGTTTTCATGAATAATCCGGGCTAGGAGTACATGATCCTGTTCCTTCTCGGCAAGTTCGGCCCCGTTGGACCAAAACTGACCGGACCCTGAACGCTTCCTCTACCCGAGCCACTCGCGAATACGGGCGATCACGCTCTCGGCGTTGAAGCCGAGTTTCTCGGCCAACACCTCCGCAGGTGCCGAGGCGCCGAAGCTGTCGATCCCGAGGGTCAGACCCTCGGTGCCGGCGAGGACGCGCCACGGATCCGTGCGGCCCGCTTCGATGGTGACCACGGGAGTCGCGCTCGGAAACAACCGGGTCCGATACGACGGATCCTGCTCCAGGAGAATCTCGAGGCACGGGACCGACACGACGTTGGCCCGGGTGCCCGATGCGGCGAGGGCGTCGCGCGCGGCGACCGCGAGGTGCAGCTCCGATCCGGTCGCGGCGATGACGACGTCGGGATCGCCGTCCCCCGCGATCAGGTAGCCGCCGCGTCTCGGGTCGGCGATCTCCCCCGTGGCCTGACGATCGATCGCCGGGAGCTTCTGGCGCGTGAGCAGGAGGACGGTCGGACCGTCGACACGCTCGAGCGCCATCCCCCAGGCCAG
>CAYVQJ010000002.1:0-20829 GCA_964454165.1 uncultured Myxococcales bacterium | reverse complement strand
GGTGCGCGCGATCGCGCGGGCCAACGGGCGCGTCGAGGCGGGCGTGCTGCTGGTCGAGGACCTGCACTGGCTCGACGCGGCGAGCGACGCGGTGCTCGCGCAGGTGATCGCGGGCAATGCGGAATCGCGCGGGCTCGTGCTGGTGAACTTCCGCCCCGAGTACCGAGCGCGCTGGATGCAGCAGTCGCACTACCAGCAGCTCTCGCTCTTGCCCCTGTCCGAAGCGGCGCTGCGCGAGCTGCTGCATGAGCTCCTGGGGGACGACGCGAGCGTGGCGGCGCTCCCCAACGCGATCTACGGACGAACGGGCGGGAATCCCTTCTTCATCGAGGAGATCGTGCGCTCGCTGGTCGAGGACCGCTCGCTCGAGGGCGCGCGCGGGGCGTACCGGCTGCTGCGGCCCGTCGAGAGCTTGCCGCTCCCCGAGACCGTCCACGCGGTGCTGGCGGCGCGGATCGATCGGCTGCCGGAGCGCGACAAGCACGTGCTCCAGGCCGCGTCGGTGATCGGCAAGAGCTTCGGCGAGCGCATCCTCTCGCGGGTCGCCGAGCTTCCCGCGCCCGAGCTCGACGAGGCGCTGCGCAATCTCCAGGACGCCGAGTTCCTGTACGAGACCGCGCTCTACCCGGAGCGCGAGTACACCTTCAAGCATCCGCTGACGCAGGAGGTTGCGGAGCGCAGCCAGCTCCGCGAGCGCCGCGTGCGAGCACACGCGGCGACGGCGCGTGCGCTCGAAGCGCTCGACGCCGAGCGCCTCGACGAGCGCGCCGCGCTGCTCGCGCAGCACTGGGAGGCGGCAGAGGATCCACTCGTCGCCGCGCGCTGGCACGTTCGGGCCGCGAAGTGGATCGGCCTCTCGGATCTCGGCGAGGCGCTTCGTCACTGGCGCCGCGTGCGCGAGCTGTGCCGCGAGCGGGACGAGGCGGAGGCGCGCGCGCTCACGGCGGAGTCGGGCGGCGAGATCCTGGGGCTCGCGATTTGGTCGGGCCTCGCGGATCTCGCAGACGAGGAGTTGCATGCGATGCTTGCCGACGTTCGGCGCGCCAATGCAACAACCGCCGATCGCGAGCCGCTCGCGCGCACACTCGCCTTTTATGGAGCTCTGCTGATGTGGAGTGGTTCGGTGTCGGAGGCCGAGCCGATCCTCGAGGAGGCGGTCGCGCTCTCGCGCGAGATCCACACTCCTGGGATCGAAGCCGGCGCGCTCGGCGTTATGCAACTCGGTCGTTTCTTCCGCGGTGATCTGCGCGAAGGCTACGTCTTGAATGAGCGCGCTTTGGAGGTCGTCGGGAATGAGCAACAGCCGGCAGTCAATTGGGGTGCGTTTGAGCTGATCTGCATGCTCCTGGGCCAGAGAAGTGTCTACCTTGGCCACATGGGACGCCACACCGAGGCACGTGCCGCGTTGGAGCGTTATGAGCGTCGACTCGAGCGCCTGGGCCTTTCGGGGGTGACTCGGCTCTTCCTCCTCGACTGTTGGTCGGGGTGGTCCCAACCGTTCCTTGGCCCGACGCCCGACGCGCTGCCGCGGGCGCGCCGTTTTGCTCAGCTCGCCGAGGAATTCGGCGCCGCGCAGTGGATCCAAAGGGCGAGCCTCGGCATGGGCTTCGCTCTGCAGCTATCCGATCAGTTCGCGGAGTCGATCCCCTGGCTCGAGCGCGCTGCCGCACTCATTCGCGAGCACCGGGTCGGTGAATACTACGAGGGAGCGGCGCTCGCCGGCCTCGCCGACGCGCATCGCGCGCTCGGCCGAATCGACGAGGCGCGCCTCCTGGCGCAAGACGCGGTGGCAACGACTCTGCGAGCGGGCTGGCCTACGAGCGAGATCGTGGCCCAGCTCGCATGGGCGCGCGTCCTGATCGCCGACGGCGCGCGCGAGCGCGACGCCATCGACGCCGCGCTCGCCCGCGCCGAGACGCTCGTCGTCGAGACGGGTGCCCGGGCCCACCTGCCCTTCGTCGCCGAAGTCCGTTCGGGCCTCGCACGCGCCCTCGGCGACGCGGCCGAAGCCGCGAACCACCTCCGCGAGGCGCGCCGACTCTTCGTCGAGATGGGCGCCGTCGGACACGCGGAGCGCCTCGCGAAGCAGCTCGCGTCGTGAACTGCCCGAGCTGCGCGCACGAGATTCCGGCAGCGGTGAAGTTCTGCCCGGAGTGCGGCGCGCGCATAGCGCCCCGCTGTGCCGGCTGTGGCGCAGAGCTGCTGCCGGCCGCGAAGTTCTGCCCGGAGTTGCGGCGCGCCGCAGGCGCGAGCGGGTATGAGCGTCGAGCGCGATCCGCGCGCCTACACCCCCAAGCACCTGGCCGAGAAGATCCTGCAATCGAAGTCGGCCCTCGAGGGCGAGCGCAAGCAGGTCACCGTCTTGTTTGCCGATGTGAAGGGCTCGATGGAGCTGGCCGAGCAGCTCGATCCCGAGGAGTGGCACCGGATCCTCGAGCGCTTCTTCGAGATCCTGACCGAGGGCGTGCACCGCTTCGAGGGGGCGGTCAACCAGTACACCGGCGACGGCATCATGGCGCTGTTCGGCGCGCCGATCGCGCACGAAGATCACGCGCAGCGCGCCTGCTATGCGGCCCTCCACCTGCGCGACGCGATCGCGCGCTACGCCACCGAGGTGAAGCGCGAGCATGGCGTCGGCTTCTCGACGCGCATGGGCATCCACTCGGGCGAGGTGGTTGTCGGCAAGATCGGCGACGACCTGCGCATGGACTACACGGCGCAGGGACACAGCGTGGGGCTCGCTCAGCGGATGGAAGCGCTCGCCTCGCCCGACTCTTGCTACCTGACGGCCGCGACGGCCGCGCTGGTCGGCGGCTACTTCGCGCTCGAAGATCTCGGCGAGTTCCGGGTGAAGGGAGTCGCCGATCCGGTGCGAGTCCATCGGCTCGCCGGCCTCGGCGCCGTACGTACGCGCTTCGACGTCTCGCGCGCCCGCGGTCTCTCGCGCTTTGTCGGGCGCGCCGCGGATCTGCGCACGCTGGGGGACGCGCTCGAGCAGACCGCCGCGGGCAACGGGCAGGTGGTGGGCGTGGTGGCCGAGGCGGGCACGGGGAAGAGCCGGCTGTGCTTCGAGTGCCTCGAGCGCTGCCGCGCGCGCGGCCTGCGCGTGTACGAAGGGCGCGCCGTCGCCCACGGGCGCAACATCCCGTTCCTGCCGATCCTCGAGGTGTTCCGCGCCTACTTCGGCATCACGAGCCTGGACGACGACCGCGGCGCGCGCGAGAAGATCGCCGGGCGCATGGTGCTGCTGGATCAGAAGTTCGCCGACGCGCTGCCGCTGCTCTTCGACTTCCTCGGCGTGGCCGATCCCCAGCGGCCTGCGCCGCGCCTCGACCCGGAGGCGCGCCAGCGCCAGCTGATCGGCCTGATGCGCCAGGTGATCCAGAGCGTGAGCGAGACGCAGCCGACGGTGACGCTGATCGAGGATCTGCACTGGCTCGACGCCGCGAGCGGGGAGTTCCTCGAGCACATGGTCGATGCGCGCGCCGGCAGCCGCAACCTGCTGCTCGTGAACTTCCGGCCGGAGTACCGCGCCGGGTGGATGCAGAAGTCCTGGTACCGGCAGGTCCCGCTGACACCGCTCGGGCGCGAAGCGATCGCCGAGCTGCTGGTGGATCTGCTCGGCAACGATCCGAGCGTCGCCGCGCTGGCCGGCCCGATCCACGCGCGCACGGGGGGCAACCCGTTCTTCACCGAAGAGGTGGCGCAGTCGCTGATCGAGTCGGGGCACCTCGAAGGCACCCGCGGCGCCTACCGGTTGGTGACGCCGCTCGAGCGCCTCGAAGTTCCGGCGACTGTGCAGGCGGTGCTGGCGGCGCGCATCGATCGGCTGCCGGAGCGCGAGAAACGCCTGCTGCAAGTCGCGTCGGTAATCGGCAAGGATTTTCCCGAGCCGCTCTTGGCGGAAGTGGCGGATCTCCCCGCCGACGAGCTGAAGGCAGCGTTGGCCGCGCTGGGGCGCGCCGAGTTCATCCACGAGCAGGCGCTCTACCCGGTGGCGGAGTACGCCTTCAAGCATCCGCTGACCCAGGAGGTCGCGCTCGGCAGTCAGCTCCGGGAGCGACGCCGCCAGATACACGCCGCGGTGGCGCGCGCGATCGAGCAGCAGGACGCCGAGCGTCTCGACGAGCGCGCCGCGCTGCTGGCGCACCACTGGGAGGAGGCCGGTGAGGCGCTTGGCGCCGCGCGCTGGCACCGGCGCGCGGCCGATTGGGCGGGGATGACCGACGTCGCCGCGTCGACTCGGCACTGGAGGCGGGTGCGGGCGCTCTTGCGCGAGCTTCGCGATGACCGCGAGGCCGCCGGGCTCGGCATCGCCGCCTGCACTCAGCTTCTGAATGTCAGCAGGCTGGTCGGCCTTGGGCTCGACGAGGCGCGTGCCCTGCTGGAGGAGGGGCAGGCGCTCGCGACCGCGATCGGGGATCGACGCGCCCATCTGCACCTGTCGATGGCCTATGGCCGCACTCTTCTCGGTGCCGGCGATGTAGCGGGGTTTCTCGAGTTGGCGATCGAGAACCGGCGCGCGTCACGAGTTATCGAGGACGTTGGGGCCCAGGCCATTGCGTGTGCGTGGCTCGCCGACGCGCTCTTCTTTGCCGGCCGACTCTCGGAGTCGCTCCAGACGGCGGAGGAAGCGCTCGCGCGCTTTACCCGCCACATGCCTTCCGAGGAGTGGCTCGCCGGCTGGAATCCCTATTCCTTCTTCTCGCTCCACCGCGGCCGTTGCCTCACCTGGATGGGTCGGCTGCGCGAGGGGATCGAGGAGCTCGGCCGCTGCCGCCGCCTCGCCGAGGAAGACGGCACGCCGGAGATGGGCGGTTATGCCCTGTACCACGTTGCCCGAGCTCATTATCTTGCCCACGACGCCGACGGCGCGCTCGCGAGCGCGCGTCAGTTCGACGAGCTCAGCCGCAGACTGGGCGAGCCTCCGGCTCTGGTCGCGGCTGGGCAGCTCGCCTTCGGCTATGCACACCTCGCTGACGGGCGAGCCGGCGACGCCATCGAGCTAGCGCGTGCCGCTCTCGGCGGCTGGGGGCATGTGGAGAGGCAGGGTGCCGGCTCGGCCGCGACATTTCTGGCCGAGGCCCTCCTGCAGGTCAGCGATCTGTCTGCCGCGCAGTCTGCGGCAGCGGAGGCGATCGCGCTCTGTCAGCGCTATCTGACCGGGTTCTCCGAAGCCGTCGCCCACGGAGTCATGGCTCGCGCACTTCTGCGCCGTGACGGAGCGGGAGCGCGCGACGCCGCCGAAGCCGCTCTTGCCTGCGCGGCCGCGCTGATCGAACGCACCGGTGCGCGGACGCTCGCCCCGGCGCTCTGTGAGTGGCGCGCCGAGCTGGCCGCCGTGCTCGGCGACGACGTGACGCGCGAACGCCTGCTGCGAGAAGCCCAGCACTCCTATGAGGAGATCGGCGCCCCGCTTCACGCCGCGCGCCTGGCGGCCCAGCGACAGGAGCGCTCGGCATGAGCGCCACGGGACCGCGATGCTCTACTCCCGTAGCCGCGCCTCACGGCATGCGGAGCAGCCGATCGAGCAGGATGTCCTCCAGGTCGCGCCTCCCGTCGAACACGGCGAGCATGGTCACGGTGTCGCCTTCGATCCGGTACACGAGCCGGTAGGGTCGCACGACGAGCTCGCGCCAGGTGCGCATCCCGAAGCGCGCCAGCTCGGGAACGACGCGGCCGCGGGCCGGGCTGGACTCGAGCGCCGCGGCTCGCTTCTCGAGCCGGCGGAGGACGCGCTCGGAATCGAGTGCAGAATCCACCGCGATGAAGCTCACGAGCTCCTCGAGGTCGCGGACCGCGACCTCGGCCCACTGAACGCGGAAGCGGCGGCTAGCCACCCTGGAGCGCTCGCCCGATCGCCTTTCGCGCCCTCCGGAACGCCTCGACCTGCTTGACCGTCCGGTCGCGCTCGACGTCCGCCTCACCCTGGGCGAGCGCCTTGAGCAAGGCCATGGCGGATCGCCAGCGGTCGTAGGTATCGACGTCCATCACCACCACCTTGGCTTCTCCGTTCTGGGTGATCGTGATCGAGCGGCCCCCTTCGCTCACCTCGCGCACGAGATCCGCGGTCTTGTTCTTGAGGTGGGTGATCGATCGGATGTCCCTCTTCCCGGGCATGGCGACCTCCGTCTGCGCTAGGACAGAATCAAAGACCTTATTCTGTCCTTCCCCCAGCAGACCGGCAACGCCGAGCCGGCGCAGCGCCGTTTTGCGCGCGCTGCTGTAAGCTCGCTTCATTCGATGCAGGATCTGAGCCCCGCCACTCAACGCCCGCGCGCCGTGTTGCTCGGCGTGCGGCTTCCGGGCGTCGACGACGCCGAGGTCGACGCCTCACTCGACGAGCTTGCGCGGCTGGGTAAGACGCTCGGTCTCGAGATCGTCGGGCGGGTGACCCAGCGGCGCGCGCGGCTCGCGCCGGCGGCGGTCGTCGGCGTCGGGAAGCTGCACGAGTTGGCGCGCTGGACCGGGGGCACGGGCGTGGTGCCCGTCGGACCCCCGAAGAAGCGGCGCGCGACGCGCGGCGAGGAGGCCGAGGAGCCGGACGAGGACGCGTACCACGCCGAAGCAGGGGAGCCCCTCCCGCCCGAGCTCCGCGCGAAGGTGGTGCTCGTCGACCACGAGGTGTCGCCTTCTCAGGCGCGCAACCTGGAGCGCGCGACCGGCGCCGAGGTGCTCGACCGGAGCGCGGTGATCCTCGCGATCTTCCAGCGCCATGCGCGCAGTCGCGAGGCGCGCCTGCAGGTCGAGATCGCGCGGCTCGCGTATCTGGCGCCGCGGCTGCGTGAGACCGGCGGTGGCGCGGATCGGCAGCGCGGCGGGATCGGCGGGCGCGGCGCGGGCGAGAGCTCGCTCGAGATCGACCGGCGCAAAGTCCGGGACCGCATGGCGGAGCTGCGCGATGAGCTCGCGGCGATCGAGCGCGAGGGCGGCACGCGGCGCCGGCGCCGCGGCGCGCAGCACACCGTCGCGCTGGTCGGCTACACGAACGCAGGCAAGTCGTCGTGGATGCGCGCGCTCACGGGCAGCGGCGTCCGCGTCGAGGACAAGCTCTTCGCGACGCTCGACACGACCGTCCGCGCGCTCCAGCCCGAGACCACGCCGCGCATTCTCGTCTCCGACACGGTCGGCTTCATCAAGAAGCTGCCGCACGATCTCGTCGCGAGCTTCCGCTCGACGCTCGACGAGGTGCGCGACTGCGATCTGCTGGTGCACGTCGCCGACGCCGCGGATGCCGCGCTTCCGGCGCAGATCGAGGTGACCCGCGAGGTACTCGCCTCGATCGAGGCGACCCAGAGCCCGCGCTTGCTGGTGCTGAACAAGGCGGATCGCATCGATGCCGCCACCCGCGTGCGCCTCGCGCTCGCCTGGCCCGACGGGCTGCTGCTCTCCTGCCGCGACCCCGCCGACGTCGCGACGCTCCGCGCGCGGATCGTCGAGTTCTTCGAGCGAGACATGGTCGAAGCCGAGCTCGTCGTCCCCTATACGCAGCAGCGCGTAGTCGCCGAGGCGCACGCCGCCACGCGCGTGCTGAGCGAGACCCACGACGAGACCGGGACGCGCCTGCGCGTCCGCGCCGAGCCCGAAACGCTGGCCCGCCTGCGTGCAGCGCTGCAGTAAGCTCTGCGCGTGGGCGATGTCGGGGTGATCCCGAAGCCGGACTGGCTGCGCAAGCTGTTTCCGTGGGAGCAGCGGCGGATCCTGGTCAACGGCCGGCGCATGGCGCTCGTCGACGAAGGGCCGCGCGACGCGCGGGCGGTGCTGCTGCTTTCGGGGAATCCGACCTGGGGATTCCTCTACCGCGACTTCTTCCGGCCGCTGCTCGACGCCGGCTATCGCGTGATCGCGCCGGACTGGATCGGCGCCGGGTACTCCGATCACCCGCGCGTGGACGCTGCGCTCACGCTCGCGCACCACATTGCGGATCTGGTGGCGCTCGTCGATCAGCTCGATCTCGTCGACTTCGTCGTGGTGGGGCAGGACTGGGGTGGGCCGCAGGGCACGGGCGCAGCGCTGCAGCGGATCGAGCGGCTCGGCGCGCTCGTGCTGATGAACACGTGGCTCTTCACCGACGTGCTCGGACCGTTCCACGCCTCGCCGCGGCCGTGGACGACCTGGCACGCGCCGCTGGTCGGCGCGCTGCTCATGCGGCGACACAAGGTGCTGTCGCACGCCGGCCCCTCGCTGGTGTCGAAGCGTGGCATGAGCGAGGACGAGGCGCGCGCTTACCACCACGTGTTCGACGAGCCCGACTCCGATCACGTGGTGTTGACCTGGCCGCGCACGATCCCGCTGCGCGAGGGCGACCGCGGCTGGAACGACATGCAGGCGATCGAGCGGCGGCTCGGCGAGCTGGCCGGGGTCCCCACACTCCTGCTCTGGGCGCCCGAGGATGCGGTGTTCCCGATCGCCTATGCGGAGCGGCTGAAGAAGCTCCTGCCCCACGCCGAGGGGCCGATCCTGTTCGAGCGCGCCGCGCACTTCCTGCAGGACGATCGCGGCCCCGATCTGGCGCGGGCCCTGGTCGAGTTCACGACGCGGCGCGCACCCGCCGCGCGAGGAAGTTGACTTGCCGGGTCAGCAGATCATCGGCCGTCGCCTGCGGGTGCACGCGAGCGAGCTGCTCGCGCATCGCGCCGTCTACGAGGTCGGCTCGCGCCAGCGCCTCGCGGCGGAGCTCGAGCAGCTCGAAGCCGCTTCTGCGCAGCAGCCGCTCGAGCTCGGCGTGCGCCAGCCGGTTCAGCGCGTGGTCGAGGAAGCGCAGCGCGCGGTCGGCCCGCTCCGGGTGCTGGAGCCGGAAGTAGCGCTCGAGGTCGGCGCGCGAGAGCAGCGCGTGGCCCCAGTGCGCGTCGGTGATCGCGCTCGAGTGCCCGCCGTTGATCGCGAAGAACGGGTTGTAGCTGGCGTAGAGCACGCCGCCGTCGCGCAGGCGGGCCGCGGCGCTCGCGACGAAGCGCGCGGGGGCGAGCACGTGCTCGAGCACGTCGAAGCAGGCGATCACGTCGAAGCCCTTCTCGGGCAGCGCGCTCGCCGCGAAGTCGTCCCAGACGAAGCGGATCCCCGTCTCGCGGAAGCGCTCCTCCTGCGCCGGTGCGCCTGCCTCGTCGTAGTACCCGCGCAGGTCGGTGCAGGTGCGCGAGCGGAAGTGCGCGGCGCCGAAGCCTTCCGCTTTCGCGGCGTGACCGACGCCGACCTCCAGGTAGTCGAGCTGGCGCGTGTCGCCGAGGTGCGCGTCGAGGAGCTGAAGCAGCCGCGCGCCTTCCGCATCGGCCCCAGGGGTGCGGGCGCCGCTGCGAAGCGAGAGCGATCGATGCAACAGGCGCGGGATCGCCAGGTAGCGGTGCAGCCGGTAGAGCGGCAGCGCGTAGCCGGTCTCCGACGTGAAGGTCCCGTAGCGCGTGGCGCGTTCCAGCCACGAGCCGAGGAGCGCGTCCTTGTACGCCCGCAGTCGCCTGCGCATGCGCTTCCGATCGGCAGCCCGCGCGCGCGACCTGACCGCCGCGAGGACGCGGTGTGATGGCCGGCCTGCGTCGCCACGCGCCGGACCCGGACGAGCTGGCCTCGCTGCGCGCGGACCCTCTCCTCTGGGAGCAGGAGCTCGACGTGCGCCCCGAGGTGGCGCAGTCGCTCGAGCGCGCGCTCGGCTTCCGCGCGGGGCGCGCGCACTTCCGCTCGGCGCGCGATCACGTCTATGCGCTCGAGCTGGCGGATCTGGGGCGCGGACGGCCGTCGATGGCGCGCGTGTTCGGCCTGTGGGACCGCTTCGAGCCGCGCCCGCCCGAGCACGAGATCGACGCGGATCTGCTCGAGCTCGCGCTCTGGTTCGCCCGGACCACGAGTGGCCTCGATCCCGAGGACGTCCGAAAGGTGGCAGCGTTCGCGGGCGTCCCGCGCGGCTGGCCGGAGGGCTCGCTCCTGCGCACGCCGGAAGCGGCGTTCGCTCGCGTGCCCGACTTCGATTGGCCGCCCCGCTTCGTCGAGATGGAAGGGCTGCGCGTCGCGTACGTCGAGGACGGGAAGGGCGACCCGATCCTGTTGCTGCACGGCGAGCCCACCTGGGGCTACCTGTGGCGAAGTGTGATTCCGGAGCTCGCGCGGGTCGGACGCGTGATCGTGCCCGACCTCGTCGGCTTCGGTCGCTCGGACAAGCCCGCGTTCGCCAACGCGCACACCGGCCGCGCGCACGTGCGCTGGCTGCGAAACCTGGTGGAGGCGCTCGGGCTCGAGCGGGTGACGCTCGTTGGACACGACTCCGGCGGCATGTTCGGCCTGCGCCTGGTCGCCGACGCGCCGCAGCGCTTCCGGCGCGTGGCGCTGCTGAACACGGCGCTGCCCGACGGTCGCGATCCCGGGCGGCTGTTCCTGGACTGGCGCCGAATGATGCAGCGCACCCGCGACGTCGACGTGTCCGCGCTGCTGCGCCCGGCGTTCAAGCGCGAGCTGCGCGACGACGAGCTGGCCGCCTACGCCGCGCCGTTTCCGTCGCCCGCACACCAGATCGGCCTGCGCAGGTTGTCGATGCTCGTCCCGACTCGTCCCGACCATCCGGGCGCGCGCGAGAACCGGCGCGCCGCCGAGCGCCTGCGCCGCCTCGACCTGCCGGTGCTGCTGCCATGGTCCGATCCCGTCCCGGGCGGCGAGCCGTGGCGCGACCGCCTGCGCGAGATCTTCCCGCGCGCGACCCTTGTCTCGTTCGAGCGGGCGGGTCACTTCCTTCCGGAGGACGCCGGCGAGTCACTCGCCCGGACTCTCTCCAACTGGATCCGGAAGACCTGAAGCTACGCCCTTGTGAGGAGCGGGCGGACCTCGCGTGCGAAGCGCTCGAGCTGAGCGTCGCGGTCCTCGAACGGGCCGACGAGGTCCACGATCACGTGGCGCAGTCCCGCCCGCTGGTACTCGGAGATGCGCGCTGCCACATCCGCCGGGCGGCCGAGCGCGGCGTAGCGCTGCGCGGCGCGGCGGAAGTCCATCGCATAGCGGCGTGACAGGTGCGCGGTCGCGTGGTCGAGCGAGGTCTCGAAGGCGTCGTCGATGCGCACGAACAAGAGGTGCGCGCTGCCGAAGCGCTCGAGTCGCCGGCTCGCCTGGCTCGCCGCCTTCGCGATCGCCTCCAGGCTCGAGCGGAAGCGCGCGGGGTCGAGCGCGTAGCCGATCCAGCCGTCGCCCATCCGGCCGACCCGCGCGAGCGCTGCCTCGTTGCGGCCGCCGCACCAGATCGGTGGCCCGCCCGCCTGCCGCGGGCGCGGCAGAAGCTGCACGGCAGGGAACGGGTAGAACGGCCCCGCGCTGTCGACGGGCTCGCCACTCCACAGCCGCTTGAGCAGCGGGATCGCCTCCGACATGCGCGCGCCGCGCTCCCGTAGCGGCACATTGCACGCCGCGTACTCGAGCGGGAACTCGCCGCCGAGGCCGACGCCGAACACCAGCCGGCCGTCGCACAGCAGATCGAGGGTCGCGATCTGCTTTGCGACGAGCGTGGGGTGGCGCAGCGGCAGCAGGTACACCGACGTGCCGAGCGAGAGCCGCTCGGAGAACGCGGCCGCCTGGGCGAGCTGCAGCAGCGGATCCAGGATGGGCAACGGGAACGCGACGTGATCGCCGACCCAGAGCGAGTCGAAGCCGAGCGCCTCGACGCGCGCCGTAGTCTCGCGGGCTCCGCGCGCGTCCAACGCGCCGATCGTCCCGAAGCGCAGGCCCGGCTCGAGCGGCAAATCCATCCAGGGGTCTCCTCAGCGGCCAGCCTACACCGGCCACGGAGTACGATGCGCCGTGGCCTCGCGTCCCAACCTGGTGTTGTTCATGCCGGACCAGCTCCGCGCCGACGCCGTCGGGGCGTTCGGGAACCCGGTCGCGCGCACGCCCCACCTCGACGCGCTCGCCGCGCGCGGGGTGCGCTTCGGCGAGGCGTACGCGCAGCACAGCGTGTGCTCGCCGAGCCGCGTCTCGTTCATGACCGGCTGGTACCCGCACGTGGCGGGGCATCGCACGCTGACGCACCTGCTCAAGCCGTGGGAGCCCAACCTGCTCAAGCTGCTGCGCGAGTCGGGCTACCACGTCGCCTGGGTCGGGCAGCGGGGTGACACCTTCTCGAAGGGAGTCACAGCGGCGAGCACGGATTTCTACGGCTGGACGGTGCGTCCGAAGGCCGGGTTCGCGAAGTCACCTTATCCACCGGAGCATCCGCTCGCGCGCGCCTTCTATCACGGGCGGCGCGGCGCGGACGGACCCGTGCTCGACTTCGACGAGGCGACCATCCAGACCGCCGAGGCCTGGCTCGCGGCCGCCCCGCGCGAGCCCTGGGTGCTGTTCGTGGCGCTGATCTTCCCGCACCCACCGTTCGCAGTGGAGGAGCCGTGGTACTCGCTCGTCGATCGAGCTGCCGTGCCGCCGCCCGTCGACGCCGATCTCGCGCGCAAGCCGGGCTTCGTGCGCGCGATCCGCGAGCGCTACGGCACCGACCGGCTCGAGCCCAAGGACTGGGCGGAGATCGTCGCGACCTACTACGGCATGGTCTCCCGCGTCGACGACCAGCTCGGCCGCGTGCTGCGCGCCGTGGATCGCGCGGGCGCCGCGAATCGAACGCACACGGTCTTCTTCACCGATCACGGCGAGTATCTCGGTGACTACGGCCTCGTCGAGAAGTGGCCGTCGGGTGTCGACGACTGTCTGGTGCGCAACCCGCTGGTCATTGCCGGGCCCGACGTGCGCGAGGGCGCGCGCTGCGACGCCCTGGTCGAGCTGGTCGACCTGCTTCCGACCCTGCTCGAGCTCGCCGGGGCGGAGGCGAAGCACACGCACTTCGGCCGGAGCCTCGTCCCGCTGCTCGGCGAGCCGACGCTGCCGCACCGCGACGCCGCGTTCTCCGAAGGCGGCTTCCTGCGCGAGGAGGAGCCGCTGCTCGAGCGCGCGCCGTTCCCGTACGACCTGAAGGCTGCCCTGCAGCACGAGCGCCCGGAGCTCGCGGGCCGCGTCGTCGCGCTGCGCACGCGCGACTGGACCTACGTGCACCGCCTGTACGAGGGCCCGGAGCTCTACGACCGCCGCGCCGACCCGCGCGAGCAGCGCAACGTCGCTGGCACGCCCGCGCTCGTCGAAACCGAGCGCCGCCTGCGTGACCGCCTGCTCGAGTGGACCCTCGCCACCTCCGACGTGATCCCATGGGACCCGGACGGTCGGTTCGAGGTCTAAGTCGACCCGGTGCGGCGGACCGGGCTCCAGACGTTGACCGGGCTCTCGCGGCCGAAACGCTCGAGCGTGAAGTCGCGCGTGCCGGCCTGCGCGTAGTGATAGACCATCGCGGCGCGCCAGCGTTCGGAGACGTTGTCGGTTGAGCGGTGCATCAGGTGGCTGTGGAAAACGAGCAGGTCGCCGGGATCGAGCAGGGCGGGGCGGGCAGCCGACATGTTGTGATCGACGATCTCGACGTAGCCGAGGTGGCGGTAGGCGCGCCCGCGCGTGTCGGGGACGTGCGCGTGGATCGGCTCGCGCTGCGAGCCGGGCAGCACCCAGAGCGGGCCGTTGTCGAGCGCGGCGTCGGTCACCGCGAGCCAGATCCCGACCTGGGGCGCGCGGTCGAACGGGAAGTAATACGAATCCTGGTGCCACGGCTGACCGGCAGCGCGCGGCTGCTTGAAGATGAACTGCGACAGGAAGCAGTCGAGCTCGTGCCCGAGCAGGCCGGCGACCAGGTCGAGCAGGCGCCCATCGCGGCAGAACGCGTCGAAGGGCGCGCTGTCGGGGTGCAGGTGGAACAGCTTGGCCACGCGCTCCTCGGCGTGCGCGGCCGCCGGATCAGCAGTGGGCTCGGGCACGAGCAGCCTGCCGTCGGCCAGACCCGGGCCGCCGGCCAGGCGACACAGCTCGGTGGCGCGCTCGAGCATGGCCTTGCACACGGGCTCGGGCGCGAAATGGCGCACCACGAAGAACCCGTCCTGCTCCCAGGCCGCGCGCTGATCCGGAGTCAGCATCCCGCCATTCTATGAGAGCGCGGGGACGCTGCGCTGCTCGACGCCGGCGGGCGTCCAGAGCGCGATCGGGAAGTCAGCCCGGCCGATCGCGGCGGCGCCGAAGCGCCCGCTCCGGTCCAGCGCGACCAGCGCGGCTTCGGCGCGTGGATCGCGGGCGCGCATCCGGCCGAGCGCGACCGCGCACGCGGCCTCCGGCGCCAGCCCGGCGCGCATCGCCTCGACACACGCGTAGGAGAGCACGAAGCGCAGCATCGCGTCGCCGTTTCCGGTGGCCGCCGCCCCGCCCACGGCGTCGTCGCAGTAGGCACCGGCGCCCACCACGGGAGAATCCCCGACACGACCCGGCGCCTTGAAGGGCATGCCGCTGGTCGAGCAACCGGCGACCAGCGCACCGGCGGCGTCGAGTGCGACCAGTCCGACCGTGTCGTGCAACAGTCGCACGTCCCGGCGCGAGCCGGCCCGCCACGCCTCGAAGCGCGCGCGGCTCGACTCTGTCAGGAGCTCGCGCTCCGCGAAGCCGTGGCTGCGCGCGAACGCAAGCGCACCGTCGCCGACCAGGAACGGGTGCCGCGAGATCTCCATCACGCGGCGCGCTACCGAGATCGGCGTAGCCACCCCGCGAAGCGCCGCGACCGCTCCGAACGCGAGCGACGCGCCCTGCATCACGAGCGCGTCGAGCTCGACCACGCCGTTGGCGTTCGGCAACCCGCCAAGCCCCACGCTCGCGACGCTGGGATCGAGCTCCACGGCATTGATCCCCGCCTCGACTGCGTCGAGCGCACTCCCGCCACGCGCCAGCACCGGCCCCGCCGCCCGCACGGCGATCGCCCCAAACGTCCAAGTCGCAATCGCCACGACGGTCACGCCGCACACGATTCCCGCCCGCCCCCGCCACCGCAAGCGCGAAGCGCGCGCAGCGAGCGCGTCCGCGCGAGCGAAGGCCGCTCGGCGACAGCCGTCGCGGCAAAGGCAAGCGCGAAGCGCGCGCAGCGAGCGCGTCCGCGCGAGCGAAGGCCGCTCGGCGACAGCCGTCGCGGCAAAGACCGCAAGCGCAACTCAGACTCTCAAGCGGCCCGAATTCGGATGCTGCCGCCGGAGGTGCGCAAAGCGAGCTTCGGCCCGCCGCCGTTGACCTCGCCCAGGACGTGGTGGCGGCGCTCTCGTCCCTTCAGCGCCAGCTCGCTGTCCAGACGCACCTGCCCGCCGCTCGTGCGCGCGTCGAGGTCGACGCCCGCGTCCGCCGGCATCGTCACCTCGATCGAGCCGCCCGAGGTCTCGAGCCGGCCGCTCGGCTCATCGACGAAGCTCGCGCTGATGCCGCCGCCGCTGGTGCGAGCATCGACTGCGCCGGCCGCCCCCTGGATCTGGATGCTCCCGCCGGACGTCCGGGCCTCGATGTCGCCGTTTACGTACGCCAGGTCGATGCGCGCGCCGCTCGTCTTGGCGCGCACGTCGCCGTTGATCTCCTCGGCCGTGATGCGCCCACCCGAGGTGCGCACCAGCGCCGGCCCGTTCACGCGCCGCAGCTCCACGCGCCCGCCGCTGGTCTGGGCTGCGACCGCGCCCCCGATCTCGGAGACCGTCACGTGCCCCCCGCGCGAGGTGACCTCGACCGAGCAGCGCCGGGGCACCCAGGCCCGGACCTCCATGCGTAGCCCGGGCAGGAACCAGGTCCAGCCGTCCACGTCGCCGTCGAGCTGGACGTCGCGCCCCTGCCGCGACAGTGTGAAGGAACACATCCCCGAGGCCCAGCCGCGGCTCGAAGCCAGGACGCGGACCTCCTGCGCATCGTGCGAGGTGATCTCGACATTCCCGCGGTCGAGATTGACGTAAAGGGTCCCGCCTTCCTCGACCGGAATGGACCGGTCGAGCCGCTCTTCTGAATGGAACGAATCGGCGGTCATGTCTGCCTGGCCGACCATGCTAATAGAGCCCGGTGCAAGCGCGGTGCCGCGCCCGGTGAGCGCCCCCGGCTCGCGCGGCAGGCGGGCGTGCAGCCGCGGCGCTGCGTCTGGCGCCCCGGGGCTGCGGGCCCGAATGTCCCCGAGGACGTCCGCGCCCAGCGCCAATCGCGCGCCGCGGCACGGGACTTGCCACGCTACGCGATAATGAGGTTGATCATGGGCCGCGACGACCGCTCGAAAGACGATCCCGGGCGCAAGCGGCGCTGGGACCCCGGCGCCGCGCTCGATGAGGAACGCCCGCTGCCGGAAGGCGGCTGGCAGGACCTGGATCGGCTCAAGGAGCGCGTTCAGCGGCTCGGCTTGCACCGCGAGGGCGTACGCGAAGTCGAGCGCGTGCTGCGCCGTTCGCGCCGGCGCGAGCGCAACGACCGCATGCTGACCCCGGAGGAGCGCGCCTACCACGAGGCCACTCGGCGCGCCGAGCACAAGATCAAGTTCGTGCAGCACCTGATCAGCTACTGCTGTGTGGTCGGCTTCCTGGCGTTCCTCGGCATCTTCGTGCCGTTCTTCCGCTTCGCGGCGCTCGCGACCGGGCTCGGCTGGGGCATCGGGCTCGCCTCGCACTTCTTCCAGGCGATGGTCGCGCCCAACCTGCGCAAGCGCTGGATCTCCTCCGAGGTCGACCGCCAGGTGCAGAAGACGGTAACCCGCGAGCGCCGCAGCCTGGAGGAGGAGAAGCTGCGCTCGCTCGAGGAGCTCTCCGCGTCGATCGCACACGAGATCCGCAATCCGATCACGGCGGCCAAGAGCCTGGTGCAGCAGATGGGCGAGGACCCGCGCTCCGGCGAGAACGTCGAGTACGCCAAGGTCGCGCTCGAGGAGCTCGACCGCGTCGAGCGCTCGATCTCCCACCTGTTGCGCTACGCGCGCGAGGAGGAGATGCAGGTGCGGTCGCTGCGCCTGGCCGAGGTCGTCGAGAGCGCGCTCGACACCCTGCGCGAGCGCATCGAGAAGACCCGGGTGGAGCTCTTGCGCGATCTGGCAACGGAAGGCGAGATGGAAGGCGACGCGGAGAAGCTGCGCCGCGTGGCGCTCAACCTGGTCGGGAACGCGCTCGACGCGCTCGAGGAAGCGAGCACGCCGTCGCCGCGTGTCGAGGTGTCGCTCGGCGAGAACCTGGCCGGGAACGAGGTCTGGCTGCGCGTGCGCGACAACGGCCCGGGCTTCGACGCCGAGACCCAGAAGAAGATCTTCCGGCCATTCTTCACCTCGAAGGCCAACGGCACCGGGCTCGGGCTCGCGATCACGCGCAAGCTGGTCGACGCGCACGGCGGCGTGATCGAGGTGCGGTCGGCGCCGGGCGAGGGCGCCGAGTTTCTGGTGACGCTGCCGCGGCATCAAGGGAACGGGGCGGTGGCCGGATGAGCGCGCGGATCCTGGTCGTCGAGGACGAGCGCGCGATCCAGCTCGCGCTGCGCGCGCTGCTGCGCCGCGAAGGCTGGGAGGTCGAGCTCGCCGACACGGGCGAGGAAGCGCTCGCCAAGCTCCGCACCGGGCCCTTCGACCTGGTGCTCACCGATCTGGCGCTCGGGCGCGGGCAGAGCGGCATGGACGTGCTGCGCGAGATCAAGCGCGACGCCCCCGAGACTGCGGTCGTGATGATCACCGCGCACGGCTCGGAGAAGATCGCCGTCGAAGCGATGAAGGCGGGCGCCGAGGACTACGTCCCCAAGCCGTTCGACAACGAAGAGATCAAGGTCGTGCTGCGCCGCGCGCTGGAGCGCACCCGGCTGCAGCGCGAGCACCGCATGCTGCTCGCGCGCGTCGAGCGCGAGTACGGCTTCGAGAATCTGATCGGCTCCGGTCGCGCCATGCGCCAGGTGTTCGAGACGATCCAGAAGGTCGCCGAGACCGACCTGACCGTGCTGATCCGCGGCGAGAGCGGAACCGGCAAGGAGCTCGTCGCGCAGGCGCTCCACCAGCGCAGCCCGCGCCGCGAGCGCCCGTTCGTTGCCGTGAACTGCGCGGCGATTTCGAAGGAGCTGGTCGAGAGCGAGCTGTTCGGCCACGAGAAGGGCGCCTTCACCGGCGCCGACGCTCGCCGCGTGGGGCGCTTCGAGGCCGCCAACGAGGGCACGATCTTCCTCGACGAGATCGGCGACATGGCGCCCGAGACCCAGGCCAAGGTGCTGCGCGTGCTGCAGGAGCGCGCGTTCGAGCGCGTGGGCGGCAACCAGGTGCAGAAGGTCGACGTGCGCGTGGTCGCGGCGACGCATCGAGATCTGGAAGGCGAGGTCCGCCGCGGCCGCTTCCGCGAGGACCTGTACTACCGGCTGCGCGTGGTCGAGATCGCGCTGCCGCCGCTCCGGGAACGGACGGAGGACATGCCCGCGCTCGCCCAGCGCCTGCTCGAGCAGGTGGCGGAGCGCCTGGGACGGGAGCCGAAGCGCCTCAGCGCCAACGCCCTGGCGCGACTGGCGCGACACCCGTGGCCCGGCAACGTGCGTGAGCTGCGCAACGTGCTCGAGCAGGCAGCTGTGCTGTCGTCGGGCCTCGCGATCGAGGAGCAGGATCTGAATCTCGGGCCAGCCGAAGCGGATAGCGCGCCCGCGACGCCCGACGCCGGCGACGACATGCCGTTCCGCGAGGCCAAGGACCGCATGGTCCTCGACTTCGAGCGCGGCTACCTGCTGCGCGCACTGCGCGCCCACGGCGGCAACATCTCGCGGACCGCGGAGGCGATCGGCATGGTGCGCCAGAGCCTGCAGCAGAAGATCCGCGAGCTCGGCCTCCGGGCCGAAGACTGGTCGGACGAGTCTTAGCGTGTACGGGCGCGGCGAAGCCGCGCTCTACGCCTGCGCTCGGCGTCGTGCGCGCCCACGGACCGCAGGCTCCCAGCTGCAGTCGCAGGCCCGCACTGACACCCCGGCGCTGCATCCGCGGCTCGCGTGGCCCCGGTCGGGGCCCTGCGGGTGGCACGGCGGTTGCTCAACGGGGCGGCATGCGATCACACGCACTGCGTCGGCACGGGATGGATGGCTGGCGATGTGGCCACGGCTGGTGGCGCGAACGGGGATCCGGGCGCTCGCGCAGCGACGCGACGCGCCGCAGCGACCTCTTCGAAGACCTCGTCCGCTGGCTCGTCGTCGTCGCTCTCCTGTTCTGGTTCGTGCGGCCCGTCGGCTTCATCGTCGGGCTCGTCTGGGGTGCGAGGTTGCTGCGACGCTACGCGGACCTCGAGCTCTTCCCCGGCCTGCGACGGCGCTGGATCGAGCAGGAGGTCGCGCGCGACCGATCCGGGCGCGGCGCGGCCGAGCCGACGAGCGCTTCCGCGCGCGAGGTGGTCGAGGGCGTAGGCGACGACGTGCGCTCCGCCGAGAACCTGCGCCGCGCGCGCCGCGCGCTCGAGAGCTTGAAGGCGCTGGAGCGTGAGGCCGCCGCGCAGCGCGAGGTCTCGCTCGGCGAGCTAATCGAAGGCGCGCTGGTCGCCAACGGCCCGCGCCTGCGCAGCGCGCAGGTCGAGGTGGTGCGGGAGCTCGAGGACGCGCACGTGCACGGCGATCCGGTCGCGCTCGAGCGCGTGATCGGTGAGCTGGTCGAGAGCGCAGTGGACGCCACGGTGCGGTCCGCCCCGGAGGAACGCCGGATCGCGGTGAGGGCCGGGGAGAGCCTGGCGCGCACCGAGGCCTGGGTGCGCATCTCGCACGCCGGTCAGCCCGTGGACCCGCGGCTGCTGCGCGAGGCGGTCCGGCCCTTCTACGCGCCCGACGCCAGCGTGCCGGAGTTCCGGCTGGTGCTGCCCAAGCGCAGCGCGGCATCCCCGGCTTCCCCCGATGGTCACTAGCGCCGGCAAGCGCCGGCAGGAGGATGCGATGGCTCAGCAATCCGGCTTCCTGGCGCGGCTCCGCAGCCTGCTCCACGGGCTGTTCGCCTCGTGGGTGCGGGATCGCGAGTCGCAGAATCCTCAGGCCGTCTACGAGGCGGCGATCGCGGAGCGCACGCGGCAGTACGGCGAGCTGAAGCAGGCCGTCGCCGGCATCCTGTACATGCGCAACAAGCTCGAGGGCGAGATCACCGAGCGCCGTGCGGAGATCGCGCGCCTGCACGAGGACATCCGGCGCGCGGTGCAGCGAGACGACGACGAGGTCGCGCTGGCGCTGATCACCGCCAAGGAAACACTGCTCGAGGACCTGGAGCGCGCCCAGCGCGAGCTCGACCTCGTGACGGGCGAGGTCGACGGCGCCAAGTCGAACCTGATCAAGTTCAAGGGCGAGATCAAGGCGCTCGAGCGCGAGAAGGTGCGCATGCTGGCGACGCTCGCCAACGCCCGCGCGCGCAAGCGCATCCAGGAGGCGCTCGACGGGCTGTCGCTCGACAGCGAGATGCGCGCGCTCGAGGCCGTGCGCGAGCACATCCAGCGCATGCGCAGCGAGAGCCGGCTCGACCAGGAGCTGGCGAGCGACGGCGCGCTGGCGACCCGGATCCGCGAGATCCGCGACGAGGCGAAGACCGATGGTGCCCGCCGCGAGCTGGCCGAGCTCAAGCGCCGCCTGCGCCCCGAGCTCCTGCTCCCCGAGAAAACCAACGGCGCCATGCCAGTGAGCGCCTGACCCGCTCTTCGCTGAGCGGCCCGAGGCCCGGCGAGACCCCTCCTCGCCGGGCCTCTTCTTGCTGCTACGGTGTCGCTTGCGCCGGGGTGGCGGAATGGCAGACGCGACGGCCTTAGGAGCCGTTGCCGAACAGGCGTGCAGGTTCGAGTCCTGTCCCCGGCAAGCCGCGCGAAGCGCGGCGCGCAGCGAGGCGCAGCCGAGCGGAGGCCGCTCGGCGAGAGCCGTCGCGGCACGGGCGGGTGCAAGCCGCGCGAAGCGCGGCGCGCAGCGAGGCGCAGCCGAGCGGAGGCCGCTCGGCGAGAGCCGTCGCGGCACGGGCGGGTGCAAGCCGCGCGAAGCGCGGCGCGA
>CAYVQJ010000001.1:0-36069 GCA_964454165.1 uncultured Myxococcales bacterium | reverse complement strand
GTCGGTCGTGTCCGACGGGCCGGAGGGAAGCGAGCGGACCGTGATCCCCTGGAGCGGGACCACCTGCCCGATCGCCTTCGAGTTGGCGTCGAGCACGCGGCCCTGGAGTGCCGTGGCGCCCCCCGATGGCCCGTTCACCTGGATCTGCACGGTCTCCTCGTCGCTTAGCGCCCCGTCGGTGACCCGGAACGTGAGCGGAATCGTCCCAACCTGCGCGAGGCCCGGCGTGAACGTGAAGCGCGCCAGGTATTCGCCGGGCTCCTGGCTTTCCACGGGAACGAGCGCCGCACCCGCGGGGAGCGGAAGCGGTGTTGCGCTGAACGCGAGCGGGCTGGCATCGGTTGCGACGAGATCGAGAGCGAGCGTCATGCCGAGCGCGACCGACAAGGGATCGCCCGGCGTGGGGTCGATCGCGCCCAGAACCGGGGCGGCGTTGGTGCCGGCGTTCACGACGATGCCGGTCACGCCGACGTTCCCCGCCGCGTCTATCGCCTCCATCCCGATCACGTTCTGCGGCTGGTTCGGATCCGGGTTCAGCGTGTAGGTGAACGCGAACGTGCTGCCGGGCAGCAGCGCAGCGGGCAGGGTGTTGAAACCGACGTCCGCGATCAGCGCGACGATCGGGCTCGCGTCGGAGACGGTCCCCGCCACCAGCACCGTCGGACCGGGGATCGTCGCGCCGTTCGGCGGCGACAGGATCGTGATCACGGGCATCGCCGGATCGAGATCGGAGAGAGTTGCGGGGCGGCAAACCTGCGCGAGGCCCGGCTCGAGCCCCGGAGGGACCATGCCGGTGAGCGCGCGCGTCAGCGTCGCGACGTCGTCGATGCGGCAGTCGTCCGGCAGGCCGTCCTGGTCCCCGTCGATCGCATCGGTGGTCCCGCGCACGTTGCAGCGCGAGGGGCCCGCGAGCGTCCCGAGCGCGCTCAGCGCTTCGCGCAACGCGACGAGATCGACGACGTCGATGCTCCCGTCGCCGCTCACCTCACCGCACTGGCAGACATCCCCGATCAAGTCCGCGTCGCCGGAGGCCAGCCCGCCGCTATCGGCCTGATCTGCGTTCGCACGGAACCGGCAGTTGTCCAGCCCGTCGACGACCCCATCCACGTCGAGATCGCTCTGCGCGAAGGCCGGCGATCGAACCAACACTGTAACGAGCAGGACGATGAGCGAACGGAGAAGCACCGCTGCTTGATATCTGGTTGCGGATCGGAAGTCACGCGGTTTCCCTCCTCATTGGCCAGCGTCGGTCAGGCGCGGCGCGCGAGGGCGTAGGCGGGGAAGGCGGTGGCGGCGATCGCGAGGCCCCAGAGTGACTCTTCCGGGAACTCGATCAGCGTGTTCCACCAGAGTCCGAGGCACGCCGCGAGGTAGACCCCGGGAACCCACGGGTAGCCCCACACGCGGTAGGGGCGCGGCAGCTCCGGGCGGCGGCGGCGCAGCCGGTAGAGCGCCAGCACGTCCAGGATCATCAGCGTGATCACCGCGAAGGTCGTGTAGTTCAGGATCCACTGGAAGTCGCCGTACAAGAGCAGCAGCGACGTGATGAGGGCCTGCACGCCGAGTGCGATGTGAGGCGTGCCGCGCGTCACGTGCACCGCCGCGAGCACCTCGGGGAGCGCGCGGTCGAGCGCCATCGCGTAGACCACGCGCGCCCCCACGAGCACCGTCGCGTTCAGGCAGCCCAGGATCGAGAGCAAGACGAGCGCCGCGATCACCCGGCCGCCGGCGGCGCCGAACAGCGCATGCGCTGCCGTTTCGGCGATGCGCACGATCCCTTGGCGCGAGCCGTCGGCGCCGGCGCTCACCATCGCATCGACGGGAAGCGCATACAGGTAGACGCAGTTCAGGAGCAGATACGCGGCGGTCACCAGCAGCGTGCCGAGGATCAGCGCGCGCGGCAGCGTGCGTCCGGGTTCGCGCAGCTCCGACGCCATGTACACCGGATTGTTCCAGCCGAGATAGGTAAACAGGATCGGCACCAGCGCGACCGAGAAGGCCCGCGCGAGGTCCAGCGCGCCCGAGGGCGCGACCGCGCCCGGCGTCGCCGGAGGCGTCCAGCCGCGCGCCCAGTCCCCCTCGCCGAGCAGTGGGCCGACCGCGCAGAGCAGTGCGATCGCGACCAGCTTGGCGAGACTCATCGCGTCCACGAAGCGGACGCCGGAGCGCACCCCGGACAACGCGACCGCCGTCGAGAGCCAGGTGACCACGAGCGCGACTCCCGTCGGTGGGAGCCCGGGCGCGAATACCGCGAGATATTCCGCGAAGCCCGCGGCGAGTGTGCCGACACTCCCACAGAACACCACGAGGAAGGTGACCCAGCCGGCGAAGAAGCCGACCAGCGGTGAGAACGCCTCGCGCAGATACACGTAGTCGCCGCCCGCGTGTGGCAGCGCTGCCCCCATCTCGGCGTTGGTGAGTGCCCCGGCAAGCGAGATCAGCCCTCCCGCGAGCCACGCGAGCAGGAGCCAGCCCGGGTGCGGCAGCGACGCGGCGACGATCCCCGTGGAGGTGAAGATCCCGACGCCGATCACACCGCCGGCGACGATCATGGTGGCATCGAACAGGCCGAGCTGGCGGCGCAGTCGATCCGGGATCACGGGAGGCGGCCGTAGAGCGCGAGCAGCACGACGAGCGCCCACGCCGCCGCCGTGATCAGGATCGGGCGGTCGTGCAGGACCGCGCGCGTCGGGTCCGCGGCGACGTCGCTCTCGCGCACCAACCACAGGTAGCGGAGCAGCCCGTACACCACGAACGGGACCGTCACCTCGAGGCGCTCGACGCCGAGCCGCACCCTCACCTCCGGCGACAGCGTGTAGAGGCAGTACGACATGATCGTCGCCGCGACCACGACCGTCAGCATCTGGTCGAGCAGCGCGACGGACCAGCCCGGGACCGGGCCACGCCGCGCGCCCGCCGCTTCGTGGAGTGCCAGGTCGGCGCGCCGCTTCCCGAGCGCCAGGAACAGCATGACCATGAAGGTGCAGATCTCGAGCCACGAGGAGAGCTCGACGTCGATCGCCTCCGCGCCTGCCAGCGTGCGCAGCACGAAGCCGAGCGCGATCGCAATCACGTCGACGAGCGGCAGCAGCTTGAGCCCGAACGAGTACAGCACGTTGAGTGCCAGGTACGCGCCGATCGCCCCGGAGACGCCCGGCGCGAGCGCCAGCGGCGCGAGGGTCGCCGCCGTGCCCAGGACCGCGGCGACCACGAGGGCCACGCGCGGCGAGATCTCGCCGGCCGCCAGCGGGCGCGACTTCTTCCTCGGGTGCAGGCGGTCGTGCTCGAGATCGGAGACATCGTTGATCAGGTACACCGCGCTCGAGACCGCGCAGAAGGCCACGAACGCGGCGAGCGAGTGCAGCACCGCGAGGGGGTCGAGGAGCCGCATCGCGAACACGAGCGGCGCGAACACGACCCCGTTCTTGACCCACTGCTCGGGGCGCAGCGCGCGCAGCCACGCTGCGGTTCGCGAGCGCGCGCGCGGCGCGCCTGCCGAGCTGCCCTGGCGCTCCATCCCTTCCCCCGGGCGCGCACGCGCGAGAGCAAGGTACCGAAGGCCACGGGAGCGGGCTACGCTGCGTCGCGCTGGAGGACCGCTGGATGCGACGAATCACACGCGCCGCGGCGATCGTCGCCGCGCTCGGCTGCCTCGGCTGTGGTCCCACCCGCGAGGACCTGCAAGAGCTGCGCGACGGGCAGGAGCAGATCCTCGACAAGCTCGCAGCGCTCGAGTCGAAGCTCGGCTCGGGGCGTCCCGGCGCGGCTCAGCGCGCGCCCGAGGACTACGACCGCGTATATGCGATTCCGCTCGATGGCGCACCCGCCCGGGGGGCGGCCGACGCCGCGGTCACGCTGGTCGAGTTCTCCGACTTCCAGTGCCCGTTTTGCGCGCGCACGGCCCCGCTGCTCGACGAGATGCGCAAGAAGTACGGGGATCGCGTGCGCATCGTCTACAAGCACTTCCCGCTCTCGTTCCATCCTGCCGCCATGCCGGCCGCGGTCGCGTCGGCTGCCGCGCAGGAGCAGGGCAGGTTCTGGGAGCTGCACGACGTGCTGTTCCAGCAGGGCCAGAGCCTCGCGGCGGACCGCTTCGAGGACTACGCGAAGCAGGCCGGGCTCGACATCGCGCGCTTCCGGCAGGACCTGGTGGACAAGCACGCGGAGTACGAGCGCCGCGTGCAGCAGGACTACCGCCACGGCCTCGAGGCCGACGTGCGCGGCACGCCAACCGTGTACATCAACGGCAAGAAGCTCCGCGAGGCCTCACTCGCGGGCATGACGAGCCAGATCGACGCCGCCCTCGGGGATTGAGGTCTGTGCCGCGGCGGCTGTCGCCGAGCGGCCTTCGCTCGCGCGGACGCGCTCGCTGCGCGCGCGCTCCGCGCGCTTGCCCCGTCTGTGCCGCGACGGCTATCGCCGAGCGGCCTTCGCTCGCGCGGACGCGCTCGCTGCGCGCGCGCTCCGCGCGCTTGCCCCGTCTGTGCCGCGGCGGCTGTCGCCGAGCGGCCTCCGCTCGCGCGGACGCGCTCGCTGCGCGCGCGCTCCGCGCGCTTGCCTAGCCCCCCTGGAGCTTGGTGCGGAAGGCCTCGATCCGTTTGGCGTTGGCCCCTTGATCGGAGAGGCCCACACGGGAGCGCGAACGCACGTCGACGCGGGCGCCGGCTGGCGCGGGACGCACGCGGATCGCGACGTCGTCCTCGAAACGGAACAGGCTGCTCGTAGCGACCGCCTCGAGCGTTTGCGCCGCGGGATCCTCGACCACGATCTCCCAGGCGGGCATCCCGCGCGCGACTGCGACCACGCGCGCATAAGCCTGAGCCGGCTCGAGCCCGAGATCGATCGGCGCCAGCGAGCCGTAGGTGTCGCGGTGGAGCTGTAGCCACTCCGCCGGATAGCCGTCGTCGGGCTTCGGTGACTTCTGGAAGCGCGGCGGGTCCTCGAGGTCGGTCGTCACGTCGTTGAACGGCGGCCGCTCCGCGCCTCTCTGGGAAAGCAGGATTGCCAGCATCGCCACCAGGGGTACCGCTCCCGCGCGCAGCGCCTTGCCGCGCCACGTCTTGCCGAGCGCCGCCGCGACGCCCGCAGCCCCGGCGAATCCGACGGCGCACACGATCGAGAGCA
Source organism: uncultured Myxococcales bacterium (assembly GCA_964454165.1). Classification (GTDB taxonomy): domain Bacteria; phylum Myxococcota_A; class UBA9160; order SZUA-336; family SZUA-336; genus CAYVQJ01. Next base: position 30,945 of record CAYVQJ010000001.1, on the reverse strand, counting down.
GCACGCCCGCCAGAAACATCAGGAACCCGGTGAACGGCGGCGCCCACCGCAGATACGCGAGCGCCGGCCCGAATACGAGCAGTGCTGTGATCAGGACCGATGGAATCATCCAGAGCGACATAGCCCCCTCCCTGCGACCCATTCTAGGGGCAGCGCCGCCCGCGACGCGAGCAGGATCGCGGCTATAATCCGCGCCGGTCTGGCGGCGGCGCCCGGGTGCGCGCCTGCTGCGGCAGACGCTGCGTGGAGTGTGGATGTCTCGCAAGGATCTGGTGCAGGTCAGCGGCGCGGTCGACAAAATCCTTGGCGGTGGCCGTTACCAGATCCGGCTCGACAATGGCCACGTGATCACGGCTCAGCTCTCCGGTCGCATGCGCCGCTTCCACATCCGCGTGATCCTCGGCGACCGCGTCCAGGTCGGCGTCTCCCCCTACGATCCCACGCACGGGTTCATCACGTATCGCGAAGCGCCCGGAGGGCGCCCCCCTACTCCTCCTCCGACCGAGGGCTGACGGAAGCCAGCGGTGAAGGCGAACGAGCGCGCGGCGCCTGCGTCCGGCGCGCCCCGTGGCGCGCCCATCGCGTTGCTCGGCGCGCTGCTGCTCTGCTCCGGCGTCGGCAGCCTGGCGCTCGAGGTCGTCTGGACCCGGATGCTGCGGCTCGCGTTCGGCAGCACCACGCTCGCGGTCGCGACGATCCTGGTGGCGTACATGCTCGGCCTCGGCCTAGGCGGCTTGCTCGGCGGCGCCTGGTCGCGGCGCCCCGAGCGCGGCGTGATCTGGTACGGCTGGCTCGAGCTCGGGATCGGCGTCTACGCGCTGTTCGTGCCGTTCGCACTCGACGCGCTGCCGGACGTCGCAGCGTCCGTGTTACCCGTGTTGTCCTTCTGGCCTGCCGCGCTGGCGCGCTTCGCGCTCTCGCTCTCGATCCTGATCCTGCCCACGATCGCGATGGGAGCGACACTGCCGCTGCTGGTGAGCGCGCTGGTGCGCGACCCGCGCGAGAGCGCGCGCGGCATCGGCCTGCTCTACGGGCTCAACACGGTCGGCGCCGTGATCGGGACCTTCGGCACCTCGTTCGCGCTGTTCCCGCTCGTCGGCCTCTGGGGCGCGAACGCCGTGGGCGCGGCGCTCGACCTCGCCGTCGGCGCGGTGGCTCTGGTGTGGGTCGCGCCTCGCCTGGCGCCGGTCGGCACGAGCACGCGTGCTGCGCCGCGCCCGGCTCCTGACGGTCCGCGCTTCCCCGCCCCGGTGCTCGCCTACGCCGTCGTCGGCTTCACCTCCCTCGTGTACGAGGTCGCCTGGACGCGCGCGCTCTCGCTGGCACTCGGCTCGTCGATCTACGCCTTCGCGACCATGCTCGGCGCGTTCCTGACCGGGATCGCGCTCGGCAGTCTCGCGGGGCGGCGCAGGGCCGACCGGAGCGCGCGCCCGTACGAGCTGTACCTCGGCGGCATTCTGCTGCTCGGCGCGCTCTCGCTCGCGACGATGCAGCTCCTGCCCTGGCTGCCGCAGGCGTTCCTGAGCCTCGGCCAACGACTGGGCGTAACACCCGTCGGCACGCAGCTCGTCCACATCCTGCTCGCGTTCGCGGTGATGCTGCCGCCGACGCTCGTGCTCGGCGCGCTGTTCCCGCTGTTGTGCCGGCTGCGCACGGGCGACGGGGCCGCCGGGCGCGCCACCGGCGACGTTTACGCCGCGAACACGCTCGGCTCGGCGCTCGGCGCGTTCTCCGCGGGGTTTCTGCTGATCCCGCGGCTCGGGCTGCGCGGCACGCTGCTTCTCGCGGTGGCGACGAACTTTGCGACCGCGGCAGTGCTGGCGCTCCACCACGTCGGCCTGCGCGCGGGCAGCCGAAGCGCGCTCGCCGCCGCGCCCCTCGCCATAGCGCTGCTGCTCCTCGTGCTGCCGCTGCCGTGGAACGTGGAGGCGCTCACCGCGGGCTTCTACCGCGCACCGGTGCTCGCGATGGACTTCGGGATCGACCTCGAGCCGCTCGAGGGCGAGGTGCAACCGAAGCTCCTGTTCTACCGCGACGGCCTCTCGGGCACGGTCTCGGTGCACCAAGAGCGCGGCCGCACCTACCTGCGCATCAATGGCAAGACCGAGGCCGGCACCGCGCGCGACATGCAGACGCAGGTGCTTTCTGCGCACGTCCCGCTGCTGTTCGGCGCGCCCGCGCGGCGCGCACTCGTGATCGGCTACGCGTCCGGCATCACGGTCGGCTCGGTCGCGCGCCACCCGCTCGAGCGCATCGACGCCGTCGAGATCGAGCCTGCGGTGCTCGACGCCTCGCGCTTCTTCGACGACGTCTCCGGTGCCCCGCTCGACGATCCGCGCGTGCACGTCGTGCTCGACGACGGCCGCACCTTTCTGGCGTACACGCAGGAGCGTTACGACGTGATCGTCTCGGAGCCGTCGAACCCGTGGCTCTCTGGCGTGGCGAACCTGTTCACGCGCGAGTATTTCCGCGCCGTGCGCGGCGCGCTCGAGCCCGGCGGACGGCTGCTGCAGTGGCTGCCGCTCTACGGCGTGGACCAGACCTCGGTGCGCGCGATCCTCGCAGCCCTGCGCGCCGAGTTCCCTCACGTCTACGGCGTCGCGAGCCGCTACCGGCTCGGCGACTTCCTGATCCTGGCCGGCACGCAGCCGCTCTTGCCCGAGCAGCTGCCGCGCTTCGAGATGCTCGCGCCGTCCGTGCGCGCGGACCTCGAGCGCGTCGAGATCTACTCCGACGAGGACCTGTGGTCCCTGATCCGCCTGCTGCCCGAGGACGTGGAGAAGTGGCTTGGCGAGGCCCCCGCCGAGAACACCGACTCGAATCTGCTGGTCGAGCTGCGCGCGCCGCGCACGCTCTACGCCGATACCGTCGACGCGAACTGGGGCGAATTCACGCGCTTCGCGGCGGGTGTGGCGCCGCTGCTCCTGGATCTCGGCGTCGAGCTCGATGGCGAAGGCGCCGGCGCGCTGGCCCTCTCCTACGCCGTCGCGCGGCGCGATCCCGTGGTCGCCAACACGCTCGCGCTGCTCGCGCAGCGGCGCGGCGGCGGCGCGTCCGCGATCGCGGTCGAAGCCATACTGTCGCGCGAGCTCACACGCGAGCAGAAGCTCGCGAAGCTCGACCTTGCAGTGGCGGCAGCTCCGCGTCCGTGCTTCGTCCGACTGGCGCGCGCCGAGGCGCGGATCGGCGCGGGGCGCGCGGAGGAGGCGCTGGCGGACATCGAGACCTGCGCCGCCGCCGGCTCCGAGCTCTTCCGCGCGCGCTCGCTGCGCGCGCTGGCGTTGCACGCGCTCGGACGCGTGGAGCAAGCGGCGCTCGACGTGGACGCCACCCTCGCGGCGACGCCAGACCCGGACGTCGGGTTGCTGAACAGCGGCGCCGAGATCTACCTGCAGGCCGGGCGCGTCGCCGACGGCGTGGCGCTGCTCGAGCGCTCGCTCTTGCGCGACCCGCAGGTCGGGCCGAACTGGGCGTTGCTCGCGCGTGGCTACCGGGCGCTCGGGCGCGAGGAAGACGCCGCACGCGCGGAGCGCAACGCGCCGCGCGCCCAGCGCAACCAGCTCCAGCTGGCGTGGCGCGACGCGCGTCGAGCGCGCTGGCTGGGCCAGCACGAGCAGGCCCGTACCCTGCTCGAGCGCATCCTCGAGCTCGACCCCGGCCTCGAAGGAGCGCGCCACGACCTCGACTCGCTGCGCGCGGGTGACGGCTGATCGCGCTCGCACTCTGCTTCGCGCTCTCCGGGATGGGCAGCCTGGTGCTCGAGGTCGCCTGGACCCGGATGCTGCGCCTCGTGTTCGGCTCCACGACGCTCGCCGCGAGCACGGTCCTGGTCGCCTACATGGCAGGGCTCGGCGCCGGCGCCTGGCTCGGCGGACGCATGGCGCGGCGCCTGAAGCACGGCGTGCGCGCATACGGCGCGCTCGAGCTCGCGATCGCGGCGTGGGCGCTGCTCGTGCCCGTGATGCTCGAGCTGTTCCCGGCGCTCGGCCGCGAGCTGCTGTACACGCTCTCGTTCTGGCAGGCGGCCGGCGTGCGCTTCCTGCTCGCACTCGCCCTGCTCGCCCCGGCCACGCTCTGCATGGGCGCGACGCTGCCCGTCCTGGTCGAAGCCTGCGTGGACGCGCCCGAGCGCGCGGGCTCCGTCATCTCGCGTCTGTACGGCTGGAATACGCTCGGCGCCGTCGCGGGCGTGTTCGCGGCGACGTTCGGTCTCTTCCCTGCGCTCGGTCTGCGCGCGACGAATCTCGTCGGCGCCGGGCTCGACGTTGCGGCGGGTCTGATCGCACTCGGCTGGCTCGGCCGGCGCGTCGCGCCGCGCGAGCCGCTGGCGGCTGCGCCCGGCGTCGCCTTCGCCGACGCGCGCACGGCACTCGCGGCCTACGCCGTCGTCGGGGCGAGCGCGCTCGCCTGCGAGGTCGCCTGGACCCGCCTGCTCGCCATGGTGCTCGGCTCGTCGATCTACGCGTTTGCCGCGATGCTCGGCTCGTTCCTGCTCGGCATCGGTCTCGGCAGCCTGCTCGCGCGGCCGCTGCTCGCGCGCGTGACACGTCCGGAGCTCGTGTACGCGCTCGCGATCGCGGCGTTCGGCCTGCTCTCGCTCGGCGCGTTCGCGCTGATGCCGGCCCTCCCGGAGCTCTTCATCGCGGCGCTGCGCCGCGCCGGACCCTCCGACCTCGCACAGATTTCGCTCCAGATCGGTCTGTCGCTGCTCGCGATGCTGCCGCCGACCCTCGTGCTCGGCGCCTTGTTTCCGCTCCTCGCGCGTGCGCTCGCGGAGCGCGGCGCGGGTTCAGCGGTCGGCTCGGTCTACTTTGCCAACACCGTCGGGTCCGCTACCGGCGCCTTCGCCGCGGGCTTCTGGCTGATCCCGACGTTCGGGCTGCAGCGCACGCTCGCGCTCGCCGCTGCGCTGCCGCTCGCCACCGCGGCGCTTCTCCTGCTGCGCGCTCCGGGCCGGCGCACGCCACGCATTTCGGGCGCCGCCGCACTCGCCGCCGCCGCTCTGCTCTTGCTGGTACGGCCGCCGAGCTTCGGCATGCAGGGCCTGCTCACGGGCGCGTTCAACACCAACCGCATCTGGAGCAACGCCCTCCCGCTCACCCTCTTCGACGGCGTTCCGGACGAGGAGCTCGTGTTCGCGCGCGACGGCCTGAACGCGTCGGTCGCGGTGACGAAGCTGCGCGGGCTGCACACGCTCTACGTGAACGGCAAGCCCGACGCGAGCACCGGCGTCGACATGCCGACGCAGGTGCTGATGGGCCATGTCGCTGTGCTGTTCGGCCCGCCCGCGAAAAACGCGCTCGTGATCGGCTGGGCGTCTGGCGTGACGCTCGGCTCCGCGACGCGCCATCCACTCGAACGCATCGACGCGGTCGAGCTCGAGCCCGCGACGCTCGCCGCCTCGCTCTTCTTCACCGCCCACAACGGCAGCCCGCACCGCGACCCGCGCGTGCGGCTCCTCGCCGACGACGGGCGCACGCGCCTGAGTTACGGGCTCGAGCGCTACGACGTGATCGTGTCCGAGCCGTCGAACCCGTGGTTCTCGGGCGTGGCGAACCTGTTCACGCAGGAGTTCTTCGCGGCGGCGCGGCGCTCACTCGCGCCGCGCGGCCGGCTGCTGCAGTGGATCCAGCTCTACTCCACCGACCCCGACACGCTGCGCTCGATCCTGGCCGCGATGCGCGCCGAGTTCCCCTACCTGTATGCGTTCGTGATGAGCCGCGACCTCGCGGATCTGCTCGTGCTGGCCACGCTCGAGCCGCTCACGCCCGCCGACCTGCCCGACTACGCGGCGCTGCCCGAGAGCGTGCGCTCGGATCTCGAGCGCATCGGGATCCTGTCGCGCGGGGACCTGTGGAGCCTGCTGCGCCTGCTGCCGCCCGAGCTCGAGGCGATCGCGGCGCAGGCCCCGCAGGTCAACCGCGATGACAACTTGTTCGTCGAGCTGCGCAGCCCGCGCCTCTTGTACGCGACGGATCCGTCGGCGAGCTTCGAGCTGCTCGAGCAGGCGGGGCGCGGCGCCGCCGGGCTCTTCGATGGCACGCCCGGCGCGAGTGACCCGGACCTGCTCGGCGAGCTCGCGATCGCGTACGCGCGCGGGCGCGGCGCGCTGTCCCTCGCGCGCGCGCTCGTCGAGCGGGCGGACGCGCTGGGCGGGTCGCCGCACGCGGACGCCGCGCGCGTGGAGCTCTCGATCCGTGGCGCGGGCCCCGAGGTCCCGGACCCGCTCGCGCTGCTCGAGCGCGCGGTCGAGCGCGCGCCCGGGGCGCGCGACGTGCGCGCCGTCCGCAGCGAGGCGCGCGGCCGCGCCGGCGACCTGGCAGGCGCGCTCGCGGACGTCGAGCTGCTGCTCGCGGACCGCCCCGACGCACTGCTGCGCCTGCAGCGGCTCCACCTCCTGGTCCGGCTCGGGCGCTTCGACGCGGCCGCGGAGGAGGCCGATCGCTATCTCGCGAGCGAGCTCGGGGGACGCGAGCAAATGGGCTGGTTCGCCGCGGCGCAGGCGTACCTCGAGGTCGGGCGCATCGACGACGCCGTGCACTGGCTCGAGCGCTACGTCGAGGGCGAGCCCGGCTGGCACCGGGCCTGGGAGCTGCTCGCGCGCGCGTACGAGCGGGCGTCGCGGCCGGAAGATGCGGCGCGCGCGCGCCGGAACCAGGGCCGGAACCTCTGGCTGCTCGGGCGCAGCGCCGGTGAGCGCGGCGAGCTCGCTGACGCGATCACACTGGTGGAGCGCGCCATCGCACTCGACCCGGACTTCGCGCCCGCCGCCGAGACCCTGCTGGAGCTGCGTTCGAAGCAGCCCTGAGCGCGCGCAGCCTGTGCCGCGACGGCTAGCGCCGAGCGGCCTTCGCTCGCTGCGCTCGCTGCGCTCGCGCTTCGCGCGCTTGCCCGGCCCCGAGGGGATGGGTATTGCTTGCGCCATGCCCGACCCGGTCTTGCTCCTGTGCGGAAGCCCGAACGATCTCGACCGCGTGCTCGAGACGCGCGACGTGCTCGGCGAGCTCGGGATCGGCGCCCGGGTCCGCGTGGTGTCCGCGCACCGCACACCGGACCTCGCCACCGCCGCGATCGAACGCGCCGAGGCGGAGGGCGTGCAGGTGATCATCGCCTTCGCGGGACTGACGGCTCACCTGGCGGGCGTCGCCGCCGCGCACTCGCGCCTGCCCGTGATCGGCGTGCCACTCAGCGTCGGCCCGCTCGCGGGGGTCGACGCCGCGCTCGCCACGCTGCAGATGCCACCCGGCGCGCCGGTCGCCGCCGTCGCGATCGACGGCGCGCGCAACGCCGCGCTGCTCGCCGCGCGCATCCTGGGCGTCGCCGATCCGCGCATTCGCGAGCGGCTGTCCGAGCTCGCCGCGCGCGAACGCGCGCGCTACGCGCCCGAGCAGATCGAGGAAGAGATTCGCAAGCGCAGCGAGGCCCGAAGGAAGGGGTGAGGGCGGACCCGCGCTTCCCCGAGGGCTTCTTCCGCCGCGCCGACGAGGCGCCGGACTCAGAGTTCTACGGCGTCGCACGCCTGGTCGTACACGTCGACGAGCCCACGCTCGCGGCCCTGACCGACGCGTACCGCACGCTCGTCCCTCCGGGCGCGCGCGTGCTGGACCTGATGTCGTCGTGGGTGTCGCACCTGCCCCCGGATGTCGACTATTCCGAGGTGGTCGGGCTCGGCATGAACGAGCAGGAGCTGGAGCACAACCCGCGCCTGCACCGCGCCGTCATGCACGATCTGAACGGGGAGCCGCGGCTGCCCTTCCAGGACCAGAGCTTCGACGCCGTCGTCTGCGCGGTGTCGGTGCAGTACCTGGTGCGGCCCGTCGAAGTGTTCGCCGACGTGGCGCGTGTGCTGGCGCCGGGAGGAATCTGCGCAGTCGGCGTCTCGCACCGGCTGTTCCCGACCAAGGCGATCGCGGGCTGGCAGGCGCTGGCTCCGGCCCAACGCCCGCAGCTCGTCGCACACTACCTGGCGCTGGCGGGAGGATTCGAGCCGGCCCGGATCCTCGACTGCTCGCCGCCGCACGCCGATCCGCTCTGGCTCGCCGTCGGCTTGACGCGGACGCGATCCGGTCCCACCGTGGCCCGGTGATCTGCGCCGCCTGCCGCACCCCGCTCGTCCCCGGGAAGCCCTTCTGCCCCGGCTGCGGCGCGCGGGCGCAGGCGGCGTGCAGCGGCTGCGGCCAACCCGTCGATCCCGCATGGCGCTTCTGCCCTGGCTGCGGGACGGCGGTCGCGGCAAGCGCCGCGGAATCCGTGCGCGAGGCAACCGTCGCCGCCGGCTCCCCGGCCGCGCCGCGCGCCGTCCCCGGCGAGCGCAAGCGCGTGACCGTGCTCTTCTGCGACCTCACCGGCTCGACGCGCATCGCCGAGCGGCTCGATCCCGAGATCTACCGCGAGCTGCTCGACCAGTACCTGGAGCTGGCGTTCGCCGAGATCTACCGGCTCGAGGGCATCGTGAACCAGCTCGCGGGCGACGGGCTGATGGCGCTGTTCGGCGCGCCGATCGCGCACGAGGACGCGCCCGAGCGCGCGCTGCGAGCCGCCCTCGGCATCCGCGCCGCGCTGGAGCGCGAGAGCGCGCGCCTGCGCGACGAGCGCGGGCTCGAGCTGCGCGCGCGCATCGGCATCCACACCGGTATCGTCGTCGTGGGGAACGTCGGCGACGACCGCAAGATGGACTACACCGCGATCGGCGACACCACCAATCTCGCGGCGCGCCTGCAGCAGCTCGCCGAGCCCGGCGAGATCCTGGTCAGCGAGCCGACCTGGCGTCTGGTGCGCGGCGGGTTCCAGGTGGAGCCGCGCGGGCCCTTCGATGCGCGTGGCAAGCGCCAGCCGGTTCGCGCCTATGCGGTGCTGCGCGCGCTCGAGGGCGCCGAGGCGAACGCGCGCGCCGAGCACGAGCTGACGCCCTTCGTCGGGCTGGAGCAGGAGCTCGCGCAGTTCCAGAGCTGCCTGGAGCGCGTCGAGCGCGGCCTGCCCCAGCTCGTCGCGGTGATCGGCGGACCCGGCAGCGGGAAGTCGCGACTGGTCTACGAATTCAAGCGCGCGCTCGAGTCGCGCGACGTGGCGCTGCTCGAGGCGCGCTGCTCCTCGCTCACGCGCAACGTACCGTTCCTGCCGTGGCGCCAGCTGATTCGAAGCGCGTTCGACCTCTTGCCCTCCGACGCTTCCGACGCCGCGCGCGCCAAGATCGAGAGCTGCCTGCAGGAGCTCGGGATCAGCAACGCGAACGCGGCCGGGCTGTTCGCGTGGGTAGTGGGCGGGGCCAAGGATGCGCTGCCCGCCGGAGTGACCACCAAGTCCGAGCCCGCGCAGACCTTCCACGCCGTGAGCGAGCTGCTCTACCGGCGCAGTCAGAAGCAGCCGCTCGTCTTGTTGATCGAGGATCTGCACTGGATCGACGAGCTCTCGCGCGACGCGCTGGCACAGGCGATCTCGACGCTCGATCGCGCGCGGATCATGGTGGTGGTGACCTACCGGCCCGACTTCCAGCCGAGCTGGCGCGTCGCAGTGCCCTTCACGCAGCTCTCGCTGCGCCCGCTGGAGGACGACCACGTCGCCGCGATCGTGCGGGCGCGCGCGGGCGGCGCGCTGCCACGCGAGCTCGAGCGCCGCATCCTGGCGCGCGCCGAGGGCAACCCGTTCTTCGCCGAAGAGATCACGCGCGCTCTGGTCGAGCAGGAGACCTTCGAGCGCGACAACGGCCAGCTGCGTCCCACGCGACCGGTCGAGCAGATCTACATCCCCGACACCGTGCAGGAGCTGCTCGGCGCGCGGCTCGATCGGCTGTCCGGCGCGGCGAAGCGCACCGCCCAGGTCGCGGCCGTGATCGGGCGCCAGTTCAGGAGCGACGACATCGGCGAGCTCGTCTCCGGCGACGGCGTCGACGTCACGGCCGCGCTCGCTGAGCTCGAGGCGCGCGGCGTGGTCCACCGCAAGACCAGCGCGGACTCCGACGAGTGGCGCTTCGGCGAGAGCCTGGTGCAGGAGGTCGCGTACGAGAGTCTGCTCTTGCGCGAGCGGCGCGCCCTGCACGAGCGCGTGGCGACGCAGCTCGAGCGCTCGGGCGCGCGCGCCGAGGTCGTCGCGCACCACTGGGCGCGCAGCGCGGAGCGCGAGCGCGCGCAGCAGTCGCTGCTCGAGGCAGCCCGCGCCGCGGAGGCGGTGCCGTTCTACCGCGGCGCGTGGGAGCTATACCGCGAGGCGTGGTCGGTCGCCGAGTCCGCCCTCGAAGAGGGGCGCAAGCCGGAGCCGTTCAAGCGCGCGATCATCGAGGCCACGCTGGCGATCGCGCGCGTGTCGGTGCTGTACGGCACGCCGGGCGGCGAGCCCGTGCGCGCGACGCAGCGCGGCCGCGAGCTCGCGCAGGAGCTCGGCGACGACCAGGCGAACTCCGACCTGTGCGGCTACGAAGGCCTGCTGCTGATGGCAGGCGACGAGGAGTCGTTCGCGCGCGGGCTGGCGCTGGTCGAGGAAGGCGTGCGCCTCGCGGAGCGTATGCGGCCCGACGCAGGCGGGCGCCAGGATTCGGTACCTCGCGACACCGTGACGCGAGGAATCATCAACCTCTCTGCCCGACGCGGTCTGGTGTGGGGCTACATGCTCGATGGCCGCCTCGACCAGAGCCTGCGCCAGATGGCCGAGGCCCTCGAGCAGATCGAGCAGGCCGGGAGTGGGCAAGCCGAAGCCGCTCAGGGCGTGCGCTTCCTGCGCAGCCGCGCGTTCTTCCTGCAGGACGATCTCGAGGGCGCAGCGCGTGAGGCCCACGCCGTGCGCGCGCTCGCAGCGGAGTCGGGCAATCGCACGATCGAGGCCGCGGGCGCGGCTGCGCTCGCGCTCGTCGCGTTCCAGCGCGGCCAGCACGAGGACGCGCGACGCCTGGCCGATGAGGCGCTCGCGATCGCGACGGACATCGGGAGCCTCTCGGCGATCCGGACCGCGGTGATCGCGGGCGTTGGGTCGCGCGTCGCCCTCGGCGATTCGCTGCGCGGCACGCACTACATGGAGTGGTTCGACCAGGCGCTGTCCGATCCGGGCGACCTCGGGGTGTACGTGCACCTGATCGTCGAGGTGCTGCTCGCGGCGGGCGAGGTCGCGCGCGCGGAGCGCGTGGCAGACCGCGCGCGTGGCAGTGGCGGCCGGCTGCGCCGGCTCTTCGCCGACCTGGCGGTCGCCGCGGTGCACCGACAGCGCGGCGAGCTGGTCGAGGCGCGGCGCACGCTGCTCGAGGCGTACGACCTGGCGGAGGAGATCGGCTCGCGCGGCGGACAGGTCGCGGCGCTGCTCGGCGCCGGGGAGATGTCGCTCGCGGCAGGCATGCGCGAGAAGGCCACCCTCTACCTGACCCGCGCGCTGGCCCTGGCTCGCGAGGTCGGTCTGCTGCGCTGGGCCGAACGCGCGCAGCGCCTGTGCGACGAGGCCGCCGCGGTATGATCTCCCGCGCCACGCAGTAGCGAAGCGCTGCGCGCCGAAGGGAGGAAGCCGTGGGACCACTCGAGGGGATTCGCGTCGTCGAGCTGCAGGGCATCGGACCCGGACCATTCGCCGGCATGGTGCTCGCAGATCTCGGCGCCGAGCTGGTTCGCGTCGATCGCGCGCAGAACGTGCACTCACCGGCGCCCGCCAAGCCGCCGGGCGACATCCTGGCGCGCGGCCGCAAGAGCGTGGGCGTGGACCTGAAGCACCCCGACGGCGTCGAGACCGTGCTGCGCCTGGTCGAGCAGGCGGACGTGCTGATCGAGGGCTTCCGCCCCGGCGTGATGGAGCGGCTCGGCCTCGGTCCCGACGTCTGCCTGCGGCGCAATCCCCGGGTCGTGTATGGCCGCATGACCGGCTGGGGCCAGGACGGCCCGCTCGCCACCGCCGCGGGCCACGACATCAACTACATCGCGCTCGCCGGCGTGCTCGGCCTGATCGGGCGCAAGGGCGAGAAGCCGGTCGCGCCGCTCAACCTGGTCGGCGACTTCGGCGGTGGCGGCATGCTGCTCGTGGTCGGCGTGCTCGCCGCGCTCGTCGAGCGCGCGCGCTCCGGGAAGGGCCAGGTCGTCGATGCCGCGATGGTCGACGGCGCCGCGCTGCTCAACGGCATCATCTTCGGCATGGCCGCGCAGGGCATGTGGAGCGACCAGCGCGAGAGCAACCTGCTCGACGGCGGCGCGCACTTCTACGACAGCTACGAGACGCAGGACGGCAAGTACGTCGCGATCGGCTCGATCGAGCCGCAGTTCTACGCGGAGCTGCTCGAGAAGACGGGTCTCAGCGGTGAGACACTGCCGCGCCAGATGGACCGCGCCCAGTGGCCGGCGATGAAGCAGCGCTTCACGGCGCTGTTCAAGACGAAGACGCGCGACGAGTGGTGCCGGATCATGGAGGGCAGCGACATCTGCTTCGCACCCGTGCTCGGCATGGCGGAAGCCGCCCAGCATCCGCACAACGTGGCGCGCAGTACCTTCGTGGAGGTCGCAGGCATTCCGCAGCCTGGTCCCGCGCCGCGCTTCTCACGCACGCCGGGCAAGATCGAGCGGCCTCCTGCCCACGCGGGTCAGCACACCGACGAGGTTCTGGCGAGCTTCGGCTTCTCGGCGGCGGACATCCGCAAGCTTCGCGACGGGAAGGCGATCGCCTGAAGCAGCGGCCGCGCGCCCCGATCCCGCCGCGCGCCCCGCGCGGGGACGGAATTGTGCGCGTGCGCCGCGAGACGCAGCGCCGCGGCGGCAAGACGGTCACCGCGGTCCACGGCGTGCCTCTCGCGAGCGACGCGCTGGCAGAGCTCGCCTCCGAGCTCAAGCGTCGCTGCGGCACGGGTGGTACCGCGAAGGACGGCGCGATCGAGATCCAGGGCGACCACCGCGACGCCGTGATCGCGGCATTGGTCGAGCGCGGCTACACCGTCAAACGCGCCGGGGGCTAGGGTGAGCAGCGCGACGGACTCGAGCGCGCCGCCCCTGCTGGCACGGCTGCCGCTCGAGGGCGTGCTCAGCGCGGACCAGGCGCTCGAGCGCTTCGTCGACTGGGTCGCGGAGACGGGGCTCGCGCCGTATCCCGCGCAGGAAGAAGCGCTGCTCGAGCTGGCCTCCGGCAAGCACGTGATCCTCTCGACGCCCACCGGCTCTGGCAAGTCTCTGGTCGCGCTGTTCGTCCACTTCAGGGCCATGGCCGAGGGCGCGCGCTCCTTCTACACCGCGCCGACCAAGGCGCTCGTCTCCGAGAAGTTCTTCGCGCTCTGCGAGCTGTTCGGCGCGGAAGCGGTGGGCATGCTGACGGGCGACGCCAGCATCAACCCCGAGGCGGACGTGCTGTGCTGCACGCAAGAAGTGCTCGCGAGCATGGCGCTGCGCCAGGGCGAAGCGCTCGACGCGCCGTACGCCGTGCTCGACGAGTTCCACTACTACGCGGACCGCGAACGCGGCCCGGCCTGGCAGATCCCGTTGCTCGCCCTGCCCCGCACGACCTTTCTGCTGATGTCGGCCACGCTCGGGAACATGGCGCCGACCGCCGAGCGGCTGGAGCAGCGCAGCGGCCGCGCGGTCGCTCACGTGCACTCCGACCTGCGACCCGTCCCGCTCGAGTTCGGCTGGCGCGAGACGCCCCTGCACGAGACGGTCGAGGCGCTGCTCGCCGAAGGCCGCGCGCCCGTGTACGTCGTGAACTTCACCCAGCGCGAGTGCGGCGAGGAGGCGCAGGCCCTCACCAGCGCGAAGATCGCCGACCGCGAGCTGCGCGAGCGCATCGGCAACGCGCTCGGCGGCTTCCGCTTCGACACGAGCTACGGCGCTGAGCTCGCGCGCTTCGTGCGCGCCGGGATCGGCGTGCACCACGCCGGGCTGCTGCCGCGCTACCGGCTGCTGGTCGAGAAGCTCGCGCAGCAGGGGCTGCTGCGGGTGATCTGCGGGACCGACACACTCGGCGTCGGCGTCAACATCCCGATCCGCACCGTCCTTTTCACCAAGCTCGCGAAGTTCGACGGCGAGAAGGTGGGCATCCTCTCGGCCCGCGAGTTCCGCCAGATCTCGGGACGCGCGGGCCGCAAGGGCTTCGACGAGCGCGGCTGGGTGGTGTGTCAGGCGCCCGAGCACGTGATCGAGAAGCGGCGAGCCGAGGCCAAGGTGGAGGCCGGTCGCAAGTCGAAGGCGGGCCGCAAGAAGGCGCCGCCGGGCTTCGTCGGCTGGACGCGCGAGACCTTCGAGCAGCTCCAGCGCCGGCTGCCCGAGCCGCTCGAGTCGCGCTTCGGTGTCGATCACGGGATGCTGCTGGCGCTGCTGCAGCGCGATCCGGCCGGCGCGGCGGCGAGTGGCTATCGGGCGGTCGCCGAGCTCGTCGGCTTCTCGCACGAGGACGCGAAGAGCAAGCGCCGGCTGCTGCGCGAAGGGGCGCGCGTGTTCCGCTCGTTGCGCCGCGCCGGGATCCTGGTCCTGGAACGCGGGCCGACGGGCGCCGGCCGGCGCGTGCGCGTGCACGCGGACTTGCAGCGCGAGTTCTCGCTGTACCACACGCTCTCGCTGTATCTGGTCGATGCCGTCGCTGCGCTCGACCCGACCGATCCGAACCACGCGCTCGAGGTGCTGACGCTCACCGAGGCGATCCTCGAGGACCCGCGCGCGATCCTGTTCGCACAGCGCGACCGGGCGAAGGGGGAGCTGATCGCGCGGCTCAAGGCCGAGGGTGTGGACTACGAGGACCGCATCCGGCGCCTGGACGAGGCGAGCTGGCCGCGACCGAGCGCCGAGTTCCTGCACGCGACGTATGAGATGTTCGTGGAGCGCCATCCGTGGCTCCGCGCCGAGAGCATCCGGCCCAAGTCGATCGCGCGCGAGATGGTCGAGCGCTACCTCGATTTCGGCGCCTACGTGCGCGAGCTAGGCATCGCGCGCAGCGAGGGCCTGCTGCTGCGCTACCTCTCCGACGTCCACAACACGCTCGCGCGCAACGTGCCCGAGTCCGCCAAGACGCCCGAGGTCTACGACGTGCTCGCCTACCTGCGCACAGGGGTCGCGCGCATCGATTCGAGCTTGCTCGAGGCGTGGGAGCGCCTGCTCACACCGGGGGAGCCAGAGCGCGACACCGCGCCCGTGCCAGTCGGCGCGGCGCGGCCGTTCGATCTCGCAGAGCACCCGAAGGCGCTGCACGCGCGGATCCGCGCGGAGCTGCACGCGCTGCTGCGCGCGCTCGCCGCACGCGACTGGACCGAGGCCGCGGCCTGCGTGCGCCACGAGCCCGACGACCCCTGGCTGCCCGCGCGCTTCGAGCAGGCGCTCGCGCCCTACTTCGCAGAGTACGGCGAGATCGTCTTCACGCCGGCCGCGCGCGCGCTCCACCGTACGCTGGTGCGCCCGGCGGACGCGCGCGTCTGGGACGCCACGCAGGTGATCGTCGACCCGCGCGGCGACGAGCAGTGGTGCGTACGCGCGCGCGTCGAGCTCCCGCGCGGCCCGCTGGCCGAAGGACCCCTCGTGCGTGTGCTCGAGATCGGTGTCTGATGGCTCCGCGCGTCGAGATCCGCGCGCTGCGCTGGCCCGACCACGCGGCGGCGCTCGACGCGCTGGACACGGGGGTCGTCACGGACCGCGTGTACGAGCTGGTTGCGGACGAGGGCTCGTTCGAGCTGCGCGAGAGAGTCGTCGATCCCGCGCTCCATAAGCGCTATCCGCTCGCGGACCTGGCGGCGGAGATCGCACGCGCGGAGGCCAGCTTCGTCGCCGAGGTCGAGGGCGCCGCGATCGCCTTCGCCTGCGTGCGCTGCGAGACCTGGAACCGCCGGGCGATCCTCACGCACCTGTACGTCGACCGCGCGCGGCGCGGGATCGGCGCCGGCCGCCGGCTGGTCGACGCCGCAGCCGACTTCGCGCGCGAGCGCGGCGCGCGCCAGCTCTGGCTCGAGACGCAGAACGTGAACTACCCCGCGATCCAGTTCTACCGCCACATCGGCTTCGAGCTCTGCGGCCTCGACCGCGACCTCTACGACCCGAAGGCCGCCCCCGGCGAGGTCGCCCTGTTCTTCGCGCACGAGCTCGGCGACTAGCCCCAATCCGACATTGCTGAGGGTTTCGCCGCGCTGAAATCGAACGTGGCTCCGTTCGCGAAGCGCGTTGCTGATGACCGCTCCCCCAGGCGCCACGGATCCGGCAGGGGGAGCCACCTACCGTTGAAGGGCAGTCCGCGACCAGGGAGGTGGATGATGGCAGCGAGGATCGCGACCGCGGTGCTGGCCCTCGTCGCGATTTGGGCGGGTGGCGCGCGCGCTGCCGTCGTCGCTCACTGGAGGTTCGACGAATCGAGCGGGACGGTCGCTGCGGACAGCGCTGGCGCGTTCGACGGGGCCCTCTCCGGCGCTGCCGCGTTCGTCCCCGGAGGTGTCTCCGGCAACGCAGTCAGCCTCGCGGCCGCGTCGAATTCGCTCGTCAACGTGGGGACCGGCTTTCCTGGATTCACGTCGGGAGCGTTCTCAGTCGTGTCCTGGGTGCAGACCACCAGCACGGACAACGACACGTTCGTCCTTGGCAAGCACGAGTCAGGGACCCTGAACGGCTACCTGGTGGGGTTGAACGCGAGCCCGGGCGGCGGGCTGGGTGCTGCCAATCGAGCATGGTTCTACGGCTCGTCCCCTCCGGGGCAGGCACCTACCTCGACCACCACGGTCAATGACGGCGCCTGGCACCAGATCGTCGGCGTGTACCGGTCCGGCGGCACGATCTCGATTTACCTCGACGGATCCCCTGCGGAGGCCGCGTTACCGAGCGCGACCATCCAGCCGAATTCCGCGGCGTTCGTGATCGGCGGATTCAGCTCGGCGAGCACACCCACCGCGAGGTACAGCGGGCTGATCGACGACGTCCAGGTCTACGACGTCGCGCTCTCGGATGCCGAGGTGCAGTTCCTGTTCCAGAACCCCGGTCAGGTCGTCGCGCAACCCGTGCCGTCGCTGGGGGCCGCCGGCCGCGCGGCGCTCGCGGGACTGATACTCGGCGCCTCGCTCCTACTTTGCCGACGTGAGATCCCCCGCGCGGCCTGAGTGACGCGACGGTCGCCGCTCACGCGAGCCGCGGGATGTCGATTCGCCGCGGCCAGTCGGCCCGCGCTTTCGGCGTAGAACGCCGCCTCGCCGCGATCAACGCATCGGTCATGGTATGCCTTGATGCGTGCGGACGACCCTCTCGCTGGATGACGACGTAGCCCGGCTGCTCGAGCGCGTGCGCAAGCGCCGGGGCGGCAGCCTGAAGCAGATCCTGAACGAGGCGCTGCGGGAAGGACTGGCGCGCCTCGAGGCGCCGCGCGCGCCGCGCAAGCGCCATGCGACGAAGGCCGTCTCGCTCGGGCGCTGCCTCCTCGACAACGTGGACGACGTCGCCGAGGCGCTCGCTGCCGCCGAAGGGGAGCGCTTCCGCTGATCCTCGTCGACGCGAATCTGCTCGTCTACGCGCACGTTGCGGACTTCGCCCAGCACGAGCGCGCGCGCACCTGGCTCGACGAGCGCCTGAATGGCACCGCACGCGTCGGGCTGCCCTGGCCGAGCCTGCTCGCCTTCTGAGATCTCGTTCCGCCCCGCCTGCCTTTCCATCCACACGCGAGGCGCCTACGGCCCGGTCGCAGGCTCTCCGTAGACCCAGACGACGTCTCGCGCGAGCGTCTCGGCGAAGCGCCCTCCTGCGGAGCTGAGTCGAGCCCACTCGGCCTCTGTGTACACGAGGAGCTCGGCGGGCACCGGCAGCGACTCGGTTTCGAAGGAGAGCGCACGCCTCTCGAAGCGCGTCTCCGCCTGCCGAACGACGGCGACGAGATCGAGGTCGCTTCCGACACCCCACGTTCCGCGCGCATACGACCCGAAGTAGCCGAGCGCGACGAGCTCGGGATGCCGCCGCGACTCGTCCAGCGCCCACGCGCGAACCGCTCGGTCGACGCGGTCCCGGTCAGGCCAGACGAGCACGGACGAAGACGAGAACTTCACTGGCAATCCGGATCGCCTCCTCGCTCTGGATCGGGCCATAGTGCTCGAAGGGCGCCCCCTCCGGGTGGCCGTTCGGGTAACGACTGGGCACGTAGACGTTGTCGAGCACTTTGCCCTTTTCGATCAGCTCCGGGGGAGCACCCGAGGGAAGCTCGCGCAGCAGACGCGCGACGACGTGACCCCAGGCCTCCTGACCGAGGTGCAGATGCAGGGCCTTCACAGCCTTCTCGGCGGCCTGATGCGCCGGAAAGCACGCCCACTCGTGGCGAGCTTCTCCACGCGACGCTCGAGCCTGCTCGAGGTCACGTTCCGCCTGCGCCATCCAGTCTCGCGCTCGACTCGGCATGCTCCCAGGACTCCCGCGACCCGGCGACCTTAGGGGGTCCTCGCGCGCTTCTCAAATCCGGCAGACGCGAACCCGCGGGTGTAAGCTGCTCGCGCTCCCACCCGAGGACCCTGCATGACTGCGCCCGGGGTGGACCGAAGGCTCGCCGCGATCCTCTCGGCCGACGTGGTCGGCTACAGCCGGCTCATGGCCGGGGACGAGGGCGCGACGGTGAGCACGATTGCGGCCTACCGCGAGGAGGTCGGCCTGCTGGTGCGCCAGCACCGCGGGCGCCTCGTCGACTTCACCGGGGACAACTTCCTGGTGGAGTTCTCGACCGCGACGGCGGCCGTCGGCTGCGCCATCGAGATTCAGGGGGTTCTCGGGGTTCGGAACGCGCGCTTGCCTGCGGAGCGGCGCATGCAGTTCCGGATCGGCGTCCATCTCGGCGAGGTCCGCGTGGAGGCGAAGCGCCTGTACGGCGACGGCGTGAACATCGCGGCGCGGCTCCAGGCGCTGGCGGAGCCCGGCGGGATCTGTGTCTCGGGGGGGGGTCCGTGACCAGCTCGCCGCCAAGCTCGCGGTGTCCTACCGGGACCTCGGCCCTCAGTCACTCAAGAACATCCCCGAGCCCGTGCGCGCTTATCAGGTTCGGACCGTCGAGCCTGCGGCCGTCCCTACGGCGGTCACGCCGCTGGGACGACGCTGGGCGGCGAGTACCGCCATTGGCGTGGTTGTAGTGGCGGCGATCGTCGCGGGTTGGCTGCTGCTCACTCGCGAAGAAGGCGGAGTCCCTGCGAGCCCGATCCGGTCCCTCGCGGTCCTCCCCCTCGAGAATCTCTCGGGCGACCCGGAGCAGGAGTACTTCGCCGACGGCATGACCGAGACCCTGATCGGAGATCTCGGCAAGATCGGCGCGCTGAAGGTGATCTCCCGGACCTCGGTGATGCAGTACAAGGGCGCGCGAAAGCCGCTCCCGGAGATCGCCGCCGAGCTCGGCGTGGACGCGCTGCTCGAAGGGACGGTGATGCGCGAAGGCGAGCGCGTGCGAGTCACGGTCCAGCTCATCGACGGGCGCACCGACCATCACCTCTGGTGCGAGCGCTACGACCGCGACCTGCGCGGGATTCTGGAGCTCCAGAGCAACGTGGCCCGCGCGGTCGCGCGCAAGATCGAGCTCGAGCTGACGCCGGGCGAGGCGGCGCGGCTCGCCAATCGACCGCCCGTGGACCCAGCGGCGCACGACGCGCTCCTGAAGGGCATCTACCACCTGGGTCGATTCACGCCGGAGTCCGTGAGGAGCGCTCTCGCGTCCTTCGAGCGCGCGATCGTGATCGATCCCGGCTATGCGCCGGCGCACGCCTGGCTGGGGGCAGCGTGGGTCAGCTTGGTCCTCCGCTTTTCTGCCGCTCCCTACCTCGAGGGGATGCCGAAGGCGAAGTCCGCCGCGCTTCGTGCGCACGAGCTAGACGGTGCACTCATGGACGCGCACGTCGTGCTCGGCTGGGTGGCGTACCTGTTCGACTGGCACTGGGCAGCAGCGGAGCACCACCTTCGGAGAGCGGTCGAACTCAACCCGAGCCAGCCAGGAGCTCACCACATCCTTGCTTTCCATCTCGCAGCGCGCGGCCGCCATGAGGAGGCGATCGCTGAGGCGAGGCGATCCGTGGAGCTCGCACCGCTCGACCTTGTGATGCGTAGTGGGCTCGGCTTAACGTACCTGTTCACACGCCGTTTCGGTGACGCGGTCGAGGAACTGGGAAAGCTCGTCGCCATGGATCCGACATTCCGCCTGGCGCACTCCTATCTCGGCCGGACCTACCTGGCGCTCGGCCGCTACGAGGAGGCGATCGGCGCGTTCGAGAGAGCGGGGGAATACAGTCCCAGGATCGCTTCAGAGCTGCGCGGCGTTGTGTCGCGAGAGGGACGGCAAGGCTACTGCCGCGAGCTGCTCCGAATCGCTCAGGACCCAGCCATACGGGTGCCGCATGCTGTTCTCGCCGGAATCCAAGGGCAGCTCGGGCAGCGCGACGAGGCATTCGCCGAGCTGGAACGTGCATACACCCTACGCGAAGGGCAGCTCGCGTACCTTCGCGTAGAGCCCACGTTCGACCCGATCCGCGACGACCCCCGGTTCGTCGACCTCGTTCGCCGCGTCGGGATTCCGGAGAGCTAGAGCCGCGTGCTGATGCGCTCGTGCTTCGAGCGCGCCTACCAAGCCCTCGGCCGCGGAGCCGGTCGAGCGAAGGGAGCTGAAGCCGTCCGGGCGCAGTGGCGCGCTCGGCGGCGGGCTCAGGCGCCGCGCAGGAAGGCGAGCACGGCGTCGTTCCACTCGCGGGGCTTCTCGAAGTACGGGGAGTGACCCGCGCCGGCAATCTCGACCACACGCGCGCCGGGGATCTGCGCGGCGGCGTCGCGGATCACCGCGGGCGGGAAGATCGGATCGCGCTCGCCGACAACGAAGAGCACCGGGAGCGCGAGCCGAGCCAGCGCTTCGGGCGCGTAGGCCGCCGCGCGCAGGTGGAGCGCGATCGCGGCGGGAGGCGCTTCGTTCAGGCTCTGGAGCTGCTGGTACAGGAACGCGTGGGCCGGATCGCGCGCCAGGAGCGACTCGTCGATCGCGGGATGGCGGCCGAGCGGGAGTCCGTCGGTGCGCAGCCCGGCCGCGCGCTTGGCGAAGGCCTCGAACTCCCGCTGCGCGAGCGGGGTCCAGATCCCGCCGATCGTGTCGGCGAGCACGAGCGAGCGCACGCGCGCGGGCTGTGCGAGTGCTACGCCGAGGGCAGCCCAGCCGCCCATCGACTGCCCGATCACGTGTGCGCGCGCGATGCCCAGGTGATCGAGCAACGCGATCAGGTCCGCGACGGCGTTCGCGGGCGTGGGTTGATCCGCGCGGTTGGTGGTGCGGCCGAAGCCGCGCTGGTCCCAGCTGACCACGCGATGCTCGCGCGCGAGCTCGGGCACCTGCAGATACCACGCGACGTGGTTCCCGCCGGCGCCGTGACAGAGCACGACGGGATCGCCTTCGCCGTGCACCTCGTAGTAGACGCGCTCGCCACCCGACTCCACGAAGCCCGTCGCGCGCGCGATCGGACGCGCCGCGGGCGCGGCCGCCGAGCGCCACGCCACGCAGTCGATCTCCACGTTCGCCGCGAGCGCCAGCCGCGCGCCGCCGACGGTGATGCGCGCGGGCGGCGGCTGCGGCTGACCCTCGAAGCAGCCCATGTACGCGCGGTTCATCTCGTCGTAGGTCTTCATGTCCGCGAGATAGACGTTGACCTTGGCGACCTGCGCCAGAGACGAGCGCGCGGCGACGAGCACCTGCTCGATGTTGCGCAGCGCCTGTGTCGTCTCCGGGCCGGTGCCGCCCGGCGCCAGCTCGATCGTTCCGGGCTTCGTCCCGAGCAGGCCCGACACGAACACCAGATCGCCGACGGCCGTCGCGTGCGAGAAAAACGGCAGCCGCCCGAGCCCGGGCACCACGATGCGTTCGGCTTCGCTCATGGGACTACTTCAACACCTCGCGGAAGGTTTGCTCGTCGAAGCCGACGAGGATCGTCTTGCCGACGCGCAGCGTCGGGGCGCGCAGGTTTCCCGTCGGGCCGAGCATGGCCTCGACCACCTCGGCCGGCGCCCTCCCCCCCGGCTCGAAGCTCTGCACGTGCTTCCCTTTCGCCACGATCACGCGCACCGCCGCCTTGACCAGGTCGGCGGCTTCCTTGCGGCCGAGCTTCTTGCTCGCGGAAACGACTTCGGCCTTCTCGACCCGGTTCGCGTCCAGAAACTTGGACGCCCTGGTGCAGGTCGTTCAGCCGTTGCGGTGGTAGTACCAGTCGACTCGCTTCGCCATCTCGTCCTCCGTTTCCCCCCTCGCGACGGATTCTACGCCGCGTCGGAGGTGGCCGGAGAATTCAGCGCGCGTCCAGGCGCTCTCGCCGGCAGCTGCAGCCCAGCGAGTCCCGCAGGCGCCGCAGGTCGTCGAGCACCCGCTCGCGGCCGAGCAGCCGCGCAAAGCCGAGGCTGGCGGCGGCCTCCTTGCCCGGCGTGAAGGCGCGCTCGAAGAAGGTCTCGTCGCCGAGCTCGATCGCGCGGTAGCTCGCGACCTCATGGATGTGGGCGTCGGTCAGCTGCTCGAAGCGGTCGGACTCCAGCAGCCGGATCGCCTCGCAGAGGGCGGGCGGAAGCGCTGTCCCCTCGAGGTGATGAAGGTCGGCGAGCAGGTGCGGATCGGCGTTCAACCGGCGGGTCTCCTGGCGCCTCGAGGGGGGTGGTTGGCGCCTCCCGAGAGTCGCGCCTCCGCGCGCGGAGCCGCTGTGAAGAATTTCACAGTTGGGATGACGCGAGCTCCCGGGCGATCCGTTCCACCCATCCGGTCGCGTTCATCTCGGTATAGATCCGGAGCGCCTCGCGCAGCTCGCGCCCCCGGCCGGCCGCGTCGCCGAGCGCGCGGGCCAGCTGAGCGCGCTCGGTGCAGGCAGCCGCCTGAAGCGCGATGAAGCCCGTTCGCTCTGCGATCTGCGTCACCTCGGTCAGCGTGGCCTCGATGCGCGCGCGCTCGGCCGCTGCATTCGAGGCGATCAGAACCTCAGCCAGTACGAGGAGCAGCCGCGCCCGAGTTGAGACGGTCGGGGAGGCCGGCTCTGCGGCCAGGCGTTCCGCGAGCTGCCTTGCGGCCTCGACCTCGCCACGATCAAGCAACGCGCGCGCGCGCAGCGCCTCGAAGCCGCGGATCAGGCTGAAGCTCGCGCGGCTCTCGTTCGCGATCGCGACGCCCGCGTCGATCGTCTCGAGCGCCGCGTCGGGATTGCCGACGAAGAGGAACGCGTCGGCCAGAGCGAAGCGCGACTGAACCCGGGAGAAGTGGACTTCTGCCTCGTCCGCGTGCGCGACGGCGCGCGCGATCCGCTCGAGAGATCCTTCGGGAAAGCCGCGCTGCCTGAGCTGGAACGCCCGCATCTCCTCCAGGGTGCGAAGCACCTCCGCATCACCCCGGTCCGCGAGCAGCTCCGCGGCGCGATCGACTTCCGACCTCGCCAGGTCGAGTCGGCCGAGCTCGCCGAGAACCCGCGCACGCATTCTGATCAATACAGAGAGGGCGACCGGCGTGCTCGAGCTGACCTGGCTCCCCGAGAGGGCCTCGTCGAGGGCGGCCAGCGCGTCGGCGGCTCGTCCCCGGAACAGGATCAGGCCCGCCGCGGCGGAGATCAGCTCAGCGAACCCGTGCGCGTCACTGACGCGCCGGGCAAGCAGGAACGCCTCCTCGGCAGCGTCCGTGCCAACCGGTCTCCCTGAGAAGTTCAGTAGCCGGATGTAGCCGGCGAGCAATCCGGCTTCGAGATTCGGAGCGTCGACACGCGCCGCAAGCGCGCGACCGCGCTGGTAGAGCGCTTCGCCCACGCTGAAATCGAGCCCGAGCGAGAAGCCCAGAAGCATGAGCCGACTGCACGAGCGCAGCGCTGCGCGCTCTTGCTCTGGAGACTCCGGCTCGGCGCCCAGGAGCTCGAGCAGCCGCTCCCAGTGGCGGCGCGCCGCGTGCGGGTCGCGTCCTTCGAGCCAGGCCGCGGCGCGTTCGTGACAGCGCGCGGCCTCGGGCAGGTCAGCGGCCGCCTCGAAGTGGTGCGCGAGCAGCGCCGCGTGCTCGTCGAGCGCGCCGGCGTGGATCTCGACCAGCGCCTTCGCGACCGCCGCGTGCACGCGCGCGCGCCGCTCACGGAGCTGCGAGCCGAGCGCCACCTCCTGGGTGAGCGGATGCTTGAACGCGTACTCGGCCTCTGGATACAGCGCGGTCTCGTGCAGAAACCCGGCCTGCACCAGCGCGCGGAGCCCCTCGGCGAGCGCGCCACTCTCGACGCCCGCGACTCGACGCAGCAGCGACTCCGAGAACTCGCGCCCGATCACCGACGCCGTCTGCAACACGTTCTTCTCCCGCTCGCCGAGCCGGTCGATACGCGCCGCGAGCACGAGCTGGACCGTCGCGGGGATCCCGAGCGCGTCGACATTGCGCGTCAAGCGGTACGCTCCCGATGCGCCCTCGAGTGCCCCGGACTCGATCAGCGACAGCACGATCTCCTCGGCAAAGAACGGATTCCCGCCGCTGCGCTCATGGATCCGGCCGACGAGCGCGAGCAGCGCGGAATCGCTGCCGAGCGTCTCGCCGAGCATCTCCGCGAACGCGCGCGCGTCGAGCGGGGCGAGTGCCTGCTGCTGGTAGTACGAGCGGCGCATCCAGTCCGCCCGGTACTCGGGCCGGAAGTTCACCACGAGCAGCGTGCGGCTCGCGTCGGCCGCGTCCACCAGGTTCTCGAGGAACACACCCGTCGCCTCGTCGATCCAGTGCAGGTCCTCGAACAGGATCACCGCCGGCTCGCGCCGGCTGCGTGCGAGGGTCAGGCGCTTCAGGATCCCGAGCAGCGCGCGCTGGCGCTCGGGACCCGGCTCGAGCTCCACCGGCTTCTCGGGATCGGGCACGCCGAGGAAGTCGAAGAGCAGCGGCAGCGACGCGACGAGCGACTCGTCGTTCTGGACGACGCCGCCCGCGATCTTCTGACGGGCCGCACGCGCGTCGTCGCGCTCCGTGATGCCGAAGCTGCTCCTGTAGAACTCGAGCACGGGCAGGAGCGGGACCGCCTTGCCGTGCGCCACGCCCGAGGCCGTCCGCACGGTGATCCCCTTCGCGCGGCAGCGCTCGCCAAACTCGAAGCAGAGGCGGCTCTTGCCGGTGCCGGCGTCGGCCACCACGCCGACCACCTGGCCGTGCCCGGTGAGCGCCTGCTCGAGCGCGGCTTCGAGCGCGCCCATCTCTGCAGCGCGCCCCACGAACTTCGAGAGCCCGCGGGCGCGTGAGCGGTCGAAGCGCGTGCGCAGCGCGCCGACGCCCTCGAGCTCGTGCACGCGCACCGGCTCGGCCACGCCCTTCACGCTCGCCGGGCCGAGATCCCGCAGCGCGAAGTAGCCCTGCGCGAGCAGAGCAGTCGCGTCCGAGAGCAGCACCGTGCCCGGCGCCGCGAGCTGCTCCATGCGCTGCGCGAGCCCCACGACCGCGCCCTGCGCCGTGTAGTCCATGCGCAGGTCATCGCCGATCTTACCGACGACGACCTCGCCGCTGTGGAGCCCGATGCGCGTCGCCAGCGAGAGCCCGCGAGTAAGGCGCAGCTGGTCCGCATAGGCGCGCAGCTCTTCGCGCAGGTGCAGCGCCGCGTAGCACGCGCGCTGGGCGTGATCCTCGTGCGCGATCGGCGCGCCGAACAGCGCCATGATGCCGTCGCCGGTGTACTGGTTGACCGTACCCTCGAAGCGGTGCACGCCGTCGGCCAGGATCTGGAAGAAGCGGTCGAGGATCGCGTGCCACTGCTCGGGCTCGACGGAATCCGCGAGCTCCATCGAGCCCTTCACGTCGGCGAAGAGCACCGTGACTTGCTTGCGCTCGCCTTCCAGCGCGGAGCGCGACTGCAGGATCTTGTCGGCGAGGTGCTTGGGAGTGTAGGCGCGGGTGTCGCGAAGTGGAGGTGGCGGGGGGGTCGCTGCCGCGCCCACCGGATGCGCGCACTGCGGGCAGAAGCGGGCGGCCGCCGGTACCTCGGCTCCGCATCCGGTGCAGCGCAGCGGCAGCGGCGCAGCGCAGTGCATGCAGAAGCGCGCGCCGGCGGGGCTCTCGCTCGAGCACGACGCGCAGATCGACGGCGTTGCCCTGGCAGCGCTGCGTGCCGTCACGGCGTCTGTCCCACCTGCTTCAGCAGCGCGCTGAAGCGCGGGTCGGAGCGCACGGGGTCGAGCTCAGGATCGACCTTCCAGAAGGAGACGCACCACGAACGCTGCGCGGCGGCGTGCGCCAACGACTCGAAGGCCTCGTCCGTCTGACCGAGCCCGATCTGCACCGTTGCCAGGTAGGAGCCGGAGACGTACTCGCCTTGGGATCGTTCGCGCAGATGGTCGAGTACCGCGAGCGCGTCGGCCCTGTTCCCGGCGTCTGCTTGGACGCGCCCGAGCACCGACTCGATTTCCAGCTTTGCGGAGTCCAGGCGCTGCGCCGTTTGCAGCTCGGCGATCGACTCCGCGAACCTGCCTTGGCGGGCGTACGCTCGCCCGAGCCACTCGTACGTGAACCAGTAGTCCGGGTCGATGGCCACCGTGGTGCGCAGCTGACCGATCGCCTCGTCGTAATACCGCGCATAGTAGAGGCTCATGCCGAGGATGGCATTGATTTCCGCCGACAAGGGCTCCAGCTCGACCCCGCGGCGCGCCTCTGCGAGTCCGGCTTCGGTCTCACCGATGCTGACCAGATACCAGCCGTAGTCTGCACGCGTGATGGCACTGTCTGGCTGCATGGCAAGCGCCGTTTCCATTTCACGGCGCGTCGCTGCGAGATCCTGGTCGTACCACCAGTGCACGAAGCCCAGCCAGGTATGCGCCTCGGCCAGGGAGGGGTCGAGCCGCAGCGCCTTCTCGGCGGCCTCGCGGGCCCGCGGCAACGCCTGGTTCGGCGGCATCCGCCAGTCGGAAACAGTGACGTAGTAGTACGCCACGCCGAGATAGGCCAACGCATAGGCAGGGTCGCGCTCGATCGCTTGCTGGAAGTAGCGCATGGCTGCGTCGAAGTCGGCATACGTCGCGACCGCGGAGCGTCCCTTCAGATAGAGCTGGTACGCCTCTACGTCTTCGGTGGGCTTCTGCTCGAGCCTCTGGCGCTCGCCGGCCGCGAGGGTGACCTGCAGCGCCTTCGCCACCGTCTGGGCGACCTCGCTGCGGATCGCGAAGATGTCCTCGAGCTCGCGGTCGTAGCTCTCCGACCACAGGTGGTAGCCGTCCGAGGCGTTGATGAGCTGCGCCGTTATCCGCACCCGCTTGCCCGCTTTGGCGACACTGCCTTCGAGGACGGCGTCGACGTGCAGCTGCGCGGCGATCTTCTCGATCGGCTCGTTCTTGCCCTTGAAGGCGAACGACGAGGTTCGCGCCGCGACGTGCAAGCCCGACAGCTTCGACAGGGCGGTGATCAGATCCTCCGTGATGCCGTCGCTGAAGTACTCGTTCTCTGCGTCCGAGCTCATGTTGACGAACGGCAGCACGGCGATCGACTTCCTCGCACCCGCCGGGGAATCGGTCCCGCGCGGCAGTGAAGTCGTCCACCACACGCCTGCCGCGAGGGTGACTCCGACGAGTGCGGCGATCGCGCCCATGCGAAGCGTTCTTCTCCCGGTTGCCGCGGGCGCGACCAGCGGGGCCACCCCCTCGAGTCCGGCCTCGCGGATCTCGACCGGCTCGCCGACACCCTTCAGTGTGTAGGTGCCATGGGCACGCCAGACGACCTGCCGGCGCAAGCGCTGAGTGTCGAGACGCTGCCGCGCGCTGTCGGCCACCGGCGACGACATCAGCACCTGCGCGGGTCGGGCGAGCCCACAGATGCGGGCGGCGAGATCGACGGCGAGCCCCTCGACGCGTGGATGCGCCGCGTCGCCCTCCGGGCCGGGCCGTTCGCTCACCTCGCCCAGGTGGATGCCGGTGCGCACGCCGGGAAGGTCGGGCTCGTCGGCGTGCGCCTGCTGCAGCTGCAGCGCGAACGAGACCGCGGCGCTCGGGGTATCGAAGGTCAGGAAGCAGCCGTCTCCGGCCCAGTCGATGATGCGACCGCCCGACTCTGCCGCCAGTCGGAGAACGTGCGCCCGATGCCGGGTGATCAGCTCGCCGACCGACTGATCTCCACGCTGTGTCTTCAGCGCGGTCGAGTCCGCCAGGTCAGTGAAGACCAGCGTGAGGATCCGCGAGGAACTCATGCCTCGATCGACCTCGCATAGTCATCCCAGCCGGTCACGCCCATCTGCGCGAAGAGGCGACGCGCTTCGGAGAGGTCGCGCGCCATGGCGTCCGCGTCTCCGCGCAGGCGTGCGAGCCCCGCGCGCTCGAGCAGGACCAGTGGGAGCCAACCCTTCGAGTCGGTGCGCCGGATCAGCTCGAGGGTCTCGGCGATCTGGGCTTGGAGCTCGCCCTGATGCTGCAGTCCGCCGACCGTGCGCAGCACGCGCGCCCGCAGGACGGAGCTGAACAACCACGGCGTGATCAGATGGTTGGCCCGCGCTTGCTCCACACCTCTGCTCGCCAGGTCCAGGCTCCGTTCGCGATCGCCCATCTCGGCCGAACAGAGCGCCTGGCATCCGTCGAAGTACGTGGCCCACTCACGGCCGGCGCCCGAGGCGGAGACCCGCTCGCGCGCGCGCGCGATGAACCCAGCGCCCTCTTCCCAACGAGATCCGAGGCAGCTCGCGACGCTGCACGCCCACAGCGCGTACACCACGTTTCTGTCCGAGCCGAAGCGCTCGGCCATTTTCAGGGCTTCGCTGGAGTAGCGCCGGGCGAGCTCCGCATCGCCGAGCATCCAGCAGAGCCAGATCCGATCGGCTGCGGCTGACGACATGTCCGAATGCAGGCCGGGTCTGCGCAGGAGCACGGGCAGTCGTTCCGCGAATTCGAGCCCTTCGCGAGGTCGGCCGAGCGCGCTTAGCACCGCTGAGCGAACCGAGAGGCTCTCGACGTACGGCCGCCAACCGAGCACTTCGAGCTCGGCGGCGTCGTCGCCTCCGCCGATCTCGGCGGCCTGATCGAAGGCGTCGACGCTCTCGTCGAATCGGCCTTGCCACGCCAGGGCCCGCCCAAGGGTGTAGCGCGCAAAGAGGCGGGTGGATCGATCGCCTTCGGCGTCCGCAAGTGTCACCGCGCGCTCGGCGTGCTCGATCACGAGCGCCCAGTCGTTCTGCCCCATCTCGAGCCAGGCGTACGCCGCGAGCACCAAGGCCTCCGCGCGGCGATCGCCCGCCTGGCGGGCAAGGGCGATCGCCTCCTGGAAGACGACCTCGGATTCTGCCGGCTCGGCGCCCAGCCGATCGAGCGTGTTGATCAATTCGGGGTACACCTCGAGCAGGAGCCGCGCGCGCTCGGGCGAGTCGGGGAGTGCGACGAGCAGTGTGCGCGCCTGCGACCAGTGGCGCCGGGACGCGAGCAGATCGGTGATGCGCACCCAGCGCGCCGCGCGCACGTGCCACCCGGCCGCGCGCAGCGCGTCACCCGCTTCCGTCCAGTGATGCGCGAGCAGGCCGGCGTGCTCGTCCTGCCGATCCGCTTCGGCCTTCGCGATCGCATCGGCAACCGCCGCGTGGCGCGCGCGCCGGGCCGCGCCGAGCTGCGCACCGAGCGCGACCTCGTGGGTGAGCGGATGCTTGAAGGCGTACTCCGCCACCGGGTAGATCGCGCGCTCGTACACGAGCTCGGCGGCCAGGAGCGCCGCCAACGCGGCGTCGAGAGCGTCCCCCCTGATCTCGATCACCGACTCGAGCAGCGGGCGCGGGAACTCCTTGCCGATCACCGCGGCCGTGTACAGGAGCTGCTTTTCCCGGTCACCGAGGCGGTCGATGCGCGCCGCGAGCAGCGCCTGCACCGTCGCGGGGACGTCGAGGGCGCCCTGCGCAGTCACCAGCTCG
This sequence comes from uncultured Myxococcales bacterium, assembly GCA_964454165.1. GTDB lineage: Bacteria > Myxococcota_A > UBA9160 > SZUA-336 > SZUA-336 > CAYVQJ01. The sequence goes on along the minus strand of CAYVQJ010000001.1, from coordinate 1,214 downwards.
TAGGCGCCTCGCGTACCCACCAGGCGACTGGTCTCCAGCAACGACAGCACGATCTCCTCGGCGAAGAACGGGTTGCCTCCCGAGCGCGCACCGATCAGCGCGGGCAGCGCGGCGACCGATGGACGGGAGCCCACCCAGTCGCGCACGAGCTCCGCCAACGCCTCCGCACCCAGCGGCGCCATCGGGAGTTGGAGGACCCATGACTTCCGCGTCCAGTCGGCCTCGTACTCCGGCCGGAAGTTTACGAGCAAGAGCGTGCGCGTCGCGCTCACGGCCTCGACGATCTGCGCCACGAACAGGTCGCTGCCGGGATCGATCCAGTGCAGGTCGTCGATCAGAAGCACGATCGGCTCCGCTTCGGTGCGGAGCTGGATCAATCGGCGCAGGAACGTGAAGAGCCGGCGCTGCCGCACCGCGGGCTCGAGCTGGAGCGCGGGAGCTTTCGGGTCCCCGACGCCCAGGAAGTCGAGCACCAGCGCGCGGTCGTCGGCGAAGCCGTCGTCGAGCAGCGCCAGCTCACCGGCAATCTTCTGGCGCGCCTCGCGCGGCCCGTCCTGGTCGGTGATCCCGAACAGGTTGCGCAGCAGCTCGAGCAGCGGCAGGTACGGAATCGTCTTGCCGTGGGCCGGGCAGTGGGCCTCGTAGACCGCGAGTCCCCGCCCGCGGCAGCGCTCGACGAACTCGGCGCAGAGCCGGCTCTTGCCCACGCCGGGCTCTCCGACCGCGGCGGCGACGCGTCCCGTGCCCGCGAGCGCGCGTTGCAGCGCCGACTCGAGCGCCTCGATCTCGTCGCGGCGGCCGACGAAGCGCGACAGCCCGCGGGCCCGCGAGGTGTCGAGGCGCGTGCGGTGGCGGCCCACGCCCTCGAGCACGAACACGCCGACGGGCTCGCGCGCTCCCTTCACCTGCACCGGCCCGAGCGAGCGCAGCGCGAAGAACCCGTCGACCGGCTTCTGCGTGTGCTGCGAGAGCGCGATGCCGTCCGCCGGCGCGAGCTGCTCCATGCGCTGTGCCAGGCCCACCGTGTGACCCTGCGCGGTGTAGTCCATGCGCAGGTCGTCGCCGATCTTGCCGACGACGACCTCGCCCGAGTTCAGGCCGAGCCGGAACGAGAAGCTGACGCCGGAGGCGACGCGCAGCTCGTCGGCGTACCCGCGCAAGCGATCGCGCAGGTGCAGCGCGGCGTAGCAGGCGCGCTGCGCGTGATCCTCGTG